>CAWIUD010000050.1:0-80190 GCA_963839185.1 uncultured Alphaproteobacteria bacterium | reverse complement strand
GGTTCGAGCCGGGTGTCGAGACGCACGCGTTCGCCTTCGACGAACACGTTGATGTGGCGTCGAATCGCTGGCGTCGAATCGCAAAGACGGTCCCGCATGCCCGGCCAGCGCGCCTCAAGTCCGTTCATCACATCCTCGACCGTCTCCGCCTCGATCTTCACGACGCGCTCAGAGTTGGGAAAGAGCGCCTTCAGCAAGGCCGGCAGCCGGACGACGGCGGGCGCGCGCATCAGGCCGCCGTCATCGTCTCGACCGACGAAATCGCCGGCAGGTCGCGCGCGATGCACTCCCAGGTCTCGCCCTCGTCGCGGCTTGCATAGACGGAGCCGTTGCTCGTGCCAAAATAGACGCCGGCGGGATCGAGCGCGTCGGTCGCCAGGGCCTGACGCATCACACCGAAATAGGCGCCGGACTGTGGCAGCCCCGCACGACCATCAGCCCAACGCGCGCCGCCATCGCGCGAGCGCCAGACCGCGGCGCGTGCGTCTGGCGGATAGCGGCCCTTGGTGTCGCCGTTGAGCGGCACGAAGAACAGGGTGTCGGCGTCGCGGGGATGGGCGGCGACAGGAAAGCCAAAGCTCGACGGGAGGCCGTTCTCGATGCTGCGCCAGGACGCGCCGCCGTCGTCGCTGCGGTACATGCCGCAATGGTTTTGCTGGTAGAGGCGGTCGGACCGGCCCGGCGCGAGGGTCAAGTTGTGCACGCACTGACCGAACTCCGGATAGCGCTCTCCCTCGGGGAGATAGTCGCAACGCGTGCCCGAATTGCGCGGGCTCCAGGTTTCGCCGCCGTCTTCCGTGTAGAACACGCCGACTGAGGAGACGCCGACCCAGAGCCGGCGCGCGTCGGCGGGATCGGAGACGATGGAGTGCAGCACAAGGCCGATCCCGCCCGGCTGCCATTGCGGGCGCGAGGGGTGTCGGCGCAGGCCCTCCACCTCGCGAAAGCTCTCGCCGCCATCGTCGCTGACAAAAAGCCCCGCCGGCTCGACGCCGACGTAGAGCCGCCCATGCGCGGCATGAGCCACCCAGGCGCATTGCAGCGGCGTCTGGCCTTGCGGGTAAGCCAGCCCCCGGCTCGAATGGGTCCAGGTTGCGCCGGCGTCATTCGACTTCCACACGGCCGGCCCGAACCACGCGTTGCCGCCGGTCGCGTAAATGGTCCCGTCCGCGAGGTCGGCGGCGACGTGGGTCAGAGGCCAGTGCTCGCACAAAGGCCCACGCAAGCGCCAATCGCGGCGCTCGCTGTCGCTTTCGAGAAGGAACGCACCCTTCTTGGACCCGATCAGCACCCGGACATTCATGGTCGGCCTCCCGCTGCTGCGCCCCAGAAGGCGCCCGGGCAGCCGCGCCCGTCAAGATCGAACGCATCGGAGGAATACAGCGGGCGACAGCCCCTGGGCTGACGCCTTGTCGTCCCGGCCTCCTCTGCGACTCGGAGGCGGTGTTCGTCATCCTTCTGAGTCTAAGCATTCGCTGTTGGCGCAGCGCTTCCGTTCGGGGCGAATCGAGAAGTGTAGCAAAAAAGTTTCGTCGATCGCCAGAAGTCAGCCGTCCGTCGGCCGCAACCCGGCAGAACTCGATCGGCAGCAGAGGGCCGTTGGCCACGAATTTGGCGGCGGTTTGCAGATCGCGGGGATCCCACACCAGCGATCCCCAGGCCAGAACGGCGCACTTCACGATACGCCTCCTCGTCAGTCCCCAGCCGAGCCTCGGTCCGAGACGCGCGAGAAGGGAGCTTGTTCCCGTAGGTCGAATGGGCTCGGCAAGCCGCTCGGCCTGCTCTTGCCTACCCCTGTCCCTGCCCCGAAGGCTTAATCAAAAGCTAATCTTCTCCCGTTCCTCAGCTCCGGGAATTCCTTATTGTGTCTTCGAGCAAGTTTGAAGTTAGAGTTCTTATCGATCACGTACCGCTTTGCCCACTGCATTTGCAGCGAGTTGTAAAAATCCATATTGCTAACTCCGGAGCTTAACGGACTCCCCTTTGTGAGACACTTATGCATCTCGTCAGCATTTGCCAGTTCATCGTCAAATTTCTGTATTTGCTTCGACATTTCGGAAAAAGTTATTAACCCCTTAACCGCCATAGCTTGTATCCTTTGCTTCACTACGCTCCTATGAGAGGTAATTCTATGGTAAATTCCTGTTGCAATTGATGGGCAGAGGGCACACAGCATTAGATCAGACGAGAGCGGTAAGTAAATCTCTACCCCTTTTTGCGAAATCCCTAAATTACCATAACGTCCATGGTCCTGCATGTTATAACGGCTTACTGGATTGTCACCAATGTAGAAGCATCTATTCGCGACGGCGCGGGCAAGCATCATATCTTTTTGCGCGATAATTTCAGCAACTTTACCAATATTTTCTTTCACAAATTTTAAATGAAACAATTTTAGCTTATCTTCTGTTGGAGGCGACCATCCGCTCACTTGCTTCATGCTGTGGCCCCTGCTTTCCAATTCTTCTTAACTGCTTCCTCCAAATCCACGTACATTTCTCTCATTGCTTTTACCCGGAGAAACTGAAAAGCAATAAAAAATGCGAGGTCGGCTCTTTCCTCAGGGGTGCGTTCAAGGGTCTGCGCCTGAACAATTGCACGGTATCTCGGCAGCACGGTGCCTTCGATTTTGCTAGCTATCAATTCAAACGACACGATGTATTCGTCAAATTGAAAGTCATTAAATCGCCGCTCTGCCATAATATTGTTTATCGAAGTAGTAAACGTACGGTCGTCTTTCTTATCATATACGGAAACCCGCTCTTTTGATTCCTCCGATAAGAAATTTCTAAGTACAAATTTTGGAACGTAGTGTTGATTTTGCGCTGCCATCCTTTACGGCTTCCTTTAGCATAAATATACTAACTTGCTACACCGCAAAAATCTTTCCCGGATTCGCCATGTTGCGGATCGAACGACGCCTTGATCCGGTGCATGAGGTCGAGCGCGGGCGCGCTGTGTTCTTCTTCCATATAGGCCATCTTCTTCTGGCCGATCCCGTTCGGCGCTGGAATTCCTCCGCCCCGTCGAGGTCGTCAGTACACAGCGCCACATGCGCAATCCGCATCAGCCAACACCTTTCAGGTCCGCGGAGCCGTGACAGTTCGCGCGCTCAAGACGACCGCGCTGACAAGCGCCGCCAACAGCCAGAACGCAACGGGAAGCCCTACCGATTTTGCGACGAGGCCGATCGCCGCTGGACCAACCAGAACGCCCGCGTAGCCTGTCGTCGTGATCGCCGCGACGGCGAGGCCGGCCGGCATCGCGCGCTGCGCGCCAGCGCCACGGAACAGCACCGGCACGATGTTCGAAGCTCCGAAGCCAATCAGCAGAAACCCGCTCATGGCGAGCCAGGCGATCGGCGCGGAAAGCACGAGCGCGAAGCCCGCCATTGTGGCGAGGCCGCCCCAAAACAGCACCGCCCGGTCGCCGACCCGCGCCGTGACGAAATCGCCGCTGAGCCGTCCCGCTGTCATTGCGATTGCGAACATCGAGTAGCCAAGTCCGCCTCGCGCCTCGCTTACGAGCCCTTTCCCGGTGGCGAGCAAGGCGCTCCAGTCGAGAATCGCGCCTTCGACGAGGAACATCACGAAGGCCAGGGCCGCGAGCAGAAGAACGACGCCGCGCGGCGCGACAATCAGAGGCGCCTTCTCCGAATGCGAGGCGCGCAGCAAACGAGGCGCTGCAAGAGCCATCGCGATCGCCATCAGCACGGCCGCAAACATGGCGCCCGCCAGCGGGGCCATTCTCGAAGACAGGAGAAAGGTCATCACGGTCGCGCCCGCGAAACCGCCGACGCTGAAGAGGGCATGGAAGCCGGACATCAGCGGCTGACGTGCGGCGCGCTCGACCTCGACCCCATGAATATTCATCGCGACATCGAGGGAGCCGAGCGCCGCGCCAAAGGCGAGAAGCGTCAACCCGAGCGACAGCGGCGATCCGGCCACAACCAGCAACGGCAGGAGGACGGCAAGGCCGAACCCGCCCGCCAGGATGATCGGCCGGCTGCCGTATCTGGCGCTGAGGACGCCGGTCAGAAGCATCGCCGCGATCGACCCTACCCCGAGACAGAGCAGCAGCAGGCCCAAGACGCCGTCGTCAACTTGAAGCCGCTCCTTCACGAAGGGAACGAGCGGCGCCCAGGAAGCGACGCCAAACCCCGCCACCAGAAAGGCGAGCCGCGTCCCAGGCCGTGTTTCCGGCCTATCCGCAGTCAGCAAGACTGAAGCTCCTGGCGTTGGCGTTCCTGCCCCGACGGTCATGCGGGTCGGTCCGCGATCAGGATCTCGCAGCCCGCCGCAGCGAATTTGTCGAGCGCGTCCGCATCAGCATCGTGCTCGACGACAAGCACGTCGATGTCCTTCAATTCAGCTATGCGATGGGGCGCCTGCGCGGCGAGTTTCTCGCTGGTCGCGAGGACGAGATGCTTCCTGCTCGCCGCCAATAGTGCGCGTTTGAAAGCGGCGTCGGAGAAATCGTAGGCGCTAAGGCCAGTCGCGAAGGAAACCGCGCAGGCCCCGAGCACGCCGAGATCGATGTTCATCTGCATAAGGCTCAGCGTCGCCGGCGCGTCCACGCAGCCGCCGACGCGATAATTGACCGCGCCGCCGACCATGATGAGGCGCAGATCGGACCGCCGCAGGGCGGCGGCGGCGATGTCGATCGAATTGGTCGCGATCGTCAGTTCGAAGTCCTCCGGCAGGCAGGAGACGAGCGCCAAATTGGTGCTGCCGCTGTCGAGGAATACGAATTGTCCTGGCTGGACCAGCGAAGCCGCCCGGCGCGCGAGGGCCTGTTTGCGCTCGCGAGTTTCTTCCATGCGCGCCGCCATCGGCGCCGTCGCCTTCGACAGCGGCAGCGCGCCGCCGTAGACCCGCCGACATCGACCCTCCGCCGCAAGGGCGCGCAGATCCCTGCGGATGGCGTCCTCGGACACCCCGAACTCGAGCGCGAGCGCCCCCGCCGCGACGGATTGGCCCTGGGCCAAACGGCCGAGGATGAGATCGCGCCGAGCGAGCGGGGATTCGAGCGTCATACGGATATCGTGCATAAACAAGAACGAACGTGCACCTAAATGTGCACGATCACGAAGTCAACCACCGGGTCGCTTGGAGAGTTTTCGCCCGTATCGCGGCGCACTCGGAAGGCAGCAACAACGGGTAGATAGCGCCCATTGGGCGCGACATCGCGGAACGACCGCTCTTTGCGCGAAACTGCCGGTCAGCCGGGGTGTGCCTACACCGCGAAAATCTTTCCTGGATTGAATATGTTGCGCGGATCGAAGGAGGCCTTGATCCGGCGCATGAGGTCGAGCGCGGCGGCGCCATGTTCTTCTTCCATATAGGGGATCTTCTTCTGGCCGATCCCGTGCTCGCCGGTGCAGGTGCCGCCCATGGCGATGGCGCGGTGGGCGAGGCGGGCGGAGAAGGCTTCCGCCGCCGCGATCTCGGCCGGATTGCCCATGTCGACCAGCGGGCTCACGTGGAAATTGCCGTCGCCGACATGGCCGACGATCGGCGCGACGAGGCCGCTCGCCGCGATGTCGCTGAGCGTCTCCTCGACGCAATCGGCGAGACGCGAGATCGGCACGCAGGCGTCGGTGGCGAACGGCCGCGCGCCGGGCCTCAGCGTCATCTGCGCCCAGAAGCCGTCGTGGCGGGCCTGCCACAGCTTGGTGCGCTCTTCCGGCTTGGTCGCCCAGATGAAGTTGCCGCCGCCGTGGTCGGCGACGATGTCGCCGAAGCGGCTCGCCTGCTCGGCGACGCTCGCCTCGGTTCCGTGGAACTCGACCAGCAGCATTGGCCGCTCGGGCAGCGCGAGCTTGGCGTAAGTGTTGAAGGCGCGCACCGAGAGCGAATCGAGGAGCTCGATGCGGGCGATCGGCAGACCCGACTGGATGGTCTCGATCGTCGCGTCGCAGGCCGAGCGCACGTCGGGAAAGGAGCAGGTTCCGGCCGAGATCGCCTCAGGGATTCCGGAGAGGCGCAGCGTCACCTCGACAATGACGCCGAGCGTGCCCTCGGCGCCGATGAACACATGGGTCAGGTCGTAGCCGGCCGAGGACTTCTTGGCCCGCGTGCCGGTGCGCAGGAACGAGCCGTCGGCGGTGACGACGCCGAGCGACAGAACGAGGTCCTTCATCGTGCCGTAGCGCACGGCGTTGGTGCCCGAGGCGCGGGTCGCGGCCATGCCGCCGAGCGAGGCGTCGGCGCCCGGATCGATCGGGAAGAAGAGGCCGCTGTCGCGCAGGTGCTCGTTGAGCTGCTTGCGGGTGACGCCGGGCTCGACGACGCAGTCGAGATCGTCGGCGTTGACGGCGATCACCGCGTTCATCCGCGAGCAGTCGAGCGAAACCCCGCCGTGCGGCGCATTGACGTGGCCCTCGAGCGACGAGCCGACGCCGAACGGCACGATCGGCGCATCGTGGCGGGCGCAAAGCTTGACCGCGTCGATCGCGTCGTCGCGCGATTCGGCGAACACGACCGCGTCCGGCGGCTGGTTCTCGAGCCAGGTCAGCGTGTGCCCGTGGGCCTTGCAGATCGCCTGCGAGGCGGTGAAGCGATTGCCGAAGCGGGCGGCGAGATCGGCGTTGAGCGCGGCGACCGTTTCGGCCGAGAGCCGGCCTTCGCGCTTGCGGACGGAGGAGAGCTGGGACACGGGGCTTTTTCGCCTTTCCTTGGGGTGGGTTAAGATTAGGCCGGTCGGCGCGACATGGCCAGACGGCAGTCCCGCGGGAGACCGGCTTTCCGGCGCCCCGCGCGCGCCGCCCCTTCCCTTTCCGGGGCGTTTCGTGTATTGCGCCGCACAACCGGACGGGAAACCGCGGGCAAAAGCACGCCTGCGCCGTCGCATTCCCGTAATCCTTGCACATATAGGAAGCGGCCGCTCTACCGCGCGTCCGCCGCCGTCACAAGAAGCCCGTTCGCCCCCATGAAACTCCGCAACATCGCCATCATCGCCCATGTCGATCATGGCAAGACCACTCTCGTCGACCGCCTGCTGCAGCAGTCGGGCGCGTTCCGCGACAACCAGCGCGTCGCCGAGCGGGTGATGGATTCGAACGATCTCGAGCGCGAGCGCGGCATCACCATTCTCGCCAAGGCGACCTCGGTCGTGTGGAAGGACGTCCGCGTCAACATCGTCGACACGCCCGGCCACGCCGATTTCGGCGGCGAGGTCGAGCGAATCCTGTCGATGGTCGACGGCGCGATCGTGCTGGTCGACGCCGCCGAAGGGCCAATGCCGCAGACCAAGTTTGTGGTCGGCAAGGCGCTGAAAATTGGCCTGAAGCCGATCGTCTGCGTCAACAAGGTCGACAAGTCCGACGCGCGGCCGAGCGAAGTGGTCAACGAAGTGTTCGACCTGTTCGCGGCGCTCGACGCCACCGACGAGCAGCTCGACTTTCCGATCATCTACGGCTCGGCCAAGCAGGGCTGGATGGCGGCCTCGCCGGAAGGTCCCAAGGACAATATGGCGCCGCTGTTCGATCTGGTCCTGAAGCACGTCGAGCCGCCGAAGGTCGGGGCGGGCGGCTTCCGCATGCTGGGCACGCTGCTCGAGGCCAATCCCTATCTCGGCCGCGTCATCACCGGCCGCGTGTTCTCCGGCTCGATCAAGACCAACACGCCGGTCAAGGTGCTCGACCGGCACGGCGATCTGGTCGAGCAGGGCCGGGTGTCGCGGATCCTGGCCTTCCGCGGCATCGAGCGGGCGCCGATCGACGAAGCGGTCGCTGGCGACATCGTGGCGATCGCGGGCCTGGAGAAGTTCAACGTCGCCGACACGCTGTGCAGCCTCGAGGAAGTCGAGCCGCTGCACGCCCAGCCAATCGATCCGCCGACGCTGTCGATGACCTTTTCGGTCAACGACAGCCCGCTCGCCGGAACCGAGGGCGACAAGGTGACCGGCCGGGTGATCCGCGACCGGCTGTTCAAAGAGGCGGAGGGCAATGTCGCGCTCAGGGTGGAGCAGGCGGCCAATTCCGACGCCTATGTCGTCTCGGGGCGCGGCGAATTGCAGCTTGCGATCCTCATCGAGACCATGCGGCGCGAAGGGTTCGAAATGAGCGTCTCGCGTCCGAAAGTGCTGTTCCGCCGCAGCGGCGACGGCGACCGGCTCGAGCCGATCGAGGAGGTGGTGATCGACGTCGACGAGGAGCACTCGGGCGTCGTCGTCCAGAAGATGAGCGAGCGCAAGGGCGAGATGATCGAAATGCGCCCCTCGGGCGGCGACCGGCTGAGGCTCGTGTTTCTCGCCCCGACGCGCGGCCTCATCGGCTACCTCGGCGAATTGATGACCGATACGCGCGGCACCGCGATCATGAACCGGCTCTTCCACCATTGGGGCGAGTGGAAGGGGGAGATCGCCGGCCGGCGCAACGGCGTCCTCATTTCCAACGAAGCGGGCGAGGCCGTCGCCTATGCGATGTGGAACCTCGAAGATCGCGGCCCGATGATGATTTCGCCCGCCTCGAAGGTCTATCAGGGCATGATCGTCGGCCAGCATACCCGCGACAACGACCTCGAAGTCAACGTGCTGAAGGGCAAGAAGCTCACCAACATCCGCACCCATTCCAAGGACGAGGCGGTGCGCCTGACCCCGCCGATCCAGATGACGCTCGAAAAGGCGCTCGCCTATATCGAGGACGACGAACTCGTCGAGGTGACGCCGAAATCGATCCGGCTCCGGAAGATCCTGCTCGATCCCAACGACCGCAAGCGCGCCGAGCGCGCCAGAGCGGCGGAAACGGCTTCGTGAGCGCCAGTGCCGGCGATAAAGATCATGGTCATCCGCCACGCCGAGAAGCCCAACGGCGAACAGGGGATCATGCCCGACGGGTCTGAGAACCCGGAAGCCTTGACCGCGACCGGTTGGGAGCGGGCCAATGCGCTGGTTGGATTGTTCGATCCCGCGAATAGCGGCGCCCCGACGCCGCCGCTCGCCAAGCCGATCAGCCTGTTCGCCTCGGGCTCGGAAAGCCTGCGTCCGATGCAAACGATCGCGCCGCTCGCGACCGCGCTTTCCCTGCCCGTTACGACGTTCCTGAAGGGCGAGGAGGATCAGCTTGTCGCGGCGGTCAAGCCGGCCGAAGGCCCGGCGCTGATCTCGTGGCAGCACGAGGCGATTCCCGAAATCGCGGCCTTGATCTGTGGCAGCGCAGCCGGCATTCCGCCGAGATGGCCGGGGCATCGCTACGATCTCGTGTGGGTCTTCGATTTGCAGGTGTCGGGGGCGTGGAGCTTCGCCCAGGTCCCGCAACTCCTTTTGCCGGGCGATTCTGCGCAGCCGATCGGCTGATCAAGGGCCCCTTGCCGGAATCATCGGGCGGCGCCAACCTGAGAGCGCCGCGAGACCGGAGCCCGCGCCTTGCCGCAGCACGACGAACACCATTCGGAACTGTCGGAGATGGAGTTGCGGGTGCGCGCGCTCGAAACAATTCTGACCGAGAAAGGCTACGTCGATCCGGCTGTTCTCGACCTGATCGTCGAGACCTACGAAACGAAGATCGGCCCGCGAAACGGGGCCAAGGTCGTCGCCAGGGCGTGGAGCGATCCGGCGTTCAAGCGCGCGTTGCTTGACGATGCGACGAAAGCCGTCGCCGCGTTTGGCGAGGTGGGCAAAGTCGGCGACCATCTGGTGGCGGTCGAGAACACGCCCGCGCTCCACAACCTGGTCGTCTGCACGCTGTGTTCCTGCTATCCGTCGGATCTGCTCGGGCTGCCGCCGGTCTGGTACAAGTCGGCCCCGTACCGCTCGCGGGCGGTCAGGGATCCGCGTGGGCTGCTGGCGGAATTCGGCGTCGTCCTGCCGGCCGGCACGGAGATCCGGGTCTGGGATTCGACCGCGGAGACGCGCTTTCTTGTTCTGCCGATGCGCCCGGCCGGGGCCGAGGGTTGGGATGAGGAGAGGCTCGCCGCGCTGGTGACCCGCGACTCGATGATCGGGACTGGCCTCGCGAGGCCGCCGGAAAAGTTCGATCAATGAACGGCGTCCACGACCTTGGCGGGATGGACGGGTTCGGTCCCATCGAGCGCGATACGGACGAACCCGTGTTCCATGCGGCTTGGGAAGGGCGGGTGATGGCGATGATGCGCGCCCTGGGCGCGGCCGGCGCCTTCAATATCGATATGTTCCGGGATGCGCGCGAACATCAGCCCCCGGACTTCTACCTGACCGCCTCCTATTATCGGAGTTGGGAGCGCGGCCTTGAGACCCTCGCCCAGAGCCGCGGCCTTGTCGCGCCGGACGAGCTTGCGGCGGGCCGTTCTCTGCATCCTGCGAAACCGCTGCCGCGCGAGGCGGCGAAGCCGGAAGATGTCGCAAGAGTGTGCAGGCGCGGCTCGTTTGGACGTCCGGCCGCCGCGCCCGCGCGGTTCGGGATCGGCGACCGCGTGCGGGCGAAGAACATGAACCCGGCGACGCATACGCGCTTGCCCCGATATTGCCGCGGACGATTGGGCGTGGTCGAGCGCCTGCACGGCAGTCAGGTGTTTCCGGACAGCTCCGCCCTGGGCCTCGGCGACGATCCGCAATGGCTGTACACCGTGGCGTTCGAGGGCCGCGAATTGTGGGGCGCGGACGGCGACCCGACGGTGAAAGTCTCCGTCGAGGCCTTTGAACCCTATCTGGAGCCGGCGTGAATTCGACTCCTGTCTTGGAGCCCGAAGGGCGACGAGGGAGACCGCGTGTTTCGCGAGCCCTGGGAAGCAAGGGCGTTCGCCGTCGCCCTCGTGCTGCGCGATCGCGGCCTGTTCAGCCAATCGGAATGGGCCTTGGCTCTCGCCGAGGAGATCAAGCGCGCGCAGGCCGCGGGCGATCCTGACATCGGCGACACCTACTATCGCCACTGGCTTCGCGCGCTTGAGAGCATGGTGGCGACGAAAGGAATTGCCGCCGCCGAGACGCTCGATCGGTACCGTCTCGCCTGGGACGCGGCCGCCGACCGCACGCCGCACGGAAAGCCGATCGAACTGGCGCCCGAGGACTTTCCGCCCCTGAAATGACGATCGGCCGCTGACGCTCCCGCGACAGCTTGCCTTCGCCATCTTCGCGGTGCAGAAATTCAGCGCAGCAGCGCTGAGGGCCGGCATGTCACCGCACCCCATTCCCTCGTATCGCGATTACAGCAGCGGCGAGATGATCGCCGACGGGGCGGTGCATGCGGCGGCGCTGGTCGCGGGCGTCATCGGCTTTTCCGTGCTGTTCCAGAAGGTTGCGACGCATGGCGCGATTGCGCGACGGCCTGGCGATGGCGATCTACGCCGCCGGGTTCTTTCTGCTGTTCGGCTTTTCCTGCGCCTACAACATGACGCCTCCGTCGCGCGCGAAGTGGCTGCTGAGACGCCTCGACCACGCCTCGATCTACCTGATGATCGCCGGCACCTATACCGCGCTTCTGTCGCAGGCCCGGTTTGCGCTCTGGACAGTCGCGCTCGCGGCTGCGGTGTGGATCGGGGCGCTCGCCGGCGCGTCGGTCAAACTCTTCCTGCCCGGCCGGTTCGACCGGGCGACAATCGCCGTCTACTTCGCGCTCGGCTGGTCGGCGATTTTCGCGATCAAGCCGCTTGTCTATGCGCTGCCTGCGGAGACCCTGGCGTTCGTCGTGGTGGGCGGAGCGCTCTATTCGCTCGGCGTCGCGTTTCACCTCTGGGAGAGCCTCAAGTACCAGAACGCGATCTGGCACGCTTGCGTCGCCGCCGCCGCGGCCTGCCATTTCGCCGGGGTGTTTCACGCGGTCGGCCGCTGAGATGGCGATCGTGGCTCGATCAGCGACCAGTCGTCGTGGCTGAATCGCAACGGACGGTACCGACTGGTCATGCGGGACAGAAACCGCAAGATCAATCTGAGCTTAGTTGTCTGTTTATACCTGCCATTTTCTCCAAATACCGGACTATTTGGTGCTTTGAGAATCCGTTAAAGAAGAGCGACCATGGTAAACTTGCGTTTTCAGCGTTTGTATTGGTAGTCTTAACGTAAATGGAACTGCCGAGGCGCGTGGATATCGACAGGCCGGCTCGCCAAGCTGCGAGAAGCCAGCCACGCATCAGGATTCACCATCTCAACTGCGGGTCGCTGTGTCCGCTCGGCGGGCGGTTGTTCGGCGGCGCCGGAGGACTGCTGTCGTCGGCGACAATGTGCTGCCACTGCCTGCTGATCGAGGGCGAGGACGGGCTGATCCTCGTCGATACGGGTCTCGGCGTCGAGGACGTGGGCGACCCCAAGCGGCTCGGATTCCTGTTCAATGCGATGACCCGGCCGAAACTCGAGGTCGCGGAGACCGCTCTGCGCCAAGTCGCGGATTTGGGCTTTCGCCCGAGCGAAGTGCGCCACATCGTCGCGACCCATCTCGACCTCGACCATGCAGGCGGCCTCAGCGATTTCCCCGGGGCGGCGATCCATGTGTTCGCGCCGGAGCTTCGCGCCGCCCTCAATCCGCCGAGTTTGCGGGAGCGAGGCCGCTATCGCGCCGCACAATTCTCCGGCGGTCCGAAATGGGCGCCCGTCGAAGAGGACGGCGAGACCTGGCTCGGATTTTCGAGCGTGCGCGCCATTCCGGGAACCCGCGACGAGGTGCTGCTGATCCCGCTTCCCGGTCACACGCGGGGCCATTGCGGCGTCGCGGTCAGGACGTCGGAGGAATGGCTCTTCCATTGCGGCGACGCCTATTTCCACCATTCGGAGGTCTCGGCTGACCGCCGCGGGGCGCCGCTGGGCCTGCGTCTGTTCGAGGCGATGACGAGCGTCGATGGCGCGGCGCGGCGCGCCAACCAGGCGCGGTTGCGGGAGCTTGCCGGGCGCCATCAGGGCGAAGTCAAACTGATCTGCTCCCACGATCCGGCGTATCTCGCCGCCTGCCGAAACCCCAGGCCGGCCGCGATCTAGCCGGCGAGCTTGCGAAGATAGTCCCAGGTGTAGAGACCGGTGTCGTGTCCATCGTCGAACACGATCCTGATCGCATAGTTGCCGATGGGATCGATCCGGATAATGGCGACGTTTTCCTTGCCGGCGATTGTCTTCTTCTGGCTTGGCGAATGGCCCTGCACTTCAGCGCTTGGGCTCTCGACGCGCAGCCGCTCGGCGGTCAGGCGGATGGTCTGACCGTCGTCAAAGGCGACTTCGAGGATGCGCCCCTTGTCCATCGCCGTGATGTCCGTCGGCCACGCCATCGGGTGTTGACCTCGCGGCTACAGGATGCGGATGCGCGGCGCAGGCTTTGCGCCTGGCGCTCCGGCCTTGAGCGTTTCCGCCACCCTCTTTGCGATTTCCAGGAAGGCGCTCGCGAGGCTGCTCTCGGGCATGCTCGCGACAATCGGCCGGCCTTCGTCGGAATTGGCGCGAATGACAATGTCGAGCGGGACTTCGCCGAGGAAGGCGACGCCGAGCCGATCTGCTTCCTTCCGCGCCCCGCCATGAGCGAAGACGTCGGTGCGCCCGCCGCAATGCGGACAGAGGAAGTAGCTCATGTTCTCAACGACGCCGAGCAGCGGCACGTGCACCTGATTGAACATCGCAACGCCGCGCCGCGCGTCGATCAGCGCCAGATCCTGCGGCGTGGAGACGATCACCGCGCCGGCGAGGGGCACGTTCTGGGCCATGGAGAGTTGGGTGTCGCCGGTGCCGGGCGGCATGTCGACCACCAGAACGTCGAGATCGCCCCAGACCACTTCGCGCAACAATTGGTTCAGGGCCGACATCACCATCGGTCCGCGCCAGATCACCGGCGCGCCCTCGTCGATCAGAAAGCCGATCGACATCACCTTGACGCCGCAGCTCTCGAGCGGGACGAGCCTCTGCCCGTCCGGCGCAAGGCTCGGCTTGACGTTGATCCCGAACAGCTTGGGCATCGACGGCCCGTAGACGTCGGCGTCGAGCACCCCGACTGCGAGACCCAGCTTGGCGAGCCCGACCGCGAGATTGCAGGCGACGGTCGACTTGCCGACGCCGCCCTTGCCGGAGGCGACCGCGATGATGTGCTTGACCCCCGGCAACGGCTCGTTCGACCGGCCGCCATGCCGGCCGGGCCGGGCGTCAGCCGGGCGGTGCGCCGGCGGACTTCCGGCGACGCCGCGCGCCGCCTCGGCGGTCAAAGTCACGACCGCGCCGGTGACGCCGGGCATCGTCCTGATAGCGGCCTCGGCCTCGGCGCGCATCGCCTCCATCGCCTTCGCCCGCGCCGGATCGATCGCGATCGCCAGGAACACCTTGCCGTCGCGGATCGTCACCCCGGAGACGGCGCCCGACTCGGACAAATTCGCGCGGCCGTCGGGACCGGGAATCCCGGCCAGCGTCGCCATGACCTCGTCACGAGAAACCATTGTCCCCATCCTTCTAGCGCGCCGCGGCCGGAAGCTCCCGCCCCGATGAAGGGCTTTGCTCCGCCGACAGGCGCCAATCGAGCTTGTCGCGCAACGTCACCACCGTCCCGACGATGATGATCGAGGGCCCGCGCACATCCGCCGCGCGCGCCTTCGCCGCCAGCGTCGACAGCGTGCCGACAACGACGCGCTGATTGGCGCGCGTGGCGTTGTCGACGATCGCCGCTGGCAAATCCGCGTCTGCGCCGCGCGCCACGAACTCGCGCGTCAACGCCTCCAGGTTGCGCAATCCCATATAGATCGCAACCGTCTGGCGAGGTTGCAAGAGCGGCGTCCAGTCGAGATCAATCCCGCCGTCCTTGCCGTGGCCGGTCACGAACACGCAGGCTTGCGCGTGATCGCGGTGCGTGAGCGGAATTCCGGCATAGGCCGCCGCGCCGATGGCGGCAGTCACCCCCGGACAGACCTGAAACGGAATGCCGTGCGCGGCAAGGGTTTCGATCTCCTCGCCGCCGCGTCCGAACATGAAGGGATCGCCGCCCTTCAGGCGCAGCACGCGCCGGCCCTCATTGGCGAGCTTGACGAGCAGGGCGCTGATCTCGCCTTGCGGGAGTTCGTGATTGTCAGGCTCCTTCCCGACATAGATGCGCTCGGCCTCCCGCCTGACCAGGTTCATCACGCCTTGGTCGGTCAGCCGGTCATAGAGCACGACATCGGCCTTCTGCATCAGGCGCAGGGCGCGGAAGGTGAGGAGGTCGGGATCGCCAGGGCCGGCGCCCACCAGGTAGACCTCGCCTTGCGGGTTTTGTCTCTCCCCGGCCGCCCCCGCAATGGCCCGCTGAAGATCAGCGCTTGCCGCGGCGTCGTCGCCGGCGAGCGCGAGTTCGCCGATCGGCCCGTCGAGGGCGCTCTCCCAGAACCGTCGGCGCATCACCGCCGAGGGAATGGCTTCGGCCACCCTGTCGCGAAAGCTGCCCATCAGGCCCGCCAAACGGCCGTAGGCGGCCGGGATCAAACTTTCGAGACGGGCCTTCAGCATCCGGCCCAAGATCGGCGAGGCCCCGCCGGTCGAAATGGCGATCGCCAGCGGGTCGCGGTCAACGATCGACGGCATGATGAAGTCGCAAAGCTGCGGCCGGTCGGCGACGTTGACCAGGGCCCCGGCGGATTTCGCCGCCTCCCGCACGGCTGCCGTCAGGCGCTCGTCGTCCGAAGCGATGAAACAGAGCGCCGCGTCCTTGAAATCGCCCCGCTCCGGCTCGCGCGCCTCATGGCGAAAGTTCGCCAGCCCCCGAAGTTCGTGAAAGTCGCCGCTGAGCTCGCTGGCAAAGGCCGTGACCCGGGCGCCCGCCCGGAGAAGGAGCTCCGCTCGACGCGCCGCGACCACGCCGCCGCCCACGACGACGGCGAACCGGTCGCGCATCTCGAGGAAAATTGGCACGTGCCTCATCGCGACTGTCCGCTGAAACACATATCGCTCGAACCTGCGGCCGCCGGGCCGGCTCCCGAACTCTTTGAGACTTCGGACGACGGGAAATCCAGCGAATTATTCCCCGAATGGGGATTTTCCGGGACTGAAGGACGGCCGCTCCAAGTGGTCTACGCCGGCGCACGGGTAGACCGGGCTCCCGACTGTCGTCCGGTCCTGCGCCTGCGGCGGCCTCACGCGCACTTCGTCGGTCGAACAGGCGCCAGCGTTGATGATCAACGCGATACCGCCGTCTTCGAGCGGATGAGCGCTCTCGTCGCGGGCCGCGAGCCTCGTCCCGCCGACGGAGACGGAGATCGCGCGGCCGACTGCCTCGACGACAAATTCGTACGGGATCTCAAACGTCCACTCGAACGGCGCCTCAGCCAGAACATCGACCGAATCGTCATAGATCCGCACCAGACGAAGCAAGCCCGTTCTCGTGAGGAGCGCCGCATAATAGCGGCGCAGGCCCTGCACGCGCACGCCGACGCCGGCGTATTCGGCGAGATGGACGGTCAGGCCAGTTTCGACCCGATAGTCGGTCCATTGCCGTCCGCCATGAATGATCATGCCCTCGCCGCGATCCTGCGAGATGCGAAACGCCTGCGGAAAGTTCTGGGAAAAGAAGCTGACCCCGTTGACCCACGCGCGCCGCCAGAAGTCGCTCGGCTCCCCGGGGCGACGCAGGCGCAGGTCCGGCGGCCCGTCCCATCGGAGATAGTCGAGAACGACCGCCCCGTCTTGCGCGCCGCCTGGCGAACTGAGGGCGAGGCCGACCGACTGAATTGGCTGGCCGCCAGTGTCAGGCGCGCGCCAAGTCAGGACGGTCTCGGCTCCCGGCAAAAGTGCGACCGCGTCGCTGTCGATGGCCCGCAACGCGTCGTCCCGACCGTAGACAAGAAGGCGCAGCCGGACCGCGATGGCGCCCGAATTGCGGGGATCGGCGACGACCCGCGCGCTGATCATCTGGCCGGAATAAAGAAGCGGCGTCGCCATCAGTTCATAGGTGCGCATGCGCGTCACGTCGGGCGGGGCGAAGGTCGGCGTCAGGACGGCCACAGGCTCATCCGCGAGCGCCGCATAGTCCGCGACGAGCGCCCGCCCTCCGTCGAACGGCGCGTTCCTCGACGCCAGACTCACGCCAGCGACAAACATCGGCCTGAATCCCTGAACGCTGCCGGGCAGGGAAAAATGAAATTGCGCTCCGTTCTTCGCCGGCGCGAGCGGCGGGAGGCCAGCCAGGCGCCGGCCGATGTCGACGAGGCGAGAGCTCACGCGCACCGCGTCGTTGATCGCGCCGCCGCCGTCGGCGGACGAAATCAACATCCGGTCGGCGACCGGGCCGCGCCAATCGCGCCCCTGTTCGAGGCCGTCGAGGCCGAGCATCGCGCCGATGAGACAGCCGACGTTGCCGGCGTTGCAATCGGTGTCCCAGCCAGAAGTGCAGACGATGGTCTGAGCAAGCGAGAAATCATCCGGGGCGTAGAGCACCGCCATGATCATCAAGGCGTGGTTGGGAACGACGTGGCAATTGCCCGGATATTTGTCGTAGCCGTAGTGGGTCTCGATCTCGCGCCGCGCATCGCGCCAGTCCGCGTGCTGGCGCCGCCACCTTCGCACGTCGCCGATGAGCCGCGCGATCGGACTCTCGGGCGCGATCTGCGCCAGGCCGACATCGATCAAATGCTCGATGTCGCGTGAGAGGAAGGCCTCCGCCTCCATCGCCGCCCACAATTTTGCGGCGTCGACGGCGGCGCCGTCGTGACTGACCTTGGCGGCCTGCTTCGGCGAGCTTCGCCGCGAGCGCCGGATCGCCAGCGGCGACGATCGCCCAGCCGTCGATGAAAATCTGCGCGCCGATCTGCTCGGCGACCGCCTTGCCATTCGTTTCGATCGAGCCGCTCATCGGCGCCGGAACGCCGCGCGCGAGGTTGAGCCATGCGGTGTGTTCGGTCGAATTGCCGTTGCCGCCCCACCACAGAATAGAGCGGTTTTCGACAATATAATTGAGCCAGGTCTGGCCGATTTCGCGGGCGGTGATGTTGGGGCTCGCCCCATGATCCTCGAGCGCGCGAATGAAGGTGAATGTGCCCGCGATGTCGTCGTCGGTGACGACCAGCGGACAGTCGAGCCGGTCGTGAACATAATATTCGATCGGCCCAAGCTCCTGGACGATCCGGGCGTAGGTCCAGTTCTCGAACGGCCTGCCGAGATAGACGCCGATCAGTTTGCCGAGAACCGCCGCATAGGCGCGTTCAGGATAGTCCGCGGGCAAGGTTCGCATGGCGCGGCAGCCTATATGATCTCGAGATCGTCGCGATCGGGCAAGGGGACGAACCGGGCGTTGGGCGGCGTCTGATACCAGGTGGCGGAATCCGTGGCCGTGAGCTTGATATAGGCTCGGGCGACGGCAATCTCCTTGCTGTCCACGAACCATCTCCATCGCTCGATCGCGACAGCACAGATTCAGAGAATGCCATCAAACGCCAGTGACGAGAGCCGCTGGCAGATTCGGTCCTGAGCGCTGGCTATCGCTGTGGCGCCTCGCTGCTCAGCGTCAAAGCGAGGCCGCAAATGTCGTCAGCCAATCCGGCATCGCCGCCACCAGACCGGCCTCGATCTGATGATCGAAGCCGGTCAGGACCGCTGCGCCGATCAGCGCGAACGCCGCGCCGAGCGCAACGCGGCCGCCCGCCCCGGCCCAAGCAAAGCGCGCCTTCGCCGCGACTCGGCCAACCGCATAGCCGGCGCCGATCAGCGCGGCGGCCGCGCCCAGCGCATACGCCGTCATCGTCACGATAGCCGCGCTCAACGATCCGCCTTTGGCGGCAAGCAACAGGGCTGCCCCGAGAACCGGACCGGCGCAGGGCGCCCAGGCGAAGGCCAGAACGACTCCGGCGGCCGCCTGGCCGACCAGTCCGGCTTTCGGCAGCCGCTCGCCGATAATGTCGGCCGCGCGGCCGGCGAAGCCCAGACGCCGTTCGACCGAGTGGCCGAGCGCCGGGGCCAGCAGCACGACGCCGATGGCGATCATCAGGACGGCGGAGATGGCGCGCGCGAAGCGCCGAGTTGCCAAACACCACCCCGAAAGACGCGAGGACGCCGCCGACAAGGCCGAAGGTCGCCGCAAGCCCGAGGCCAAGCACGATCGGCCCGCGCGGATCTTCGGCGCGAGCGCTGGCGATGACGATCGGCGCGAGCGGAAGCACGCAGGGGCTCAGGATCGTCAGCATCCCCGCCGCAAAGGCGAGCGGCAACGTGACAAGCGGATTCACATCGCAGCCTTGATGATCTTCAGCACCGAATCCCTGGACGTTTCCCAGGACATGCGCGCGACCTCCTTGCCGTCCTTGTAGGCGATGAGCGTCGCCCGCGGGCAGTTGAGCTTCGCGACGACATCCTTCTGTTTGTCATAGTCGACCTCAAAGAAGCTGACGCCGTCATACGCCGGGTCGCCCTTCAGCGAATTGAGGATCGAGGCCTGGGCGTGGCATTGCAGGCACCACCAGGCGCGGACGTGGACGATGACCGGCTTGCCGGAAGCGATCGCCTTTTGCGCGGCGGCCTCGTCGTAAGGTTGAAACTCGAAGGCCATGGCCGGAGCGGCCAACGCCGCCCCACCCACGATCATCAGTGTGAGAAACGATCTGCGGCTTGTCATTGCTCGTCTCCTGATTGCGCTGTCTCTAAGCTTACGGCCGGGAACGGAGCGTGGATCAAGTCGCATATGCCGGAGCCGAGCCGCCGAAGGCGCGATTCCATCGCACGCGGGAGGCTGTCGCGATAGGCGATCTGGCCCGTGACGAGCCGAAATCAGACCAAGCGCAGAGCCAATCGGCCCGACTCGCGCGCCATATGGGAAGCCGTTAGCATCGGTGGCGCTGCCACCGGGCCAGGTTCGGCTCGCGGCAAAGGAGAAAAAGGGCGATGAGAGGGTTGGGGTTCATCAGGGGCGCGCTTGTCGGCGCCGCTCTGTTCAGTTTGGGGTTTCCGCCAGCAGAAGCGATCGAACTTGTCGGCGGGCGCGAGCCTAAGCGCGCAAATGAATGACGGCGTCGTGCTGAAGGTCAATGCTCGCCGGGGCGGCGGGGGCCATCGTGGCGGCACGCATCACGGCGGGGGGGGCCATCGTGGCGGAATGCATCACCGTGGCGGCGGCCATGGCGGCATGCACCGTCCCCCCGGCCATCGTCCAAGCCACCCCGGTCATCGCCCTGGTCATCACCGGCCCGTCAACCGTCCGGTCCATCGCCCTGTAAATCGGCCGGTTCACCGGCCCGGGTATCGGCCGGTCCATCCGGTCCATCGCGGAGGCGTGTGGGCTCGGCCGAACTGGTACCGGTGGTCGCCCGGCGGCGCGATCGCCGCGGGGGCTGCGCTCGGCTTCGTCAGCGCGGCGGCCGCCGCCTCCTGGGCGGGCGCCGCGCCGCAAGCCGGCCTCTGCTGGTATTATACCGACCCAAGCCGGCAGCCAAGGATTCTGGGATCAGTGCCCGTAAGGGCCGGTCAAACGAAAGGGCGACCTCTCGGCCGCCCTTTTTGATCGCGCGAAACGTCTCCAGGCTGCTCAGAGGGCCTGGAACAAATCCGTCCGCCGGCGGCGGCCAAGAGCGGCCAACCCAAGGCCGGCGAAGCCAAGCCCCATCATCGCCCAGGTGCTCGCCTCCGGGATACTGCTACTGACCGTGATCGTCGACAAAGCGAGCCCGCTCGATGCGCCAGCGCCAAGCGTAATGATGTACCTTTCGTCGATGGCATAGGGAGCCACGACGCTGACCGCCGTGTTTTGGGTCGAGGTTCCGATATTTGCGAAGTCCCACCATGCCAGCTGCTTGGTCGGCGCGGAATAGAGGGTTTGCTCAGTCACCGACCAACCCGCCGGCAGCAAGTTCGATGTCAATCCGCTCTTGAAGTCGAGCGTGCCCAACGGCGACGTGATGCCTTCCTCCACAACGTCAACGGTCAGCGTCGCGGGCGTCGTCGTCGACTGAAGCAAAAGCGTGGTTGAGCCGAAGAAGATCGGGCCCGACGAGGAAGCAGCGCCTGAAATCGCGCCGACCGTGAAGGTCCCGTAGGTCAAGCCGGATACTGTGAGCGGCGAGCGGACCCGAGTCTTCCGTCGTCGGTGCGCCGCCGTTCACGGTCGGATCCGTGAGAATGATCGCGAGTGTCGCGGCATTCGTTGACGCCGCCCCGACGCCGCAAAGCGCCACAGCCAGCGATGCTGCCATAAGTTTCGAATTCATGTACTTACCCCTTACTAAGTGGAACAAACGTTTTTCGTCAAAGAAACCGCTTTCCGAGCGGAAGAGCCTGCACCTTGGATCTGTGTTCGTCGGATATGTGTTCCTCGCAAACCTTATCCCGCCCTCTGCGGGCAAGGCGTCGTCCGCAAACTTGATGTCACGCACCGCGAAAACGCGCACTCAAGGGAACCCTCAGCAACCAAAAACCTTCATTTCCCTCCTACGAGGGCCGCGGACGAGTTGGTTGCACCTGCCTGTCCACTCCCAGGCGAACCGCAGCACCTCTAACCGCATCCCACCCGCGATACTGTACATTTAATCATTGTTTGTCACGCAGCGTTAGGTTTGTCAAGGCGCATTTGGTTTACAATCGATGTAAAAATACAGGCCCCGCGCGACTGTCCCGTTTGCGCGGGACGGCGTCCAATTTCGTGGCTCAATGACAAGGCGGAGCGGAAGCTGTCGCGGCGAAATGTCACGCCCCTTGACGCCGCGCAGGACGTTTCCCAACTGCATTAGCACTCTAGGCGGGCGAGTGCTAACCCACCTCCGGACGCCAATTTCACGGGTTTCAGCGCTTCCTGCCGATGAGTCCGCAAGAGGAGGAGACCATGGCTGTGTTCACCGACCCATTCGACGCGCTCTCAAGTTTTCAGCAGGCTATCGACACGTTTCGGGCCAGCAATTGGCTGGAGAGGGGCCTCAGCGGCGGCGGCGCCTATCCGCCAATGAACGTGTTCCACAAGGGCGACGATTTCATCATCATCGCCGAAGTTCCAGGGGTCAAGAAGTCCGATCTCGACGTCCAGGTGAAGGGCCGAACGCTCCGGCTCTCTGGGACGAAGGCGGTCAGTTATTCCGACAAAGCGTCGCTCCACCGTCGGGAGCGGCTCTCCGGCCGGTTCGACCGGGCCGTGACGATGCCGGTCGAGATCAACTCCGAAGGGGTGAAGGCCGAATATCGCGACGGACTTCTGGCGCTATTCCTGCCGCGTTCGGCGTCAGAGAAGCCGAAGTCCATCAAGGTCGGATGACGCTGGCGAGGCAGCTGGACATGAGCAAACAACCGAACGGAAAGAGCACGACGATGACTGAGAAGCAGGAAATGGCGGTCCGCGAGAAGAAAGAACTGGTCGGCAAGGAGGAAAAGACCGTTCCCGGCCGATACTATGCGCCCTACGCCGACATCTATGAAACCGACGACGCGCTGGGCGTTGTGCTGGAAATGCCCGGGGTCGAGAAGAAGGACCTCAACGTGGCGCTGGAGAACGACGTGTTGCGCGTTGATGGCCGGATCGACTTCAAGAAGTACGACGGCATGGAGCCGGTTTACACTGAATACAACGTCGGCCACTACACGCGATCCTTCACCCTGTCGAACAAGATCGATCAGGATAAGATCAGCGCCAACCTCGAAGACGGCGTGCTGACCCTCACTCTGCCGAAGGCCAAGCACGCCCAGTCGCGGAAAATCGCCATCGGGTGACTTCGCGCGACGGCCGCGGAACGCGGCGCGCCGTCAGGCGCGCGCGGGAACCGCCCGCGCGGGCGAAGCGTTCTCGTTCGCGCGGCCCGCGGTTAACGATGAAGAGACGAAGCACGTGGGGCATCGGCGCTCGGGCTTCAATTTTGTGGTTTTGTGCGATAACCCAAAGGCCCGCGATCGGACCGAACGCTCGGCGGGGCGCTCAAGGAGGAAAGCCATGGATCGGTCGAGTTTTGTCAAAAGCGCCTGCGTGGCGCTATCGGTTTTGTGCCTGGGTTCGCCGCAAGCGAGCGCCATCGAGATCGTCCAGGGATCCAAGCCGGGCGCGAGTTTCACAGACGACATGGTCACCAAGGTGGTTGTGGTCCGCCGGGGCGTCGCCCGCGGGCCCAATGGCGGGGTCTACCGTCACGGCGGCGTCTACGGCCATGGAGGGGTATACCGCGGAGGGGCCTATCGAGGCGGAGTCTATCGCGGCGGCGCGGTCGTTCGCCCGGGCTATCGCTATCACGGCGGCTTTATCGTCGGCGGCTGGGCGCGGCCGGGCTGGTATCGCTGGGGCCCCGGCGGCGCGATCGCCGCTGGAGCGGCGATCGGCGTCATCGGCGCGGCGGCGGCCGCCGCTTATGCTGGCGCTCCGCCCGCGCCGGGTCTCTGCTGGTACTATACCGACCCAAGCTACCGTCAGGGCTTCTGGGACGCGTGCCAATAGGGTTCGCGGGGGAGGTCGCTCCGCGCACAACCTTTGCAACGCGGCGCGGACGGCGTGAGTGCGCCGTGGTCCGCGCCGCGCCGGGCCAACGGGCTGGCGCCTCGCCGAACCCAGCGAGAGCGAGATTTCGCGGCAACCACTTTCCATCGTCCATTGTTGATCGACGGCGCTCTGTCGCGGAGACGTTTCGGCGCCGGCTCGTCCTTCACGTCATGAAGGTCCAACCGTAAGAGCGGCTGCATTGCAGCGCAGCACGGGGCAGAAATTAAACTTGCGCAGAAGCGTTAACAGCGGCTTGTTTCTTTGCTAGCCTGCGCAATGGCTCGGACGGGCCTTTTGGACGTGGGAAACTCGATCAACAGCATCGTAAGGGAGGTAAGCGCACTTCAAACGCCGCGCCAAAAGCCGTGTAGGCCGGATATGCCGCAGCTCTACAATGGCTGGTTTAGACCGCCGCTTCTGACAGGAGGGAAATGTGTTCGCTCTGCAAGTCAACGGCCAGCAGCAAACGTTCGACGGGGACCCGTCGATGCCGTTGCTCTGGTATCTTCGCGATGAACTTGGCCTCACAGGCACAAAATTCGGATGCGGCGTCGCCGCCTGCGGCGCTTGCACCGTGCATCTCGACGGCGAGGCCACACGGTCGTGCCAGACGCAGATGAGCGACGTCAACGGCAAGTCGGTCACCACGATCGAAGGCCTGGACCCCGCGGGAAATCATCCGCTTCAGACAGCCTGGCGCGCGCTCAACGTGCCGCAGTGCGGCTATTGTCAGGCCGGCCAGATCATGCAGGCCGCCGCGCTATTGAAACAGTCGCCTCATCCCACGGACGCCGACATCGACACTGCGATGTACGGCAACATTTGCCGCTGTGGCACCTATCAGCGCATTCGCGCCGCCATCAAGCAAGCTGCGGGAGCGTGACATGACCCAACACATTCGCGAAATCGCGACAATCGGCATTGAGAATGTCAGCCGGCGCGGCGTCCTCAAGGGCATTCTTTCAACGACCGGCCTCGTGCTGGCCGTACACGCGCTGCCGTCTCGTCCCGCGCTGGCCGCCGATGCGCCCAAATGGGGCGCGGACGGCATGCCGCACGGCACGGTGAGCAATCCTCTCGCTTTCGTGTCGATTGCGCCCGACGGAACCGTCACCATCGTCTGCCATCGTTCCGAGATGGGCCAGGGCGTGCGCACCGGCATGCCGCTGATCGTCGCCGACGAAATGGAGGCCGATTGGTCCAGGGTCAAGGTCGCTCAGGCGACCGGGGACGAGGTCAAATACGGCAATCAGGACACCGACGGCTCCCGTTCCACTCGCCATTTCATCGAGCCTATGCGCCATGTCGGCGCCGCCGCCCGGATGATGCTGGAGGCCGCCGCCGCGAAACGTTGGGGCGTCGACGTCTCCGACGTAGAAGCGAAGAACCACGAGGTTATTCAGAAGTCCACCGGGAAGAAGCTCGGCTATGGAGACCTCGCCGCCGACGCGAGCACCATGGGCGTCCCGACCGGCGTCAGTCAGGAGAAAATGGGCACGCCGACGCCCGGCAGCCTGTCTCTCAAGGATCCTTCGCAGTTCCGCTACATCGGCAAGGAAGGGACCAATATCGTCGACGGCTACAACATCACGACCGGGCGCGCCATCTATGGTCAGGACGTCCGGTTGCCAGGGCAGAAATACGCCGTCATCGCGCGGCCGCCGGTCATGGGGGGCAAAGTGGCCTCCTACGACGCGACCGACGCGAAGAAAGTCCCGGGAGTCGTCCAGATCGTCGAGATCCCCGCGCCTTCCTATCCCATGATGTTCCAGCCTTCAGGGGGAATCGCCGTCATCGCCGACAACACCTGGGCTGCGATCCAGGGCCGCAACGCGCTGAAGATCAATTGGGACGATGGCCCGCACGCGACCTACGATTTGCAGGCCTACCGCGCGGCGATGGAGGCGACCGCCAGACAGCCTGGCAAGGTCCTGCGCAGCGATGGCGATTTCGCCGCCGCCTACGCGAGCGCGGACAAGAAAGTCGAGGCCGAGTATTACATTCCCCACAACGCGCATGCGACAATGGAGCCGCCCGCGGCGACCTGCCGGATTGTCGAGGGAAAGGCCGAAGTGTGGACGAGCGTGCAGAGCCCGCAGGCCGCGCATGATCTGGTCGCCAAATATCTGGGACTTCCGGGTGAGAACGTCACGGTCAACGTGACCCTTTTGGGCGGAGGCTTCGGCCGCAAGTCGAAGCCGGACTTCGCGGTCGAGGCGGCGTTGTGCTCAAAGGGGATCGGCGGAGCCCCGGTCAAGGTGGTCTGGACCCGCGAGGACGACATCCACAACGACTTCTACCACACCGTGTCGGTCGAACGCCTCGAGGCGGGGCTGGACAAGGACGGCAAGGTGATCGCCTGGCGACATAACAGCGTCGCGCCGACGATCCTGTCGTTGTTCGCGGCCGACCCCAAGCACGAGATGCCGCTCGAGCAGGGAATGGGCCTTGTCGACATGCCCTTCGATGTCAAAAATATCAGCATCGAAAACGGCGAAGCCGAAGCGCACACCAAGATTGGCTGGTGGCGCTCCGTGTCGAACGTTCCGCACGGGTTCGCCATTCAATCATTCGTGGCGGAACTCGCGTCTGCGGCGGGCAAGGATCAGAAGGCGTTCCTGCTCGATCTGATCGGGCCCGCCCGCGTTCTCGACGTGCCTCAGAAGGTGAAGGACTTCTGGGACTACGGCGAGAATCCGGAGGTCTACCCGATCGACACCGGCCGGCTGCGCAACGTGGTCGAGCTTGTCACCGAGAAAGCCGGTTGGGGCCGTCAGGTTCCCAAAGGCCATGGCCTCGGCTTGGCTGTCCATCGCAGTTTCGTGAGCTATGTCGCAGCCGTCATCGAAGCCGCGGTCGACGAGAAGGGCAACGTCACCGTGCCGCGGGTCGACATCGCCGTCGATTGCGGCCCGATCGTCAATCCGGATCGTGTCCGCTCCCAATTCGAAGGAGCGGTGATCATGGGCCTCGGGGTGGGTTTGCTGAACGAAATCTCCTTCAAGGACGGCAAAGTCCAGCAGAGCAACCTCGACGACTACCAGGTGTTGCGGATCAGCGACGCGCCGCGTGAGACGCATGTCTATGTCGTGCCGCACGGCTACGACATGCGGCTAGGCGGTGTCGGCGAACCCGGCGTGCCGCCGGTCGCCCCGGCGCTGATGAACGCGATCTTCGCGGCGAGCGGCAAACGCATCCGCTCCCTGCCGCTCGGAGGGCAGGTGGGCAAAGCCTGAACCCTCAAAAAGGCGGGCCGGCGAAAAGACCCGGCCCGCCTCTCCAGCTTTGGGGTGCGACCGGACGCCGCCGGCCGGCCCAAGTATTAACAACAGATGATATAGGTATATCAGAACGAAGGCGACGATAAAGCACACCTAACTTCCTGAAATCCTGAGCCGGGGAGATAAGTCGGCAGCAGCGCCGGTTGCCCGCCGGAAAGCCTTGTCAGAGCCCCTGATTGCCGCCAAGGTCGCGGCCCGTCCGTCCCTTTCGCCGGCCCGCCATGATCCCCAATGCCCCCCGCCCCTTCGATTTCGATCTCGGGGAAAGCGCCGACCTGATCCGCGACAGCGCGAGGGCGTTCGCCGAGAAGGAGATTGCGCCGCGGGCCGCGGCGATCGACCGCGACAACCTGTTCCCACGCGATCTCTGGCCGAAAATGGGCGCGCTTGGCCTGCACGGAATCACCGCGCCGGAAGAGTACGGCGGCCTGGGGCTCGGCTATCTCCAGCACTGCGTGGCGATGGAGGAAGTGTCGCGCGCCTCGGGCTCGGTCGGCCTTTCCTACGGCGCCCATTCCAACTTGTGCGTCAACCAGATCGTCCGCAACGGCAGCGCGGCGCAGAAGGCCCGCTATCTGCCCAAGCTCATTTCCGGCGAGCACGTCGGCGCGCTCGCCATGTCCGAGCCGAACGCCGGCTCCGACGTCGTGTCGATGGCCACGCGCGCGACCCGCAAGGGCGACCGCTACGTGCTCAATGGCTCGAAAATGTGGATCACCAACGGCCCGGTCGCCGAGACGCTGGTCGTCTACGCCAAGACCGACCCCGCCGCCGGCGCGCGCGGCATCACCGCCTTTCTTGTCGAGCGGGGGATGAAAGGCTTTTCCCAGGGGCCGAAGCTCGACAAGCTCGGCATGCGCGGCTCCGACACGTCCGAACTCGTCTTTTCCGACTGCGAAATCCCGGAGGAGAATGTGCTCGGCGTCGTGGGCAAGGGCGTTGGCGTCCTGATGAGCGGCCTCGATTACGAGCGCGTCGTGCTCTCGGCCGGCCCGCTCGGACTCATGCAGGCGGCGCTCGATGTCGTGCTTCCCTACGTGCACGAGCGCAAGCAGTTCGGCCAGCCGATCGGGACTTTCCAATTGGTGCAGGGCAAGCTCGCCGACATGTATGTCGCGATGAACGCCGCGCGCGCCTATGTCTATATGGTCGCCAAGGCCTGCGATCGCGGGCAGACGACGCGAGAGGACGCCGCCGGCGCCATTCTTTACGCCGCCGAACGGGCGACCCAGGTCGCGCTCGACGCCATCCAGGTCCTCGGCGGCAACGGCTACACCAACGATTACCCGCTTGGCCGCCTGCTGCGCGACGCCAAACTCTACGAGATCGGCGCGGGCACCAGCGAGATAAGGCGCATGCTGATCGGGCGCGAGCTGTTCGAGAAGAGCGCGTGAAGGTCTGTCTGACGCGCCCTCAAAAATTCCGCCATACGGAAAGCGCGGCCCCGTGCTGACTGTTGGTTTTGACTGTCCACACGGTCGTGAACAGTCCGAATTGCACCGACCAGTGATCGTCAAACGCATAAACCACGCTGGCCTCGACGACTGACGATCGCCAAGCGGGAAAAGCCGGGTTGGTCGTCGGCATCGAGACCGTGTTGAAGTTCTGCACCATCAGCATCACCCGCGGCGTGAACTTGAATCCGATCGTGAAGTCGCCGTGCCACTCGTCTGGCGGCCCGGCCGTGCGAATGCGATAGGCGATCTCCGCATCGACGAATCCGGGGATCGAACCAACCGCGAAGTTGCCGCCGGCGTTCAGGCGCGCCTCGCCTGCGACGCCGGTATTGCCCTCCTGGGCCGGCTCGTTGGGATTGTGCGCGCCCGGGACGAAGACGGTCGCCTCGCCCGAGAACACCCAGTCTCCGGTCGCCCACAGCTTCGCCCTCAGGCCCACATCCGAATAGTCGAGGCCAGTGTAGATATTCTGCGTCGGAGACCCGAGGGCGTATCGTTCGAGCGCGGCCTCGCCAAAGATGGTGAAGGAATCGGTGAGGCCGTATTGCACATAGGTCTGCGCATCAAAGCGGTTTTGCGGGACCGGGGGGTTGCTGCCCCACGGCGGGCCGAACCCAGTCCAGCCGTAAAGGGTTTCGATCAGTTGCCCG
Organism: uncultured Alphaproteobacteria bacterium; assembly: GCA_963839185.1. Lineage (GTDB taxonomy): Bacteria > Pseudomonadota > Alphaproteobacteria > Rhizobiales > Beijerinckiaceae > Roseiarcus. The sequence continues at coordinate 51,530 of CAWIUD010000050.1, read as the reverse complement.
GTTCCCTGCGGCAACGTCCAGGCGCCGCCAAGCGCTCCCGCCGGCGCACCGATAGTCAGAGCGAGCACGCTCGCAGGCCCCCACGAGCGCCAGAGCTTCGGGCTGGCGGCGGTCAAGAAGGTGCCCCCCAACGCGAGCAGATGTGCGCTCTCGCGGCGGACGGCCCTCGTTATGGAAAGTGGGGCGCAACGCCCCGGGGCGACTGCCCGAATAAGCAAGCGCCAGCTTTTCCGTTGCGTCAAGCGTAAATTGGCGCTGTCAACCGAAAAAACGCAATGCACGCAGTGGGTTGTGCGGAAACGCATCCCGTCGCCAGCAGCTCCTGCCCCGCCTGTTCGCTATCCGTGCTTGCTCGTTCATCATGGCGCGGCCCGCTCGCTTCGCCGCGCGCCGTCTGATAGAAGGCCGCGTGCTCAATCCTCGTTTTGCGCCGCGCGCGCTCTTGCTGGCGCCGCGTGACGCGCCGCCGGTCGAATGGGTCGTGTCCTCGAGACCGGTCTCCTTCCCTGAGGCGCTGGCGGAAATGGAATCCCGCGCGGACGCGATTGCCGCAGGCCGCGCGTCCGAACGCGTCTGGCTCATCGAGCATCCTCCGCTCTACACCGCTGGAACCAGCGCGAAGGACCGCGATCTCGTCGACGCTCGCCTGCCGGTTTTTCGCGCCGGCCGCGGCGGCCAGTTCACCTATCACGGGCCGGGGCAGCGGGTCGCCTATGTGATGCTTGATCTCAAGCGCCGCCGGCCCGATGTCCGCGCCTACGTGGGCGCGCTCCAAGCCTGGCTGATCGAGGCGCTCAAGGCCTTCGACGTCGACGGCGAAACGCGCGAGGACCGGGTCGGCGTGTGGGTCGCGCGCCCCGACAAGCCGCCTTCGGCGCGCGGCGAAGCAGCCGAGGACAAGATCGCCGCAATCGGCGTGCGGGTCCGGCGGTGGGCGACATTTCATGGAGTTTCGCTGAACGTCGATCCGGATCTTGACGCATTTTTCCGGCATCGTGCCGTGCGGAATCGCGGAATCGCACTACGGCGTGACCAGCCTCGCCGATCTCGGCCGCCGCGCGACGATGGCGGACGTGGACGCCGCCCTGCGCGCGGCGTTCGAAACCACGTTCGGGCCGACAGTTGATGGTCGACGCCGACACGAGCCTGGTTGTCGATGTTTCAGCCTAACCCTATGGTGGCGGAAATGTTCTCCCCGCCTCCTCGCTGTCGCATCGAGCGTTCTGGAGGCGCCTCTACGCCCGCCGTCGCCTCGGGAGCGAGCGCGCTCATGCGCTTGCGCCGCTGCACTACGCCCTTGTCGGCGAGCGTCTTGGCTACCGTCCCGACGGCTTTTTCGATCCGAAGTTTTTTCGTAAGTCGGCGGGGCTCGGTTCGAACGCGACCGGCCTCCTCGAGCGCTACCTTGCACGCCCGGAGCCAAGCGGACCGCCGCCTTCCGCCGAGTTCGATCAGGCCTGGTACGCCGCGCAGAATCCGGACTGGAGCAAGACCCACCCCCACCCGTTCCTGCATTTCCTCGAAGTTGGGTTGCAGGCCGGACGACGGCCGAGGTCCGACATCGACATGGCGTTTGTCCGCGACGTGATCCGCGGCAAGGGCCGCTCGATCGAGGAGGCGGCTCTGCGGGTCTTCGACCCGAAGCGAAGCGACGGCGACCTCAAGCCCCCTCTCAGCCGGGAGGAGTTGCGGGCCCGGCAGGAGCGCTTCTACGCCAGCGGATCGATGCGCATCGAACGGGTCGCGCCGGACAGAGGCCGCAAGCTGCTGATCTTCGTCCAATGCGGAAAGGACTTTGACGCGAGCTATCTCGGCGAGCCGCGCGATTACGACGTCCTCCTCAACTACTACCACGACAGCGATCCGAATCCGCGCGCCGATGCGATCGTTTTTCAAGCCGGGACGAAAACAACCTCGACACGCCGCCTGCTCGAACAGCGCCCCGAAATGCTGCTGCGATACGAGGCCGTCCTTTTTCTCGACGACGACGTTGAGATCGGCGCGCGCGACATTGATGCGCTGTTCGCCGCGATGACCCGCGAGAAGCTCGATTTGGCGCAGCCGGCGCTGACCGCCGACTCCCGCACAGCTTGGCCCTACCTCCAACAGCCCGGCGCCGGGAATGAAATCATTCGCGTATCGTCAGTCGAGATCATGGCGCCGATCTTCACCCGGCGCGCGCTTGAGCGCGTGGGCTGGGTGTTCGCGGAAGCGGTCGGCGGCTGGGGAACCGATCTCCTCCTCGGACCGGCGGCGCGCGAGGCGTTCGGGCCGGACAGCATCGGGGTCGTCGGCTCGGTTCCGGTGCGTCACACCCGGCCCGTCGACACCCGCAACGGCGCGCTGTACGCTTATCTGCGGCGCAACGGCATCGACCCGGCGCATGAAGCCAACCGAATCGTGCTCGACTATGGCGTCGAGCGCTTTCTTCGAGCCCTTGGCCCGGGCGAGGCAGGACCGCTCTGCCGATCCCAGCCCGATCCCGTCTCCCGAGCTTTGCGACCGTTTCGAGCCGCCTGACGCGGCGCGGCGAAGCGCCTCGCGCCGGCGCCGCATTGACAGAACTGGTGTGTCTTCGATCTTGATGGCCTATAATTCGTCCGGAAACGCCCGGTAGGGAGCGGGCCAGGAGAGCATGAGAAAAGCCAACGAGGCGCGTCTCTACGCATTGACCACCGCGACGGCTTGCGCGCTCGCGCTCATTGCCGGCGTCGTGGGCGCTCCGACGCGCGCCGTCGTCCAGGACCTGGTCTTCGATCAATACCAACGCTGGCGGCCGCGCCCATATGCCTTCGACCAGCCGGTTCGCGTCGTCGCGGTCGACGAAGAATTGCTCAAGCGGCTCGGGCAATGGCCTTGGCCGCGCGAGCGCCTTGCGACGCTGGTCGACAACCTGAAGAAGGCGGGCGTCGCCGGGATCGCATTCGATTTCCTGTTTTCGGAGAAAGGACCGGGCCGACGCCAATGCGCCGGAGGGCGCGGACCCCGACGCCGCCCTTCGCGCGCGCCATCGACGGCGCGCCCGTCGTGCTTGGCAATTTCATCTCCGATGTGCCGACGGGTCCTGGCGGCTCAGCTAAGGCGGGTTTCGTCACCGCCGGCGACGACGCGACGAAATTCCTCACGCCCGCGCCGGGCGCCTTGGCGCCGCTATCGACGCTTGCGGAACATGCGGCCGGCGTCGGCTTCCTGAATTGGCGGCCCGACTCCGACCGGGTTGTCCGCCGCGTTCCGCTGATCCTCAATGTCGACGGCGCCTTGAGGCCCAGTCTCGCGATGGAGGCGCTGCGAGTCGCCCAGGGCGCTTCGACCTATATCGTGAAATCGTCCAACGCCAGCGGCGAAACCGCCTTCGGTGAAGTCTATGGCGTGCTCGCGGTCCGCAACGGCGATCTGACCATTCGACACCGACGCAGCCGGAGACATTAGGGTCTATTTCGCGCCGTCCGACGCCCGTCGCTCGATCCCCGCCTGGAAGGTGTTGAGCCCGGCGCAGATCTCAGCGACTTGCGCGGTTCGATCGTGTTCTTTGGCGCGAGCGCGGCGCGTTCTCGGACATCGTTGCGACGCCGCTGTCGCCCTCGATGCCAGGTGTCGAAGCTCATGCGCAGATCGTCGAGCAGATCCTCAGCGGCGTCACGCTGAGGCGGCCCGATTGGGGTCCGGGCGCGGAATGGATGGCGACGGCCGTGCTGTGCGCGGCGATCATCGCCACGACTTGGGCTTTGGCCCCGCAATTCGCGGCGCTCATCTTCGCCGCCCTCGTTTGCGCGATCGTCGCCGTGAGCTGGTTCGCGTTCGCTCGTTTGGGGCTGCTCGTCGACCCGACCTATCCGGCGTTTTCGACCGCCGCAGTCTATTTTACCGGCGTCTCCACACTCTACGCGGTGAAGCGTCACCAGGAGCGCGAAATTCGCTCGGCCTTCGGCCGCTTCGTCTCACCTGCGGTCGTCGCGCGCCTGGCGGAGATGCCCGGAGCGCTCGAGCTTGGCGGATTGCAGCGCCAGCTGACGCTGCTGTTCTGCGACATCCGGTCGTTCACCACGATCTCGGAGGGCTTCAACGCATCCGAACTCACGCATTTCCTCAACCAGTATTTGACGCCGATGACCGACGCCATTCTCGATGCGGCGGGCACTGTCGACAAATATATGGGCGACGCGATTGTCGCGTTCTGGAACGCGCCGCTCGACGATCCGGATCACGCGCGCCATGCGGTCGGGGCGGCGTTGGCGATGCGCCGGACGCTGCTGACGCTGAACGACGGCTGGCTCCGTCGCGCGGAGGCCGATCAGCAGTCGTTCAAGCCGGTCCGTTTTGGCATCGGGCTCAATTCCGGCGAGTGCTGCGTCGGCAACCTCGGTTCGCTTCGCCGATTCGATTACTCGGCGATCGGCGACGAGGTGAACGTCGCGTCCCGGCTCGAAGGCGCCTGCAAGATTTTCGAGGTCGACATCATCGGCAGCGAGACGACGCGCGGCGAAGCGCCGGAATTCGCCTGGCTCGAAATCGACTCCGTCCTGTTGAAGAACAAGACCCGCCCGGTCGGACTCTATGCATTGGCGGGCGACGCCGACCTCGCTGAAAGCGAGGAATTCGCAAAGCTTATCCGCATTCATTCCGCGATGCTCGCGGCCTACAGAAGCCGCGACTTCGAGAGCGCGCTGTCGCTCGCGCAGCAGGCGGCCGACCTCGCGCCTGCGGCCGTTCGCGGGCTCTACGCCTATAATCGGCGCCGCTTCGCCCAGATGGCGGGCAATGCGCAAGACCCCAACTGGAGGCCCCTGATCGCGCTCGACGAGAAATAGCCGCTTGATCTTCGATCCGCGCCCCAGCGTCAGATTCTAAAAAACGAAACATCTTCTTGCCAATCGAATTAATTTATTCTATAATTCAGTATCTATGCGCCACGAATGCGCTGCAATTCACGAAAGGAGAAGTTTTTAAGGAGCGAATGTCCCGCCCCGGTTAACCCGGGCGCGGCTAAGCGCTTCGGATCGCTCAAGACCGCCATGGGCGCCCCTTGCAAAAGGTTGGCATGGATTTGGGGTTGGCGCCACGTCTGTTTGGGCTCGGCGCCATGGCGGCTTGGGATTGGCTTGGCGAAAGACCGCGCCTTCGCCGATACTATCCCGCCGCGCCTTGGCCGAATCACGGAGCGGGCCCGGATCGAAGCGTCGGGGAGCTTCGGCGCGGGGGAAATTCTTCGAGATCGCGCTCAGAACGCGTATCGCACCCCAAGCCCCGCGTGCAGGGTGCGGCCGACCTCGCCGCCAATCGTTCCGAGCAGGAAGGCGTCGGCAACCAGGTTCTGCGAGACGCGATAGGCGAGCCGGCCGCCGAACTCGGCCCAGGCCGAATTGAGAAGCGGATAGGGAGAGACGCCTCCGAAATCGACAATGGTGACCTGGGAGCCGAACTTGTTGTCAAATCCGTAGGCGAGAGCGGCGTTGACGTTCGCCTCGATCCGGCCGGCGAAAAGATGTGTGTATTGCGCGCCGATCCGGGTCACGTCCTGGGTGTCGACCCCAGAACTCACGGTCGCGGCGAAAGGATTGGCGACAGTCACCGCTTCCGAATAGCCGCCCACCTGCTGCCAGCCTCGCGCGAGGTCGACGAAGGCCGCGGTTTCGTCGATTGGCGTCAGGCGGAAAACCCAGCCCGCGCGCCCGAACAGCGTAAGCTGCCGATCGACGCTCGATCCCGTGCCGGACGACTGGGTGAACCCATCCGCATACGAGCGGCCGTAGTTGACCGACATATACGGCGACACCGCGCCGCCAAATTCGAAGAACGGTCGGCTGTTGCCCCAGTCGACAAAGTCGTAGCGAAGCGAGGCGGCGATGATCGGGGCGCCCGTCACCGTCACGCCATCGGCGGTGTATTGGTCGTACGAGGCGCCGGCCAGGAGGGTGAGACGATCGCTGAGGCTCCATCGTCCGTGCGAGCCGAGCGCAAACGACCCGATCGACGCGAAGCCGCCGGCGCAGCTTGAGCAATTGACCTGCTCGTTGGCGCCGAGGAGGAGCGAACCGAGCAATCGGCCGGTTATCATCTGCGCCTGGCGGGAATCGGCGAGCGCCGTGACCGAATTTTGAATATCGGCCAGGGTGGAAGCCGGCGTCGACGTCAGACTCCAGTCTTGGGTGCCGGGGTCCCGATCGAGAGTGTACCGAAACCCTCCGACGACGGGCGTATTGGCCAGCTGGAACGCGTTCGCCGAGGTCGTGCCGCCGTTGGTCGCAACGACAACCGGGATGCCGGCGCCGGTTGTCTGCGCCCCTGCCCCTCCGACATTCCTGATGGTCAGCGACGTCAGTCCGGTCGCCGAGCCGCCATTGACAATCAGCTGATCGGAGGCTGAGCCAGTGCCGCCCAGCACCGTGTTCAAAGTGATGCCAGCCCCCGTGCCGACATAGCTCCCGACTGTGAGCGTCTTGAACCCGCCCGCGCTCGGCGGCGAGAACACGATGGCGCTGTTGGCGACGTTGAGGCTGGTCGCGGTCGACGACCCGGTCATGTTCCAAGTCGAGCCGTTGGACAACGAGACATTGGTGGTCGAAGTCGCGTCGGTCGCGATGGCGCCGGTCAACGTGGAGGCGCTGGCGTTCAAGGCGATGACGCTGCCAGCCGTCGCGTTGAGGAGGTTGCCCGTTCCGGCGTCGGCGACCGTGTTGTTGAAATTGACGGTCCCGGTCGACGGATCGGCGAAAATCAGATCGCCCGAAGTATTGGCGATCGAGAAATTGTCGAAAGTCGCGACGGCGTTCGTGGCGCCGTCGAGATTGATCGCATTCCCTGCGCTGGAGACAACGCCCCCTCCTGACGCAACGATCGAAGGCGAGGTCCCGCTGAGCGTGAACGCTGGGGAAGAAGGCAGTGAGGTCGTGACGTTAAGCGGCCCCGACGCCGTGACCGAGCCGGAAAAAGCCTCGACGCCGACGGAGTTGGCCCCGAAAACGTTTATCGTCGTTGGCCCCTGCGCAGATATTGCGCCTCCCGTCGCCGCCAGAAATCCCGCGTTCTGCGTTCCGTTGAGAGCGATATTGGTCGTGCCCGTCAGCGTCGCCGTACTTCCTGCGTCGTTGACCTCAACGCCGCCGGCAACGGCGCCATTGATGGCGACGCCGAGCGTATTCGCGCTGGAAATGGAGCCTCCTTGTGTTGCGTACAGAGCGAACGCGCTGCCGTTGATGGTGAATGTGCTCGGACCGTTGAGCGCAATCGTCGAACCCGGGCTTTGCGCCCACGCGCCATAGGAGAAAGATCCTGTTCCGGTGGTCACCGTCGTTTGTCCCGACGCGGTAATTGCGCCGCCGTGGCCCGTGTCCGAAACGTCGCTGGCGTAGAGGCCGACTGCGCCCTCGCCGGATGTCGTGATCGTCGTCGCGGCCAGATTGATCTGCGAACCGGAACCGTCGGCGTTGACGCCGAAAGCGCTGAGGCCAGTCGATTCCGAATTCGTTCCCAAAGTCGAGATGGTTGTCTGCCCGGTCGCGTTGATCAGACCGCCATTGGTCGCATAAAGCCCAATTGAGCCGTTGCCGCTGGTGTTGAGGATGTTGGCGCCGCTCAGCGTAGCCTGCGACCCCGAACCGTTCGCCACCACGGCATGCGCGTCATCGGCGGTCGTAGAAAGCGTGGTACGCAGAAGGTTGACTGCGCCGCCGGTTTCCGCGTCGACCGCCGGGGTTCCGGCGCCGGAAGTCGTCACGGACGTATCAGTCAGGTTCACCGTCCCCGAGTTCTCGGCTCGCGCCCCCGCGATCACAAAATCCGACGGCGTCGCCGAGCTGATGATCGTTGTTCCGCCGGATGTAGAAATCGTCGAGCCGACGCCCGACGCCATCACCCCGTTCGCGTCTGTCCCGGAAACCGTGATCGAGCCGCCGCTCACCGTGGCGGCGCCGCCGAGCGTCGCGAGAACGCCATGCGCCTGAATGCCGGAGGTGACAATTGTGTCGTCGGTCAGAGTTCCGCTCGCTCCCGCGCCGGCGACCCAGACAGCGATCGATTGGGCGCCGCTGACGTCTACGTTGCCCTGCGTCGTGATCGCCGTTCCGGTCGCCGAGATGGACGAGCCGGACAGGACCGCAGCGATCGCCGGTGAACCGTCTCCTGTCGTCGTCACGCTCCCGCCATTGAGAGTGACAACACCGCCGGACGAGGCCAGCACCCCGTTCGCGTCCATCCCTTTGGTGAGGATGGCGGTCCCCGTGACCGAGACATTCGAACCGGCGCCCGTAGAATAGACGCCCAGGCCGTTGCCGCCGGCGGTCGTCACCGACCCGCCGGAAAGAATCGCGCTTGAGCCGGAGGCGGTCTCGACCCCATAGGCGGCCGTGCCGGAAGTGGCGATCGTTACGGTCGAGAGATTCAATTCGCCGCCGTTCGCCGCGTAGGCTCCGATCGCGCCGCCGCCGCTCGTACTGACGCCGCCCGAGGTCGTGACGCCGACCCCGGTCGCGGCGATCATCGAGCCTGCGCCAGTGGCGTAAAGGCCGACGCTTCCAGCCCCGGTTGTCGCAACCGTGCCGCCGTTCAAGGTGACGCCGCCGCCGCCGTCTGCCTGCACGCCGGGCGCTAGCGCGCCGCTGGTTGCGATCGAGGCGCCTCCGGCGGTTATGCTCGACCCCGCGCCCGACGCGTAAACGCCAATCGATCCGCCGCCGGTCGTGGTCACGCTCGGCGAATCCGGTACGGTGATCGTCTCCGCCGTCGCTGGCGTAAAGCCCGTAGGAATTTGTCCCCGATGTCGTGACCGTCACGGCGCTGGTCAAATTAATCAATGATCCCGCGTTTTGGCTCCACGCCGCGTAACTGCTTGTGGCGCCGGTGGTCTGCACGCTGACCGCGGTCGAAGCGCCGATGTAGCCGCCACCATAGGCGACGAGGCCGAATCCATGGTCGGTGAAGGGCAGGATCCCGGTGGTCGCGGTCGGGTGATAGGCGCCCGACGCGACGCAGAAGTCCTTGTTCGCAGCGAAAACGTGCTTGCCTGGCACGTTCGACTTGCAGGTCACCGCGCCCAGGGTGAACTGGAAGTTCGCGCCAAAATCCGGGAGGGTCCCGGGCGGCGGCGGAACGCCAAAGATGTCGCCGGTCGAAAACGAGTTGAGAACCGCCGGACTGATCGAGGCGGCGCTGACGTTGACGCCCACAGCGTAATTGTTGGTGTTCGAGTCCCCCTGCACCAGATAGGTGACGCCGGGAGTCAAAGCGACCGGCGTGTCGAGAGCTGCAAAGCGGAACAGACCGGTCGCCGGGTCCGAGGCGGTTATGGTCGCCGTCGCCAGCGTGGTCCCTGTCGAGACGTCGATCAGCGTGTCGGTATGGGGATTGAACGCGCCGGTCGGCTGCGGGACCCCGCCCAGCGTGGAATCATAATAGCCAAGCTCAGTGACTGTGATCGGCGTCGCAACAGCGAACTGGACACCGAGCTGGAAGTCGCCTTGCGTATAGTTAAATCCCTCCGCGGTCAGGGGCGGATAGGCGCCGACGGTTGGGAAGGTGATCGCCGTGACGTCGCTATGCGCGCTCCGCGCCTCAAGAAGCGCCAGAAACGAGATCCCCGTCGCCAGGAATAGCTTTCGTCTCTGGCGAGTTTCGATCATCCATCAATGCCTGCGGGGCGTGCGAGACCCCCAACGAGCCGGCGGTTGGGTCGTCCGATGAAAGCCCTCGCGCGCCGTCCAGGGTAACTGGACGAAGCTAATTTTCTCCCAAGCAAACGTTTGCCGCTTCATCCGACGATCCCGGAGGCTTGTGCTCAGGGCCACGTCGTCGCCCAAGCATGCAAATCAATCCTGCGGCAGACGCTCGCCAATCGCAAGCCCTTGCCCTCGTCCAAGCCCGTCCAAGCCCAATCTGGCGATCATAAGAGCGGCGCCTTAGAAGATAGGCGTCGCTGGCGGCCCGCTCCCCTTACTAGCCCGCGCGCGACACGGAAATCATCTGACGGGACCCGCCAGGCGCTCGGCAAACGGGAGCGAGGCGGATCCCGGCGGCGTGTCGACGGTCAGTCCTAGGGCTGCTGTTTCGGCTGTTCGGTCTTACTCTTCGAAGCATGGTTGCCGGCAGCCGCGGCGTCGGCTTCGCACATATAGGCGCCCTGCTTCGTCGCGCCGTACCAGCGCGAGCCCGGGTAGTGATAGGTATGCGACTTCGACTTGGTGTTGACCCACACCACCGTGTCGCTCGGGCAGCGCGCCTTGGCTTCGCCTTCACTGCTGAACTGGCCGGCCCCGGTCGGCCGCGCCATGGGTTTGGGTTGATAGGTCGGAGCGGGCTGCAGGCTGATAGGTCGCGGTCGGGGCGGGCGCAGGCTGATAAGTCGGCGCGGGGGCCGGGGCCGGCGCGGCAGTCGGAGCCGCGGTCGCCTCCGTCCGTGTGCGGCAGGACTTGAGGAATTCCGGCCAGGTCTGCCCGTTGGTCGCATTGTTGGCCTTCGCGGCTTTCCATTGGTCGCCGCATTGTTTCATGACGCTCTCGGCTTGAGCGGGTCCGGTCGCCGCCAAAGCCATTGCGGCGACAAGAAAGAGGCCCGAAAACGCGGCCCTAAAAGACATGTTGATCATTGCGCATCCCTTCGAATGTCCGCGATGGGCGCTCCGGCTCTCGCGCTGGCCCCTCCAGCCCGGCAGGCGGCCAAGCTGTGCGACTCTCATGCCGCGTTCACCAGTGAACGTGCGCATGAACATGCGATCATTGAGATAAGGCACCGCGAGCGCCAACGGGCCCTTCATTACCGCCCGTGAGCCGCACGCGGGCAAGCATCGTCGTGCCGCCCAGGTCTTTGGCCGCGTCGAGGGTGGCCCATCCTTTTTCGCCGGGCGGCTCTGCCTTCTGACCGCGCGCCACCAGCACGTCGGCGTCCGAAGCGTCAGCTTGCCTGCCAGCGAGGCGTTCGAGGCGCGTCTCGTACGGCGCGTCGAGGAACAATCCGGTGAAACCAACACTGACCTGGGCGGCCGCTTCGGCAGCCGCCGTCCGCTCGGCCCCCTTGGCGAAAGTCGCGTCGAGCAGAACCGTGTGCCCCGCCCGGAGCGCGACTCGGGCTTTCTCGCCAAGTCGCCGATAGACATCGCGGGTGACTTCAGGCGAATAAGCCGCGGTCGGCAAGTGTATCGTTTCCTCAACGCCGAACATCGCCTTGCGCTCCACGTCGCTGCGGACCCACAGCGCGCCGGGCGCCCTGCCGAGCCCAGGAGCCAGGGCAGCCGCGAGCGCGCTCTTGCCGACCCCAGAGAGACCGCCGACTGCGACAAGCCGGGCCGGCGCGTAACGCAGGAACTCAGCCGCGTAATCAAAATAGCCGCGGGCCGTCGCGCACGCCCTTCCTCTCGCTCTGCGCCATCGAGCCGATCGGCGCCCGCCGCCTTGACCTTCGCCCGGATCGCGGCGCGCAGGCTCAAAAACAGCGGCAGCGCGGCCAGGCCCCCCAACGCCTCCGCGGGCTCCGGCCCCAAATAGCGGTTGAACAGCCGGTTGGCGGCGGCGCGTATGCCACGCTCCTCCAGATCCATCAGCAGGAATGCGAGATCATAGAGGATGTCGCCGCTTGCGACCTCATCAGAAAACTCCACTGCGTCAAACAGCGTCGGCTCGCCGTCGAGCATCGACAATGTTGCGCAGATGCAGGTCGCCATGACAGCGGCGCGTGAAGCCGCTTTCCCCGCGTCTTGAGCAGGATCGGCCGCACAACGGCGAAAGCGACGCCGCAAGTCGACCGCAAGCCGTCCGGGCCTTCGCCGAATCGAAGAGATCGAGCCGCTCGGCGAACGCGGCGTCGTTCTGCTCGATATAAGTCTCAAGCGATTGCGCCGACCGCGCGGCGTCTCGCAGCGGCGCGCGGGCATGGGAGCGGCGGATCGCGAGGGTCGAGCTTGTCGATCGTCTCGTTCGACAAGCGGCCCGCGCGACGACCCTATCGAGCGTCGCATTCGTCGTCGAATCGCCGCATGTGGACGGCCCATTCGACGATCTCGCCTTTCCCCCCGATTTGGAGCCTCTCGCCGTCGCGCGTGATCGGCAGCGCCGCCAGATAGAGGCTTGGCGCGTCGGCGCGATTGACCGCGATCTCCGCCTCGCAAGCGCGCCGCCGTTGGTCGAGCGTCGACAGGTCCATGAACGGAAACCTGACCGCCCGCTTGACCTTGTAGGCGTCGGGGCCGGCAAGAAAAACGACCGCGCCTGCGGTATCGATTCGGCCGACCCGCCCGCAGAGACCGTGCGTCTCGGAATCGGCGAGAAAGCGGAATACCGCCTCCTGCGAAGGGCCGGGATCGTCCGGGTCGACAGGAGCGCGAGAGCTCATCGCCGGTTCAAACCTTGAAGGCGACCAGGATCGCGCCGAGCGCGATCAGCGCGACGCCGAGCCAATTCTGCGGCGCAAGCTTTTCGCCGAGAAACACGACGCCGAAAACGGCCACCAGGACGACGCTGAGCTTATCGATGGGCGCGACGCGGGCCGCGTCGCCGAGTTTCAGCGCCCGAAAATAGCAGATCCAGGAAGCGCCGGTCGCCAGACCCGACAGAAAGAGAAAGGCGTAGCTTCGCCCCGAGACGGAGCCAACCGGCTGCCATTGTCCCGTGACGGCCAGGATCGCTCCCGCCGCAACGAAGAATCACGATCGTGCGGACGAAAGTCGCGAAGTCCGAACCGACGTTCTCGACGCCAACCTTGGCGAAGATCGCTGTGAGCGCCGCGAACGCGGCCGACATCGCAGCCCAGGTCTGCCACAGGGAAAAGACGCTTTTCATGCCATAAGCCCGTACTTTTCGCGAACCGAGCCGCCGATTCCAAGCCAAGCTGTGGACGAAAACTGGTCTTCCGCGGCGCGGCATATAGACGCCTGGAGGGAACGGCGGCAATTTCGTGATGCGGCAGGGGGATTGTCGTTCGCCTGCCCTAAGTGGAATATGGCCTTTTCGAGCGACGGGGCGCAAGCGCCGTCCGTCTCGAAACTGTCATATCCCTCGTCGAACATTTCGGCCGCGAGCGGCGGGGTCCGGCGGCGTTGCGGCAACAGGGGAATCCAACGGCAATGAGCGCGGAAAAACAGGATTCGGTCAGAGCGTTCCAGAGGCGCGTCAACGCCGAAATCCAGGACAATCTCGACGAGGATATCGAGCTTGAGCTCGAGGACGACCAGCTCGCCGACCTGATGTCGCAAACCGAACAACCGCAAGAGTATGGGACGCTGCCGCGGCTCCTCTATTTCAAGGAGCTCCTGCGTCTCCAGCGCGAACTCATCAAGCTTCAGGACTGGGTTGTCGCCAAAAAGCTGAAGCTGGTGGTCATATTTGAGGGGCGGGACGCGGCAGGCAAGGGCGGCGTCATCAAGCGGGTCACCCAGCGCCTCAACCCGCGCGTCTGCCGCGCCGTCGCGCTGCCCGCGCCAACTGAGCGCGAACGCAGTCAATGGTATTTCCAGCGCTATGTCACCCACCTGCCGGCAGGCGGCGAAATCGTGCTGTTCGACCGCAGCTGGTACAACCGCGCCGGCGTTGAAAAGGTCATGGGATTTTGCACCGAGAAGGAATACGAGGACTTCTTTCACTCCGTCCCGGAATTCGAGCGCCTGCTGGTGCGCTCGGGCATCGTTTTGGTCAAATACTGGTTTTCGATCACCGACGACGAGCAGAACCTGCGGTTTCTGATGCGGATCAACGACCCGCTCAAGCAATGGAAACTCAGTCCCATGGACCTCGAATCGCGACGGCGCTGGGAGCTCTACACCAAGGCCAAAGAGGCGATGCTTGAGCGCACACATATCAGCGAGGCGCCGTGGTGGGTGGTCGAGGCGGTCGACAAGAAGCGCGCCCGCCTCAATTGCATCGCGCATCTCCTGACTCGCGTCCCTTATCAGGAAGTGCCGCACGAGAAGCCGGTCCTACCCGCCCGCGTGCATAACCCTGAGTACCATCGGGCGCCGATCCCGCCCGAAATGTACGTGCCGGACCACTACGCAGATCTGGCCGCCGAAGCCGCGAACTAATGGAAAGTTCATACATACGGATAAACCGGTCGCCGCCGCGAGGGTTTCACACTTGATCGCGTCGTAGTCCCAGCACGCGGCCCGGCGGCGTCGATCGATAGTCCGGGAGATCAACAAGCACACGCTCGGCCCCGCCAGGATTATAGAGCGCTAATAGTCGGAGGGGCTCCCAGCTCGTATTGATGGTCGAATGAAAGATCGCTGTGGGGATATAGATTGTGTCGCCGGGACGCACCACGAAGGGCGGCTGGTCGTCAACCATCTGCTCGCCGAGTCCTGACAAAACGTAGAGGATTTCCTCCGAAATGGGATGATTGTGCCGGACATGACCCTGTCCCGGAAGCAGCACGACTTCCCCAAACGTAATCTTGGCTCCGGGGGTCTGGTCGGGGCTGACCATCCATTTGATCACGCCCCAGTCGAAGCTGTGCGTCGCGACGCTTGCGGAGTCGATGGCTGCCATGTTTCGTTCCTCACCTATTCGCCCCGCGGGCTGCGGTCGCCTCAATACGGACAAACCATCGGTTCGCAGTGCAGCGTGCTCAGCTTGGCTGAGCGGTAGCAGCCGCTAGCATGCTTGCGCGAGAGAACGATTTCAATACAGTATGTGTGACGCGCGAAGGGCAAGCGCCCGGCATGTACAACCGCCCGGTAGGGCAGGAATGGCGTCGCATTAGGGAGGGCAAGCGGTCATGGCCGAGCGCAATAATTGGCCAAAATTGCACAACGCGATGTGGCCCGGAGTGGTCGGCAAAGGCGGCGACGCCGAGCCGCCGATCGACCTGACGACGCTACTCGATCTGACAGCCGCGGCCAGCGTCGATGGTCTCAAGTTCGACGGCGTCGACCTTTTCCTGGCCGAGCCCCACACCAGCGTCGATTCGAGCGACGACGACATCAAGCGACTCGCCGAATTCGATTGGATCGAAGGGCTTGGCGATCGGCTCGCTCGTTGCGCCGGTTTGGCCGCCAGTCGGCGGCGGCTCAGCGATGGGAACCGCAGAGGAGCGAAAGCGCTTCGTGACCATGGTCGAGAAAGCCTGCGCCATCGGAGAAAAGCTGCGCAAACTCGGCGTGCGGCCTTACGGGGTCGTTCGCATTGATTCGGCGACAGGTGTCCATGAATGGGCGCAGAATCCCGCCGCCAACACGAAAGTTATCGCAGAAACTTTCCGCGAAGCTTGCGACGTCGCGGAGGCTCACGGCGAGCGATTGGCGGCGGAGGGCGAGATCTGCTGGGGCGGCATGCAGGGCTGGAAGAGCATGATCAATTTGCTGGAGAGCGTCGCGCGCCCAAAGACCCTCGGATTTCAGGCGGACATGGCGCACACCCTGCTTTACACGTTGGGTGTCAACGCCCCAGAAGAGCGCTTACTTCCGGACGATTTCGATTGGAAAGGGCGAAAAGACTTAGAAACTGCGCTTAAGACAATGACGCATGCGCTTCGTCCTTGGACAATCGATTTTCACGTCGCGCAGAACGACGCGACGGTCAAGGGCTCCGGGAGCCATGACAAAACCGGTCGGCACTGCACGGTCGACGATCCAAACGGCAAGCTCGATATCGTTCATGACGCCGGCTATTGGCTGCGGGACGACAACGGCGCGCTGACAAAGGCCTTTCAGCACATCTGCTGGGACGGTTGCATGTTTCCCAACGCGACAATGACGCGTCAGCAAACCTGGAACGAAATCCTCGGCGCCATGATCAAGGTCCGCGACGCCCACGGCTGGCGCCAGTAAAGATTCGTCTCGGAGACCTTTCATGGGCGTGAAAAAAAAGCTCCGGGTCGGCATGGTCGGCTGCGGCTTCATGGGCCGGACCCATTCGAACGCCTTCAGCCAGGTCAACCACTTCTTCGACCTTGAGTACGAGCCTGTTCTCACGGCGATTTGCGCCCGCGACGGCGTGAGCGCGAAGGCCTTCGCGGAGAATTGGGGATTCTCGTCTTTTGAAACAGACTGGCGCAAGCTGGTCGCGCGCAGAGACATTGATCTCATCGACATCGCAAGTCCAAACGATACGCACGCCGAGATCGGCATAGCCGCGGCCGAAGCCGGCAAGATGGTGATGTGCGAGAAGCCGCTGGGGCGCAACGCGGCAGAAGCCGAGAAAATGGTCGGCGCCGTGGAATCGGCGAAGACGCCGAACATGGTCTGGTACAATTATCGCCGCGTTCCCGCAGTCGCGCTCGCCAAGCAACTGATCGACGAAGGGCGCTTGGGGCGCATTTTTCATTATCGCGCCAAATTCCTGCAGGACTGGACGATTTCTGCGGACCTGCCGCAGGGCGGCGCGGGACTCTGGCGCCTCGACGCGAGCGTTGCCGGCAGCGGCGTCACGGGCGATTTGCTGGCCCATTGCATCGACACTGCGATGTGGCTGAACGGTCCGATCGACACGGTCACCGCGATGACTGAGACGTTCATCAAGGAGCGCAGCCACACGATTACCGGCAAAGTAGAGAAGGTCACAATCGACGATGCGAGCGCATTCCTGGCGCGCTTCGACAATCACTCGATGGCGACCTTCGAGGCGACCCGCTACGCGCGCGGTCACAAGGCGCTCTACACGCTCGAAATCAACGGCGCGGACGCTTCGATCATGTGGGACCTGCATGATCTGCATCGGCTGCAATATTTCGACCATCGCGACGAGGGCCGCGTTCGAGGATGGCGATCCTTGCACATCACCGACAGCGATCATCCGTACATGAAGCACTGGTGGGTGCCGGGTCTGCAGATCGGCTACGAGCACACATTCGTCCATCAGGTCGCCGATTTTCTGGACGCGCTGGCAAGCGGCAAGTCGGCGAGCCCGACATTCCGGGAGGCCCTGGCCACCGACTACGTCACTGACGCGGTGCTGAAATCCGCCCAGTCGCATCGCTGGGAGCAGGTTCGGCGATGAACAGGGTCTGGTCCGCGCACCAGACCAAGTTCTCCGACAAGTGCATGGCGGCACGAAACGGCGATGATGATCGGGGCGGCAAAAAGCTCGGCGGGATCGAAGCGAGCTCGCCCGTGAGCCCGCCGAATGCGGCCATATCCGCGCACGGGCCACCCCGTTGCCACGCGGCCGCGGCCAAAGCGAAGCGCCGGAAGACGTCCTCGACCAGAATGACTGTGGCGACGACGATAAGGCCGAAGTCGATGGCTCCGACGGAGAGCAAATTCGCCCTCTGGCCGAACAGCACCATCGCACCATCAAGCTGACCGCGAAGACGAGCGCAAGCGGCATGGTCGCCGAAACGACGATCGCGCTGCGCGGGCTGCAGCGGTGAAATTGCGCGATGACCATTCGGCTGACGAGCTTCTGGTGCTCCAAAGACGTCAATCCGATCCAACGGCTTCTGTCGCTTGCGGCGCGCGCCGCGGCCAAGCTTCTGGCCTCGACGGTTCACGCTCTTCGTCCCTTCGTACGGACACCTCGACGTGTTCCGTCCTCTCGGCTTACCGAGTTTCGGCGATGTTGCGTGCCTTACATGCCCCAACGAAGCGCCGGCGTATACACCGGCGCGTCCCATAGTTTCACGGCGTCGTCGTCGAGCAGAGACACCGTGATCGAGGCGCCCGCCATATCGAGCGAGGTCACAAATGAACCCACCAGAGACCGCGCCGGCTTGATGCCCGATGCATCAATGATGCGCGCGGCTTCGTGATACAGGAGGTAAAGTTCGATCAATGGCGTGCCGCCGAATCCGTTGACGAAAAGGATTGCTTCGCTGCCGCGACTGGCCGCCAGATCGACAAGGATCGCGTTGACCATTTCCGCAACCAGCGCATGAGCGGAAGCAAGAGCGATCCGTCTTCGACCGGGCTCGCCATGGATGCCGACGCCCATTTCGATTTCCCTATCGCCAAGTTCGAAGTTCGGCTTGCCCGTGGCCGGAACGGTGCAGGACGTCAAGGCGACGCCCATGGAGCGTGTGCGACGGTTGACGCCCTGGCCTAGGGCCTGTAGCTCCGAGCGCTTCATCCCCATTTCGGCCGCGGCGCCGACGAGCTTTTCTACAATGAGCGTCCCAGCGACGCCGCGTCGACCGGTCGAATAAGTGGAACTCTCAACCGCCACGTCATCGTCGGTAATAACCGTGACACAACGGCCCTCGGTTATTTCCGCCGCCATTTCGAAGTTCATCACATCGCCTTCATAGTTCTTGACGATCAGCACCACGCCTTCTCCCTGGTCTACGGCCTCGACTGCGGCGACCATTTGGTCCGGCGTAGGGGAGGTGAAAATTTGTCCAGGGCACCCCGCGTCCAGCATGCCGTGGCCGACAAATCCGGTGTGGAGCGGTTCATGTCCGGAACCGCCGCCTGAGACGAGCGCGACTTTCCCGGGCTTGAGCGTCCTGCGGCGAGCAAATTTGCGCCCCTCGCCGGCAACAATGATATCGGCATGCGCAGCCACGAAACCGTCGAAGCTCTCGTCGAGCAGGGAATATGGCGCGTTGAGGAATTTCTTCATTGCCTTCCCCATGATTTGGAATTGGAGTCGACGGCCGTGAGGACCGATCTCCGAACGCTGTGCTCACCCGTCGTGCCCGATAAGCTGCGCCAATCGGCGCGTCGTCTCCCGCACGAGTTCGTCAAAAGCACGATTCTTTTTTTCGTCGCCCAAGTCGTAGACCTCGAGTTTCAAGCTGCGCAAACTCGGACTCTCGCGGGTTTGTCTGCTCCGGTTCGGATGGGCGCGCTCAAAGGATTCGAGGAACAGTCGCTTTTGCGCCGTAGGAAAATGGCAGATTTCGAAAATTAGCTCGAGATGCGGCGCCGGAATTGGCGCAGGATAGGTGGGGTTGCACATGTGCGAGATGAAACTGCGGTTCTTCCCGAGCGCGGTGGCGAGCCGTTGTCGGGTACCAGACGGTCGTTCTTCCAGGATATTGCGCAGAATGGTCTTGTAGGCCTCGACGTTGGCTGCCTTTACGTCACGACCAAGTGCTGCGCTCATCCCGCGCCCCCGATATTGACACGCGCGATCGCCTCCTTGGCGCCCCCGAGCGCCGCCGGACTGACAGACAAGGCCCGCAGCCCGGCGGCTAGGAGCGCTTCGATAAATCTCGGCTCGCCTCCCGCGTCTCCGCAAAGGCTCACCTTCCGGCCGACCTTCGCGCCATGAGCGGCGACCTGAGCAATGAGTCGCAAAACCGCCGGATGAGCAGGATCGTTGAGCTCGGCGAGCGCCTCGCTGTCCCGCGCCGCCGCCATGACATATTGCGTAAGATCGTTAGAGCCGATCGAAAAGAAAGCGGCGTCGAACGCCTCAACCGAAATTGCAGCCGCCGGCACTTCGATCATTATGCCGAGTTCTGGCCGGCGGCATGGCACGCCTGCCGCTTGCAACTCAATCACCGCATCCTCGAGGTGGCCGCGCGCGAGTTCGAGTTCGCGCGGAAGCGCGACCATGGGCAGCATCACCTCGATGGCGCCATGCGCAGCGGCCCGGCACACTGCCCTGAGCTGCGTACGAAAGATTTCGGGATTGATCAGCGAAAGGCGGATGCCGCGCATTCCGAGGAACGGATTTGCCTCATGGTCCAGCGTAAGGCCGGCAATCGGCTTATCCGCCCCTGCGTCGAGGGTGCGAATCGTCACCGGTTTGCCCGCCGCCCATTCGGCGAGCCGCCGATAGGCCTGGTATTGCGTTTCCTCGTCCGGCAGTCCGCTCTCGCCGCTGAACAGGAACTCAGTGCGCACGAGTCCTATTCCATCGCAGCTTGCAGGATCCAGGGCCTCCAATTCGCCGGGATCGGCGACATTAATGCAGACCGCAATCGGAGTCCTGTCAGCGGTGAGCGCGGGCCGCATCAGAAAATCGTCCGCTGCGCTTCGCAAGGTCCGTGCGTTTAGCGCTCGTGCTGCGAAATCCTCGCGTGTTGCGGATTCCGGATCGATGTAAAGCGTCGCGCTCCCGCCGTCGATCAGTGCATCCGCTCTCCGGACGATGCAGTCAAGATCGAGGGCGAGACCGACGATCATCGGCACGCCACGCGCCCTCGCGAGGGTAGCGACATGGCCTGAGGCGCTGCCGCGCGTCAGCGCGATTCCTCCGCCGCCGCTCCAATCCGTGGACAGAAAGCGTGAGGGCGTCAGGTCTTCGCCGACAAGGATCGCGCCCGGCGGTGGGTCGGGGTCCCTCGCCGCGCCGGACAGGATGCCCGCGACCCGATCGCGGATGTCCCGCAAATCGCTCGCGCGCGCCCTGAAATGCGCGTCCTCAGCCGCCTCGTAGTCGGCGATTTCATTGCCGAGCCCAGTGTGCCAGGCACGATCGGCCGTTACGCCGGCTCCAATTGCCGTAAAGGCGCTTTCTGATAGCGTCTCGTCCTCAAGCATCGCGATCTGAAAGGCCAGGATGTCAGCGCCATCGCTTCCGGCTCTGGCGACAAGGCCCGAGAGTTGCTCTAGCGCGGCGCCGATCGCGTCTCGCAACGCGGTCGCTTCGGCGACCGGGTCACCGGCGCCGCGAACTGCTCGGGTCTCAGTCAAAAATACAGCGACTGGACCGGCCGCGAAACCGCCGGAAGCGACTCTCCCGGTGACACGAAGCTCAGCCATCCGCTTTCCCAGGCGCAATTTCGCCAAGATCCGACTCGTCCCCGAGAAAGTTCAGCGCCACGAGATCGTGTAGCGCCGCTAGCGCGGCGCGGGCGTCCGGACCGTTGGCTCGAAAATGCAAGGTGGTGCCTGTGGCAGCCTTTACCGCCATGACCTTCACAATGCTCTTGGCGTCCACCCAGGGGCCGTCCGCCGCCGGCGCGACCTCGATCTGCGACGCGAAAGTCTTGGCAAGCTTGGTCAACTTGACCGAGGGACGCGCATGAAGCCCAATCGAATTGGTCAGCGGCGCAGACGCGGTGGCGGTGAATTCATCCATGCGAGTGTCTCGAAACCATGCGTTGCGCGAGTGCGCCGCGGGTGGAGCGCAGGGAGCGCTCGCCGTTGTTTCGCCAGACGGCGGTCATGGCGACAATTCCTCGGCGGTGCGCCGCACCGTGGCTAGGCTTGCGCCGCCCGATGCTTCGGTCGCGGCGATCACCGCCCCTTCGACGATCGGCGCGTTGCAGACGACGACACGCGCCCGCTTGTCTTCGGCGAGCATCTCTATCGCCATCTCGCTATTGGTCTCCGCCCCGCCGAGATCGACGAGAAGCGCGACGCCCGCTTCGGACCAGGCGCGGTGAATGGCGTCCGTGATCGCCTCGAAGCTCGTTCCAAGTCCCCCGGAGGCGTTGCCTCCCGTCCAGGCGAGCGGAACTTCCCGGCCGACCATCTGGCGCACCATGTCGGCCGCGCCTTCCGCAACCTTGGGCGAATGCGATACGATGACGATCCCGACATTTGCCATCACCCGTCCCTCAATTCATCGCAGAGCGCGGCGATCATCAGCGAACATGATCTCGCGCCGGGATCAACATGGCCGATCGATCGTTCGCCGAGAAACGAAGCGCGCCCGCGCGTCGCGCGCATCGGGGCCGTCGCCTCCGCTGCGAGCGCCGCAGCTTCCTTGACGGCGGCGAGATCGCCACCTGAGGAGAAAGCCTGCGCAACTCGGAATGAGAACGTCGAGCATGGTCTTCTGGCCCGCGTCACTCTTGCCGCGCGCGCGGACCGCCGCGATGGCTGAAGCGAAAGCCGCCGCCGCCTCGTCGCGCGATGGTTCGTCGGGGACGCCTTTCCCAGCGCCAGAAAAAGTGTGCCGTAGAGCGGACCCGACGCGCCGCCCACTTTCATCACGAGTTTCGTGCCGACGGCCTTCAGGAGATCCGGGCAGGTCCATTGCCGAGAGCGCGTCCAAGTCTTGCAGCACCGCCTCGAAACCGCGCTTCATGTTGTGCCCGTGATCGCCATCGCCGATGGCGGCGTCCAGCGCCGTCAGTTCCTCCGACATGGGAGATCACGCTGATTGGCGATGGCGAGGATGAGCAGCCGCTTTCGCTCCGCGTCCAGCGGAGGGAATATAGCGGGAACTGAGCTTTCCTGTGCAATAGCCATATTCAAGTCCCCGCGCAACGCACGACGCTGATCCCGCCGCATCGACCACCTGGTCCTCAAATCAATCGGCAGAGTTCGGAACAATAGACAATGTTTCAATCGCTTGCGGAGCCAACTTCGGTTCGAGCGTCCCGATTCTATCCACTAGCCGACGTCGTTGAGCGCATAACGGATCGAGGTCAGCGCACGCTCAGGTACCAGGAGTAGAGAAGCGCGGAGCCGAGCGCGAGCAACGTAACAACGATGAAAATGACGACGATGACGAGCGCGGCCTTCAGCAGCGAGCGAAACGATCGCCCAGGGGTGCAAAGCGGCACCAGATTGAACGCCAATCCCGCAAGCACGACGAGTCCGGCGCCGATCGAGTAGAGCTCGAGCGAGAACGGCTGGAACAGCAGGACCAGCGACAGGACGCTGACGAGTATGATCGCGTATTCGACCGCCTTGCCTGGTACACTGTCATGCCGGCTTGCGCCGGATTGTCTGGCGACTGCTGCATGGCGTCATCCCACCAGGTTGCCGGATTCGTCGAACACATGAAGCTGGCCCGCCTTGCAGCGGACAGCGACCCGATCGCCCGCCGTGGGCGCAACGTTGCTCTGCACGACGCAACGCATGTCGGCGCCTTGCTCGACGAGATGAGCCAGCGTCTCGGCGCCCATCGGCTCAGTCATGTCGACGGTCGCATGCAGGGCGTCGGTCGTGCCCGGGTCGACGAATTCGAAACTGCGCGGGCGAATGCCCAGGGTCACTCTGCTTCCCTTCGGCGAGATCGGCTACGCCGCGGTCTACGACGGCGGAGATTGTCTCGCCGAGAACCGCGAATCGCGCCCTGACGGACGCCATTGGTCTCCATCTCTCCGACACTCGGCGAGCGTCGCCGATAGCAAATTCATCTGCGGCGTGCCGATGAAGCTGGCGACGAACAGATTTGTCGGCTTGGAAAATAAGTCGTGCGGCGAGGCGACCTGCTCGACCTTGCCCTGCTGCATCACCGCGATGCGGTCGGCCATCGTCAGCGCCTCGATCTGGTCGTGGGTGACGATGACGGTCGGCTTGTCGAGCTTGGCGAGAATTTCCTTGATCTGGGTGCGCATCGTCTGGCGCAACTGGATGTCGAGACGGCTCAAGGGCTCGTCGAACAGAAAACAGGTGGGATCGCGCACGATCGAGCGGCCGACGGCGACGCGCTGTTTCTCGCCTTCCCCAAGCTGATGGGGACGGCGCTTGAGAATCGCTGTGAGGTCGAGCGCTTCGCTCACTCGCGCGACGCGCGCCGCGATCTCGGCCTTGCTCAAGTTTCTCAGCGTGCAAGGGGTAGGCGAGATTGTCCTCGACCGAGAGGCTCGGGTAAAGCGCGTAGAACTGGAACGCCATCGCGACGTTGCGTTCGCGCGCAGGCAGGTCGTTGACCCGCTTGCCGGCGATCATGATGTCGCCAGAAGTCGCCCATTCCAATCCGGCGATCATGCGCAACATCGTGGTCTTGCCGCAACCCGAGGGACCGAGCAGGCACATGACCTCGCCATGGCCGACGTCCAGGTCCGCCTGGTCGACCGCGACGAGGCCGTTGCCGAAGCGCTTCGTCACCTTTTCGAGCCTGATCTCGAACATTCCGGCTTCCGTCACTTCCTGATGGTGCCGAACGTCACGCCGCGCAGAAGCTGGTTCTGCAGCAGGAAAGTGACGAGGACGACGGGGATGATGAACAGCGTCTCGATCGCCGACATGAGGCCCCAGTCGACGCCGACCTGGCCGCCGATCGTGCGGGCGATCGCCACCGGCACCGTGCGCGTTTCCGTGCCGGTGAGCATCAACGCGAACAGGAATTCGTTCCAGGTGAGGATCACCGCGAACACGAATGTCGCGGCGAGACCGCCGTAGACCTGCGGCAGGCAAATCTTCCGGAACACGCTCCATTCGGAACTGCCGTCCATGCGCGCGGCGTCCTCGATGTCGCGATCGAGATCGTCGAAGAAGCTCTTCGCCATCCAGATCGAGAACGGCAGATTGAACGCGGTGTAGAGCGCGATGATGCCGGTGTAGGAACCGCTCAGGCCGAACACGCGAAAGAGCACGAAGATCGGAATGATCGCGATGATCGGCGGCAACATCCGCGTCGTCAGAATTATGAACAGATAGGTGTCGTTGCCGCGCAGCGGGAAACGCGAGAAGCCGTAGGCCGCCGCGGTGCCGATGATCAGCGCGAGCGTGACGCTCGTGCCGCCGATGAACAGGCTGTTGAAGAAATAGAGGCTGAAGCCGGAATCGGTCGTCGCCGCCGCCCTGGATGTCGGCGCGCAGGAAAACGGAGTAGAAGTTCTCCAGCGTCGGCGTGAACAGGAACTTGATCGGCATCGCCAGCGCGTCGGGCCGCGTCTTGAACGCGGTCATGAGGATGTAATAGACGGGGAAAAAATACATCGCGCTGACGACAGCCGCGCCGAGCGTGCGCCGCCAGCCGGATCTTCCGATGACATGCGTGGCGGCTCTTACTCATTCACCGGCTCCGCGCGACGGGTTTGAATGGCGTAGAGATAGAGGCTGGTCAGAACGATCACCGCGAACAGCATGATGTAGCCGAGCGCCGAAGCCAGGCTGGTTCTGAAGAACTGGAACGCGAGGCGGAAAACGTAAACCGAGACGGTTTCGGTCGACGAGCCCGGACCGCCTTCGGTCAGGATATAGACGACGTCGAAAATCTTGAACGTCTCGATCGTGCGGAACAGCAGCGCCAGCAACAGCAGGCTTCGGATGTAGGGAAAGGTGATGGTCCGGAATCGTCGCCACCATCCGGCCCGGTCGATCTCGGCGGCCTCGTAGAGATATTTGGGAACGCTCACCAGGCCGGCCAGCACAAGCAGCATCACGAACGGCGACCACATCCAGGCGTCCGCAACGACGATCGCGACCGTCGCCCGCGCCGGGGTCGACAGGATCACATAGGTCTCGGATGTGAACAGCGAAATGAACCGGCTGATGAATCCGAGCGTCGGGTCGTAGAACAGCTTGAAGAACACCCCGACGGCGCTCAGCGACAACATCATCGGCGCCAGCACCAGCATCAGGAGATAGCGGCGCATGGGAAATTCGTTGGCGAACAGCAGCGCCAGCAGGAAGCCGACGACGAGCTGCAGCGCGACGCTGCCGACGACGATGGTCGCCGTGTGCTGAAACCGCTCCCAGATGTCGGGGTCGGTGAGCACGCTCGCGTAGTTTTCGAGGCCCTTGAAGACCGGCGCCGCGATGCGGTTGGCCTTGTATTCGAAGAAGCTCAGCCCGTACGACCACATCAGCGGAAAGATATTGACGAGGAAAAGCGTGATGATCGCCGGCGCGATCAGCAATGGCCCGCGCCGCTTCGGGCTGAGCATCCACCCGATGAAGCCCGTGGCGCTTCGCGACGGCGTCTGGCGCACTTGCACCTGCTCGTCGATTGTCCGGGGTGGCGATTGAAGTCATGAGGATCGGACCGCACTGGCTGGAGACTTGCAGACCGCGCGACACGTTCGCTCGCGCCGGTCCGAAGGAGCCGGAGCCGCCGGCTCGAGTCGAGCGGCTCCGGTCGTCTTCTTGAATCGGCGTCTACTTGATGCGGCCGGCCTCGCGCAGCAGCTTGTCCTGGAACGCGGCGACCGTGTCCAGGGCTTCCTTGGCGGAAACCTGGCCGGTGATCGCCTTGTCGAACTGCTCCTGCTGCTCGGTCAGCAGCGGGAAGAACTCCGGAATATGCCAGACGTCCTTCTGCCAGCGGTAGTTGTCGAGATAGGCGCGGTTGTAGGGCGCCCAGGTCGCATAGGCCGGATCGTTCATGACGCTCAGCAAGCCGGACTGACCGCCCGCCTTGACGAACTTGATCTGCACGGGCTTCGACTCCCACCATTTCACGATGTCGAGGGCCTCCTTGATCACCTCGTCGCTGTTCCAGGTGGTGAGCACGAAGGGCTGACCGCCGATGTTCGACCAGCGGCTGATCGAACCGTCGGGCCTGCGCGTGCCCGGGGGCTCCGCGAACTCGCTCTTGTCCGCCACTTTCGACAGTTTGGGATTGATGACCGGGCCCATCACGCCGACCCAGTCGACGATCGCCGCCACTTTGCCCTGCATGTAGAGATCCTGGACGACGAAGATGTCCATCTGCCCGGTCTTGGCGACCGGCGGCATATATTTCTCCAGGCTGAGATAATGCTCGAACGCCTTGACCGCCTTGTCGGAATTGACCACGCCGAGCGCCGGCTTGGTCGAGGTCTCGTCCCAGATGTCGCCGCCGGCCTCCCAGATGAAGCCGTTGACCTGCATCGAGGAGAAGTCATACGGCTTGCCCATCTGATAGGCGATGCCGTAGAAATCGTCGTCCGCCACGCCGTCGCCGAGCTTGTCGCCCTTCTTGCGCTGGAAGAACTTGCCGATGTTCTCGTAGCGCTCCCAGTCGACGTCCTCCCATTCGTTGTAGTAGCACGGCAGGACCTGGTTGAACTGCTTCTTGAAGTTCGCCCGCTCCGTGGCGTTGCAGAACAGATCCTTGCGGTAGGCCGTGACCAGATTGTCGGGGAATTGCGGGAAGCCGTAGTAGTTCGTCGACTTGTAGGGGTAGGACGACGAGGTCGACAGCAGCACCGGGTGCAGGTCGGCGATGACCGCCTGCAGCTCCGGGTCGGCGTCGATATATTTGTTGAGCTTGAGGTAGTGGCCGCCCTCGACGAAGTCGCCGAGCCACTGGCTGTCGGTGACGATCATCTGATATTTCTTCTCGCCCGACGAGAGCGAGGCGGCGACGCGCTGATAGAAGCTGCCCCACGGAATGAAGTCGATCACCAGCTTCACGTTGTTGCCGGACTTCGCCTTGTAGGTCTTGTCGAACTCCTCCTGCATGAAGCGGGTCGGCAGCCAGTCCGGCGCCGCCATGTTGATCACGATGTCCTTGGCGCTGGCGGGCGCCGGCGCGAGCGCCGCCCCGAACGATGCGCCGGCGACCGCGAACGCCGCAATCGATGTCTTGACAAGTCGCATTATTGTTTCCTCCATTCCCTGTTTGCACTTCTTGACTTTCAACACTACGTTCGGCCGTCTCTGCGCGATCTGCGGCGCGTCAGTTCGTCGCGACTCGCCCCGATTGCGACGAATGGCCGTTCCGGTTTCCTGGGCGAATAGACAAATCTCGTCGCTCCTCAGCGCGCAGTCGATCGACGCGTCGCTGGCGATGCCGTAGGCGCGCTCCTGCGGCAGAACCATCTTGAGGCGATTGTTCGCGCCCGCGACGATGTCGAGGATGGTCACGTCGCCGAGCGGCTCGGTGAGAAAGACGCGCGCCGGGAAACGCGGTCCCGGAACGGCGCGCGCCCGCGTCGGCTACCGGCGCGATCGCCTGCGGGCGCACGCCGACCATGAACTTTGCGCCCGACGGAAATTCGGCGAGGGAAGCCGTCCACGGCGCCGCGTCGATGTCCGACGAACGGCATTTGAAGCGTTCGGCTGCCGCCGACATCCTTCAGCGTCGCCGCGACCATGTTGATCGGAGGATCGCCGACCAGCGAGGCGACGAATTCGTCGTGCGGCTCGAGATACAGCGTTTGCGGCGCGCCGACCTGGACGATGCGGCCCTCCTTGAGCACGCCGATCCGCTGCCCCATGCTGAGCGCCTCGATCTGATCGGGCGTCGCATAGATGATCGTCGTGTCGCGCAACTCGCGATGCAGCCGCTTGAATTCGGCGCGCGTGTCGTGACGCAGTTTGGCGTCGAGATTGGTCAGCGGTTCGTCGAGCAGCAGCAGCTTCGGCCGGCGTATCAGCGCGCGGCCGATCGCGCAGCGCTGCTGCTCGCCGCCGCTCAATGTGCTCGGCTTTCGCGACGAGCGCGTGCGAAAGGCGCAACATTTCGGCGATCTCGCCGACGCGTCTTCTGATTTCGTCCGATCCGAAGTCGCGCCTCGCGCAGCGGATAGGCAAGATTTTCGAAGGTCGAGAGATGCGGATAAAGCGCGAAAGTCTGGAATACCATCGCGGTGTCGCGCGCGCGCACGGGCATGTCCGCGACATCGCGGCCGTCCAGCAGAACCCGCCCGCGATCGGCTTGATCGATGCCGGCGATGATGCGCAGCAAGCGTCGTCTTGCCGGCCCCGCTGGGCCCAAGCATCGCGAAGAACTCGCCCGGCTCGGCTTGGAAACTCGCGCCCCGCAAAGCCTCGACGGACCCGAAACGCTTGACGAACGTCGGAGACCGTCAACTGCATCGCCTACGACCTCAAGCGTCTCGGACTCCCGATCCGTCCATGTCGCCGGCCGTGCACGACGAGCCCCCAGACGGAACATCACGAAGCTTGTTCTTGCGCTTCGTATTTGTTTAGTAAACACAGTTTGTAAACATTAGCAAGCGCATTTTCGCGTGCGGCGCCTTGACAACCGCGGGCGGTCAGCCAGGAGTTGACGTCGGCGCCTCGAATTTGCCTTGGACTTCTGCCGTTTGCTCAATCTAAGGTTACAGGCTCGCAGCTGTGACGCTTGCGGCCGAAGCGCTCGCAGCGTGCAAAGGGAGGACGTTCGAACGCGATGAGCGCAATCGCGATCGCGGGAATTTCCGAGCGGCGACCGGCGCGCGCCCCTGGCGCGCACGCCGCTCCGTTCATTGCGCCGGCGCTGATGGTGCTGTGCGCGATCAACGTGCTGCCGCTGCTTTGGTCAATCGGCGTTTCGTTCTTCCATTTTCGCGCCGACCGCTTGAATACCCCGCCGCGCTTTCTCGGGTTTGGCAACTATGTCGACCTGATGACCGATCCGGACATATGGGAGCACTTCATCAACACCGGCGCGATGATTGCAGTCAGCGTGTCGATTCAATTGGTGGTCGGCGCGCTGTTGGCTTTTTTGTTTCAACGGCAGTTTCCAGGCCGCCGCCTGGCAATGATGTTGGTCCTCGCGCCGATGCTCCTCTCGACGGTCGCGGTCGGAACATTCTTCAGCCTCTTTTATGATCCGACGTTCGGCATCGTCAGCGCGCTAGTCCGGCCCTTCACCGGCGCGCCTTTCGCTCCGCTGGGAACGCCCTTTTCCGCGATGATGAGTCTTGTCGCCGCCGACGCCTGGATGTGGTCGCCGTTCGTCATGCTGTTGCTGCTCGCGGGCCGCGATAGCGTTCCGTCCTACCTTATCGAAGCGGCCGAAATCGACCGCGCCTCCCATTGGCGGCGGTTTTGGACCGTGATTTTCCCGGCCCTTCGCGGCGTGCTGCTGCTCGCGCTCCTGTTCAGGACCATCGAGTCATTCAACATGTTCGATCTCATATACACGATCACCAACGGCGGACCCGGCGTCTCGACGGAAAGTGTTTCGACCGAAATATACGACACGGCTTTTGTTCTGTTCGAGACCGGAAGAGCGTCCGCGCTCGGCAATCTTAGCGTCTTCGTCGTCATCGTGCTGACCCGCATTTATTTTCAGGCGATTTTACTGCGCAAGGAGACGGCGTGAGCATGCAGGACGACGGGTTGGCTGTCATGGGAAGCGAGCGGGATTCGGTCGAACTTCTGTCGCAGCAGCGGTTGGGCTTGTTTATTTTTCGCCGGTCATCTGGATGATACTCGCAGCGTTCAAAACGCGAGCGGATGCTCTGGCGACGCCGCCGAAATTGGTCTTCACGCCGACCCTCGAGCACTTCTGGGCATCGTTTCATCGGGTTTCGGCTGACGGCGCCCGAGTGATGGACACCGGACTTGTGCGAAACTTCGTGAACAGCATCGCAATTTCTTTGGTCAGCGTCAGTTTGGCGCTCGCGCTGGGCGCCTTGGCCGCCTACGGCTTTGCGCGGTTGCGAGTCCTCGGGCGCGATTATTTCATGTTCTATATTTTGGTCTTGCGCATGGTTCCCCCCATCACGGCGATCATTCCACTCTATTTCCTGTTCCGGGTCACGGGGCTTGGGGGAAGCTATATCGCGATCGTACTGGTCTACACGGCATTCAATCTGCCCTTTGCAATCTGGATGCTACGAAGCTTCATCGACGAATTGCACCTGCCGATCGAGGAGGCCGCGCGGCTGGACGGCAGTTCGGAACTGAAGATTTTATGGCGGATCTGTCTGCCCCAGATGCAAGCGGGAATGGCGGCCACAGCGATTATCGCATTCGTGTTCACGTGGAATGATTTTCTGTTCAGTCTGCTGCTGACGAGCGTAGACACCCGAACCGTGCCTGTCGCAATGACGCGGGTGGTCGGCGCGGACGTGGGAGTGGACTGGGGCGTGTTCGCGGCGATCGGCACGATCTACCTCGCGCCGATTCTGCTCGTCGCGTTTTTCCTTCAAAAGCAGCTGTTGCGCGGCGCGACGTTCGGCACCGTTCCGCGCTGACAATCGAAACCTTTGCTTCTACTCGCCGGGCCCGGACCCACCTTTCAGGCAGCGTCCCAGCCGCTGCGAATGACCTTGTAGCCTTCGCGATATACCTGTGTCGGCGTCGGGAAGAAATCACGCCAAACTCGCGTCGCCGCGGCCAGAGGGGGCAAGGCGCGTCCGAAGGCCTCAATCGTCAGCCAACCGTCGTAGCCAGAGCCCTTCAAGGCCCTGAACGCGGCTGGAAAATCAATATGTCCACGTCCGGGAGTTCCTCGGTCATTTTCGGAAATATGCACATGCGAAAGGTGGCGCCGGACGACGCCGATCGCGGCGATCGGATCCTTTTCCTCAATGTTGGCGTGAAACGTATCGTACATTCCGGAAACGTTCGGATGCCCGACGGCGTCGAGATGCGCCGCCAGGTCCGCCATTGTGGTGAGAAAATAGCATTCAAATCGATTGATCGCTTCGACGACGATGGTGACCCCGCGCGTTCGTGCGATCTCGCCGGCCGCCTGGTGAAACGCAACGCAGCGTTCACGCTCCGCCTTCGTCGGCGCCTCGCCTGAGAAATGGCCGAGGGTCGAGTGGAGCGGGCCGCCGACGACACGCGCGCCCAGCGCCGCGGTGCACTCGATGACCCATTCCATATGCTTTAGGGCGGCAGACCGCTGCTCTGGCGCGTCGCCGATAGGGTTCATCTCGGCACTCGGAAAAAGAGCAATGCCCGTCGATTGGAGCTCGAGTTGCTTAAGCTGACGCCCGATCTCCGCGTAATGCGCCGGCTCTCCCTCGAAAATGGGTATTTCAACCCCGTCATACCCTGTGCTCTTGAGGTCCTCCAGCAAGCTCCAATGCTCAGATCGGACATGAGCGGTCCACAACAGCATATTGAAGCCAATTTTCACTTGTCCCCTCCCCAAACAACCGCTGTCCCGCGGCAGAATGCAGGCTGCCATAAATCCTAATAGCCGGCGCGTGTACCGGCTCAGAGAAAAGTGCGGGCCCGCAGCGTGGGTAACCCAAATCGCAGGATGACCGTTCTTAGACGAGTAAGTCAATTGTCCTGGTCCAGCGCGCCGCGTCTATGGCATGGCCCCGCCGTCACGCCGTGGTCGCACGATTGTCGCGTTCACGTTCGATTTGCGCCGGCCTCCCGAAACCTGGCGACTGCGCCGGCGGCCAACGCACAGCCAATGCCTCGGATTGGACCTTGCGATGATTCTCAGTTAGATTTGGCGACCTATCGAGAGGGACGCGCCATGGCGACCGGCACAGTGAAGTGGTTCAATGCAACCAAGGGCTTCGGGTTTATTCAACCTGACGGCGGCGGGTCCGATGTTTTCGTCCACATCAGCGCGGTCGAAAGGGCTGGCCTGCATGACCTTCATGAAGGGCAGAAGATTGCCTACGAGGTCGTCGCCGACAGGCGCACCGGCAAATCGTCCGCGGACAATTTGAAGCCGGCCTGACGCCGCATCCTATCGTTGTCGCATTCCAGCGGGACGCGGAACGCTGCCGAGGGGGTTTGCCGTCGGCGCTCCCTTGCGCTTGTCCGCGGACCGAAGTTGGATCCGTCCGTCATCGGCGATGGCGGCGGCCGCCGCATGAACAGCCGGCGAACAACTCGGAGCTGGAGCAAGGGTGCGCTCGGATGGAATTGGGCGGGAAGACGCCCATTTCGGCAGGCGAATGCCAAGCGCCCGCTGCGCGAGCCCATTGGATGCGGCGCCAATGCCAAGTCCATGCCAACTTTTGCCAACTCCATGCCAAGTTTTCGCAAGGGCGCCCGACTGCGGTATTGGGCGATTCCAAGCGCTTAGCCGCGTCCGGACGCCCGGATTGCCCCTTGCCGGGATAGCTCGTTAATTCATCTCTTTCTTTTAGTTAATTATCCTTTTGCCGATTGGCCGCCATTCTGCTGGGGGCAGTCGTATTCTTAATTATAGAATGATTCAATTCGATTGGCAAGACAATGTTGCTTTTCCGAAGCTGGTCGCCAGCACCGCCGACAGATCAACCTCAAAGCAAATTGCTTTAGACCGCCACGCGCGCCCAGGCGCCGTCGCGGCTCGATCCGGCGACCGCGTGAATTGTGCGCTCGATCGTCAGTCCCGCGTCGAAGTCAATGGTTAGCGAAGGCTTGCCGGCGATCCGGTTCAGGAGCTCGTGCGCCTCAATGATCTTGAGATCGTTGAAACCCATCTGATGGCCGGGCGCGACGATGAAGCGTTCATAGGGCGGATGGGCGGGACCCATCAGAATCTGCCGGAACCCCTGGGCTTCCGAGGATCCTTCGGCGACATAGACGCCGATTTCGTTGAATTGCTCCTGATCGAATACGATTGCGCCCCTTACGCCGAAGATCTGCAGCTGAACTCGGCCCTTGCGGCCCCACGCGCAACGGCTGACCTGGATCGTTCCCGAAGCGCCGTCCCGCATCCTCAGAAGCGCCGTCGCGATGTCGAAGGTCTCGACCGCGCGCCGTCCACCGCCGTCGGGACGGTCTGGGTATGGCTTGCGCATTTCGCCGAAAACCTCGACCGGCATGCCGAGAAGCACAGAGATCAGGCTCAGCGGATGAACGGCGAAATCGTCGAGCGCCCCATAGCCGGCGCTGGCCAGGCTGCGCCATGAGAACGGCGCCTCGGCGTCCGCCATATAGTCTTCGTCCATCTCCACGCGGAAATGGGTGACGGGGCCGATCGCGCCTTCTTTCAGGAGCTTGCCGATGGCGCGGACCGCCGGGCTCTGAATGTAATTGTAACCGAGGATCGCGACCTTGCCGCTGGCGCGCGCCGCCGCCGCCATGCGCTCGGCGTCGGCAAGCGCCGGCGCCATGGGCTTTTCGCACCAGACGTGCTTGCCGGCTTCGAGCGCCGCGATCGCCATCGGCGCATGCAGCGCGTTGGGCGTCGTGATCGAAACAACCTCGACCGCGGGATCGGCGATCAACGCGCGCCAATCGGCGGTCGCCGTCTCGAAGCCGAACTCGTCGGCGCGCCGCCGCGCCAGATCCTCCTCGACCTCGCATAGCATCACGCGCCGCACGACGGGCGTATCGCCGAACACCGCCCGGACGCCAGTCCAGGCCAATGCATGGCATTTGCCCATGTACCCGGTGCCGATCAGTCCAACCCCGATCGCGCTCATCAGCAAAGGCTCCCGTACCTCTTGCGGGCGGCCCCTCGGCCGGCCAAAACAAATATTTCATACCCTACACAGGCTGGAATATTTGTTCTATTCATATTTGACCCCGCATCACGCGGCCCGGTCCGCGGGCGCCGGGCGCGCCAGGGTTGCATGATGGACGACGCGACGAGCCAGCCGCCGGAAGACTTCGATGCGCTGAAACGGCGCCTGATCGATATCGAGCCGAGGCTCCCCAAGCGCCTTCGACAAGCCGCCGCGTACGCGCTCGACCATCCCGAAGAGTTCGCGCTCGGCACCGCTTCGGCCCTGGCGCGAAGCGCCGACGTCCAGGCCTCGACCCTGGTGCGCTTCGCCCAAACCCTGGGGTTCGCCGGCTTTTCCGATCTGCAAGAGGTGTTTCGCTCGCATCTCCGCAACCGCTGGCCGGACTATTCCGAGCGGCTTCGGGCGTTGCAGCAGAACGCGCGCGACAGCGGCGATCCGACCCATCTTCTGCTCGGATTCGCCGATTCGGCGGCGGCCTCGATCGCGCGCCTGCGCGAAGGCTTGCACGAGCGCGAGCTTGAGCGGGCGGTCGGCCTCCTGGCGCGCGCCCGCACGATCCACTGTCTGGGCCAACGGCGGTCATTCTGCGTCGCCCATTATCTGACCTATGCGCTGGGGCAGCTCGGCGTGCCAGCCTCGCTCATCGACAACGTCGGAGGGCTGGGTCCGGAGCAGCTCGCGCGGGCCGGGGCCGATGACGCGCTGATCGCGGTCAGTTTTTTGCCCTATTCGCCGGTGACGCTCGACCTCGCGCGGCGCGCCCGGCGGTCCGGGGCGGCGATCGTCGGGATTACGGACAGCGCCTTGAGCCCGCTCGCCGCGCTTGCGGACGTTCGCTTCGAAGTCGTCGAAAGCGATTTCGGGTCGTTCCGGTCGCTGTCTGCGACATTTTGTCTCGCGATGACGCTGGCCGTTGCGGTCGCAGAGCAGCGAGGCCGCGCGGCAGCCTGACGCCTCTACTCGGCCGGGGCGCGTTTTGCCGCGAACTCGATGTTCGGCATCAGCGCCGCGGTCGCCGCGACCAGAAGCGCAATCAAAAACATCGAGACGAAGGTGAGATGCAGCGACTGCTCGAGCGTCGCCCGAAGCGCTGCATCGCCCGCCGCGTCGGGCCTCGCCCTCTCGAGCAGACCCCGCAACTGGTCGGACGTCACATAGCCGGCATGGCCCGTGCGCATCAGCCCAAAATTGAGCACCGCGCCGAACACGGTCGCCCCGAAGGTGCTGCCCAGGCTGCGGGCGAACAGATATGACGCCGTGACGCTCCCGCGCTCAGACCAGCTTACGATCTCCTGAATCAGGATGATCGACGAACTGCTCAGCAGCCCCATGCCAAAGCCGATGATCAGCGATCCAAGCCCGGCGACGACGGGCGAACTCTCCGCGTTGAGGATGACAAACACGAGGGCGCCCGCCGGCACGAGCGCGCCGCCGACCCGCAGCACGGAACGCACGCCGAACCGCTTGAAGAAACGCACCGCGATTGTGGCGCCGACCGGCCACCCGAGAACCATCGCCGATAGGGCGAAGCCCGCAACCAGCGGCGATTTCTGCATCACCCCCTGGACGAACACCGGCAGGAACGTCGTCAGCCCGATCATCACCATGCCCGACAGGAGCGACGCGCCATTGGCCGCGGCGATCGGCCGGCGTCCCCAAAGTTCGAGCGAGATCATCGGCTCGGGCGAGCGGCGCTCCAGGAACACGAACAGCGCGACGGCGATCGCCGCGACCGCTGCGATGAGCGCGACTTCGGCGCCGCCCGAGGTCGAGAGCGCGGTCACCGCCGCCATGATCGCAGCGATGGCGACCGTGAACGCTCCGGCGCTGAGGTGATCGATCCTGCCGCGGCCGCGGGCACGGTTCTCATGCAAATAGGCCAAGAACCCAGCGACGGCGAGAGCGCCGATCGGCAGGTTCATCCAGAAGATCCACGCCCACGAAAAACGCTGGATGATGAGGCCGCCCGCCAGTGGTCCGAGGACCGCGGAGAGCGCCCACACGCTCGCGAGCCAGCCTTAAATCTTTCCGCGCTCGTGCGCCGAATAAAGGTCGCCGACAATGGTCATTGCGACCGGCTGCACGGCCCCGGCCCCGACGCCCTGAACGAGCCGGAAGGCGATCAACGACGGCATCGACCAGGCGAGCCCGCAAAGGATTGAACCGAGGAGGAAGATCAAGATCCCGATG
The DNA here is from genome assembly GCA_963839185.1 of uncultured Alphaproteobacteria bacterium. Lineage (GTDB taxonomy): Bacteria > Pseudomonadota > Alphaproteobacteria > Rhizobiales > Beijerinckiaceae > Roseiarcus. Next base: position 15,814 of record CAWIUD010000050.1, on the reverse strand, counting down.
ATCATCACGGTCTTCCGCCCGATCAGATCGGAGAGCTTGCCGAACACCACGGTGGTCGCGGTCTGCGTCAGGAGGAACGCCGAGAACACCCAGCTATAGAGCTGCAATCCGCCGAGCTGGCCGACGATCTGCGGCATGGCGGTGGAGACGATCGTCGCTTCGATCGCGATCATGAAATTCGCCGCCATCACGGCGGCGAGCACGAGCGGTCGGTGAGTTGTGAGGGGAGACATCGCCGAACTTCATAAGTCACAAAGCAGCGGAGCGCTATGAAGCGCTTCGCAGTCGCACGCTCCGACGGCCGGAAACAAGCGGTAACGCGGGAAGAACGCGGCGCTCAATTTTTTGTGAGCGCGCGCGAGTATCGCGCTGCGGAGCACGCAAGCTCCCGGCGTCGCTGTCTCCCAGCGAATCTCGTCGCGATCCCGTCTTGCGATTGTGGCGCGCGTCGCAGGGGTGCGCAGAATGGTCGCGGCACGAGAGAGCGCGGGCAGTCGATCGGCAATAAAACCGCGCCAAGCATCGCCGAAAAAGCGCCGCGGGGGACGATCAACGAGACCATTACGCTAGACGTCTGCGCGTCCATTCGCGGCGCCGAGCCGGATTGTGACGCACGTCACAGCGGTGCGCCGACCCCAATGATTAAGTTAAAATTAAAGTGACAGCGGAAATGGTTTCGTTGTCACGAGATTTATTTGGACATTCTCCGATCTATGAGGAGAAGGGGCCATGAGAGACTTTAAACATCCACTCGATTCCCGGGACGGCTACCTGCCTGCTGCTCACGGGCTACCGACGCTTTTGCCGACCGTCAGGGCCGCGGCCCTTTTGGCCGTGTTGCTTGCCTACGCCGTCGGATTCGCGGTCCTTTACCCGCTCGCGGAGACCAGCGTTCTGGAAAACATTGTGAAAGGCGGCGATCCAACCCCGGTAGCGTCGGTCGCTCCTTGACCACGCCGCTGCACAGGCAGCCGACAAGGGCCCTTGCAAGCCGCAATTCCGGCAAACGATGATTTCAGTGGGGTTCACCTTTCTCGAGCCGATCAAGATAATCGTGGTCTATGCCGTGCGGATCGGTCACGATGTGGCGTTCCTCATGGTCCGTCCGGATCCATTGTGGTTCGATCGGAACCTTGCCACGCCCGCCAGGGATGTCGAGCACGTAGGTTGGCGTCGCCAGTCCTGAAAGGCGACTTCGCAGCAGACGCATTAACTCCTGGCCCCTGCGGATCGGCACCCGCCAGTGTGCGGTGCCCGGCGCAAGATCGCCATGATGGAGATAGTAGGGCTTCACCCCCGCCTCGACGAAAGCGCGCATCAGTGCTCCGAGCGTCTCGACGTCGTCGTTAATTCCCCTCAAGAGGACGCTCTGGCTGACGAGCATCGCCCCCCGGCGGGCAAGACGCCGGCAAGCCGCACGCGCATCGGCTGTGAACTCCCGGGGATGGTTGGCGTGGATGGCGACAACGGTCGTCTTGCCTTCCGCCATGAGCGCGCGCGCCATTTCCGGCGTCACGCGCTCCGGCGCGGCGATCGGCAAGCGCGTATGCCAGCGCAGAATCTTCACGTGCTCAATGTCCGCGAGCGCCCGCGTCGTTTCCGCAATGTGACGCGGCGACAGGGTAAGCGGATCGCCGCCGGTCAATATAACCTCCCAGATCGCCTCGTGGCTGCGGACATAGTCGAGCGCCGCGGCGAATTCGGCCTCGCTCAGCACGCCCGATCCCGGCCCGACGCGAGCGCGGCGAAAACAGAACCGGCAATAGACCGCGCAAACCGCGGCAAGCTTGATCAGAACCCGATCCGGATAGCGGTGCACCAGCCCGCGGACCGGGCTCATCGGGTCGTCGCCGATCGGGTCGTCGCTCTCGGCGGGATCGCGGACGAGCTCCCGGCCGTCCGGAACGAACTGCCGCGCGATGGGATCTGCGGGGTCGTCGGGCCGGATGAGATCGGCGAGAGCCGGGGTCACGGCGATCGCATATTGTTCGGCGACCGCCTCCAGTTCGCCGAGGCGTGAAGGCGGCGCCAGGCCGGCGTCGATCAGCGATCGCGGCGTGGTCAAGCGGCGGGCCTTGGAGCGATTGGTCATTCGAATATCCGAGGAGCCCGGTTGGTGCGGACGGCGGGGGTTGAACCCGCACGGCCTCGCGGCCGAAGGATTTTAAGTCGGACCGCCGACTGTTGATATTATTGAATTCTGTCACGCCGATATCCATTTGCGCGGGTCGATCCTGTTGGAGGAACATTGGCGTGATTGATGGCGTTGAGGCAATGAAAAAAATCAACGATCCCGGCGCGCCGATCCCGACCGCCGCGGACAATATGCCTAAGTAAATTCCGACCCTGACGCTCAGCGTCGGCGTCGTGCCAAGTGGGACCGCGCACGCCGCGAGCCGGGGGACCATGCCGAGGACTAACGCCATGCCCAAACCTGACGACGACACCCAGCCCGAACCGCCGCCCGTTAGGCCGCCAACTCTGCCTCCCGATTTCCCCGACATCCCGCAAAACCCGAGCTCCGAGTTGCAGCCGCCCCCTGACCCGTCCGCGACCCCCGACAAGGTTGCGGGCACGACGCCCGGTTCCGGCTGAAAGCGGCAATCAAGGGAAACAACGTCCCCGCGTAAGCCGCGCACCCGGGCTCAACTGTGGGAGGCTAACGCGCCCCTTCTCGCGGAAGCCGTGAGGCTTGGCCGGATCGACAGGGGTGGCAGCGTTGCGCCCTCCTGGCGGCGTCGTCTTGATCGCCTCCATACGCGGCGCCATCTGGAAGGAACCGAAGACGGGCGGTTGACGTTGTCCTCAGAGCGGACCTTCCGCCAGCTCTTGGAGACCCACGCTATGCCCGGAAACCTTATTTATTATGCGCTCGTCCTGATCGTCATCGCGATTGTCGCCGCGCTTCTCGGGTTCGGCGGCGTCGCTTCGACCGCCATGGGCGGCGCGCACCTCTTCATATGGGTCGCGGTTGTCGTTCTGATTATTGGCGCCGTGTTCGCCATCTTAAGGCGAACGTAGTTCGGGACCCACCGCCTTTTCTAGGGGATGAGCAAAGGCCGCCGAGCAAACTCAGCGGCACGATTTTCCCAGGATTGCTTTCCCAGGATTGCGCGGTCGGTTAGTCATGCCCACGACCGGATGGCGACGAACGGCGTCGCCATCCTCCGGTTCGGGGGGAAGACCGAAGGCGGAAAATCGGACGCGTAACAGGGGGCCTAACAAGGCCAGACGCGAGGGTCGCGCGCAATCTGCTAAGCCCTTGAAAGATCATTGGTGCGGACGGCGGGGGTCGAACCCGCACAGCCTCGCGGCCGAAGGATTTTAAGTCCTTTGCGTCTACCGGTTTCGCCACGTCCGCTTGGGCGCGGTTGTTTCACATTTCGTTGTGAAATTGAACTCCCGGGCGGCGCCGATCACCCGCCGCCTTCTCCCGCGATCGGAGGCTGGAAGGCCAAGCCCATATCCCAGGGGAAATAGATCCAAGTGTCCTGGGAGACCTCGGTGATGAACGTGTCGACCACGGGTCGTCCGAGCGGCTTGGCGTAGACTGTGGCGAAATGCGCATTCGGGAGCATCTCGCGCACGACCTTGGCGGTGGCGCCGGTGTCGACAAGATCGTCGACAATGAGAATCTTCGCCCCGCCATTGAGCTTCGCGACTTCCGGAGCGATTGTTTTGAGGATTTGCAGACCGCCCTGGGTCTTATAGTCGTGATAGGAGGCGACGCTGACTGTCTCGATCACCCTCACTTCGAGCTCGCGCGCCACGATCGCGGCCGGAACGAGACCACCGCGGGTAATCGCGACGATTGCGTTGAACGGACCGGCGGATGCAAGCCGCCAGGCGAGGGCGCGCGCGTCGCGGTGGAACTGGTCCCATGAAACCGGAAAGGCCTTGTCGCGGGGGGCTGTCACGGGCGGCTCCTGGGCGCTGAGTACGGCGCCTCCATAGCAAGCGCGCCCACGATCCGCGAGCGGCAGGCGCGCCCGATCAACACCTTTCGCCAAACACGCCGGCCAGTCTGCGCCGCTGATCGGCTCTCAGAGCGCCGGACGGTCGCCCGCGAGCGCCGCCACCATGCCGTCGACCGCGCCCCGGGCCTCGGCGACTGCTTTTTCGTCCTTTCCGCGCACCACGATCTGGTTGTTGAACCGTCCGTCCTTGAACGCCGGATAAGAGCCGATCGAAACGTCCGGATGGTCGGCCGCGATCCCGGCCAGGGCCTCGCCGTACCGGCCCTCCGGAATGCCTCCCGCATTGATGACCTCCACCAGCATCACCGCGCCGGTCTTCATCGTTTTGGCGGCGAAATCCAGCATCGCCTGCATGACCGACGGCACGCCAGCGAGCACGATCACATTGCCAATCCGAAACCCCGGCGCCTTCGAGATCGGATTTTCGATCAAATCGGCGCCGGCCGGGATGCGCGCCATGCGCCGCCGCGCCGCAGTGAGGTCGGCAGGAACGTAACGCTCCATCATGATCGCGAGCGCCCTTGGGTCCTCGCCGATCGGCACGCCAAAAGCGCGTGCAACCGCATCCGCCGTGATGTCGTCGTGGGTTGGCCCGATTCCCCCGGTCGATATCACGTAATCGTATCGCGCCCGGAGCGCGTTGACGGCCGCAACAATTTCATCGGCTTCGTCCGGGATGACCCGCGCCTCCCGGACGTCGACGCCAATCCGCGCGAGATATTCCGCGATATAGCCGATATTGCGGTCCTTGGTGCGGCCGGACAGGATTTCGTCGCCGATCACGAGCACGGCGGCGGTTACGATCGTCGGTCCGCTCATGACTCGTTCCTTCCGCACGCAGGCAAAGCGTTGGGCGACGCGCCCAGCAGACCTCAAGGCTATCACGAACCGAAAATGCCCCGCCACCCAGACCCGGTGATCGAGTTCCGCCTTCCCTCCGCCGGCGCCTTGTGCTGGGCGCGGCGCAGAGCATATGTGTAGGCGTTACGAGAACTGACATGGGAAAATTCCGGTGAGCGCATCGACGACATTCGTGCAGGCGGGGGAGAAGGCCGGGCGCCGCAGCGGCCAGATTCGACTGCACGGACCGGAAGACTTCGCCGCCATGCGCAAGGCTGGAGCTCTGACCGCCGAAGCGCTCGACCTCATCGGCCCGCTGGTGAAGCCCGGCGCAACGACCGCCAGTCTCGACCGTTTCGTGTTCGAGTTTGCCCGTGACCACGACGCGTACCCGGCGCCGCTCAATTACCGCGGATATCGCAAATCGATCTGCACCTCGATCAATCACGTCGTCTGCCACGGCGTTCCGGACGAGAAGCCGCTGCGGGATGGCGACATTCTCAATATTGACGTGACATTGATCGTCGACGGCTGGCACGGCGACGCGAGCCGGATGTTCGTCGCGGGTGATGTTCCGCGGCGCGCACAGCGTCTGATCGACGTAACCTATGAAGCGATGATGCGCGGCATTGAGGCGATCAGGCCAGGCGGGACGACGGGCGACATCGGCTTCGCCATCCAGTCTTACGCCGAGAACGAGCGCTGTTCGGTCGTGCGCGACTTTTGCGGCCACGGGCTCGGGCGGCTATTCCACGACGAACCGAATATCCTGCATGTCGGCCGCAAAGGAGAGGGCGTTCCGCTTCGTCCTGGCATGTTGTTCACTGTCGAGCCGATGATCAATCTGGGCGGCTACGGGGTGAAAATTCTGTCCGACGGATGGACGGCGGTGACCCGCGACCGGTCGCTGTCAGCGCAATTTGAGCATACGGTCGGCGTGACCGAAACGGGCTGCGAGATTTTCACCCTCTCGCCCACCGGCGCCGATCGCACGCCGAATTCGATGACGGCGAAAGCCGACGAGGTCGAAGGGCTCCATTACCATGGGCACCGCGAACGTTTGCGTTCGCGTCTGAAGGAAGCCGGCGCCGCGGCTCTCGCCGATTACGAACTTCTCGAACTGATCCTTTTTCGCGCGATCCCGCGCCGCGACGTGAAGCCGCTCGCCAAGACCCTCATTGCCCGCTTCGGCTCTTTCGCCGAGACGATCGCGGCGGAGCCCGGACGATTGGCCGAAGTCGAAGGAATGAGCGCGGGCGCGATCGCCGAGTTCAAAATTATCGAGGCGGCCGCGCAGCGCTTCGCCAAGGGCGCCGTGAAGAAGCGCCTTCCGATGGGCTCGTGGAGCGAAGTGATCGACTATTGCCGAACCTCCATGGCGTTCGAGGGCCGCGAGCGCTTTCGGGTTCTGTTTCTCGATAAAAAGAACGGGCTTATCGCTGACGAGGTTCAGGGCTCGGGCACCGTCGACCACACCCCGGTCTACCCGCGCGAGGTCATCCGCCGCGCGCTGGAATTGTCGGCGACGGCGATTATTCTCGTTCACAACCACCCTTCCGGCGATCCGTCGCCGTCCACGCAAGACGTCAAGATGACGCTGGACATCATCGCGACCGCCAAGAACCTCGGCGTCGCCGTCCATGATCACATCATCATTGGCCGCGACGGACATGCGTCGTTGAGGGGAATGAAGCTTATTTGACAGGTCCGCCAGGCGTTAGCCGGCTCAAAAGCGCGCAGATTTGTCGGACGCTATCAGTCTCGCGCCTTGTCCCGGGATTGCTCCCTGACGAGATTGGTGCCGCAAGAGAGATTCGAACTCCCGACCCCATCATTACGAATGACGTGCTCTACCAGCTGAGCTATTGCGGCGCGGCCGACAAGAGCGCGGGCGACGCGGCTCGGACGGCGGGGCTGTGTATGTCAGTTCCCGTTGCTTGGCAATATGCCCGAAGCGCGAGGGTAGCGCGAGGGATGATCGCGCTCTTGTTCGTTGGTTTCGCGCCTCTCTGGGTCGCCCCCGCTGCCCAATCTCGAACCGCTATGAATACGCGGCGATGTCGCCTAGAACCCCGGGCGTCCGGCGATACGCGGCCGGATCGCGAGGGGAAAGGAACGCACACATGACCGGACGATTGTCGGGGAAAATCGCGGTGCTGACGGCGGCGGCGGCGGGTATCGGACGTGCAACCGCGCAGGCCTTCGCAGACGAAGGGGCGCGGGTCATCGCCACCGACATCAACCTCGAAGGCTTGGCAGGCCTCGAAGCCGAAAGGCGCAAGCTCGACGTGCGCTCGTCGGAAGCGGTCTTGGCGCTGGCGCGCGATGTCGGCCCGATCGACGTCCTATTCAATTGCGCGGGCTACGTTCATCACGGATCGGCGCTCGAATGTTCCGACGCCGACTGGGACTTTTCCTTTGATCTCAATGTCAAATCGATGCACCGCACGGTCCGCGCGTTTCTCCCCGGGATGCTGGAGAAGGGCGGCGGCTCGATCGTCAACATCGCGTCGGGCGCGTCCTCGGTGCGCGGCATCCCCAACCGCTACGTCTATGGGGCGTCCAAGGCGGCGGTGATCGGCCTCACGAAGGCGGTGGCCGCCGATTTCATTCGCAAAGGGGTGCGCTGCAACGCCATCTGCCCCGGCACGATCGAAAGCCCCTCGCTCGATGGGCGCATCGAAACGCTGAGCGCCTCAAGCGGCGAGCCGGTCGACAAGGTTCGCCAGGCCTTCGTCGACCGCCAGCCGATGGGCCGGCTTGGCAAGCCGGAGGAGGTGGCTGCGCTCGCGGTTTATCTCGCTTCGGATGAAAGCGCGTTCACCACCGGCCAGATCCATCTGGTCGACGGCGGGTTCGCGCTGTAGGACTCCCCGCCAGGACGGGGCGACACGCGTCGCTAGCGTCCTTTGCCCGGAGCGCGGGCTTTGGGTCCGCTGTTGACGTTCGGCACGTCGATGCCGAGCGCAGTGGCCAAATCGATCTGATGGTCCTGCTCCTGCATCAGAATCTGACGGATTTGTTCCGCTAGCGCGTATTCGCCGAGCTTTTCGCATTGCCGGACGCGATCGCGGTAATTGCGAATGGTTTCGTTCTCATTGTCGAGATCGAACCGGAGCATCTCTTCCGCATTCTTCGATGTGCGCACTGGCTTCGGGGTGACAACCGGCATCTTGCCGAGATAGTCGATCTGCCGCGACAGGGTGAGGGCATGATCGAGCTCTTGTTTGGCATGGATTTCGAGCTGGGCGGCGATGTCCATGTATTGGGCGCCGCTCAGCACCTGGGAGTAGACGACGTAGGAAATGATCGCCTGATATTCGCGGGAAAGATCTTCGTTTAAAAGATCCGCGAGGCGGTCGCGGGAGATATCCTCGTCGCTCGTGGCGGAGTTCGAGTCAGCCATGGGGTTCCTCCTCTTGATCGTCGCCCTATGCGCCGATCAGCGTCGGTCGAAGCGGTCGTTCGAAGCAGATTGCCGCCTCCGGCAGGTCTTGGCAACAGGAGGCGAAGGCGTGCCCGGTTTACTGGGCGCTTATCAGCGTCGGTCCGTTGACGCCACCATTCATTCAGCGCGACGCCGATCCGCGGCGCCAACAGGAACCTTCCTCGCGGGCTCGCGTTGTTCGTGCGAAGGATGAGGAGGAGATGGTTCATGGATAGCGAGCGCGAAACCACCACGCTGATCGCGGCCGACAAGGTGCAAGGCGCCGGCGTTTACAATCCCGCCGGTGAGAGCTTGGGTTCAATCCACGATCTGATGATCGACAAAAAGTCCGGACAGGTCGCCTATGCGATCATGTCTTTCGGCGGCATTCTGGGGATTGGGAACCAATACCATCCGCTTCCCTGGTCGGTCCTGACATACGACCCGGAAAAGGGCGGCTACGTCGTGGACATCGACAAGACAGATTTAGACGATGCGCCTGCCTATCCCGTCGGGACAGATCCGGAATGGGGCGACCGGGCCTTCGAGACGAGACTCCATGATTATTACGGGGTCGGTCCCTACTGGGGCTCCATGCCTTAGCTCCCCACGGGGCGGGTCTGACTCCAGGCGCGGCGAGTCATGCCGCGCCAGGCTCCCCGCCGATTTGATCGAGCATCTTATTATACTATTTCATCGTGTTATATGCGCCAAGCCCCGCCGGTCCTCAGGGCGAGAGGCGGCGCTAAACCGGGTCACAAGTCCCTGCAAATATTGAACTCCGGACCCTAAATCGGCGGAAACGCACCCATATCACGGTCTGCCCTCAATCGCGCGTTCGATCTCGTCAAACAACGCAGCGGGCAGTTCGACTTCGCCATGCCCGGAAGCCCGCTCCACCCCCCGTCCCGGGATATGGACGCCGAGCGCCGCGAGCCGATTAAGCTGGCGGCCGAGCCTCTGTGAAAGGTCAGTCGCGACAAGTTTGGGAGCGATTGCGATCACGAGGAGGCCGGCGCCGGGCGACCGATTCCCGCTGGCGAATGAAGGCGCGTCGAGCGACCAATTCGCGCCGCTGAGGCCGGCGGCGAGGACTTCGACCATCAGCGCGATATTGGCGCCTCGCGCGCCGCCAAACGCGAGCAAGGTCCCCCGCATGGCCGCGCGCGGATCTGTGGTCTCCCGGCCGTCGGCGTCGATCGCCGAACCGGACGGCAGCGCCTCGCCGCGCTCGGCGAGACTTTTCAGCGTGACGTATGCGAGCGCACTCGAAGCCTGGTCGATCAGCAGGGGCGGGCCGTCGTCAAGCGGCGCGGCGAAGGCGATCGGATTGGTGCAATAGACTGGCGTCGTTGCGCCTGCGACGGTCATCAGCGGCGGGCCGTTCGTCGCGGCGAAGGCGACGAGGCCTGACTCCGCCAAGCGGCGCGGGTAATAGCCGAGTTCCCCGGTGGTGTAACTTCCTTGCTGAGCGAACAGCGCGAGTCCGAAGGTTTCCGCGCGGCGGCGAAGATCCGCGAAGGCGAGGTCGAAGCCGAGTTGGGCGATTCCGCCCCCCGCATCGCAATGGATCGCCGCCGGCGCGGGAGACGTCATCCGAGGCGTGGCGCCACCGTCGATCCGGTCCTCCCGAAACGCCGCCAGATAGTCGAGGAGGTGCGAGAAGCCAACCGACTGTCGGCCACGCGCTTCCGCGGATACGGTCGCTTGCGCAAGCGAGCGAGCCGCCTCCCTTGACGCGCCCGCGGCGAGACAGGCGCGCGCGGCAAATTCGGTCGCCTCGGCGAGGCTGAGGCGCCTCGTCACGCGAAGACCGGCTCCATGCGCCTCAGCGTCTCGGCCGGGAGATGACACTTGATCGTGTGGCCGGCGGCGACGGTTACAGCCGGGGGCACTTCGCGCTCGCACAACCCGTTAGGGACCTGACCTTTGTGCCCGCACCGCGTATTGAACGGGCAGCCCTTGGGCGGAGACAGGGCTGAAGGGATCTCCCCCTCGAGCACGACGTGACGCTTTTTCACCTTCGGGTCAGCGATCGGGATCGCGGACAAGAGGGCCTCCGTATAAGGATGGAACGGCGGGGTGAAAATCTGCTCGGTCGCGCCCATCTCGACGACGTGCCCGAGATACATGACGATCACGCGGTCGGCGAGATAGCGCACGACTGACAGGTCATGGCTGATGAACACCATCGTCGTCCTCGACTCGCGCTGAAGGCTCATTAGCAGTTCGCTGATGGCGGCTTGCACCGAGACGTCGAGGGCGGACATTGGCTCATCGGCGATGATGATCCGTGGCCGTCCGGCGAACGCGCGCGCCACACCGATGCGTTGCTTCTGGCCCCCGGACAATTGCCGCGGAGAGCGCCCCGCGAAGGCCCGCGGCAGTTTCACGAGATCGAGCAGGCGCAGCATCGTATCGCCGCGCTCTGCCGAGTTCGCGCCGACCCGGAACCGCTCCAGCGTGCGCAGAATTTGCGATCCCACCGAATAGCTCGGATTGAGCGTGTCGAAGGGATTCTGGAAGATCATCTGAATCGACGAGATGGTCTTGACCGCGCGCCGCTCGACCGGCTGGTTCTGGATCGCCTCGTTATCGAACACGACGAGGCCATCGCTCGCCGTCTCCAGGCCCAGCAACACCTTGGCGAGCGTCGACTTGCCGCAGCCCGATTCGCCCACGATCGCCAGAACCTCCGCCTGCCGCGCGGCAAAAGAGATGTCCTCGACCGCCTTGACCGCGCGGCTCTCCCGCTTGCGGAACAAGGCGCTGGCGGCGACCCGGTAGTGCTTCTTCAGCCGCTCGACGTTCAAGATCGTCGGGCCGATCTGGACCGGCTCCAGGCGCGTTGCGGGCCGCGCCAATGCGTCCCAGTCGATCGCCTCGATCCTCAAGCAGCGGCTTCGATGGTCGTCGCCGCCGGCGACGCCACGCATCGGAACGGCCGTCGCGTCACATAGACCCTCGACGAAATGCGAGCAGCGCGGTCCAAAATTGCAGCCTCTCGGCCGTTGGTGCGGCAGCGGCAACTGGCCTGGAATGGGAACAAGCGGATTGTCGTTCTTGTTCGTTCCGGGCATCGGCATCGAGCGGAACAAACCCTGCGTGTAGGGATGGCGCACCGCGCTGAACACGTCGCGCACTGCGCCCATCTCGACCGCCTCGCCCGAATACATCACCGTCACTTCGTCGCAGGTCTCGAGAATGAGCCCGAGATTGTGGGAGATGAACAGGGAGGACGCGCCGGTGCGGGCGGTCAGGTCCTTGATAAGCGCCACGATGCCCGCTTCTACGGTGACGTCGAGCGCGGTTGTGGGCTCGTCAAGGATCAAAAGCCGCGGGTTTGACAGGAGCGCCATCGCGATAACGATGCGCTGCTGCTGGCCGCCGCTCAGTTGATGCGGATAGGCGCGCATGACGCGCTCCGGGTCGGGCATGCGCACCGCCTTAACCATATCGACGGCGCGGGCGCGGGCCTCCTCCTTTGAAACCTTGTCGTGGATCAGCGGCACTTCCATCAATTGCCGACCGATCAGCATGGTCGGATTGAGAGAGGCCATTGGCTCCTGATAGACCATCGCGATCTTCGAGCCGCGAATGGCGCGCAGCTCGACGTCAGAGAGGCTCGCCATATCCCTGCCGTCGAAACGGATCTCACCACCGGTGATTCGCCCGACTCCCGGGAGGTCGCGCATGATGGCGAGCGCGACTGTCGACTTGCCGCAGCCCGATTCGCCAACCAGTCCCATCGCCTGCCCAGGCATGATCCGGCAGGAAAAATCCATGACCGCCGGGATCTCGCCGGCGCGGACGAAAAACGAAATGCCGAGACGGTCGATTTCGAGAATTGGGTCGACCACTTACGTCTCCCTCAATCGCGCAGCGACTGCTCACGGATCGCATCGGCGAGCAGATTCAAGCCCAGCACGAAGGACATCATTGCCAGCGCCGGCGGGAGCGCGGGATGGACATAGATCCGCATGAAGCGGCTCGATTCCTTTATCATCGTGCCCCAATCGGGGCTCTCGGGCGCCATGCCGAGCCCGAAATAGCCGAGCGCCCCAAGCAGGATGGTCGTGTAGCCGATGCGCAGGCACGCGTCGACAATCAGCGGCCCGCGGGCGTTCGGCAGGATTTCCCACAGCATCACGTACCATGGACTTTCGCCTCGCGTCTGAGCGGCGAACACATATTCGCGGGTCTTGATGTCCATCGTCAGGCTGCGCACGATGCGGAAAATGCCCGGGCCCGAGGCAAGCGCGACCGCGACGAAAATGTTCAGAGTGCTGGGGCTGACCTGGATGAGCCTCAAAGGATCGGCGTTGAAGACAAAAGTCGCGAACAGCCATCCGCCCGCAATCGCCGTCAGCGCAAGCCGCAGCCGCGAGGCGGCGGGGCTGGGCGCGATAGCCGGCGAAAAAGAACACGCTAAGAAGCACGATCGGAAAAGCGAAGAATACTGCTGCGAGCGAGTATGGGATCGGCGTCTCGAGAATCCCGGGCGACACCAAAAGGTAGAACAACAGGATGATTGGAAATGCCAGCACCAGATTCGCGAGAAACGACAGGACGGCGTCGACGCGGCGCCCGAAATAGCCGGCAGGCAGGCCGAGCGCGATGCCGACCGATAGGGCGAGCAGGGTCGCGAGCGGCGCAATGATAAGCACGATCCGGGCGCCTGCGATGACCCGGCCGAACACGTCGCGCGCCAGCTTGTCGCCGCCGAACAGGTAAGGCAGCCCAGAGTGCGGATCGATCGCGCCCGGCGGCGCGTCCTTCAATTCAACGATCTGGCCGAGCGGGTCGAAGAGCGCAATCTGATAGGCGAAAATCGCCGCGAACAGCCAGAAGCCGACGAGCAAAGTCCGACGAACCCGGTCCCGGTCCCGACGACATGACCATAGAGGCCAAGTCTGCGGCGAAAGATCAAACTCCCGCCGAGAACGAGCGCGAGACTCGTCCACACTGGAATGAGCTGGGCGAAGGTTCGCAGAATGATCTGGCCGGGGCCTAGGAACTGCAATCGCTCCCCACTAATGCACTCGGATGCGCGGATTGAGGTAGGCATAGCCGATGTCGGAGATGAGTTGGGTAGCAATACCAGGATCACCGAAACGAGCGAGCAAGCGAGCAACAGATCGATGTCATTGTTGCCGGAGGCATCGACCAGAGCCTGGCCGAACCCCTGGTAGCGGAACATCACCTCGACGATGACCACGCCGGTCAACAACCACGGGAAGAGGAGCATGATGACGGTGAACGGCGCGATCAGCGCATTGCGCAGCGCGTGCTTGAGCACGATCGCGGTGAACCCGAGGCCCTTGAGGCGCGCGGTACGGATGTATTGCGCGTTCATCACCTCGATCATCGACGCGCGGGTCATGCGTGCGACATAGCCCATGCCGTAGATCGCCACAGTCGCGACCGGCAGGGCGAAGTTATAGAAAGTGACATGGCCCTCCGTTGCCGAAGCCGCCGAACCGTTGAGCCAGCCGAGCCAAGTGGCGAAGATGATCGTGAGCACCACGCCGGAGACATATTCCGGCGTCGACGTGGTCGCGATCGACAACACCGACAATGCGCGATCGGTCTGGGAGCCCTCGCGCATGCCGGAAATGACGCCGACGGCTAGCGAGACCGGCACCATTACCGCCAGCACCCAGAACATGAGGATCGCGGTCGCCTCGAGCGCGGCCAGCTTCTTGACGACCTTGACCTTGAACTTGGTCGAGCAGCCGAGGTCGCCCTGAATCACGCCAGAAAGTCTCGGCGTCGTCGGTTCGTCGCAATAGGAAAACCGGGCCGAAGCGACGCCCGTCGCCGGGTCGACGTTGGGCTGCTTGGGCCACACTCCGAGCCATATCGCGTAGCGAACGAAGAATGGGCGGCGGTAGCCGTTTCTCTGAAGCCAGCTTTCGAGTTCCTGATCTGATGCGTGCATCTCGGTCTGGCTGATCGCCAGCTTGCGAGGTTCGGCTCAAGATTGACGAGATAGAACACTGCCAGAGTCAGACACAGCATCGTCAAAAGCATCGTCCCGAGCCGACGACCCAGGAATGAAGCCATCGTCTCGTCCCTCCACCGACGCCTGCGCCGGCCGTCGCTCCAGAAGCGGACCGGCGAGCATCAAGCCTATCCGGCGCGAAGCTTTAGGCACTGAGCCAGACGCGCTCAAGATGCGTCTCGTAGAGGGGATGCATCCCATAATCCATCACCGCGGGCGTGCGATGGTTATACAGGGTCAGCCAATACGGCTGGATGATGACGCCTGAATCCTGGAGGATCTGCTCGAGTTCCTTCATGACCAGCTTGCGATTCTTCGGATCGGGGATCGCCAGCGCCTTTTCGAGCTTGGCGTCGAATTCCGGGTTGGAATAGGCCGACTCGTTCCAGGCTTCGCCCGTGCGATAGGCGAGCGCCAGGACCTGAACGCCAAGGGGACGCATGTTCCAGTCGGTCATTGAGTAGGGATATTTGGTCCAGTCGTTCCAGAAGGTCGAGCCGGGCAGCACGGTCGCTTAACCTTGAAGCCCGCCTCCCGCAATTGCGCCGCGATGGCGTCGCCGGTGTTCTTGTACCATTCCTCGTCGCTGGTGATGAGGTCGTGCTCGAAGTCGATCTGACCGGCGTCGGTCATCAGCTTCTTGGCGGCGGCGATGTCGCGGGTCTTCTTTGGCAGTTCGGCATACTCGGGATGGATCGGCGCGACATGGAAGTTTTCGGCCACAGTGCCGTGGCCATCGACGCCAAGCTTGAGGATGGTCGCATTGTCGACCGCCATCTGCAGGGCGTTGCGCACGCGCTGGTCGTCGTACGGCTTCTGCTTGACATTGGTGCGGGCGACGATGGTCGCAGACGTCTGGACGTCGGACCGCGTGAGCCCCGCCTTATCCATAATCGCGACGTAGGCCGCGTCGGTCTTCATCGTGCAGTCGAGCTCCTTTGACTCGAAGGCGCTGACGGTCGCGGAAATGTCAGGGCCGTAATCGATGAACTCGACGCCGTCGAGATAGGACTTGCCGCCCCACCACTTGCCGTTGACCCGGCGCTTAAAGGCGGCCTTCTTGCCGACCTCGAACGAGACGAGCTCGAACGCGCCAGTTCCGATCGGATGCTTGATGAGATCCTTGCCGTCTTTCTCAAAGTTGCGATGGACGATAAGCCCCGGATAGTCGGACATCCCGGGAATGATGGTGATGTCCGGCTTTTTCAGCGACAGCTTGACGGTGCTGTCGTCGACCTTCGTGATCGCACCGTCGCGCGCCTTCTTGGTCGCGGGGTCGATGAGCGCGGCCATGCGCGCAGCCATCGAATTGCCCTCGACGGATTGATCGCACCAGCGATTGATGTTGTAGACGACATCGTCGGCGTTGAACGCATCGCCGTTATTCCAGGTCACGCCCTTGCGTACGTGCAGAATGTACTCGGTGGCGTCCGGGTTGACGTCCCAGGATTTCAGCAGCGCCGGCTCAAAGGTGAATTGACGGGTGTAAGTGACGAGGGAATCGAGAAACTGACGGGCGACGTTGCCCATCTCGGGCCAATCGTAGGTGCGCGGATCCTTCTGATC
>CAWIUD010000049.1:0-142466 GCA_963839185.1 uncultured Alphaproteobacteria bacterium | reverse complement strand
GGCGTGAACTACGGCTTCACGCTGACCGCCGGTCCAGCGCGTCGGCGGCCGCCTTGTCGGGGCGGGCGCCATCCTCAACGTCCCTGAGCCATCGACCTGGGCGATGCTGGGGCTCGGCTTCGCCGGCCTTGGCCTTCGCGGGATATCGCCGCACATCATTCGCGCGGTAAGGCGCTCACCCCCGGGCAGCCCTCTCGTTGAGCATCGGAAAGCCGCGCTGGTGCCAGACCGGATAGGCCGGGAGGACGTCGCTGGCTGCGTCGAGTTTCGCCACTTGCTCGGGTGTCAGCTTCCAGCCCACGGCGCCGATGTTCTGAACCAATTGCTCCTCGTTGCGCGCGCCGATGATCACGCTGGCGACCGTCGGGCGGCGCAGGAGCCAATTGAGCGCGACCTGCGGGATGGTCTTCCCGGTTTCGGCAGCGACGCCATCCAGCGCATCGACGATAGCGAACAGGCGCGCTTCGTCATATTGGGGTCCCGTGTCGGGAATGGCGTGCGCCCGGGTGCCGGGCTGTGCGGGTCGTCCGCGCCGAATCTTGCCGGTCAGCTTGCCCCAGCCCAGCGGACTCCAGATGAGCGCGCCGACCCCCTGGTCGCGCCCGAGCGGCAAGAGCTCCCACTCATAATCGCGGTTGAGCAATGAGTAGTAAGCCTGGTGCGCGACATAGCGGGCGTAGCCGTAGCGGTCAGATGCCGCGAGCGACTTCATCAGATGCCAGCCGGAAAAATTCGAGCAGCCGACGTAGCGGACCTTGCCCGATCGGACGAGCTGATCGAGCGTCGCGAGCGTCTCTTCAACCGGTGTGTTGTAATCCTGCCCGTGCAGTTGCAAGAGGTCGATGTGATCGACGCCGAGCCGCTTCAAGGAAGCGTCTGTCGCTTCGACCAGATGCTGGCGCGATGACCCGAAATCATTGGGGCCCTCGCCCATCGGGAACGTCGTCTTCGCTGAGATGAGCATGCGGTTGCGTTTGCCCTTGATCGCCTCGCCCAAAATCTGCTCGGACAGGCCCTGCGAGTAGACATCCGCCGTATCGAAGAGGTTCACCCCGTGCTCGAGACAGATGTCGATGAGCCGGGATGCGCCGCCGGAATCCGTCGATCCCCATGCCTTGAAGAATTCGTTGCCGCCGCCAAAAGTGGCGGTTCCGAAGCTGAGCGCCGGCACGCGCAGGCCGGAATGGCCGAGCCGATTATAGTCCATGGGTCCTCTCCTACGTTTGGCGCGACGTCTGGCGTGCCCACGCGCCCGTGCGGGAACATACAGACGGCGGCAGGCGTTGCAGCGGCGACTGATGGGGTTTCGATGCTCGATTCCCAGGATAGCGCCTTTTCTTCCCATGTCGCGGCGCCAGACCTCCGCGGCTTGCGATATGTTTGCGACGATGGGCCCGCCATCCAGCGAAGAAAAGCGGGCAGGGGCTTCGTCTATATCGATTCCAAGGGCAAAAGGATCACCGATCGCGCCGTTCTGAGCCGCATCAAGTCCCTCGTCATACCGCCGGCCTGGAAGGATGTGTGGATTTGTCCGTCCGCTGACGGACATATCCAGGCGACCGGCCGCGACGCCAGGGGCCGCAAGCAGTATCGGTATCATTCCGCCTATCGCGAGAGGCGGGAAGAGGCGAAATACGAGCATCTCTTGGCGTTCGCGGAAGCGCTGCCAATCATTCGCGCGGCCGTGGCCGAGCATATGTCGCTGCGCGGACTGCCGCAGCTAAAAGTCGTGGCGACCGTCGTTCATCTGCTCGAAGCGACCCTCATTCGCGTCGGCAACGACGAATACGCAAAGCAGAACGAGAGTTACGGGCTGACGACGCTGAAGAACGGGCATGTGGCGGTCGAAGGGTTGGAGATACGCTTCCAATTTGTCGGCAAGAGCGGCAAGCAATGGTCGCTTACAGTGCGCAATCGTCGCGTGGCGAAGATCATCAGGGCGTGTCAGGAGCTGCCGGGGCAGGAACTCCTGCAGTATCTGGACGAGCAAAAAGAGCTGCGGGCCGTCTCCTCTGGCGACGTCAACGCGTACCTCAAGATGGTCAGCGGAGCGGGTATCACCGCCAAGGACTTTCGCACCTGGGCCGGGACAGTCCTTGCGGCGCGCTTTCTGAAGGAAGCGGGCGGCTCGGAAAGCGCTGCGAAGGCCAAGCGCAATTTGAGCGCCGCGGTGAAGCGCGTCGCCGCGGCCTTGGGAAACACTCCGGCTGTTTGCCGCAAGTCCTACATTCACCCGCTCCTGTGCAGCGCCTATCTGGATGGCGGGCTGGTTTTCGAGGCCGAGGCGCAAGGTGGGACACCGGGTCTGCGTCCGGATGAGATCGAACTGCTTGCGCTGCTGCGCGCCTCACGGTCGGCGCACGAAAAGCGTCCGATCGCAAGACCGCTCGCCTAGCGCGGCCGTACGGAGTGGATCTCAGCGATGTAGCCCCGGGGAACTGCACCATCGCGGCGTCGCGCCCGTCAGCCTCATAAAGCTCGACGAGCACTTTTGACGCTGGCGGCCTTGGCCTTGTCCAGAGTCGCGGTCAGGTCGGCAACTTCGTAGCCGGTCAATTCCCGGCCGTAGGGAAACGGCAGATGTCCATCTGCCGAAATCCGATGCGATGCGCACGCGTCAGGGGATATTCCCGGACGGGCGATGCAGAGCAAGGCCGAGCGAGATGGCGACGGCGGCGAGTTCGGCTCGATTGGCGGCGCCGGTCTTGACCTTCAGGTTGCCCGCGTGGAAGCGCACGGTCGCCTCACTGACCCTCATCGCCTCGGCGATTCGGGCAGTCGACCGTCCGGCGATGAGGTGCGCCAGGCACTCACGCTCGCGGTTGGTGAGTTCAGGCGGCGGACGGGGAATGAATTGGGCCTTAGCCCGCCCGCTCAGCGCTTCGGCGCGATCGAAAACGACGCCGGCGAGCGCGCGCAGGGCGAAGCGATCCTCGGGGCTCGCCGGATCGGCCGCGCCGACGAACGTCACCGCGCCGAGCGTACTGTCAGCAGCGCGCTGCGGCACGATGTAACCGCCGCCCATTCCGAAACGCCGGCCATGTTCAAAGACCGTGTGGGCAGGATGGTCGCGCGGCAAAAGCGCGCGCAATTCCGCCGCCCCAATGGGCGCCCCCGAGCGCACGGCCCATAACGGCACGGGATCGATGCGCAGGAAGTCTTTGCGCATGTAGAATTCGAGCCATTTGGGATCCCAGTTCGCAAAGTGAAACGTGTCTGGCGCGCCGGATCGGCCGATGCGGCCGCTCGCCACGTTTGGGTATCCGAATGAGGCGACCAGCGCGCAAACGCCGCGCGAAAGCTCGTCTATCGTCGCCAACTGCTCGCATTCGGCGGCGAAGGCGCTCGCGCAATCGACCAGACTTCTCCCGCCCATCGCCAGGCGTCCCGTCTGCCCTGGGCCGGTGCCGCCCGCGAATCCGCAGGTTGAAACTCGCGGTCTCTAGGCCGCTGCTCCGGCTCCCGATACGTCTCGGATACGGCATTTTTCCGTCACTACCTAGCGGAATCGAGAGTTGCGGGCCACAATTTACCAGTTGTATCGTGTGCCAGAAACACGAGAGGTCGGGGAGACGCATCTTGAATAAAACATTGCTGATTTTGGCCGGGTCGCTCCTGGCGGTGCAGGCGACGAGCGCCGACGCAGGGACAAACCTTATCGTGAACGGCAACTTCGCCGCAGGCAACTCCGGCTTCACCAGCCAGTACACCTTTAGCCCCGGCAATTTGGGTCCAGCCAACGTCTATGATGTCGCGTCTGACCCCCAAGCGGATAACGGCCATTGGCCGAACCCGGGCCCCGCACCCGGCAATGGTTCGCCGAACATGCTGATCGTCAACGGCGGTCTCGTTGGAAACAACATCGTCTGGAGCGAGACCATTTCCGTGACGCCGAATACGAATTATGACTTCTCGACCTACCTCAACAACCTCTTCATCTCTTCGCCAGCGACTCTCGAGTTCAGCGCCAATGGGGCGCCTTTAGGCACGACTTTCACCGCCGGGCCTGCCGTAGGCACATGGTCGCAATTCTTTGCGACCTTCAACTCTGGAGCAGACACCAGCGTCGTCCTGTCCCTTGTGGACACGAATACCGCGTTCGGCGGCAACGATTTCGCCATGGATTCCGTCTGCTTCGCGACGGGCACGACGTGCCAGGGGGGCTCCTCGGTCGGCGGCACGGGGACGGGCGGCATCCCGGAGCCGTCGACCTGGGCGATGATGCTGGCGGGTTTCGCCGGATTGGGCTTTCTCGGCTTCAGGCGCACGCGCAAACCGGCGCTCGCCCCCTGAGCCAGACGGACGGAACGCCGAAGCGAGGACGGTCGGGGGCGGCCCTCGCTCCGCGCACGGCTCTGACAACCAATCACCCAAGGCTTGGCAGATCGAGCCCCTTCTCGCGCGCGCATTCGATCGCCGCCTCGTAGCCCGCGTCGGCGTGGCGCATGACGCCGGTCGCCGGATCGTTCCACAGCACCCGCGCGATGCGGCGGCGCCGCTTCGGCGTTCCGTCGCAGACGATGACCATGCCGGCGTGCTGCGAATAGCCCATGCCGACGCCGCCGCCATGATGCAGCGACACCCAGGTCGCGCCCGACGCGCAGTTCAGCAGCGCGTTCAGCAGCGGCCAGTCGGAGACCGCGTCCGAGCCGTCCAGCATCGCTTCGGTCTCGCGGTTGGGCGAGGCGACCGAGCCGGAATCGAGATGATCGCGGCCGATGACGATCGGCGCCTTCAGTTCGCCCTTCGCCACCATCTCGTTGAACGCCAGGCCCAGCCGGTGCCGGTCGCCCAGGCCCACCCAGCAGATGCGCGCCGGCAGGCCCTGGAACTTGATGCGCTGGCGCGCCATGTCGAGCCAGTTGTGCAGATGCGCGTCGTCCGGGATCAGCTCCTTCACCTTCGCGTCGGTCTTGATAGATGTCCTCCGGATCGCCCGACAGCGCCGCCCAGCGGAACGGCCCGACGCCGCGGCAGAACAGCGGCCGGATATAGGCCGGCACGAAGCCCGGGAAATCGAAGGCGTCGTCGACGCCCTCCTCGAGCGCCATCTGGCGGATGTTGTTGCCGTAGTCGACGGTCGGCACGCCGGCATGCGTGGAACGCCAGCATCGCCCGCACGTGCTCGGCCATCGACGCTTTGGCGGCGCGCTCGACGCCCTTGGGATCGCTCGCGCGGCGCTCCTCCCATTGCTGCAGCGTCCAGCCCTTCGGCAGATAGCCGTTGAGCGGATCGTGCGCCGAGGTCTGGTCGGTGACGATGTCGGGCCGCACGCCGCGCGCGCACAAGCTCGGGCAGGACCTCGGCCGCATTGCCGAGCAGGCCGACCGAGACGGGCTTGCGCGTCCTTGGTCGACCGCTCGATGATCGCCAGCGCCTCGTCCAGATCCTTGGCGGCGACGTCGAGATAGCCGGTGCGCAGGCGCATCTCGATGCGGGACGGCCGGCATTCGACCGCCAGCAGCGACGCGCCCGCCATCGTCGCCGCCAGCGGCTGCGCGCCGCCCATGCCGCCGAGCCCGGCGGTCAGGATCCACTTGCCCGGCGAGATCGCCGCCGTAGTGCTGCCGGCCCATCTCGACGAAGGTCTCGTAGGTGCCCTGCACGATGCCCTGGCTGCCGATATAGATCCACGAGCCGGCCGTCATCTGGCCGTACATCATCAGGCCCTTGCGATCGAGTTCGTGGAAATGCTCCCAGGTCGCCCAGTGCGGCACGAGGTTGGAGTTGGCGATCAGCACGCGCGGCGCGTCGGCGTGGGTGCGGAACACGCCGACCGGCTTGCCCGACTGGACGAGCAGCGTCTCGTCGGCCTCCAGCCGGCGCAGCGTCGCGACGATGCGGTCGAAGCTTCCCAGTCGCGCGCGGCGCGGCCGATGCCGCCGTAGACCACCAGCTCGCCCGGCCGCTCGGCGACTTCGGGGTCGAGATTGTTCATCAGCATGCGCAGCGGCGCTTCGGTCAGCCAGCTCTTGGCGCTGAGCTCCGTGCCGCGCGGGGCGCGGATCGACGCGCATGTTGTCGATGCGGGGCGGGACGTTCATGGGACGGGCCTTTCCAATGTGTCGTATGGCGCGTGGCGTCGCTCACCGGCCCTTCGGGCCACCTTCTGCAGGAGGCGAGCAGCGTCGCCCGCTCTCCATCGGAGAGGGTTGGGGTGAGGGCTCGATCATGCGCGTGCATGCTCCAGCATAACCTCCATCACGCGCCGCAACGGTCGCGGTCTTCGCCGCTCGCGCGGCGTCGAGCGGGGCCGGCCAGTTCTCCGCTGAGGGCGCTCCGGCTCGCGCATATAGGCCCGGCAGGCGAGCTCCATCTGCATCGCCTCGACGCCCGCATCCGGGTCGCCGTAGGCGCGGGTGATCCAGCCGCCCTTGAACCGGCCGTCGATCGACCGAGCTCTCGCCGCTCGCGGCGAGCAGGTCGCCGACCGCTCTCGCGCAACGGCTCGGCTGCAGCTCGCCGCCAGAATTTGTTCCGAGGTTGAAGATCGGCAGCTCGCCATCGAACAGCCGCGGGATGCGCGAGCGGATCGAATGGGCGTCGTAGAGCGCCACCCGGCCGAATTGCGCCCGCAGGCGGGCGATCTCGGCCGCGAGCGCGGCGTGATAGGGGTCGAAATAACGCCGCCGCCGGTCGCTGATTTCATGCGCGCGTCGGGCGCCTGGCCCGCCCGGTAGAGCGGCTCGCCGTCGAAAGTCGTCGTCGGGCAGAGTTCGGTCGTCGCCTGGCCGGGATAGAGCGAGGCGCCGCTGGGATCGCGATTGACGTCGATCACCGAACGCGAAAGCAGCGTGCGCACGATCGTCGCGCCGAGCGGAGCGACGAAATCGTAAAGCTCGGGCGAGCCACCAATCCGCGTCCTTCCGCGCCAGCCACGGATCGACGAAATCCGGCTCGAAGTGCGGCGAGGTCGACGCCGGCGTGCGGAATGCTGACGATCAGCGGCGCCGTCGCGGCGCTCGACGATCAGCCAGTCGGGGCGTTCGGCGATCATCGCGCCGCGCTTTCGAGGCCCGGCAAGGCCGCTTCGCCGATCGCCTCGATGACCGCGCCGCGGCTGACCAGCCTTGTCGCCGCTGCAATGTCCGGATGGAAATAGCGGTCCTCTTCGAGGTGCGGGACGTCCCGGCGCAACCGCGTGCGCAACGCATTCGAGCGGCGACGCTTGACGCGAGCGGCGCATGAAATTCGCAGGCCTGCGCCGCGGCCAGCAGTTCGATCGCGACGATCGCGAACGCGTTCTCGGCCATCGGCGCGAGCCGGCGGCGCGCCGTGCGCGGCCATCGAGACGTGATCCTCCTGGTTGGCGGAGGTCGGGATCGAATCGACGCTGGCGGGATAGGCGCGCTGCTTGTTCTCCGAGACCAGCGCCGCCGCCGTCACCTGGGCGATCATGAAGCCGGAGTTGAGGCCGGGTCTCGGCGTCAGGAACGCCGGCAGGCCGGAGAGCGACAGGATCGACCAGCATCGCGATCCGCCGTTCGGCGAGCGAGCCGATCTCGCAAATCGCGAGCGCGATCATGTCGGCGGCGAAGGCGACCGGCTCGGCGTGGAAGTTGCCGCCCGACAGCGCCTCGTCCGTATCGGCGAAGATCAGCGGATTGTCGGTGACGCCGTTGGCTTCGTCCGCAAGCGTCGCGCGCCGCCTGACGCAAGAGATCGAGGCAAGCGCCCATCACCTGCGGCTGGCAGCGCAAGCAATAGGGGTCCTGCACGCGGTCGTCGCCGGTGAGATGCGACGCGCGGATCGCGCTGCCCTGCAGCAACGCGCGCAGCGCCGCGGCGACTTCGATCTGGCCGGCGATGGCGGCGCAGGGCGTGAATGCGCGGAGTCGAACGGCGTGTCGGAGCCCCGCGCGCCGTCGGTCGACAGCGCGCCGGTCACCAGCGCCGAACGAAACAGCGTTTCGGCCTCGAACAGGCCGGCCAGCGCATTGGCGGTCGAGAATTGGGTGCCGTTGAGCAGCGCGAGACCCTCCTTCGGCCTAAGCTCGATCGGCGCGAGCCCGACTTCGGCGAGCGCGTCGGCGGCGGGCGCGACCCGGTCCCCGACGCGCGCTTCGCCGACGCCGATCATCGCCGCGGCCATATGCGCGAGCGGCGCGAGATCGCCCGAGGCGCCGACCGAACCCTTGCACGGCACAATCGGCGTGAACGCCGCGCGCAAGCATCGCTTCGATGAGACCGAGCGTGCGCGGGTCGACGCCCGAAGCGCCTTGGGCGAGGCTGGCAAGCTTCAGCGCCATCATCAGCCGCGTCGTCGCGACCGACGCGGGCTCGCCGATCGCCGGCGGCATGCGACAGCACGATGTTGCGCTGAAGCGCGGCGAGATCGGCAGGCTCGATGCGCACCGTCGCCAGTTTGCCGAAGCCGGTATTGATGCCATAGACCGGCTCGCCGCGCTGCAGGATCCGTTCGACCGCGGCGGCGCTCGCGGCCACCGCCGGTCGATGGCCGGGTCGACCGCGACCGGGGCGCCGCGCCAGATCGCGCGCCATTCGCCAAGCGAGGCCTCGCCCGCACGCAGACGCGATCCAGTCATTGCCCTCTCCAGACGCGCGCGTGCAAGGGGTTGAAGCCGATCCGATAGACGAGTTCGGCCGGCCGCTCGATGTCCCAGATCGCGAGGTCGGCCCATTTGCCGGCTTCGAGCGTCCCGGTTTCGTCCGCGAGCCCGAGCGCGCGCGCCGCATTGCGGGTGACGCCCGCGAGGCATTCGTCCACCGTCAGCCGAAACAGCGTCGCCGCCATGTTGAGCGCGAGCAATGGCGAGGTCAGCGGCGAGGTGCCGGGATTGGAGTCGGTGGCGACGGCCATCGGCACGCGATGTTTGCGCATGAGGTCGACCGGCGGCGCCTGGCGCTCGCGCAACATATAATAGGCGCCCGGCAGCAGCACAGCGACAACGCCGGCTCGCGCCAGCGCGATGACGCCCGCTTCGTCCAGATATTCGAGATGATCGGCCGAAAGCGCCCCGAATTCGGCGGCAAGCGCCGCGCCGCCGCCATTGGACAACTGCTCGGCATGCAATTTGACCGGAAGTCCGGTTCGGCGCGCCGCGTCGAATACGCGGGCGATCTCGTCGCGCGTGAAGGCGATCGTCTCGCAGAACCCGTCGACGGCGTCGACCAGGCCCTCGTGGGCGAGCTTCGGAATCATCTGATCCGCGACCGACGCGATATAGGCCGCGCGGTTGTCCGCGAATTCGGGCGGCAGCGCGTGGGCGCCGAGGAAGGTCGTGCGAACCGTGATACGGCGTTGCTCCGCGAGGCGCCGCGCGACGCAGAGCGACTTCCGCTCGGCGGCGAGATCGAGCCCGTAGCCGGACTTGATCTCGACCGTGCCGACGCCCTCGGCGATCAACGCGTCCAGCCGCCGCAGCGCGGCCTTCAGCAATTCGTCCTCGCTGGCGGCGCGCGTCGCCCGGACAGTCGAGAGGATGCCGCCGCCTGCGCGGGCGATCTCTTCGTACGAGGCGCCGGCGAGACGAAGCTCGAACTCGTGCGCCCGGTCGCCGCCATAAACAAGATGCGTGTGGCAATCGATGAGCGCCGGCGTGATCCAGCGGCCTTCGCAATCGATCGTGCGAGCGCTGGCGCGCCAAGCCGCGGGCAGCTCGCCGCCCGGACCGGCGAAAATGATGCGCCCGCCGCGCGCGGCGACCGCGCCGGCTTCGACGATCCCGAGGCCGGGTCGCCCTTGAGCGAGCGTCGCAAGCCGCGCGTTGAGCCAGATCGTCTCGGGTTGATCGGTGTCGCGGGTGTCAACCATTCGGTTTTTATGTCGCGCGGCTTCTCGCGTGGGACCGTTTCATGTATAGACATATCCGCCGGAAAGGCAAGCAGCCGGGCGGTCGCCCGTCGATTGCGGCAAGCGGAGACGATCGGTGCCGGTGCTTCATGCCGCAAGAGCGCTCACTTCGGACGGCTGGATGTCGGACGTCAGGCTCACGATCGAGGGCGATGCGATCGTCGCAGTCGACTACGGGGCTGCGCCCGTGCAAGGCGATGAGCGTCATGCGGTCATGGCGCCGGCGGCGGCGAATGTGCACAGCCATGCTTTCCAGCGCGCGATGGCCGGGCTTGCCGAGGTCCGCGGGCCGGGGCCCGACACGTTCTGGACGTGGCGCGAGACGATGTACCGGTTTGCTCTCGCGATGACGCCGGACGACGTCGAGGCGGTCGCCGCGCAGCTCTACGTCGAGATGCTGGAGGCGGGGTTCGCGGCGGTCGGCGAATTCCACTACCTCCATAACGCGCCTGACGGATCGCGCTATGCGTCGCGGGCCGAGATGGCCGGCCGCATCGTTGCATCGGCGCGGCAGGCCGGCATCGGACTGACATTGCTGCCGTCGTTCTATGCGCATTCGACCTTCGGCGGGGCGCCGCCGCTGCCCGAACAGAGACGGTTCATCAACGATGTCGGCTCCTTCGCGCGCCTCGTCGAGGATTGCCGCCGCCTGATCAAGGACGCGCCCGGAGAAGCGCTCGGAGTCGCGCCCCATAGCCTGCGCGCCGTGACCCCCGGCGAACTCAGCGAACTTATCCCGCTTGCCGGGGGCGGGCCGATCCACATTCACGCCGCCGAACAGGTCAAGGAAGTCGAGGACTGCGTCGCCTGGTCGGGGACACGTCCGGTGCGCTGGCTGCTCGATCATGCGAACGTCGACGCGCGCTGGTGCCTGATCCATGCGACCCACATGGACGAAGGCGAGACGCAGGGGCTCGCGGATTCGGGCGCGGTCGCCGGCCTCTGTCCGGTGACGGAGGCCAATCTCGGCGACGGAATCTTCCCTGCGGCGAATTACATCCGCGCGGGCGGCCGTTACGGCGTCGGCTCCGACTCCAACGTGTGCATCGGCGTGGCGGCCGAGCTGCGTCAGCTCGAATATGCGCAGCGCCTGCGCCAAAGGGCGCGCAACGTCTGCGCCCCGCCGGGCGGATCGTCCGGCCGCGCCATGCTGGAGGCGATCTGGTCCGGCGGCAGCGCGGGCGCTGGCGCGCCGAGGCGGCCGGCTCGCCGCCGGCGCGACCGCGGATATCGTCGCCTTGCGCGCCGATCATCCGGCGACCGCCGGCAAGGCCGACGATCAGATCCTCGACGCTTGGATATTCAGCGGCGGCAACGAACTCGTGGACTGCGTCTGGAGCGGCGGACGCAAAGTCGTCGCCGATGGACGGCACGCGCTCCGCGACAAGGTCGCGGCGCGATTTAAGGCGACGATGCGCCGACTGTGCGAACAATGAACCGACTTCCGCCGATGGCCGCGCCGCAAGCGGGCTCGTCCTCGCTGCACCACAGAATCCTCAGCGACATCGAAACGCGCATCCTGTCGGGAGACTGGCCGCCCGGGCCTCGGATTCCTTTCGAGCATGAGTTGACCGCGAGCTACGGCTGCTCGCGCATGACGGTCAGCAAGGCGCTGTCGCAGCTCGCCGGCGCCGGGCTGATCGAGCGTCGGCGGAAGGCGGGAAGCTTCGTCCGGCGTCCGCACGCGCAATCGGCCGCGCTGGAAATCCGCGACATTGGGGCAGAGGTGGCGGCGCTCGGCCTCCCTTACCGGCACACGATTCTCAACCTGGGCAAGCGTCACGCGACGCGCGCCGAGCGAGAGTTGCTCGCCATAGGCGCCAAGCGCACGGTTCTTGCCGTCGACTGCCGCCACGACGCGGCGGAGCGCCCATTCTGTCTCGAGGAGCGGCTGATCAATCTTGCCGCGGCGCCGGACGCGGAGGGCGAGACTTTCGCTGCCGTTGCGCCGGGCGCGTGGCTCGTTGCGCGAATCCCCTGGACCTCCGCCGAGCACCGCATCCGCGCCGAAGCCGCGAACGCCGAAACGTCCTTCGCTTTGAGACTCCGCAAAGGCGCATCGTGCCTGGTGGTGGAACGGCGAACGTGGAGCGGCGACCAGCAAGTGACCCGGGTCAAGCTGACCTATCCGGGCGACGCGCATGAACTGGTCGCGCGCTTTACCCCCAGGTCGGGTTGAGCGCGGTCGCTCGACAGCCGGTCAGCGCCGTCCGCCAAGCTCGTCGATATGGACGAGCAGGTCGGCGGGGTCCTCGTAGACGCTGAAGGCGGTCGCCTGCTGAAGCTCGCTCGCGCCATAGCCGCCGCACAAGCAGGCCGACGCCGAGCGCGCGGCAGCGCGCGGCGGCGAGCATGTCCCAGATGCTGTCGCCGACCACGACCGCGGTCTCGATCGGCGCGTTCAGCCGTTCGGCCGCGGCGCCAGAAACAGGTCCGGATCGGGCTTGGCGTATTTGACCTGATCGCGCGTCACCACCGGCTGCGCGCGGCATCGACGCCGAGCGCTTGCAGGTTCACCGCCGCGGTCTCCATGCGTCCGCTGGTCGCGATCGCCCAGGGAATGTCCGGCGTTGGTCAGCCAGGCCAACAATTCGCGCGCGCCCGGCAGCGGCCGGATGCGGTCGGCCATGCCGCCGATAGGCCTCGGCGTGGGCTCGACGCAGCCGCTCGAGCCGGTCCTCGCTGATCTCAACGCCGGTTTCGCGCATGAGCTGGTTCGTGAACAGCCCGCCGCTCATGCCGATCTTGCGATGGATGCGCCAGACCGAAAGCTCGATGCCCTCGGCGTCGAGCGCCTCCTTCCAGGCGAGCACGTGCTGGTAGACGCTGTCGACGAGCGTGCCGTCGAGGTCGAACAGGAAGACCGGCTCGATGCGCATCGACTAACCTCCTTGGGCGCGGCATCCTCATGAGCGAACGCGGATAGACCGACGGCGCCCCGCATCTGTTGTCAACCGCTAATCGCCGCAAGCCCGCTCGCTTGTCGCCGAGATGACCGCGCCGTCTTGAGTTCGCGAGACCTTCGTGGCAAGACGTGTTCCGCGGTCGCCTCCAAATATGTCCCGAGTAGGAATGCAAGCCGAGGCCTCGCGCCAACCCGACCCGCCGGAACAGTCCCTTGATCGTCGTCTTCGACATCGGCAATGTTCTCTTGCGCTGGAATCTGCGCAATCTGTACCGCAAGCGCTTCGAGGACGAGGCGCGGATGGAGCGATTCCTGGCGACCGCCTGCAGCATGGATTTTGTGGCGCATACCGACATCGCGCCGGACTTCTCAGGCGCGGTCGAGGCGCAGGCGAAAGCCTTTCCGGAATTCGCCGACGAACTCTGGGCGTTCGATGAAAGATGGATCGAGACCCTTGGCGGGCCGATCGAGGAGAATGTCGCGCTGATGCGGCGGCTCAAGGCGGCGGGGCGGCCGGTGCATGCGCTCAGCAATTTCGCGGCTTCGAAATTCGCGCTCGCCGAAGCGCGATACGACTTCCTCGGCGAATTCGACACGCGAGTGATCTCCGGCCATGTAGGCGTAGTCAAGCCCGATCGGCGCATCTACGAAATCCTGTTTGAACGCGTAGAGCGGCGCGCCTCACGAACTGTTGTTCATCGACGACTCGGCGCCCAACGTGCGCGCTTCGGAGGCGGCCGGGATGAGCCGCGATCCATTATCGTCCCGGACGTCGATCTGGAGCGCGAGCTTAAGCAGCGCGGCGCGCTGCCGTGACAGACGCATCGACTTGTAGGCGCGATCGAAGCGACCGGTGAACCAAGCCCGTTCAGGAGATGCGCACCAGGCGGGTCAGCTCAAAGGGGATGTCGTAGCCGTCCCAAATGAAGTCGAAGTCGAGGGCTGCGCCGATCGGCGCCCAGCGCGAGACGCCGGGTCCGGTCCGTAGCGCAGCGGCGGCTTCGATCTCGCTGCGGTCCCAGCCGAAATGGGTGATAGTCTGGTCGCTCTCCCGAATGAAGCCGGCGATCTCCGCCAGCGTCCGTACGAAAACGACACTGAGAAATCCGCCGCCGACCCGAAGCTCCTGCCGCATTGGCTGACTGGCCACGATGCTGGTCAGATGGGTCCGCCAGTCGACGGCGGTCGCCTGTCCGCTCGCCGCCGCGTGGAAAGCCGCAGTCATTTTGCCGATCGAATGTCCCACTCGCCCAGCGGGATCGTCGATCGCCCACTCCAGCGCCGAGGCGTCGAGCAATCGCCGTACCGCGGCATAGTGCGCCGCCGCTTCGCCCGCGACGTAAAGCGCGTGTGGCGAGGAACACGCCATCTGATCGAAGACGAAGACGTCGTTATGAAGCTTCTTGGCGAGTCCACGGAGCGCAGCGTCATCGAGCTTATCGAGCGCTGCGCCATTGATCGCCGAAAAGGAGAAGCGGTCGCCAAACCAGATTGATTTGCCGCCGCTTCGCAAGGGCAGGGGAGCAAAAAGAGCAACCTTGGCGTCGCCGCCCCAAACGACGCGGGCGTCGCTCAACGCGGAGATTTTCGCTCCGAGATCGCTCTGCGACGGATAGTGAACGAACAGCTGCGAATCGTCTTCGAGGGCCCGCAGCCGTTCGAGAAACAGGTCGACGATCGATCGCATCCGGGCGCTGATCTCATGGGGCAGCCGAACGATATTCGCGTTGCCAACGATATAGGACAGCACCCAGGAATAAAGAAAAACCGTCTCCACGTTCTGCGGCGGCAGATGAAAGACGAGGCCGCGCGGGCGCGCCAAAGTGTTCGCCGGCGTCCTGGCGGCGAAACCGGCGGCCAGCTTCGCGAGCGCAGCGCGCCGCGTCCAAAACGCGAAATGGGCCGCAGGCCCTGACGCCGCCGAACCTCGCGCGCCCAACAGGGTCTCTGCGACGCTGGCGATCAGCTCGATGCGTTCCGTCGCAAAAGGAATTGCGAGCCGCTGCCGAGCCTGTTCAAGCGTCGCGAAGAGCGCACTGTCTTCAACGACAGCTTCCGCGCCCCTCGGCTGGTAGACGACGGCTTCGGTCATGCAGCATCTGCCTTAAGCGACCTCACGCGGCGATCACGTCGCTACAGCCCCGGAGCTCCGTTTTCGGCGCCCGACCTGAAATGCGAATGGCTTTGCCGAAGCGGCCGGCAACCCCGGCGTCGACCGTAACGATCGCTCCCATATCCTCCGTCAGCACGCTGTGGCCTGGATAGGACCGCGGCAGCAGCGAGACGACCTGAACGACTCCTTCCTCCCCCACCCCCGCCGGCTCCCAGCTGTGCGCGCGCCTGACGATGATGTCGGTGAAATTTGGCGGATAAAGCAATCCGTCGGGCCCCTCGACGAACATGGACCCGATCTGTTCGACGAAGCCGTAGAAATTGTAGACGTTTCGCAGATTGAACCGTCGCGCGAGCGCAGCCCGGAACTCGGCGTTGGAAACTTTCTGGGCCTCGAGCTTCTTCCATCCGCCAGAATGGACGAGGGTCGCGTTCGAAAGATCAAGCTCCCCGTCCGCGAAAGCCTTGTAGAGTTTGTCCCAAACGAGAAAGGTGAAGCCGAAGATCAGGAACGGTTCTTTGCCGTTGGCGCGGACGAAGGATGCGATAGCGTCCTTGTTCATCTCCAATTGCGCGTTGAGGGCGAAGGTCGTCTTTGCGCCGAATTTCATCATTCCCAGGACGCCCGCACCGCGCGCCGAGAGATCCGTGGGCAAGATCACATCTTTCGTGTCGATCGCCAGGAACGGCAGCCGGCGGCTCCCGAGAATCGGTCGGAAGGAGGCGACCAGCGCCTCAGACTGGCGCTTGGCTGTTTCCCGGTCGACGACAATCCGGCTTGTCCGCTGGCCCGTCGTGCCGCTGGATCGCATGACGAACGCCGGCTCGGCGTGCTTTTCAGCTCCATCTCCTTGAACAGGCTGACCGGCAAGTACGGGACGTCCGAGACCTTGTCGTAGGTCTTGAGGCCGCCCCATGCCGCGTCCAGGATTCGCGCGTATTCCGGGCTCATCCGGTAGTGATGACGGGTGAGCTCATTCAGTCCATCGAGGAGGATCGCCTCCTTCTCGGACTGCCGCAGGGAGTAGAGCGGGGCGTCGAGGAGGCGCTCAAACACCGATGACATCCTTCAGCTGCGCGTAGTTGACCTTACCGCTCGCCCCGCGCGGAATTTGCGACGTTCTCACCAGAGAAAAGCTCGAGATAGGGATCTTATAGGTCGCCGCCAATTCCCTCACGCGGGATTTCAGCGGCGCCTCCATCTCCTGCTCGTGAACGACGGCGATCTTCTCGCCAGCGTCAAGGCACGCCACGAAGCAGACCGTCGAAAGCTCCTGCTCGATTTCGTCGAGGCCGAGCCGATAGCCCGAAATCTTCGCAAACCGCTTCGCGCGGCCGGTCAGATAAAGGAAGCCCTCCGTATCGAGGCGTCCCAGATCCCCGGTTTCGAGCCGTCCGCGCAGTTCATCCCCCTTGCTCAAGTCCGAGCGGGAAGTCGCATAGCCCAACATCACGTTGGGACCGTCGTAAGCAACCGCGCCGACGCTGCCTGCCTGCAATGGCGCGCCCTCTTCGCCGACGATCGAAAGCCGTCCCCCGCGCAGCGCGACCCCGACCGAACCAGCCTTCCGCGAAAAGTCCACATGCTGCAAAGTCGTCATCCGGGGCGAGGCCTCCGTCTGCCCATACATGACAAAGAAGCGGCCCTCGCGGCGCGTCGCCATTTCAAAGATCTTGGCCTGAACGCGAGGATCGAGCGCCCCGCCGGCCTGCGTGAACACGTTGACCAACTCAGGGACGATGCCGGCGCCCAGGCGCGCGAGCGCCGCATAGTGAAACGGAACGCCCGGAAAGTGCGAGCCGCCCGCGCCCCTGATCTTCGACCAGAAGCTTGGCGAAATGATCGAATCCATGACCAGATAGACCCGGCCTCCGGCGGCCAGATGGGACGTCACGATCGAAAGCCCGTAGGAATAGTGCAGCGGGAGATGCGCTATTCCGACACTGTCAGCGCCGATTGCGAGCGCCTCGGCGATTTGCCCTGCGTTGGCGACGACGGCGTCGCGCGAAAGTCTCACGTATTTCTGGCTGCCCGTCGTCCCCGAGGTCGACAGGAGCAGTTGCAAAGCCGGGTTGATCTCCTCGTTCGGCGAAGTCGGATCCGTCGCGATCCATTGAATGTCGCCCGCGTTCGCGTCCCCCGCACGCCAGTCCGAAGACGCACCCGCAACGCCGCCCAGGATCGTCGAATGGTCGCGCGTTCCGAGGACGACCTCAGGACGATACGCGTCGACCAGACTTTTCAGCTTGTCTTCGGGAAGCAACGGATCGGCAAGAAGGATCGCCTGTCCAGCCGCCGCTGCGGCGAGCAGGCCGATCAACGTCTCGACCCTATTCGCGCAAAGCAGAAAGACGAGCTGCTTCTGCTTTGAGGCGAGGGCGCCCGCAAGGCGAACACTGGCGGAGCGAAGCTCTTCGCGGGTGAGCCAGATCTCGCGATTGTCGTCGCGAACCGCCGGCGTCGACTCAAGCGGCGCGACGAGCGGAAGAAGTCCCCCGCATGAAGCGTCCAAATCGCGAAGTGACTTCTGCTGCATTCGTGTCCACGCCCCTGCGCGCTAAGCGTCCTGGGCGTATTTGCTCATGATCGCGACGGTCTTTTCAAAATTGCTCATTTCGAGAATATCGTCCGTCTCCAGCATCGTATCGAATTCGGATTCCAGCGCAGCGACCAGAATCATGTGACCAACCGAGGTCCAGGCAGGATATTCCTGATAGACGAGTTCGGAGGTCTTGGCCCCGTCATCGAGATCGAAGCTTTCCTTGAACGCGCTGAACACCCGATCTCGTACGGTCATTCACAAAACCTCCAGTGGAGCGATCTCGAGCGCAAGAAACTGCCTGCGGCGATGAGGAGCGGAAGCCCGGCTCGAAAGCGGGTCCAGCGCGCCTCACAGCACCAGGCCGCCGTCGACGCCAATAACTTGTCCGGTCACATAGGCGGCGAGGTCGGAAGCCAGAAACAATATGACGTTGGCGACGTCCTGTGCGGTTCCGACCCGGCCCATCGCGATGTTCGAATTCAAGTCGCTGGCGCTTATCGTCGGGTATGGATTTGGTCATCGAGGTGTCGATCAGACCCGGCGCAACGGCGTTGACGCGGATATTCAATGGCGCGAGCTCTTTGGCTGCGGAATAAGTCGTCCCGATGACGGCGGATTTGGTCGCGGCATAAGCGGTCTGACCACTATTGCCCCGTCTGCCGACAATCGAGGCCACATTGATGATCGACCCGCTTTTGCGGCGCGCCATTGCGCGCGCCGCCAATTGGGTGATCTTGATCAGCCCGATGACATTGACATTGAACAACTCGTCGATCTCCGCATTGGAGATCATGCCGAGAAGGCTGTCGCGCAGAATGCCGGCGTTGTTGACCAGGATATCGAGCCGCTTGTGGCGAGACATTGCGGCTTGGGCGATCGCGCCTGCCGTGGCGTTGTCTGCGACCGAGCCATAGACCGTAGAGGCGCGGCCCGGATAAGCGCTCTCAAGTTCGGCAAAGCTCGCGGAGGCCTCGTCTGAGGCGCGCGCGTTCAAGATGAGGGTGCAGCCGGCCTTCAGCAAACATTCGGCGGTCGCGCGGCCAATGCCCCGAGACGCGCCCGTCACCACCGCGACCCGCCCCGTCAAGTCGATCACCGGCATGGGTTGCACGCCCACACCGTTCAAGAGACCGGAATCGTTCACGAAATCGCCTTTTCATCAGTCGGGGGCGGAACGGCGCCAAATTCTCCGCGAACCATCCGGTTGATGATGCCCCATCGTCCGGTTTGAATGCCTCTCTCCATCACGCGCGCCGGATTGCCGGAGACAAGGCAATTGGACGGCACGTCCTTCATGACCACGCTCGCAACCGCGACGACACAATTGTCGCCAATTTTGACGCCCGGCATGATAATGCTGTGCGCCCCGATCTGACATTCCTTTCCGATCCAGGTATCCAAATGGAGCCGGCGTGGATAGTCATGGGTCAGGACGCAAGCGCCGAAGTTAACCGCAGTGCTTTCGCCAATATGAACCCCCCGCGGAAAACTCGTATCCAGTTTCGCTGAAAAGGATATCATGCAGTCTGGTCCGACATCCATTCCCCACATTTTGTTAAAGTAAAAAATCCGCATCTTCATGAAGAAAGGGCGCAACTCGCGACGCAGGACCGCCAGAATTCCGGTTGTGCGAAGGTCGCCTATCATCAACACGGTCGGACTCCCTCCTGGCAAGTAAGTCGAAACATTCGCTCGGGCCCTCAAACTGTCCCGTTCGTTTCGTCCCCGATGCGTTGGAAAACGTTCAGCCCGCCAGGAAGCCGCTCGCAGCCTGGGTGCGTGCGCCAAATTTCAGAAGCCTGGCGTTCGCGCAAGCGCCCCGGCCTCACAATAGCACACCCGATAAGGGAATTGGGACTCAAATTCTAACAGGTCGGGCTAAAGGGTCAAGGGCAGCTGGAGAACCGGCCGAAGCACGCCCGATGCTCTCACTCCAGAGAACATAAGAAAATATATACTTTATATATACATGTGATATTGGAGATGGAGGTCGGTCCGTCGCAATCATCGGTTTTCTCAGTTCGCCACTCCAAACATGGGGCCCCTCTTGTTTCCCAGGCCATCGCCCAAGCTCTCCCCCAACACTTACGCATATGAGTCCCAGCCGATGGTCAAGCCGACCGGCTTTCGCGAATATGACGCGCGCTGGCTGTTCGAGAAGGAAATCAACCTGATGGGCGTGCAGGCCGTGGGCTTCGGCTTGGCGCGCCTGTTGCGCGAGCTCGGCGTTCCGCGTGAGGTCGTGATCGGCCATGATTTTCGCAGCTATTCGGCCTCGATCAAGTTCGCGCTGGCGGCG
The DNA here is from genome assembly GCA_963839185.1 of uncultured Alphaproteobacteria bacterium. Lineage (GTDB taxonomy): Bacteria > Pseudomonadota > Alphaproteobacteria > Rhizobiales > Beijerinckiaceae > Roseiarcus. The sequence goes on along the minus strand of CAWIUD010000049.1, from coordinate 122,792 downwards.
GGGCTGATCGCCGGCGGGGCGAAGGTGCGTGACATCGGCCTTGCCCTCACGCCGATGGCTTATTTTGCGCAATTCGCGCTCGATACGCCGGCGGTCGCGATGGTTACGGCCTCGCATAACGACAACGGCTGGACCGGGGTCAAGATGGGCGCGTCGCGGCCGGTGACCTTCGGCCCGGAGGAGATGGCGCGGCTGCGCGACATCGTGATTGGCGGCGACTTTCGCCCTGAGCCGGGCGGCGGATATGAATTCATCGCCGATTTTCCGGCGCGCTACATCGCCGACCTGACTGCTCGTCCGAAGTTCAAACGCAGGCTCAAGGTCGTCGCCGCTTGCGGCAACGGAACGGCGGGCGCCTTCGCGCCTCAGCTCCTCGGCGAACTCGGCGTCGAAGTCGTGCCCCTGGACTGTGATCTCGATTTCACTTTCCCGCGCTACAACCCGAATCCGGAGGACCTCAACATGCTGCGCGCGATGGCGACGGCGGTGAGGGAGAGCGGGGCCGATCTCGCGCTCGGCTTCGACGGCGACGGGGACCGCTGCGGCGTCGTCGACAACGAGGGCGAGGAAATCTTCGCCGACAAGATCGGCGTCATGCTGGCGCGCGACCTGTCGGCCGATCGGCGCGACGCGACCTTCGTCGTCGATGTGAAATCAACCGGGCTCTTTGCGAGCGATCCAGTCCTTGCCGCCAATGGCGTCAAGGTCGACTTCTGGAAGACCGGTCATTCGCACATCAAGCGCCGGGTCAGGGACTTGCAGGCGCTTGCCGGGTTTGAGAAATCGGGACATTTCTTCTTCAATGCGCCGCTTGGGCGCGGTTACGACGACGGCTTCATCACCGCGATCGCGGTGCTCGACATGCTCGATCGCAATCCCGGGAAGTTCGATGGCCGATCTCTACCGCGCTCTTCCGAAGACCTGGGGTTCGCCGACCATGTCGCCCCATTGCGCCGACGAAGTGAAATACGACGTCGCCGACCGGGTTGTTGCGCGCTTCAAGGCGATGCAGGCGAAGGGCGAACTCCTGGCCGGCCAGCCGATTCGCGAGATCGTCACCATCAATGGCGCGCGCGTTACCGTCGAAGACGGCTCCTGGGGGCTGGTGCGCGCCTCGTCCAACAAGCCTGAGCTCGTCGTCGTCGTCGAAAGTCCGGTGTCGGAAGCGCGGATGCGCGAAATGTTCGCGGCCGTCGACGCCGTGCTGCGCGAGAACACGGAGGTCGGGGCGTATAATCAGACGATTTGAGGGGGATATGAACGAGCTTGGCTATCTGGTTCCTGACGTATTGCGGCCTGGTCTCAAGATCGTCTTTTGCGGCACCGCGCCGGGGACCGTGTCGGCCAAGCTCCGCGCCTATTATGCGCATCCGCAGAACAAGTTCTGGTCCGCGCTGCATGAAGTCTCGCTCACCCCGCGATTATTGCGGCCGGACGAGTACCGCGAGGCGGCGCATTGGGGCCTCGGCCTTACCGATCTCGCCAAACATGTGAGCGGGATGGACCGCGAATTGCCGCCCGGCGCCTTGGGGCGGGAGGCGCGCGCCGCGCTGCACGCCAAGATCGAGGCGGCGCGCCCGAAGCTGCTCGCTTTCACCAGCCAAGCTGCTGGGCGGGGATATCTCGGCCGTACGCCCAGTTTCGGCGAGCAACCGGAGCGCATCGGAGCGACGCGGATCTGGGTCCTCCCGTCCCCGTCCCCGACCGCCCGCTGGAACTGGGAGCAAGAACAAGCATTGGTGGAAGGCGCTGGCCGAGGCGGCGGGAGATTAGGCGAGGACGGGAGGGGACGACGGGGCGACGTAATAGACATTCATATTATATCCGTATTAGTAAGCCGAACTCAAATCGCTTTTGCGTCGCTAGGATGGCTCTTCCGCCCGACGTCGTGGAGTTGATCGCCGCGCTCAGGGGCGAGATCGAAGCGCTTCGGGCCGAGAACGCGGAGCTGCGTCGCCGTTTGGGGCTTGACAGCGCCAACAGCTCCAAGCCGCCGTCGAGCGACGGGCTGAAGAAGAAGCCTCGCGTCTTGCGCAGCCTGCGCACGCGCACGGGCAAGCGGAGCGGGGGCCAAAAAGGCCATGACGGCAATACGCTGCGCCAAGTGGCCGAGCCCGACCTGATTGTCGAGCATGGGGCCGAGACATGCGCGCATTGCCAGGCGCAGCTTCCGCCCAATTCCAAGATCGGCGAGGAGAAACGACAGGTTTTCGATCTTCCCGAGAAGCCGCTGATGGTCAGCGAACACCGGGGGGCGATCTATGGCTGCGCGGCTTGCGGCCAACGCACGCGCGCCGCCTTCCCCGAGGGCGTGGTTTCGCCGGCTCAGTACGGCGAACGGTTGAAGGCGGCGGCGGTCACTCTCAACGCCCAGCAACTCGTGCCCGAAGAACGAACCGCCCAGGTGTTTCACGACCTGTTCGGGGCGACGGGGGTCTGCGGCGCGAGCGTGGCGAGTTGGGTTCGCCGCAAGGCCGAAGCGCTGGAGCCGCTCTATCGCGCCATCGGCGCATGCGTCGCGGCGGCGCGCGTGCGCTGCCTCGACGAAACCGGCCTGCGCATCGCCGGAGCGACCCGTTGGCTGCATACCGCCTCGACGCTGACCCATACGTTCTATCGCGCTGACGAGCCCCGCTCGGCCGTGCCCGAGTTGGAGGGCGGCGTGGTGGTTCATGACCATTGGCGCGCCTACTATCGGCTCGAAGCCGTCGACCACGCCTTCTGCAACGCCCATCTCCTGCGCGAACTTCAGGCGGTGTGCGAATTCGACAAGGAGCCCTGGGCCGAGGCGCTGCGCGCGACGCTTCAGGAGGCCAACCAAGTCGTGCGACAGGCCAAGGAGCAAGGCGCCTCGGCGCTTGCGCCGGAAACGATAAATCAGCACCCAAGCGCTTCAAATCATTGGGCGCGACGCAAAGTGCGCGCGCGCCGCCTGAAATGATCGCTCTACCCGCTGCTTGCCGCTTCGAGCGTCGCGACGAGCCTCAAGGCGTCAGTGATGACGATAGCGCCGCGCCGGCGCTCAATAAGGCCCTCACGCTCCATCGCGTTGATCTCGCGGGACACGGTTTCCCGACGGGTGTTGATGCGCGAAGCAAGCTCCGACTGGTTCGGCGGAGTCAGAATAATCGCGCGTTTCGGATCGTCGCGGTCGGGGCGCGCAAGGCGCAGCAGCTCCGCGTGGACCCGGCTGCGAACGCCGAGCGCTCCAAGTTCCCCAACCCTGCGCGTTGTGGTACGGACGTTCGCGATCAGGGCCGCGATCACGGCTTCGCCGAGCGGACGATGGGAAAACATCGTTTCGACGAACACCGCACTCGGCATCTTCGCCACCAGCGAATTGTTGACCGCAAAGACGCTGACCGCGCGCGGCGCGCCGTCGAAAGCGCTCATCTCGCCGAAGAACGAGCCCTCCTTCATCTCGGTGAAGATGAGGTCCTGGCGCACGCCATGCAGCACGGCTCTCAGCCGGCCTGTCATGATGAAATACACGTCGCGGTCGGTTGCGCTCTGCCCCACGACCCACGCCCCCGCCGGCGCTTTGAGCCACGTGCAATGACGATCGAGAATCCGGCAGGACTCCGGATCGAGCGTTTTGAAACAGGGGTGCGCCGCAAGCGTATTCGAAACCATCGTCGCGCCTTGTGACTGACGGTGGCCGAGCTTTGCCGCGACGTCAAGCATTCGTTCGCATTCGCAGCCTCAGGTCCGTGGAATGGAGATCGAATCGCCGCGCCTCTTACGGGGATTGCGCGGTGCCGAGGGAGCCTTGGCTTCATCAAACGCTGCAACGCGCGGTAGCGGTCGGCGCGGTTCGCTACCGCGATGTGATGTGGATCACAGCTGGAATGCGGGCGTCGTTCTATAGGTTTGTGACCCTGGGGCAGAGCAACTGAGCAATGACCGGGACGAAAATCAGCAATCCCGCGTCGTCGCGCCCCCGGGGGCCTGCGCGAAGCGCGGCCCCCGCGACGATCCTCCCACCGCGCGGGGATAGGGCGCGGCGCTTGGGCTGTCCGCAGGCACAGGCGCCGCGCTCGCAAGTCTGGCTTCGTTCAGCAGCCCACATCACTTGATTTGAAATTCCATGTGGACGCGGCCATGGGTGCGCGGGGCGCGCGGCGACCGCCCGGAAGCTTCCCCCGAGCTTCCGCCTGAGGGGTAGCCAGCGCGAGCCCTCGGCGCCGGGCGATATTCGCCCTGGGCCGGACGCGTCGCGAGGTCATTGGCCTTCGGTCCGTGCCTGGCGAGACAAGCATTGTAGGCCAACGGCTCCTGATATTGCGCGCAAGCCGGATCGTCGGCGCGCGCGGGGCGAACGAGACACATCGCTGCGATGGCGAGCACGATGATTGCGCCGCGCCCAGCCATGATCTTATCCGCGAAGCGTTGCGCCGGTCTTCTCAGACACCGCGCTGACAATCCTCGCCACCACGGCGTCGATTTCGGCGTCGGTCAGTGTGCGCTCGCGCGGTTGCAAGATCACGTTGATAGCAACCGACTTGGCGCCTTCCGGCAGACCTTTGCCCTGATAGACGTCGAAAACGCCGACGTCTGCGATGAGCGAACGCTCCGCGCTCCGCGCAGCTTTCAGAATATCTCCCGCGCGCACGTCCTCGCTGACCACGAAGGCGAGGTCCCGTTCGACCGGCATGAAGTCTGAGCGCTGAAGCTTCGGCTTGGCCCTGGTCGGCTTGGGCTTCGGCGCGGGGATGGCGTCGAGCGTGACCTCGAAGGCGACGATTGGTCCCTCTAAATCGAGAATCCGGCAGACGTCCGGATGTAACTGTCCGAACCAGCCGACGGTGTTCTTCGGCCCGAACTGCAAAGTCGCCGAACGGCCTGGATGCAGAAACGGCGGGCCGCCGGGAACGACTTGCACCGCACTCGCCGCGCCCAGCGCGTCCAGAAGGGCCATCGCGTCTTGCTTGGCGTCGAAGACATCGACGTCGCCGCCGCCGCTCCAATACCGGCCTTCGCCGCTCGCTTTCGCCCTGCCGCGCCGCACGGCCGCAGCCGCGATGCACTGACCGTTTTCGCCCGATCCCAGAAAGACCTGTCCGACCTCGAAGAGCGCGACATCGTCGATCGCCCTGCGTACGTTGCGCTCGACGGCGGCGAGCAGACCGGGCACGAGGCTGGGGCGCATATCGGAGAGGTCCGCCGCAATCGGATTGGCGAGAGCAAGGGAGTGGGCGCCGCCGCCGAACAATTCCGCCGCCGCCTTGGAGACGAACGACCAAGTGACGGCTTCGCGCAACGAAAGCGAAGCCAAGGTGCGTTTGGCGAGGCGCGCGCGCTTTTGCAACAGCGTCAACACCGGTTTTGGCACGCCGGCATCGAGTCTCGGGAGCGGGATGGTCGGCGCGCGGCTGACGCCTGCGATGCGAAGGATCTGCTCGACGATGTCGGCTTTCACCGATATGTCCGGCCGCCACGATGGCGGCGTTACGCTGCCGTCTTCGACGCCAAAACCGAGGCGGTCCAGGATCGCCTCTCCTTCCTCGCGCGGAATATCGACGCCGATCAGCCGCCTCACTTCGGAGTAGGGAAAGGGAATCGACGCGCCTCGGCGACGACGGGTCGCCCGCGACAATCATCCGCGAAGGCTCGCCGCCGCAAAACTCAAGGACGAGCGCGGTCGCGAGGTCGCAGCCCGGAACGCAGAAGTCAGGATCGACGCCGCGTTCGAACCGGTAGCGCGCGTCGGTCACTACCCCAAGCTTGCGGCCGGTGTGCGCGATATTGGCCGGGTCCCACAGCGCGCTCTCGATGAGGACGTCGCGCGTGTTCGCATCGCAGCCGGTGTGAGCGCCGCCCATGATTTCGGCGATCGATTCGACGCCTTGCGCGTCGGCGATGACCACCATGCTCTCGTCGAGCGGGTAGGACTTGCCGTCGAGAGCCAGCACGCTCTCGCCATGCCGCCCGCGGCGCACGTGGAGGTCGCCCGCGACCTTGGCGTAGTCGAACACGTGCAGCGGCCTGCCGCGGTCGAATGTAATGTAATTGGTAATGTCGACAAGCGCGCTGATTGGCCTGAGCCCGATTGCGCGGAGGCGCTTCTGCATCCATTCCGGCGAAGGCCCGTTCGTCACCCCGCGCACCAGGCGCAGAGCGAAAGCAGGACAGAGATGCGCGTCCGCTGGGGCGAAATCGAGATGGACGCGGGTCGGGCAGTCGAACGCGCCGTCGAAACGCTTCGGCGGTTTGGTGGTCAGCGACCCGAGCCCGGCTGCGGCGAGATCGCGAGCGATGCCTGCAACCCCCGTGGCGTCCGGGCGGTTCGGCGTCACCGCGACGTCGATCACTGGATCGTCGAGCCCGGCGAAGCGCGCGTAAGGGACGCCGACCGGAGCGTCGTCCGGGAGTTCGATGATGCCTTCGTGATCGTCGCTAAGCTCCAGTTCCGCCGCCGAGCACAGCATGCCGTTCGACTCGACGCCGCGAATGACGCCCTTGGCGAGTGTCAACTTCTTGCCGGGGATATAGGTTCCAACCGGCGAGAACACGCTCTTCATGCCCGTCCTCGCATTGGGCGCGCCGCAGACGACCTGCTCCCGGCCCGCGCCAGTGTCGACGATGCAGACTTTCAGCCGGTCGGCGTTCGGATGGGGTTTCGCCTCGATCAGGGAGGCGACGACGAAGCCTTCATATTTGCCGCCCGGATCCTCGACGCCTTCCACTTCGAGGCCAACGCGCGTCAGCGTATCGACGATCTCAGCGAGCGATGCCGATGTGTCGAGGTGGTCGTGAAGCCAGGAGAGAGTGAATTTCATTTCATGACAGGCATTTGTTTGGCGCAATCGAGCTCTAGCTTCAGGAATGACTCAGTTGAACTGATAGGTTCTCTTAAGAATTTGAAATAGCTCGTGTGCCGCGTCCCGACCCATTTGAATTGTTTGACTTCTGTTTACCCGGTTTCTCGCGTCCCGCGGACCCATGGGTATCAATCTGGATAATCGGCGCGCCTTCAGTCAGCTCAAACACTTTCAAAACGCCGACAACCCGAGAAGGCTGCATCCGACCACGACCTGGCCGCATTTCGAAATTCTTTATCCAGGCCATCCTCATATCTCCTTCGCAACAAATCTGGGCGAAGAGCTTACGTCTCACCCGCTCAATCCTCCAGCGATCGTCGGGATGTCGAGCGGCTTGAAGCCGTAGTGATTGATCCACCGCAGGTCGGCGTCGAAGAAGTCGCGCAGGTCCGACAGGCCATATTTGAGCATCGCCACGCGGTCGATCCCCATCCCCCAGGCGAATCCCTGGTAGACCTCGGGGTCGATGCCGCAGTTGGTCAGCACATTGGGATGCACCATCCCGCAGCCCAGGATTTCCAGCCAGTCCTCCCCCTCGCCGAAGCGGATTTCGCCCCCCGAACGGCGGCACTGGATATCGACTTCGAGCGATGGCGAGGTGAAGGGGAAATAACTTGGCCGGAAGCGCATGCCCACATGCGGCACTTCGAAGAACGCCTTGCAAAACTCCTCCAGCACCCATTTCAGATTGGCGAGCGTCGCGCTTTGATCGACGACGAGTCCTTCGACCTGGTGGAACATCGGCGTATGCGTCTGGTCGGCGTCGCGGCGATAGGTCCGCCCGGGGCAGATGACGCGGATCGGCGGCTTCTGGGCCAGCATCGTGCGCACCTGCACCGGGCTCGTGTGGGTGCGCAGGAGCTTGCGCTCGCCATGGGCGTCGGCCTGAAGAAAGAACGTGTCGTGCATTTCGCGCGCCGGATGGCCGGGCGGGAAGTTGAGCCTGGTGAAATTATAGTCGTCGCTCTCGATGTCCGGGCCTTCGGCGACAGAAAAGCCCATGTCGGCGAATATCGTCACGATCTCGTCCATCGCCTGGCTGATCGGATGGATGCGGCCGGTTTCGACGCCTGGCAACCGGACCGGCAGCGTCACGTCGGCAGCCTCGCGCTTGAGTTGGGCTTCGAGGGCGGCCGCCTTCAGCATCGCCCGCCGCGCAGCCAGCGCTTCCGCGACCTGATCCTTCAGCGCATTGATCGCCGCCCCATGCGCCTTGCGTTCGTCCGGCGCCATCCGGCCGAGGGTCGCGAGAAGCGCGGAGATCGAGCCTTTCTTGCCGAGCGCGGCGACCCTAACGTTCTCCAGCGCCGCTTCGTCGCCCGCGGTTTCGATCGCGGCCAATGTTTCGCGTTGCAGGGCGGCCAGGTCGGACATGACGGACCTATACTTGCGCGGGCGCCGTCAATTCCCTTCTCCCGCTTTGCCGGAGAAGGCGTCGCGCGGCGCCGGATATGATTGGCGGACAGGGCAGGCTCTACGAGTAAGGAGACCCCTACGCCGCCTTGGGCAAATGCCCCTTCGCCTGCTCCACGATCGCCGCGAAGGCGGCAGGTTCGGAAATAGCGAGTTCCGACAGCACCTTGCGGTCGACCTCGATCCCCGCCGCGGCAAGGCCGGAGATAAATCGGCTGTAGGTCAGACCGTGCTCCCGCGCCGCCGCGTTGATGCGCTGGATCCATAGCGCCCGGAACTCGCGCTTGCGGTTTTTGCGGTCGCGGTAGGCGTATTGCATCGACTTGTCGACCGCGGCCTTGGCGGCGCGGATGGTGTTCTTGCGGCGGCCGAAGAATCCCTTGGCGGCTTTGAGAACTTTCTTGTGCTTGGCGTGGGACGTTACGCCCCGTTTGACGCGGGCCATCGTTATAAATCTCCGGAATGCTAGCCGTTCGGCAGGAAATATTTCTTGACGTTGTCGCCGTCGGTCTTGAACAAGATCGCCGTGCCGCGCAGGTTGCGGATCTGCTTGCTCGTGCGCTTGATCATGCCGTGTTGCTTGCCCCTCTGGGCATAGACGACCTTGCCGGTTCCGGTGATCTTGAAGCGCTTTTTCGCGCCAGATTTGGTCTTCAACTTGGGCATTTGGCTCTCCTTAACGCTTGCCGCCCGCTTGACTTGGCGGGCGGACGCGCCGTTCGCGCTGGAACGAGCGAAAAGAACCGCCACGGCAGCCCATCACGGCCGGGCGGTTCTTACGAGCGCGGGGCTATACGCGAAAGGCGCCGGGGATGCAAGATCGGAAGCAGACGCGGCGCCAACCCCAATCCATGCCAACTTCTCCAACAAGGCCCCGCCCATTGCCGTTTTGAGCTTTGTCAAAGGTTTAGCCGTTCGACAAGCGGCTCAACGCCATCGAAAGGGAGGCGGGGCAGGGTCGTGATTGCTCATTGAAGGTCCCCTGCGCTGCGACGACGCGGATCGCAAATATAATGACCTGACCTCTGACAATCTGAAAGAAATTTGTCATCAATTTTCCAAAGCATTGAAAAGATGAGGCTTATTTGCCACTATTAGAACAAGATAATGTCAACTAGGTATATTCGTTCGACGACATTGTGAGGCCGCGCGATCGGCGAAATCCGTTCTTGCGATCCGGCTCTGAACCGTCTCCGGCGCTCAGAACGAACATTGCAAAAACAAAGACTAAAGCGGCTTTATCAATCGACTACACAATTAATTGAGGGTCGTTCGGCCTTGACATTCATTTTGGCATATTTACGATTGTTAACTGGCTCTCACGCCGAGGGCGCGCGCCATGCGCAAATCTCCCGCGTTTCCTTCGCCGTAAATCGTCGTCTGCGCCTGTTGCTGATGGGCTCATTTTTTCCCTTGGCCCTTGCGATTGCAGGCGGCGCCCCGTTGGCCCTCGCCGCGACGGACACTGAAACCGGGACGGCGGGCGCGAACGGCGCCAACGGCGGCAATCCCGGCGATCCTGGCCAGCCGGGCGGCCCCGGCGGGTCTGCGACGGCTGGCGCCGGCTTTCCCACGTCCAACACAGACTCTACCAATAAGGCCGTCGCCACGGGCGGCGCCGGCGGAACGGGCGGCAACGGCGTCGCGCCGGGCGGCAATGCCGGCGCAGGCGGGGCGGGCGGCGGCGCGACCGCGACCGCGACGACCTCGATCGGTTCGGGGGCCGCGACAGCCACTGCGTAGGGACTGGCGGCGCTGGCGGCATGAGTGGACAATCGGGCGACGCCAGCGGCGCGGGCGCGAACGGCGGCGCGGGCGGCCGGGGCGCAGCGTCGAGTTCCGCGACGACGGGCGACGCGAGCGACGTTTCCAGCGCCGCATCCGCGACCGGCGGCGCCGGCGGCGCCAACGATTCTGCGAGCGGGACCGGCGGCGCCGGCGGCGGGGAATGCGACGGCTTCGGGCAGTTCGGCTGGCGGCACGGTGACGGTTTCGTCCTCGCTGACCGGGGGTTCCGGCGGGAGCGCGCCGGGTGGCGCGAACGGCGGCGCCGGCGCATCGGCGAGTCTCGTCAACGCGGCTACCGGCTCCACCCCCGGAGGAGCTTACCCTTTCCCAATCCGCGACAGGGGGCGCCGGCGGCGCCGGTCGATCTCTCGGGACCGGAGGCGGAGGCGCGCCGGGCAACGGCGGCTCAGCGTCGTCGACTCTCAGTGTGATCGGCAGCTTGGCGGCGAGCCTGTCGTCAACAACAGTGCAGATGGCGGCGCCGGAGGCACTTCGGGTTCGACGCTCGCGACCCCGGGGTCGGGAATTGCGGGAACGGCGACCTCATTAACCAACGCGACCGGCGTTGGCGGAGTGCACGCTTCGGGCGCTGCGGTTGGCGGTGCGGGCGGGTCGGTTAACACCGGGAACGCTCCTGCCGGCGGCCAAGCCTGGGCGACGACGACCGCCTCGGGCGCGAGCAGCTACGCCGTCGCCACGGCAAAAGGCGGATTGGGAGGCGAGAGCCTGGTCGGAGTTGGCGGCTCGGGCGGCGCAGCGTTTGCGAACAGTTCGGCGACATCGAGCGGCGACTTGGCGGCATTCTCAGCCGCTTCGGCCATCGGCGGCGCGGGCAATTTCACCACTTTTGGAACCGGCGGGGCTGGCGGCGCGGCCAGTGCGACGGCGACCGGCAGTTCGGGCGCCGGCACGGTGCAGGTCAACGTCACCGCGATCGGGGGCTCCGGCGATGTCCAGGCCGTTGCCGGCAGTGGCGGCGGCGCGGGAGCGTCGGTGAGTTCCAACAACGCTGCAACCGGGTCAACCAGCGGCAGCCTTACGCTTCTCCAAGATGCTGCCGGCGGCGACGGCGGAGGCGCAGTTTTTTCGAACGGAGGGGCCGGTGGGCAGGCCTCCTCGATTCTCAGCGTGACCGACCATTCGGCGTCGTCCCTGACCATCGCGACGAGCGCCGTCGGCGGCATCGGCGGCGACGGTGTGGGCGGAGGCGGACTCCCTGGCGCGGGCGGAGCCGCCGCCGCCAGCACAAGCGTGACATCGACCGTCGCGACAAGCGTTGCTGGTAGTGCGACAGCGACTGGTGGAGCGGGCAACGACGGCGGCAACGCCACCGCAATCGTCAACGTCACCACATCGAGGGGCTATGGGTCCGCGCTCGCCAACGCGACCGGCGGGTCAGGCGGAGTTGCGGGCGCCGCCACCGCGCTCGCAACCGTCAACGGCGCCGCTTCCGGGTACGCAAAAGCAAACAGTACGGCGGGCGTGACCGGGGCAGGGGTTTCCACCACCGCGTATTCGCCGGTCAACGGCGCTGCGGGAGCGATGACGACAGCGAACATCGGCGCGGGTCCGGCTTCGCTGATCGGCATCATGGCGGGCCAGGCCCGGTCGGAGGCGACATTGACGCCCGATGAGGCGACCTTCGGCGTCGGCGCCATGTCGGTCGGTTATGGAGGTCCCGCCGGCGCCACCAGAGAGCATGAGACTGCGGCGATCTTCAACTTTAGCGCGACCTCCGGGCAAACGCTCGATCTCAACTTGCTGTCCTTTGCGTCGAGCGGCGTCGGAGTTCGATGACCTGTCCCTCTACGTGTCGGTCAATGGGGCTCTCACTAGTTACGCCTTCAACACGCTTGCCGCCGCGGAAACGTTCTTCAGCGCCAACACCATCGACTTGGGCGAAGCGACCGCCGGCTCGTCAAGTTGTCGCAGTCGAGGAAGAGCTTACGGCGAGCGAATTGGGCGCGGGCTTCTCGTTCGACTATTCGCTTTCGCCCGGAGCAACCCTTTCGCTCAGCCGCGCTTTTGTCCGCGTCTCCCGCCGTCCCTGAGACGCAGACCTGGGCGATGATGATTGTCGGCTTCGCGGGGCTTGGCGCTGTCGCAATTCGCCGGCGGCGACGCACAGCCGCAGGCTAATCAGGTCTGGCCGGTAAGTCGCCGGTCCGGCAAAAGCGTAGCGGCGTATTGGTCAAACTGATACGCCGTGCGCGAGGGATCGCAGCGCCTCAAATCCCCGCGTACCATTCGTAGCCGCGATCCTCCCAGTACCCGCCGCGGCCGCGGCCGAGCGAAGCGAAACCGTCGACCGCTTCGACCCGCATGACGTACTTCGCCATCTTGTAGCCGAGCTGGCGCTCGACCCTGAGCCTCAGCGGCGCGCCATGCTCGATCGGCAGGGCGGCGCCGTTCATGTCGTAGGCGAGGATGGTCTGCGGATGAAACGCGTCGATAAGGTCGATGCTTTCGTAGTAGCGGCCCGTGCCGTCGAGGGTCTGTTCGAGCGTGTCGGCGCAGTGAAAGACGATATAGCGCGCGTTGGGCTTGAGCCCGGCGCGGCTCAGCACCTCCTTCAGCGGCGCGCCCGTCCATTTGCCAATGCAGCTCCAGCCTTCGACGCAATCGTGCCGGGTGATCTGGGTGCGGGCCGGCATCTGCCGAAGCTCGGCCAGCGACAGTTTCAGAGGCGTTTCGACAAGCCCGTCGACGACCAGATTCCAGCTAGCGAAATTGTCCTTCTTGGCCGCGACGTAGTCGGGATCGTCGGAATCGGTCGAGCCGTTTGGCTTGAACACTTTGGAGATGTCGGCTTCGGAAAATTCGGGGGCGAGCGCGCCGCGCGCGTCGAGGATGCCGCGTTGCGCCTTGCGGGTCAGCGTCTCGGCCGAGTCGAGCACGTCGCGGCTTTTCCCCGGTTCCGACAGACGATCGCAAGCCGAAAGGCCAAGCGCCGCCCCGGCAGTGAGGCCCGCGACGAATTGGCGGCGCGTCGGCATGCCTTTACGCCTCATCGCTTGCCTCCTCGATCCGATAGCGGCCGGTGATCATCGAACGCATATTGTTGAAGACGCCGGATAGCAGCACCATCACGATATGCACCAGAAAAAACAGGACGAGATACGAGGCCAGGATGAAATGCACCGAACGCGCCGATTGGCGTCCGCCGAACAGTTCGAGAAGCCAGGGAAAGGCCGAGTCCATCGCCGGCGACATGGTGAGGCCGGCGAGAACGAGGATCGGCAGGGCGATGATTACCGAGAGATAGGCGAGTTTCTGCAGCACATTGTAGTGAAGCGCCGCGTCGCCTTTGGGGAACCGCAGGCGGACGTGCTCCGCGATCGAATGGGGAATCGAGCGCAGTTCGCCGGTCGACGGCACAAATTCGCGGGTCAGGCGGCGCCGGACGAGAAGGTTGACGACATAGACCAGGCCGTTCAGCGCCAGAATCCAGGCGAAGAAGAAATGCCATCGCCGCCCGGTGGCGAGATCCTGATAGGAGGGAATGGTGATCCAGCGCGGAAATCCGCGTTCCGTCATCTCGCCGTCCTCGTCGCGCGAAGCCCCGAGCACGCCGGTCGTGGCGAACGAATGGCCGAACACGGTCGTCACGCCCTTCACGACGTCGCCGTCGGCGTTCTCGTTCGCGGTGAGCGAAAAGAACGGGTCGTCGAAAGTCGACGCCTTGCCCCAGTAGAGGGCCGGATGCGCGTTGAAAATCTGTAACCCGCTCATGACCAGCAGCACGAAGCAGAGCGCGTTGACCCAGTGGGTGACGCGCACCACGGCCGTATGGCGATAGACGATGCGCCCATGTGCAGCCGCCGCCGGGGCATGGCTCGCTAGCGAAGACATTCGGAATTAAGCTCCTTGGCGTTGATCCCCGTCAGCACTCCTTACGTGCGCCGCAAAGGAAATGTTTCACGCTTTCGGGTCGACAGCGCCAGGAAGCGGCGCGGACCTGCGTCCGGCGCCGCCCGCGTCGCCCATCCTTACCGCCCCCCGGCCGCTTCGACCAGACTCCAGAACCCGTGCTTGCGGCCATGCCGCTGGCGCAATCCGACGCGGTAGGTTCGCGCCGGGTCGATCGGCCAGTTCGCCTCCTCGCGCGGCGAGAGCGCCTCGAGTTCGGCGTAGTAGCGCGCGGCGTGCGGATAGGCGGGGGACTGCCCCCGGGCGAGGATCGAATCGATCAGCGCGCGGTAGAGGATGGTCGCCGCCAGCGGCTGCCTGGACTCCAGCGCCTCGGCGGCGGCGGCGAGGATCTCGTAGTGACGCCCGTCCCATTGCGCGCGCCGCTCGACGACCAGCCGTGCGGCCAGATCGAGACGCGGCCAGGCGACGAGAAAGCCCAGCGCGGCGTAGATCAGGGGCGAGCCGAGCGCGTGGGCGAACGCGGCGTCGAGTGCGTCGACGTCCTCGAAATCGGGGAGATGGGCGAGATGCTCGCGCAACATTTCGGGGTCCAACGTTTCCTGGAATGACTTCCAGCGCAGCGCGCGCGCCTCGGCGCGCTCGCCCAGGGCTTCGAGAACGCGGAGCTCCAGGGGTAGCCGCCGGTCGGCCTGATAGTCGCGAGGCGCGAGACCGGCGTGGTAATCCTCCATGCGCAAGCGCTTGATGGACGGCCCGGCCGGCCGGCGCAGCCAGTCGAGCGCCTCGGGGTGGCGCCCGGCGGCGGTCAGGCGTTCCGCGATATCCAGGGTGTGGGGAAAGCGTCCGGGCACGCTCGTTTCCAGCGCAATGAAGGCGTCGACGTCGCCGCGGCTATCGGCGATGAGCTGACGCAATTCGATCAGCCGACGCGCGCGGCTGCGCTTTCGCCAGTCAGAATTCGCTCTCAGCAATCGGTCCGAGAGCGCGGGCGGCTTCGGCGAGCCGCGCGTCGAGCGCGTCGACTGTGGAGGCGGGGGACTGAGCGAGAATCTCCGGCATCGATCCTGCCACGACGCCATATTCGGACTCGGCAGTCAGTTGGTAAAGGCGATCGGCGAGGGACGCGCGCGTGTCCGATGAGAGCCGTGTGACGAGGCCGGGCAGGGCGGCTGCGGCGTCGCGATAGATCTGCGCCAGCCCGCCATTCGAGTCGTCGGCACGCTCAAGCGTGCGGTCGGCGGTGGAGAGAAAACGCAGGAGGCGTGCGAACGCCATGTCGGCATCGGCCTTCGCAAGGTCGCCGGTGATGATCTTCAGCACCGCGGCGAGATCGTCGCTGAAGCTCTTGGCCCGCTCCCACGCGATCGCGCCGCCAGCGCGCTCCAGGCCGGCAAGACGCTTGTCGACGATCGCCGCGATCGCGTCCGGCCCTTTGGTCGACGCGAGCGCGGCCAGGACAAGCTTCTTGAACGCCCCGTTGCGTTGAGCCTCGTCGAGCGCGAGCTCGGCGAGCCGCTCGGCGCCCAGTCCGGCGAGCGCTTCCTTGTTCAAAGCCGGCTGTCGCGCCACGTTGAACTTCCCTCGGTCCTGTCGATTTGCCGCGAGCGCCCCGATCGCTCGCAGAATTGTGCGGGGAGCCTGATTACCACGGGCAAACTCACCGCGGCCAATGCCCGGTTGGAGCGCAAAAGCATCTTTTTTCGAGTACCGAGACGCGTCCAGATGCGGGGTGCGGCCCGCGGGCCATGGCAAGAGCGCACGATTTTAGGCTTTGCATTTGTTGTCCGAGGAGCCAGTTGCGCGCGGGGATAGCTTGCCGCGCCGCAGGGGTCGGCGTATCGCAGTGCAGCAAACTCACGCGCTGCAAGGCCAGCCATGGACCCCCTGATCGAAGGCTACCGCCGGTTTCGCGCCGAGATCTGGCCGGCGGAGCGCGCCCGCTACGAGGCGCTCGCCCATTGGGGGCAGAGCCCGGACACGATGGTCGTCGCATGCTCAGATTCGCGCGTCGACCCGCAGACGGTGTTCGGCGCCGTGCCCGGCGAATTGTTCGTCGTGCGCAACGTCGCCGCCCTCGTGCCGCTCTATAGCCCGGACCCCGGCCATCACGGCACGAGCGCCGCGCTCGAATTCGGGGTCAAGGTGTTGAAGGTCAGCCGCGTCGTGGTGCTCGGCCACGGGCAGTGCGGCGGCGTCAAGGCGATGGCCTTCGGCGCCCCGCCCCAGGCGCGCGACTTCATCGCCTCCTGGGTCGATATCGGCAGACCGGCGCTCGCCGCCGCGGGCGAAGCGCCCGAGGGGCGCTTGAGCCGCATCGAAGCCGAAGT
The DNA here is from genome assembly GCA_963839185.1 of uncultured Alphaproteobacteria bacterium. Taxonomy (GTDB): domain Bacteria; phylum Pseudomonadota; class Alphaproteobacteria; order Rhizobiales; family Beijerinckiaceae; genus Roseiarcus. The sequence continues at coordinate 106,570 of CAWIUD010000049.1, read as the reverse complement.
GGTGCGCCTGTCGCTCGCCAATCTCCTGACCTTCCCGTGGATCGGCGACGCCGTCGCCGCCGGCCGGCTTACGCTGCAAGGCTATCTGTTCGACGTTCACACCGGAGTCCTGACGGAAGTGGGCCGGACTCGCTCAAGCCAATCGACTGAACCCAGAACGCGCAAAATCTTGTGCGATCTACCGAAACGGCTCTGGTTCGCCCTTGTACGCCGTGCCGATTCGGCGGCATTTTCGGGCACGCTTGGAGACGTCAATGCTCGACAAACCGGAGAAGACAGTCGAACTTATCGCCGCCTTGAAGGCGGCCGCGCCGTTCGAGGTTGAGCTGCCGCTGTACGTGATCGACCACCTGCGCACGCAGCGGGTCGCGTTGCATCTCGAGCCTCGGCAGATTGTGTCAAATATTTTTTATGCGGGTGACGAAGGCGGCATTCTCTGCCGCATCGAGCCGGAGGAGGGCAAGGAGGCCTTGTTCGTATCGATCACTCACCTTTGCTTCCGCCGATCGCTTCCTTTCGCCACTGCGGTCCTCGACTATCAAAAGCACAGGGTGAAGAAGTTGAGGAAGCAGCATGGAGCGGATCCGGACGCAGGCCGCCAATTGACCCTTTGACGGTCGGCTTACGCGTGGCTCCGCGCAACATTCCCTTTGCGGGACGCCCCGCTAGCGCGCTATGCCGGAGACGCCGGGATGGTCGGCCGGCGGCAAAGGAGCGCCGATGGCGGAATTGGCGAGAAGCCTCAGCGACGCCCCTCAGTTCGGCGCGGCCTTTCGGGCGGAATTCGCCGAGCTTCTGGCCTGGCGCCGCGACGTGCGCCGGTTCCGAGCGGGCGAAGCCCCGGACGAAGCGACGCTGAACGAGCTTTTTGCGCTCGCCGCGCTTGCCCCCTCGGTCGGCAATTGCCAGCCGACGCGCTTCGTTCGGGTCGACGACACGGCGCGCCGCGCCGCGATCCGCGCCAATTTCGAGGCGGCCAACCAGGAGGCGCTCAACGTCTACAATGGCGAGCGGGCGGCGCTCTATGCGCGGCTCAAGCTCGCGGGGTTAAGCGACGCGCCGGTGCAACTGGCGGTATTCTGCGACGAGACCACCGAGCAGGGCATGGCCTTGGCGCCCGCACCATGCCCGAGACGCGCCGCTATTCAACGGTCTGCGCGCTCCACACGTTCTGGCTCGCAGCCCGCGCCCGCGGCCTCGGCGTCGGCTGGGTGTCGATCCTCGATCCGGGGGGTCTTGCGGACGCGCTCGACGTCCCCCGATCTTGGGCGTTCATCGGCTATCTCTGCGTCGGCTGGCCGCAGGAGGATCACCTAACGCCGGAACTCGAGCGCACGGGCTGGCAACGCCGCGAGGCGCATCCGGTCCTGCGCCGGTAGGGGAGTTTGTAGCCGCGCGCCGAGCGCGGCCAGGCGCGGTCACCGACCGCGCCAACAATCGCCTAAGACCGCCGCGACGGATGGAGGTCGTCGACCCACTCGACGGCTTCGGGTTCGTCTCCACGTTCGGCAGGTCGAGATTGACCACGACCGGCTCCTGGCCGCTGCGCACGAGCACGCAGGAGAGCGGCGCATCGTCGCTGGCGTTGATCTCCTGGTGGGGGACGTAGGGCGGCACGTAGATGAAATCGCCGGGGCCGGCCTCGGCCACGAATTCGAGCCGCTCGCCCCAGCGCATCCGCGCCCGGCCGCTGACCACATAGATGACGCTCTCGACCGGCCCGTGATGATGCGCGCCGGTCTTCGCCATCGGGTGGATGACCACCGTCCCGGCCCACAGCTTCTCCGCGCCGGCGCGGGCGTGGTGATCGCCGCGGCGCGGTTCATGCCCGGCGTCTGCGGCGTGTTGACGTCGAGTTCGTTCGCGTGGACCACGCGGACGCCGTCGAGGCGCCATCGGGGCTGGGTCGGATCATGGCCATGGTCTCTCTCCGGGCGTTCGGGATCGTCTCGAGCCAGCGGCGCTAATCGACTTTAGCGGCAAAGAGGCCGGTCGAACAATGCCGGCGGGTCCGCCCGCGGCTGGCGTCCCGCACGCGCTGCGCGTATTTTACCGGCCATGACCGAAGTCGCCCCCATGACCGCCGCGCCGACGCGCCTCACCGCGCGGGCGCTGATCGTCGGCGAGCGCATCGATACGGCTGGGCTCGAGCGTCCCGACATGATCTCCTCGCTGCCGCTCGCCTTCCGGGTCGGCGAACGGGGAATGGCGGCCCTGTTCCGCTTCGGCGTCGCGGTCATGGCGGGCCTCACCCCGCTCGAGGAAGAAGACACGCTGGCGAAGCTGCAATCGCGGGTCAGCGGCGTCAGGGCGCGCGGCGACGACGAGACCGTGGTGCTGGAGATCGCGCCCGACGTCGACGAACAGAAGTCTTCGGGCGGCCCGATCCAGATCAAGAACCTGTCGCCGCCAGCGCTTTCTGGTCATCGCCGACGCCCTCGCCAAAACCGTGGCGCTGGCGCGCGACGAGCGTGAGGTCAATGCGGTGTTCGACGTGATCGAGCCGTTCGCGGTCAAGCTCGCCGAGAGCGGCAGGCCGCCGTTCCGCCGGCGCGCGATGCTGCGGCTCATCGGCCAGGCGCTGCTCGCCCAGCACCGCGTCTCGGGCCGCGTCGCGGTTGAGGAAAAGCCCGACGTCCTGTGGGACCGCCCCGAGCTCGAACGCCTCTACGCCCGCCTGGTCGACGAATACGAGCTCAGCGAGCGCGCCGACGTGCTCAAGCGCAAGCTCGACGTGATCGGCGACACGGCGCAGGCGCTGACCGACATCATCGACGCCGACCGGGCGACCCGGCTCGAAGCGGCGATCGTGATCCTGATCGTGCTCGAACTGATCGCCGCCATCGTCCAGATCGCGCTCGCGCTGCGCGGCCGGTAAGGCGGGTCGCCCTCGCCGGCGCATGTGGAGGCGTGCGGTTTCCGATTGACCACGCCTCGCGGAATGGCGTCGTCCCCGGCGGGAGCAGAATCATGAGGATCGAGGACCAGCTTCGCGAACGGCTGAGAAAGGTTGAGGCGCTGTTCTTCGGCGCCGCCACCTCCGGCGAACGGAATGCGGCCGGCGCCGCGGCCGAACGGCTGCGGGCGAAGCTCGACGAGGCCGCCCGACGCGATCCGCCGGTCGAAATGAAGTTCACGATGCCGGACCTCTGGTCGACGCGGTTGTTCATCGCGCTGTGCCGGCGCTATGGCTTCCGGCCCTTCCGATATGCGCGCCAGCGCGGGACGACGATCATGGTCAGCGCGCCGCGCCGGCTGTTCGAGGAGGTTGTCTGGCGGGAGTTCAATGAGCTGCACGCGGATCTAGCCGCCTATCTCGACCAGACGACCGACCGGCTGATCCGCGAAACGATCCATTCGAACGCCAGCGACGCGGAAATTGCTCCCAAATCGCTGGCGTTCGGTTGAACCAAGTTTCGGGCCGGCTTTTGAGAAGGCGGGGTCCCCGGCGGCGCCGGGAGTGAGGCGGCGTCGAAATCGAGTTGGCCGAGGCGAGACATTGACAATCGCCGACTTTGCGCAGAACGTACCGTCATCGTGGGGGCACAACGATGAAAAACGAGGCGACGCTCCTTTCGGTCCTTAGTTCGCGGCGGATGCGGCTCATCGCGTCGCTCGGCTCTGGGCGGCGATTGCGCAAGGCGTCCCGAGACCGGCATCGGCGCAAACTTGCCCGAACCCTCCTTCGCCGGCGATCAGCTCGGCCCAACCCCCTGCGGACGTTTGTATCCCGTCCGACTTTCAGGGCAACCCGATCGCTTTCTTTGACGATTATTCCTGGCGGGCTTTCATCGCGATCGTGTGGCCCGCCGCGGAGGGTCAACGCGGCGTTCCCGACGCCGCCAAGCCGGTCGGAACGGTTGACGGTCCCCTCGTCTTCGAGACGTTCAAGGCGGACTGGGAGGTCTTTCAGCCCGACGGTCATGCTCCCTCGGCCTGGGCCGAATTCGGCGGCGTCCCGACGAACCCATGCGCGGCGGACCTGAAGACGCCGGGCCCCGGCGATTTCATCCTGGCGTCGACCAGCAAATTCCAAAATCTCGGCGAAGCCGGTTTCGGCAAGCTTGTCGGGCCGCTGGTCGCGCAGAACAAAACATACGTTCGGTACACGACCACCTTCAATCAGTCGGAGTTCAACCAGAATTCTTGCGGATCAATTGTTCCTCCGGGCAAATCTTGCGAAAACCGCGGCGTTGCCGGACGGGTCCATCGACGTGAAGACGTCGTGGATCGACATGACCGATATTCCAAATCCCGAGCGCTTTTACACCCGCAAGGCTTGGCTCATGGACTTGACGACGGAGCGCTGCTCGCAACGACCGTCGGCCTGGTCGGGATTCATATCGTTCAGAAGACTGCGTTCCCGGCCCCAATGGATATGGTCGTCGTTCGAGCAATCGACAACGTGCCGCAGTCGACGCCGCCGAATGCCGGCCCGCGACATTCAACAGCGGAAACGGTCAGGCGATGCCGAATCGTCAACCCCATACCTTTCCCGCCGCCCGAGACCGTGCCCGCCGCCCTTCAACGTCGACCGGGTGAAGCCGATCAACCCTTCGACGCTTGAGACGAATGCGGCTTATCGCAGCGCGCTCAAAGGCACGGTCTGGGCGAATTATGAGCTTGTGATGACCCAGTGGCCGCTGAGTCGGCAACGCCAGTGTTCCCGCCACGCCTGCAACACACGTTTCCCGGGACGATCGGCTCTTCGAGCGCCTTCGCGAATACCACCATGGAGACTTTCGAGCAGCGGACGGTCGCGACCGGATGCATGGCCTGTCACAACTCTCATCCGACGAAGACCGATTTTTTGTGGTCGCTCGAGATCAACGCGTTTCCGGCGGCGCCCAGCACCCTGATCGCCTCGCCGCTTGGCGATCCGCGCACGCCGCCCTTGCGGTGACGCCGGGTACGGAGGCGCTTGCGCCAGCTGAAGACGTTGCTCGAAAGCGCACGCCGTCCCGTTACAGCCCTAGTTTCGGCGCCCGCCGGGCGGGTTAAGTCTTTTCAACATTGGAGAAGCAAACGTGAGCGCCGCCAATCCGACGTACGCCGATGTGGTCGCGATGTTGAATACGTTGGTGCCGACGACCGACGAGAACATCGATGACGCTCCGCACCGGCGTTCTGGCGGACGATGAATCGAGACGCATTTCGTGCGACTTCGACATCAGCGACTGGTCGGTCGCCCACCGGACCCTTGGTCAAGCCCGGCAATCCGGACACATCGACTTTCTTTCTCGCGTTGTCCGGGAAGTCGCCGTTCGACGGCTCCGCTCTGCCGCAAATGCCCGACACCTTCCCGATCCGAACGCCAATCCCGCGACCCCGGACGATCTCACTCTGGTCGCCGCCTGGATCAAGAACGGCGCTCCGGCATAGGTCGTTCAGGTTCCACAGATCTCCGACAACGCCGGCGGAAGTTTCGAGGAGTCCGGGGGGCGACATGCCGACCTGGCTGTTTCAACGCGTTTCGCTACGCATTCCGCAGTTAGTGCTGATTTGCTCTATTCTGAGCGTATTCCCAGTCGGACATCCCGCTCGCGCGGCTCAGCAAGATCAACCCTTTGACGTTACGACCTATCACTATGATTTCAATGCGCACGGGATGGAATTCGAAGGAAACGCAGCTCTCGCCGGACACGCTCAAGAATGGCTCATTTGGCCTGTTGAAAGCGGCGATCGCTTGACGAGCAGGTGGATGCTCAGCCGCTCGTCGTTTCCGGGCTCAGATCGCCGGGCAAACGCATGACGTTGCGTTTGTCGTCACCGAAAACAACACCGTTTATGCGATCGACGCATTGACCGGCTCGATCCTTATCAGCAGCGACACTTCGGGCCGCCGGTTTCCGCCGGCAGCAGGCGGAATCGATCGATTGCGGCAACAATTCGTCAATGATCGGCGTCACCTCGACCCCGGTCATCGACCGGGGCGCGAACGCGCTCTATTTGATCGCGTTCATGCTCGAGAACAATCAGCCCGTCTATCGTCTGTACGCGCTTGATCTGGTCACGCTGGCGGACAAGGTCGCTCCGCAAGTTGATCAGCGCGTCGGTCGCCCTCGCCGACGGTTCGAAATACGATTTAACGCGAAAGTGACCCGGCAACGCGCCGCGCTCGCCATCTCCAACGACAACAAAGTCATCTATGGCGCCTTTGCGAGCTTTTGCGATCACGACGCGAACCTGTCCCGTGGCTGGATCATGGGATGGGATTCGCAAACCCTGACGCCGATTGGCCGGCGATTACCGACCATCGCGCCCCGGCGGCGCCGCTGACGACACTGGCGTCTTACCTCGATCTGGATGTCGGGATATGGCCCGTCGGTCGACAGTCGACGGGAACGTCTATTTCATTACCGGCAATTCCCTTGCGCGGACACGCTTGGCGCGCCTCCGGACCATTGAGCCTCAACTCGATTTGCGCGAGAGCGTCGTGAAGATGAGCGGCAGACCTTCAGCCGGGTGTCGATTTCTTTACGCCGATGGACCATGCCGGCGCTCGATCTCGCCGACATTGATTTCGGCTCCGGCGGCATTCTGGTCGTCCCCGACAGCGACGGATCGAAGCCGCATCTGGCGGTCGCAGCCGGCAAGATCGGCCAGATGTTCCTGCTTGACCGCGACAACCTCGGCAAATTCGACGCGAAGGGCGACCATGCCCTCGCCTCGCAATCGATCGGCCGCTGTTGGTGCGGACAGTCCTATTTTGTAGGCGCCGACGGGGGCGGGCGCGTCCTCAGCAGCGGAGGCGATACGCTGACCTCCTGGAAAGTGCAAACGAGTCCCGCGCCAGGCTTTGTCAAGGATTGGGATGCGTCCGAGACGCTCGGTTCGGATGTGTTTCAGAAGGGTTTCTTCACCTCCGTTTCCTCCGACGGCGCGAAGGCGGACAGCGCGATCGTCTGGGCCGTGCAGAGACCCGCGGCGCTTCCGGCAATTCTGACCTTGTGGGCGTTCGACGCAAAAACCGGCGCCAAAATCGCGGCGCTCCCGGCGGGAAACTGGCCAAATACCGGCGGCGCCGCAAATACCGTCCCGGTCGTGGCGAACGGCCGGGTATTCGTCGCGAGCAACCGCGAACTGCGAATCTTTGGCCTTGGCGCGCCGACTGCGCCTGTCATCGCATCGCTTGCGCCTGTGACGAAGCCTCCGGCCGGTTCAGCGGCTGTTGTCACCGGAACGGTGGTCGAGCTTGACGGCTCGACGCTGTGGCTCAGGACCCGCACCCAAATGGCGCGCGTCGACGTCGCCGACGCCGAGCGCGCCAACCAGACGGTTACCCTGGTTCCGGGCAGAGCCGTAGCGGTCAACGGAATCCTTCGTTCCGACGGAGCCGTGCAGGCCAGTTCGATCGACTATGCGCCGGACTCGCCCGCTTTGTGGAAAGCCGACGAATGATGGGGGCGAAAGCGAGCCGTCCCGGCGTCTGATGGTGAGCAGGGTGTCGGCGGCGCGATTGTGGTCCATCGATTTTGTTCGGGCCGCGCGACCGAGCGCCGGTAGCGCCAAAACTCGCGAGCCCGGATATGAGTAGATTCCGACGCTGCCGCTTCCGCGTGTGAGCGTGCCACATGACGCCAGTCGCTGATTTCTCAGCATTGGAGTCACAGTCATGAAAAAGCGAATTTTCTTCGCTGGCGCGTTCGCGCTGGCAATGGCGGCCGGCGCGGTCTTGGCGCCTTCCGTCTCTGACGCAGCGGCAATGCATGGCGGCGGCGGCGGCCATGGCGGCGGCGGCCATGGCGGCGGCGGTTTCCACGGCGGCGGTTTCCACGGCGGCGGCGGCGGTTACCACGTAGCCCACAATTACCACGGCGGTTACCGCGGCGGCGCCGGGTATGGCGGCGGCGGTTATGGCGGCGGCGGCTATGGAGGCGGCGGCTATGGAGGCGGCGGTTATGGCGGCTACTACGCCGGAGGCTGCGGACCCATGCAGGTGGTTCTTGGGCTCTGCGGTCCCTACGGCTACTGAGCCAGGGCCTCGACCGCAACGGCGGAATCCGTCTGAAAATGAACTGACTGAAAGCGCCAGGTGCATTGATGAGAAAACTAGTTCTCGCCTCCGCGGCGATCGCCGGCATCGTCGGCTTGACTGTCGCCTCCAACGCCTTTGCCGCATCCGCGGCCGATGCCGGCTTGCCGAGCGCGGCCGACATCCAGCGCATTCAGGAACGCCAGTCCGTCTTGCTCGATGCGCATCTGGCCGGCATGAAGGCAGGCCTGAAACTCAATGAGGAACAGGCCAAGAACTGGCCGGCCTTCGAAGCGGCGATCCGCGACGCCGCGAAGGCGCGCTCGGATCGATGGATTCAGGCGCGCGAGCGTATGGCTCGAGACGAACGCCCTTCGCCCATCGAGCGCATGAGCATGATGGCCGATCATATCGAGAAAAGCGCGACGGACCTGCGAAAGGTCATCGACGCCAGCAAGCCTCTCTATGACAGCCTTGCCGATGCCCAGAAGCGCGATTTCGGTCCGTTGATGCGCGAGTTCAAAGTGAGTAGGAAACCCCAGTCAGGTCCGTAATCGCGGAGGCGCCCGCTAGCGCGTTTCCCGGCGCTCGATGATGATCGTCTGCGGGCCGTCGAACTCTATAGCGCACGGCCGCCCAATCGATTGTGCGAGACAAAGGCGCGCAGGCGGCGCAGACCGCGTGCGCCATCCACCATAAAGGTCGAAGCAGGCGCTCCATTCGCCAGCGCCGCTTCTCCTTTCCCGTTTGGCCAATGTCCGGCCACAAAGCATTCTGGATGCGCTGGCGCAGGCGGGTGCGCGCCTCCCCCATCGCCGCGATGAAGGCGAGCACGATCCACGCGCCCGGCGATCCAGCGGCCAAGTCAGGCAGCGCCAAGACGAACAACACAGGCGGGCCCCAAAGGCAGAGAAGCGCTGCGAGCCAGGTCTGCGGTTCATGCATGAAGACCAGCCGGTATTGACGCACCCCGAAGGCGAAGAACTCGCTCCACGAGCACGAAACGGGCGTGAGAAGAAGGCATTGACGGGGAGGGTAGGCGGGAATGCCGGCTCGCCTCAGCGCTTTCGTCAGTTGCAGGTCGTCGCTGATGGCGTTGGCCCAATAGCCGCGGACGCCGATCGTTTCCAGCGTCGATCGCGTCATCGCCAGGCTGCCTCCCCGAACATAAATGCAGCGGGAGGCCGCCGCGGGGAAGCGTCGCGATCGAGGCATTCGCCGCCGCCAAGCATATCGAGCTCAATCGGCGGTCGGCCGGCGCCATCCACCGGTAGCCGGTGACGACCGGATGGCCCGCGTTGACCGCCGCGGCAATGAGGCGAGGCAGCCACTGCGGCGTGGGAAGCGTGTCGGCGTCGATAAAGGCGACGAACTCATCCTCCGGCGCCAATCGGTCGAGAGCGGCTAGCTGGTTCCAGACCTTCTGTCCGGCGTTGGCGGAAAGGCCGGCGACAGTCACTTCGATCGGCGGTCCCGGCTCCGAAGCCGCCGAAACGAGGATGCGATAAGCGGGGTCCTGCTCGCTTTCCACCGCGCCGATGATCCGGAACGACGAATAGGCCTGCGCGCGAAGCAGCGACAGGAACCCGGCAAACTCTGGGTTCCCCTTGACCGGCAAAATCACAGCGACCCGCGGCTGCGTCCCTGGGATTTCGGAGCGCGGAAGTCCGTGCGCGTAAGCGACGGCCGAGAGGGTCGAAAAGACGTTCTGTGCGCACCAAAGACCCAGCGCGACGCTCGAAACGACGTTTGGTTCAGCGACAATCATTTGGGACAGCCGACCACAAGCGTCCGTTCAGGCCAAGACGGCTCTCGTCGTGGCGCGAGATTTTCGCGACGACGCCGGCGAAGTCGAGACCCTCGCTACCGGGTGCGAAGTCAGCGCTGCCCAAGCGCTGCCCGCCCTTCTATTGTTGGCGAGCGCCAGATCCTGATAGAGCGGATAACCCATGGCCTTGAAGCGCGAAAGCAGGCAGGTAACATGCGGCCGCGGCCGAAGCCGCCGATCGAGAGCGTCGAATTGCAGACCGAATGTGCCACGTTGAACGTCCGCCATGTCACGACATACCGCTATGCGCGGCCGGTCGAGTTCGGCGAGCACCGCATGATGATGCGTCCCCGCGACGGGCATGATCAGCGGCTGCTGGCATCCGACTTGCGCATCGATCCCGAGCCGAGGCGGCTCCGTTGGCTCTATGACGCATTTGACAATTGCGTCGCGATCGCCGCGTTCTCCGGACCCTCCACGTCCCTCCGGATCGAGAGTCGGTTTTCGGTCGAGAGGAGCGTCGACGATTCGCCGGGCGGAGAGATCGATCCCCGGGCCCAAGCCTATCCTTTTTCCTACCTGCCGGAAGAATTGCCGGACATCGCTCGCACGATCGAGCGGCTGTACAGCGATCCCGCCGGCGATCTCGATCGCTGGGTGCGCCGGTTTCTGTCGCCTGCCGGGTCGACGCTGACCAGCCATCTGCTGATGACGCTGACCTACGCGATCAAGGAAGGATTTTCCTACGAGCGGCGTGAAGATCCGGCGTTCAGTCGCCGCGGCGAACGCTCGATCGGCGGCGCGGCAGCTGCCGCGATTTCGCGGTGTTGATGATGGAGGCGGCGCGAGCGCTCGGCATCGCGGCGCGATTCGTCTCCGGCTACGTTTATGTGCCGACCGACGCCGAGGAGCCGGTCCGGCTGGGCGGCGGGGCGACGCACGCCTGGTGCCAAATCTATCTGCCAGGCTCAGGCTGGCTCGAATTCGATCCGACGAATGGCCTTATTGGCGGAAAAGACCTCATTCGCGTCGCGGTCGCGCGCCATCCCGCGCAGGCGGCGCCGCTGACCGGCACTTTCTTCGGCAACAGCGAGGACGAGCTCGGCATGGATGTTTTCGTCGAGGTGACGCAACCAAACCACGCCCCGCGTGTTAGTGTGGCGGGCCGATAGCTCCAGGGAACTTGCCGCATGATCATCCGCGCCGGATACGCGATCGCCTTCGAATGCGTCGCCGTGACGCCGATGATCCTCCACCTCAATATCCATCCGTCGCGGACGTCCGACCTGTTGTCGGCCGACGTGGTTCGCACGGATCCGGATCGTCCGACCGAGGCTTATCTCGACCTGTTCGGCAACCGCGTGACGCGGGTCGAGGCGCCAACCGGAGTCATGACGCTCCACAATGACTTCACGATCCGCGACAGCGGCTTGCCGGACGAAACGCCGGAAGATCGGCCGCTGACGCCGGTGGCCCAACTGCCGAGCGAGGTTCTCGTCTATCTGCTCGCCAGCCGCTATTGCGACAGCGACAATATCTCCGACTTCGCCTGGTCGCGGTTCGGAGGCATCGGCGGCGGGACGAAACTCGTGCAGGCGATCTGTAGCTTCGTACACGATCACATACGCTTCGACTATGGCGCGGCGAACCCGCGGCGCACCGCCTCCGACGGACTTCGGGAGCGCGTGGGAGTCTGCCGCGATTTCGCGCATCTCGCGGCGGCGCTTTGCCGGTGCATGAACGTTCCGGCGCGCTATTGCACCGGGTACCTCGGCGACATCGGCGTCCCTCCCGATCCGGCGCCGATGGACTTTTCCGCCTGGTTCGAAGTGTTCCTCGATGGGGACTGGCACACGTTCGACGCGCGGCACAATGCGCCGAGGATCGGGCGGATCGTCATGGCCCGCGGGCGAGACGCCGCCGACGTCGCCATTTCGACCGCTTTCGGCAATGCGCTTCTGAAGCGCTTCGAAGTCACCACCTACGAAGAGCCGTCGCCAGCCTGATTGATCGCCGGTTGCGGCGACGCAGTGTGCCTGCCGCTCCGTCAGATCGTCCCTCCCGCGAAGGCGCCGCGCGGCTCGACCCGCCGGCCCAGCCCTTGCGCCGGGCGGATGGGGCCGGTAATCCTTCATTGCCGGACGATGGAATTGAGGTTGTGGGTGGGGGCGAAGCGGGTAGCGGTTGTTCTGTCCGGTCTGCTATGGCCTGCGCTCCTGGCGGGGCCGGCTTTGGCCGACGACCTTTCCAGCCTCGGCATCGAGACCGGCAGTCCGGCGCCAGCGCGATCGCGCCCGGCCCTGACACCTACACCAATTTCTTTCAGGAAGTCCGGGTCGGCGTTTACGCCCACAACTGGATCCACGATGAGGATTTGCCGGTCGACGTGTCGGGCGAAATCCTGTCCTCGCCGATCGGCTACCCCAACAACATCGGGGGGCAGTGGTTCTCCTGGTTCTTCGATCCGCGCATCAATATCGGCGCGATGATCAACACCGGCGGCAAGACAAGTTACGGCTTCACCGGCCTCACCTGGCGGATCCCGATCTACAAGGGTTTCTTCTTCGAGGGCGAGTTCGGCGGCGCCGTCAACACCTCGCCGCTGCGCGATGAGCCCGGCCGCGTCAACACCGGCTGCCGCTTCGACTTCCGCGAATCCGGCGGCTTCGGCTACCAGTTCAGCGAGCATTGGGATTTCATCGCCAACATCGAGCACATCTCGCATGCGAGCCTGTGCACGCATATTAACCCTGGCCTGACCCAGGTCGGCGCGAGGATCGGCTATAAGTTCTGACGCCATCGGCTTTGAACGGCGGATGGCCGGCGAATCTAGAGTTCGATTAAGCGGATGCGTATCCGCTGGATATTCGTTCGATCCGAGATTGCGTGGACGAGCGCCGGAAGTAGATACTTGCCGAGCGACCCGTACGTCCATACCGTGCTCTTCGCGCACCCGTTCCGAGAGGATAATGCCGCAGGATCTTTCCGATGCTGCCGCATAATCGTCGACAAAGCGCATGGCGGCCTCGGGATGTCGTTCGCGATATGAGCGCGATGGTGAAAGTCGCTTTCGGCTTCCGGAGATTTCGCATCTTCGCCGATCACCTCAATCGACATTCCCGGCAGTCGGCCTTGAATTCGGGCTGAGGGCTTGTCGGCGGCCACGGAGTCCTGCGCCCAAGGCTCCGCGATCGTCGCGGATGTCGACGACCGGAGCGGCCCTGCTAGAGAGCATAGATCTGCTTCACGCTCCGCCGTGGGTCCGGACGATAGTGCTTGACGGCTTCGGTCCGCCGACTTTCGACCGGCTCTGGCACCCAGTCCCGATGAATTGCGTTAACAGATATAGCCCCATCGAGGCTCATCGGGCGCGATTTCGACCATGGCATTCGTTGTCGCTTCTGATGCGATTGTCGCCCCGCGCGCGAAGCCAAACGACCGACCCTGCGTGGCTTACCCCGGCCGTTCGCCGCTGGCGTCGGCTCATGTCTCCCGCCGCCCTGGCGAAGGATAGTCGGCCTTGTCGCATGGGTCCTCTATGTCGCATGTGCGTAGGGCTTGAGGCGGCTTCGGTCCCGACCTCGTCCGACTCCGGCAAATCGAGCCCTCGTTCAATGGCTTCGGTCAGCGGCGAAGCATGGCCTGTCTTCGCGCCGCCGTTTGCCGGTGGGCCTCACGACGCCGCCTTCGCCAAAACCTGCGCCATGCGCTTGCGCCAGTCGGCGCCCTGAGCGCGAAAATGCTCCACGACCGTGGGATCGAGGCGCAACGTCACGGGCTCAAGCGTCTTGTCGAGCTTAGGCCTACCAGGACTCCGTTTTGCGCTCTCCGCCAGAGCCGGAAACACTTCCGCAAATGGTCGAAGCCGGCCGATCTGGGCGTCAGTCAACTCCGGATTGTCGGGATCGCTCGCGATCATGCGTTGAATTTCCGCCTCTTCATCGTCCGTCAAAGGGCGCTTTGCCGAGAATTTTTTCAACGTCATCGTCTTCGCTCCTTTCGGCTCGCCGGTCGCATGGAAATCACCGAAATGGCCTCGGCGCCCAATGGTCTGAAGACCACTGTGATCGTGATCTCGGCCCATTCGCCAATTGCGACGAAGCGGCCTTTGTCTGTTGGGCCGAATGCGGCGCCAGAGAAGAAGTCGGTGTCGAGATCGGCGAAGTCGAGACCGTGCTTGGCGAGGTTCGTCAGTCGCTTAGTTTCGTCCCACACGATCCTCATTAATTTCTGTACACCGAAATAGACCACTGTCAACAGTTTGTGTGTACGGAAAATAGTTGTCGAGAGATGACGAATGTCGCACCCTTCCGCACCGCGCGGATTTCAGCTAGGGAGCGCAAAAGGCCGATCCCGCTTTCGTTGCCCGAAAGTTGCGCCCCTTCCGGTCGATTAGGCCGCGAAGCGCATTCTTTTGCGCGTGACCCCCGCCGGGCGGCGAGCCCAGGAACCCCATGCCCAAGCGCACCGATATCTCCACCATCCTCATCATCGGCGCCGGGCCGATCATCATCGGCCAGGCTTGCGAATTCGACTATTCGGGGACGCAGGCCTGCAAGGCGTTGCGGGCGGAAGGCTACCGAATTGTCCTGATCAACTCCAACCCGGCGACGATCATGACCGATCCCGACATGGCGGACCGGACCTATATCGAGCCGATCACCCCCGAGATCGTCGCCAAGATCATCGCCAAGGAGCGTTACGCCGTTCCGGGAGGCTTTGCGCTCCTGCCGACGATGGGCGGGCAGACCGCGCTCAATTGCGCTCTGAGCCTCAGGAAAATGGGCGTGCTCAAGCAATACGGCGTCGAAATGATCGGCGCGACCGCCGAGGCGATCGACAAGGCCGAGGACCGCGAATTGTTCCGCGAGGCGATGACCAAGATCGGGCTTGCGACGCCCCGCTCGCACCAGGTCAAGACCTTGAGCCAGGCTTTGGCTGCGCTCGACGACATCGGGCTGCCGGCGATCATCCGGCCGAGCTTCACCATGGGCGGCACCGGCGGCGGCATCGCCTATACGCGCAACGAGTTGATCGAGATCGTCGAACGCGGCATCGACGCGTCGCCGACCGACGAGGTTCTGGTCGAAGAGAGCGTCCTAGGCTGGAAGGAATTCGAGATGGAGGTGGTCCGCGACAAGGCGGACAATTGCATCATCATTTGCTCGATCGAGAACATCGATCCGATGGGCGTCCATACTGGGGATTTCGATCACCGTCGCCCCGGCGCTGACCCTCACCGACAAGGAATTCCAGATCATGCGCGACGCCTCGATCGCGGTGTTGCGCGAGATCGGCGTGGAGACCGGCGGCTCGAACGTCCAGTTCGCGGTCAATCCGGCCGATGGCCGGATGGTGGTGATCGAGATGAACCCGCGCGTTTCGCGCTCCTCGGCGCTGGCCTCGAAGGCGACTGGCTTTCCGATCGCCAAGGTCGCCGCCAAGCTCGCCGTCGGCTACACGCTGGACGAGATCGCCAACGAGATCACCGGCGGCGCGACGCCGGCCTCGTTCGAGCCTTCGATCGATTACGTCGTCACCAAGATTCCGCGCTTCGCCTTCGAGAAGTTCCCCGGCGCCGAGCCGGTGCTGACGACGGCGATGAAGTCGGTCGGCGAAGCGATGGCGATCGGCCGCACATTCGCAGAATCGCTCCAGAAGGCATTGCGCTCGCTGGAGACGGGGCTCGACGGCCTCGACGAGATCGAAATCGAGGGCCTGGGCAAGGGCGACGATCACAACGTGCTGCGCGCCGCCATCGGCACGGCCACGCCCGACCGCCTGCTGAAGGTGGCTCAGTCGATGCGCATGGGCATGGGCGTCGATGAGATCCACGAGGCGTCCAAGATCGACCCCTGGTTCCTTGAGCGCATCGCCGAGATCGTGGGATTGGAAGGGATGGCGCGCACGCACGGTCTGCCGGCGGACCCGGGGAATCTGAGGGCGCTGAAGGCCGCGGGCTTCTCCGATGTGCGCCTCGCCGCCCTGACCGGGCTCGCCGAGGCCGACGTCGCCGCCGTCCGCAAGCGCCTTGGTGTACAGCCGGTCTTCAAGCGCATCGACACCTGCGCGGCCGAGTTCGCTTCGCCCACCGCCTATATGTACTCGACTTACGAATCGCCGTTCGCGGGCGCCGTGAGCTGCGAGGCGGATCCTTCGGACCGCGAGAAGATCGTCATCCTCGGCGGCGGCCCGAACCGGATCGGGCAGGGGATCGAGTTCGACTATTGCTGCTGCCATGCTTGTTTCGCGCTGAGCGCGGCTGGCTACGAGACGATCATGATCAACTGCAATCCGGAGACGGTGTCGACCGACTACGACACGTCGGACCGCCTCTATTTCGAGCCGCTGACCGCCGAGGACGTGCGCGCCATTCTCGACAAGGAGCGGGAGCGCGGGACGCTCAAAGGCGTCATCGTGCAGTTCGGCGGCCAGACCCCGTTGAAGCTCGCCCACGCCATCGAACAATCGGGCGCGCCGATCCTCGGAACCTCGGTCGATTTCGATCGACCTCGCCGAGGACCGCGACCGGTTCAAGCGCCTGCTCGACAAACTGGGCCTCAAACAGCCCAAGAACGGCATCGCCTATTCGGTCGAACAGGCGCGTCTGATCGCCGCCGATCTCGGCCTGCCGCTGGTGGTGCGCCCATCCTATGTGCTCGGCGGCCGGGCGATGGCCATCATTCACGACGACGCCGCGCTCGACGACTATCTGCTCGGCGTGCTGCCGAGCCTGGTGCCGTCCGAAGTCAAGTCGCGATATCCGAACGACAAGACCGGCCAGATCAACACGGTTCTGGGCAAGAACCCGCTGCTGTTCGACCGCTATCTCGCCGACGCGATCGAGATCGACGTGGACGCCTTGAGCGACGGCGCGACCGTGGTCGTGGCCGGGATCATGGAGCACATCGAAGAAGCCGGCATTCACTCGGGCGACAGCGCCTGCTCGCTGCCGCCGCGCTCGCTCACGCCTGAGACCCTGGAGCGCCTTGACGAGCAGACGCGCAAGCTCGCGCTCGCGCTCGAGGTCGGCGGCCTGATGAATGTGCAATATGCGCTGAAAGACGGCGAGATCTATGTGCTCGAAGTCAATCCGCGCGCCTCGCGCACCGTTCCCTTCGTCGCCAAGGTGATCGGCAGGCCGATCGCCGCAATCGCCAGCCGGGTGATGGCGGGCGAGCCGCTTGCTTCATTCGATCTCACGCTCGACAAGCTCGATCATGTCGGCGTCAAGGAGTTGGTGTTCCCCTTCGCCCGCTTCCCAGGCGTCGATACGGTGCTGGGGCCGGAAATGCGTTCGACCGGCGAAGTGATGGGAATCGACCGCTCGTTCGCGGTCGCCTTCGCCAAGAGCCAGCTCGGCGCGGGCTCTCGCCCGCCGAAGTCCGGCACGGTGTTCGTCTCCGTCCGCGACGCGGACAAGGAAGGGATCGTCGAGCCGCTGCGCAAGCTGCAGGCGCTCGGGTTCAAGATCATCGCGACCGGCGGGACGCCAGCGCTACCTCAGCGCGCGAGGCCTGAAGGCCGAAAAGGTCAACAAGGTATCGGAAGGCCGTCCGCACGCCGCCGACGCGGTGCGCAACGGCGCGGTGCAGCTCATGTTCAATACGACTGAGGGCGCAACCTCGCTCACCGATTCCAAGCCGCTCCGGCGGGCGGCCCTCTTGCAAAAAACGCCGTACTACACCACACTTTCAGGCGCCGTCGCGGCCACGGAAGGAATCCGCGCTGTCGTGGCGGGCGAACTCGAAGTCAGGGCGTTGCAGGACTATCTGGCGTGACAGCGCGAATAAGCGCTGTTGCGGCGCTATTATTTTTACGGATGAAATATGGAGAAGATGCCGATAACTGCCGCCGGCCATGCGGCGCTGGAGGCGGAATTTCAGCGCCGCCAGCAAGTCGAGAGGCCGCGCATCATCGCGGCGATCGCCGAGGCGCGGTCGCACGGCGATCTTTCGGAAAACGCCGAATATCACGCGGCCAAGGAAGCCCAGTCGCATAACGAAGGCCGCATCGTCGAGCTGGAGGATCTGCTGCAACGCGCCGAAGTGATCGATGTGACGAAGCTGACCGGAGGAAGCGTCAAGTTCGGCGCGACGGTGACGCTGATCGACGAAGACACCGAAAAGCAAAAGGTGTTTCAGATCGTCGGCGAGACCGAGGCCGACGTGAAGTCGGGCAAAGTCTCGGTCACCTCGCCGATCGGACGCGCCCTCATCGGCAAAAAAGCGGGCGACACCATAGAAGTGAACGCGCCGGGCGGCGGCAAGAACTACGAGATCGTCAAGGTCGTCTATATATGAGGGCGCGGGGTGAAATGGGGCGCAATCCAACGCGCCCTGGAGGAGGCTTCGCCATGACAATCGCTTTGACTCGCCGATCCGCGCTCGCCGCCCTCGGCGCTTTCGCGCTTCCGGGCTGGCTACCGGAGCGCGCTCGCGCAAAGCGGCGTACGGTTCCGGAACATCCAGGTCGACGTTTCGCCGTTGCGCGCGCAGCTCGGCGATCCGACCGCCGAGTGGGTGGAGCAGGAGCTCCCCGGCGCGCTTGCCCAGGCGCTGGGCGGCTATATGGCGCCCGGCGACCGCAATGGCGCAACTTTGATTGCGCGGATCGACTATCTCTATCTGGGACCGAGCAGCGGCGGGGCCGGCGGTTCTTTCGGCAAACGCAGGACACGATCAACGGAACGCTCCTGGTTAAAGGACCGCGAGGCGGCGTTGCCGCGAACGTGCCGTTGCGGGCGATCTCGTCTTATTACCCGATGGCGGTCGATCAGGCGCTGGGCGAGAGGCCCTGCAAGGCCGCGTGACGGCGCTTGCGCAGGCTTTTGCCGGGTGGGCGCCGAGGGAGCTGGGTCTCTAGACATGTCGGTGGGAGAGGGCGGTTGCGTCTTCGAGGCCCGTGGTTTCGCCTCGGACGATCCTTTTTACGCGTTGTATCGGGTCGGACGGGGAGAGAAGGATAAAATGGTCGCCAGCGCCCGACTCGCCGAGGCGCGCTTGCCGCGCTTGGCGCATTCGGCCTTTACGTTGACGGGCGCTCCCTCTGGCGCGCTCGCCCAAAGCGGTCCGAGGTTTAGCAACATCAGTGGTCAACGTCGCGCCGCTTCGCGCGCTCGTCGGCGATCCAACCGCAGCCTGGATGGATCAGGCGCTCAGGCAGGCATTGCCTCAGGTTCTCGGGCCGTATCTCGCGCCGGGCGACCGAAACGCTGCTGTCCTCGTGGTCCGGATCGACTATGTCTATCTCGGCCCGAGCAGCGGGGGGCCGGGCCGGCGGGCGCTTCGCAAGACACGATCCAGGAACGCTTCGCCTTTTTTGGACCGCGAGGCGGAATCGCGTCGGAAATCCCTTTGCGAGCGATAGCCTCCTATTATTCGATCGCCGTCGACCAGGCGATGGTCGAGCAGGCGTACTACTGGCGCACGGTGGCTTTGGCGAAGGTTTTCGCTGGCTGGGCGCCGCGGCAGCTGGGGCTTTGAGCCGCTGCGAGCTCCGGCGGTGATTGCGTTCGCCCCCGCCCTGGTATAGCGGGCCCACGATGGTTGGCGCGGGCACGGACAGGACCAAGTCGCCGCTCGGCGGCGGTCCAGCGGTCATTCTGGTTCGCCCGCAGCTTGCGGTGAACATCGGCATGTGCGCGCGGGCGATGGCCAATTTCGGCCTCGACGACTTGCGCCTGGTCAATCCGCGCGAGGGCTGGCCGCGCACCGACGATTATCGCGACGTCGCCTATTCCGCCGCGGCGGGCGCGACCGAACTCCTCGACTGCGCCCGCGGGTCTTCGCCAGCGTCGAGGCGGCGGTCGGCGACCTCCATGCCGTCTACGCGACCACGGCGCGCGAGCGCGGCCAGATGAAGGCCGTCTTAGCCCCGAGCGTCGCCATGGCCGCGACCGCCCACGCGGCGGGCGAGAAGCGCGGGATCCTGTTCGGGCCGGAGCGCACCGGACTGGACAACGACGAGGTCGCGCTCGCCGATGCGATCATCACCTTCCCGTCGAACCCGGCCTATGCGTCGCTCAACCTCGCCCAGGCGGTTCTTCTTATGCGGCTACGAATGGTTCAAGGCGGCGCACGGCGACGCGCCTCCGCCCTCGACCATTCCGCGCCCAGTTTCTCCGCCGGCGCAGCGCGAGATGCTTCTCGCGTTCTTCGAATATCTGGAAACGAGGCTCGACGAGAGCGGCTTCTTCCGCCCGGTGACCAAGAAGCCCGGCATGCGGCGAAACTTGCGCAACATCTTCCACCGGATGGAGCTGACCCAGCAGGACGTTCGCACGCTGTGGGGGGCGGTGGTTCGGCTCGTCGAGGGACCGCGCGTCGAGGTCAAGACGCGCAAGCGGATTCGACCGGAAAAGACTGAGGCGTAGCAAGGATCCGGCGCGCGTCTTCGCGGGCTTGGGGCTCGCGGCGCGGCGGCGATGAAAAGGCTCTCCGAACGAGTCCTCGTCCGGAGAGCCGACAATACAAGGCAATCGAGCGGCGAGGCTGCGCCGCGGACAGGTTAGGACTTGGGCGCTTCCGGCGCCGGGGCCATTTCGTGGTGCATGTGGTGATGGTGGTGGTGCATATGATGATGATGTGATGCATGTGATGATGATGGTGATGGTGATGCATCGGATGCTCCATCGGAGCGGGCGCCGCCGGGGCGGCGTCCTGCGCGACGGCGTAGCCGGCCAGGCCGATGGTCAGCGCGGCGGCGGCGACAAGGCTCTTAATCATGGAATTGTTTCCTGTTGTTGAAATGACCCCCGCGGGTCCGAAACGCACTATGGCTCGCCCAGCCTGAACTCAAAATGAACCACCTGACTTAACGCAAGTTAGTCTTTGAGCCTCTCCGCCGGGTTTGCTGCGAGCTCGACAAAGGTTCGGCGCCGGCGGGCCGTCATGTACGATCGGCAAGGTGATTCGTGGCGAAAGGGTCCCAGAGCCGATGGCCGTCAGCAGCATGACCGGGTTCGCCCGGGCCGCCGGAAGCAGCGGCGCATGGCGTTGGGCGTTCGAACTCAAAAGCGTCAACGCCAAGGGCCTCGACCTCAGGCTGCGCATGCCGGCGCCGTTCGATCGGGTCGAATCGGAAGCGCGCGCCCGTCTCGCCAAGGCTTTCGCCCGGGGGACCTGCTTCGGCACGCTGACCGCCCAGCGGGAAGGGTCGGCGGTTGAGGCGCGAATCGACCAGGCGGCGCTGGAGGCGATCGCCGCTGCGGCCCGTGCGGCGGCGCAGAAAGCCGGGCTCGCGCCCCCGACCATGGACGGACTGCTTGCGCTCCGCGGCGTCGTCGATCTGGTCGATTCGGCGGAGGATGAGTCGGCGGCCGCCGCGGCCTGCGCCGGCGCCCTCAAAAGCCTCGACGAGGCGATCGCCGCGCTCGCCGCCGCGCGGCGGGCGGAGGGAAAAGCGCTCGCGGCGTTGTTGCGCGAAAGGCTCGACGCGATCGGAGCGCTGACCGCCGCCGCCGACGCCAATCCGGCGCGCGGGCCCCAAGCCGTTCGCGAGCGTCTGGCCCAGAGCGTCGAGGCGCTGATGGCCTCCGCGCGCGGTTTCGACGAAAACCGCCTCGCCCAGGAGGCGATCCTCCTCGCCGCGAAGGCCGACATCCGCGAGGAGCTCGATCGGCTCACGACCCATGTCGCCGCCGCGAAGGCGCTTCTCGACGAGGGAGGGGCGATCGGCCGGCGGCTCGATTTCCTGGCCCAGGAGCTGGCGCGCGAAGCGAGCACCCTCTCGCGCCAAGGCCAATGATGTGAGCCTGACCGCGCAGGGGCTTGAACTGCGCGCGCAAATCGAGCAATTCCGCGAGCAGGTCCAGAACGTCGAGTGAAAGTTGAGGCGATGACGGCGAGCCGGCGCGGCATGATCCTGATTCTGTCCTCGCCCTCCGGCGCCGGCAAGACCACGCTGACGCGGATGCTGATGCAGGACAACGCGCTCGACCTGACGCTGTCCGTCTCGGTGACGACGCGCCCGCGCCGCTCGTCGGAAGTTGACGGCATCCACTATCGCTTCATCGACCGGCGCGAGTTCGAGCGCATGAGGACGGCGGGCGACCTCCTCGAATCGGCCGAAGTGCACGGCAATGGCTATGGCACGCCGCGCGAGCCGGTGGAAAAGGTGCTCGCGGAGGGGCGCGACATGCTGTTTGACGTCGATTGGCAGGGCGCGGCGCAGATGCGCGAGCGGCTCGGCGACGACGTCGTCACCATTTTCGTTCTGCCGCCGTCGATGCGCGAACTCAAGGCGCGGCTCGAGCGGCGCGCCGAGGATTCGGCCTCCTCGATCGGCGCGCGCCTCGAAAACGCCCGGCAGGAGATCGAACGCTGGCGAGCCTACCAGTATGTGATCGTCAACAACGATCTGCAGCGCGCCTTTCGCGACGTGATGGCGATCGTCACCGCGGAGCGCCTGCGCACGAGACGCGTCAAGACCGGCATCGAGCCGTTCGTCGAGAAGCTGATGAGCGAGTGAGCGAAGTTTCGACGCCGGTGGGAAATCGAACCCCTGAGGACCCGGCTGCGGGGATTCTCGCCATTCGAATGCAAGGGGCGGCCTCAGGCGTTAGACAGCCGCCGTCAGCCGCGACAGTCGCGCCAGGGAGAACCACGTATGGTCGGGATATCGACTCGAATCGCTCGTTTCGCTCTTCCAGGATTGCTCAGGGCGACGCCTGGCGAGGGTGCTGCGCGCGCGGCCGGCACGATCAGCGAACTGGAGGCGCATGCGATCGGCGTGCAGGCTTACCTGTATTTCTACCCGCTGGTCACCATGGACCTGACGCGAAAGCAGCTCACCAACGTCGCCAAGCCCGAGGGCCTCTCGGCGCCGATGAACACGTTCGCCAACATCCCGGCATATCCCACCGCGGATATGAAGGTGGTTGTCCGGCCGAATTTCGACACGCTCTATTCGAGCGCCTGGCTGGACCTGACGAAGGAGCCGATGATCGTATCCGCTCCCGAGACGCATGGCCGCTATTACCTGCTGCCGATGCTCGATATGTGGACCGACGTTTTCGCATCTCCGGGCTGGCGCACGACGGGAACTCAGGCCGCCGATTTTGCCGTGACGCCGCCGGGCTGGAGCGGCTCGCTGCCCGCGGGCGCCGTTCGCATCGATGCGCCGACGCCCTATGTGTGGATCATCGGGCGCACCAAGACCGACGGACCGGCCGACTACGCCGCGGTGCACACGATCCAGGCCGGGCTTGAAGATCACGCCGCTGTCGGGCTGGGGCAAGGCCGCCGAGCCTGTAGCCGGAACCGTCGATCCCGGCGTCGACATGAAGACGCCGCCAAAGATCACGGTCGATACGATGCCTGCCGCCCGGTTCTTCGCCTATGCCGCCGAAATCCTCAAGTCGCAGCCGCCGCATATCACCGATCAGCCGATTCTCGCCCAGATGGAGCGGATCGGGCTCGAGCCCGGCCACAGCTTCGATATCGACAAGATCGACCCGGCAATCAAGGCGGGATTGGAAACCGCGCCCGAGGACGCCCAAAAGCTGATGGCATGGAAGGTCAACAGCCTCGCCCGTGTCGTGAACGGCTGGTCGATGAACACCGACACGATGGGCGTTTACGGCAATTATTACCTGAAGCGCGCGATCATCGCCCAGTTTGGTCTCGGTGCGAACCTGCCGGAGGACGCGATCTATCCGCTCAACCTCGCCGACGAGACGGGAAAGCCGCTGGACGGCGGCAGCAACTATGTCCTGCATCTCGACAAAGGAGCGGCGCCGCCGGTGGACGCTTTCTGGTCGGTCACGCTCTATGACGCTCAGGGTTACCAGGTCGCCAATGCCCTGAACCGGTTCGCGCTCAGCAGCTGGATGCCGTTCAAAACCAACGCGGACGGCTCTTTGGACCTCTATTTCCAGAACGCCAGTCCCGGCCCGGACAAGGAGGCGAACTGGCTGCCCGCGCCGAAGGGTCCGTTCACCTTGACGATGCGCCTCTACGCGCCGAAGAGCGAGGCGCTGACCGGGAAATGGAACCCGCCGCCAGTGGCGAAATCGGCGCAATAGGCTTCGACCGGGGGGGCGCGTGAGGGGACGTGGCGACAGATCTTCCCCTCTCGTGAAGGGCGCATTCCTTCGCGGCGGGCGCTCGCGGCGACTTCGGCGATAGGCCCAGGCGCGATCCGCGCTGAAACGGCCGCCAGGCCTCGCGGCCGACCCTAGGCCGCGGTCGCCGTCTCTTCCTGCTCGCGAACCTCGTAGATCTCGAACGCCTCGCTGACCCCGCGCAGCACTGAGCGGCGCGGCGTGGTGCGATAGTTTGATTCGCTGACCAGACGCGCCACCTCGCCGCTTTCGATCACCGGCTTCGTCGCCAGGATCGCGGTCGGGTCCGCGAGGCCCTGGACGCGGGAGGCGATGTTGACCGTCTGCCCGAAATAATCCTGCCGGTCGTCGAGCATGACGGCGAGGCAGGGGCCCTCGTGCAGGCCGATGTTGAGCGCGAGGTCTTCGCCGCCGCGCTGCTCGTTGATGGCGCGCATCGCTTCGCGCATCCGCATCGCGGCGCGCAACGCCCGGTCGGGGGTCGGGAATGTGGCCATCACCGCATCGCCGATCGTCTTGACCACCGCGCCGCCCTCGGCGGCGACGGCGGCGAGAAGCGCGCCAAAGTGGCTGCGCACGAGATCGAACGCCGCGAGATCGCCGACCCGGTCGTAAAGGGCCGTCGAGCCCCTCAGATCCGTGAACAGGATCGTCAGATTGGTGATCTTGAAGCGCTGCTCGGGATCGAACGTGCCGCTGCGATAGAGGTCGCGGAACGTCTGGTTGCTGAGCAGCCGCGTCGCAGTCAGGAAAGGCAGGCGGTTGCCCATGAGCCGGTCCAGCTCCGGTCCGTGGAGCCAAACCCCGGGCATGGTCCTTCGGGGGCGGACTTGTTCTCAAGCGAAATGCGTGCCGGGCCGGGCTTGAGCTTGACAGTGCCGCTGTGCGCATGAGCGTCGGCGAAAACCAGAGACAGACTGCGGCGCTCTTGAGTCGGCTCTCCCGAGACTTCAAGAAACAGCGAAGAATGGGTCACCGGCTCGAAAATGATCGCGAACCCTTCCGGCAGGGAAAGCGACATCGCCGCCTTCTCGCCCGGGCCAAGCTCCATCACGTCGAGCGCCACCTTCTGAACGGAGCTCTCGATGTCCTCGGGCATGTTCGCGCCCGAGCTCCAGAAGACCTGGCGCATGTATTCCGCATACGGGAGCGAATCCGGGTCGTGCGCGGCGATCTTCCGAATCCTCGGATTGACGGTGAATGTGACCTCGACCAGCTGATCAAGCGTCGGCTCATATTGGGCCGCGCAGAGCGAGCAAAAATATTCGGAGCGGTCGAGGGTCTTCAGCGCGACGCCCGATTCGAGGACGCCGCCGCATCCGGGGCACAGCATGTTCCAGGACATGTCGAACAATCCGAGCCGCGCGGCGTGCACGAACGCCGCGATGACCGGCTCCTCCGCGAATCCGTGGGCGGCAGCAAAGGTCAATGGATTGATTTGGTTGAGCGCCCGGTCCGAATCTGATTTCGACCGCCGTCTCTCAGCACCCCGGCGATCGCCGGATCCGCCGCCTGTTTGAGAAGGCTCCAGAGCGCTTGCGCGTCAGCCATGGCATCCTCGTCGTTTTCAGCAAATTTCATCCGCGCCCGCCACGCCACGCGCGGCCGGGTCGCTGCTCTATGTAGGGTCGGTCAAGCCTTTTGTCGCCCCCCCGTCCGGCCCGAATGCGGAGCGCGGCGCGGCTTCGAATCGGAGTGTCAGCGTGTCGGAAGCTCGACCGTCGATCGCCAGAGCCGGCGACCGCGCCCGCTTCAGGCAGGGGTTTCTCCCCGCCAGGCGGAACTCTTCAATGTCGGTATTGCGCCGAGGACCGGCGCGTTCTCGTCGTCGTCGAGGTCATGGATGGTCCGAATGCGCGGGTTCAGCTGTTCGGCGAACAGCACCCAGCCGATCGCCGCGATGAGCGCCATCAGGAAGCTCAGCCCGGCGTACATGTATTTCACCGGCTTCACTGGGTAGAGGGTGGGCTCCGCTGGGGAAACGATTCGGATTTCGGCGACGATCGCGGATTCCTTTACGCGAGCCTCCTCATAGCGCTTGCGAAAGAACTCATAACTATCCTCTGCGAGATGCTCGGTCTCCGTGATGGCGTTCAATCGCGCCTCTTTCTCCGGATAGTCGACGAGTTGCGCCTGCAAGGCCGAGATTTGTTCCTGCAGCGCCGCCATCTCCGCTTCTTGAGACAGGACCTCCGGGCTATCGGGCTTGAAACTGCGCTTCATGCCCGCCAGTTTGCCGTCGTCTTTCGCGAGGGTGGTCTGAAGGTCTGATACGTTCTTCAGTTTGTCGGCGTACTCCGACTTCAAATCGAACGTCGCGCCCGAATTCTTGTAGGCGAGCACGGCGGCGCGAGCCTGATCGAGCGCCTTTCGGCTCGTCTCGAGCTCCGTCCCAAGAAACTCGCGACCCCGCGCCGCTTCGCTCCGATAGGCCTCGGCGCTATGTTCGATGAAAATCTGGGCGGCCATGTTCGCGACGGCGGCCGCCTGTTTCGGATCGCTGGATCGATAGGAGATATCAAAGGCGTAGGTGTCCTTGCGGACCGAAACTTCAAGCCGGTCCTGAACATCCTCCACAGCCCGATCGAACGGGGTCGCGGGAATATCTCGTCCGTACTTGATGTAGTTGCGCACCGTGCGCGTCGTGTTGCTGACCCACTCCTTGACCGCGTCCCTAAACGCCTCGAACGCAGATTGGTCCGGCTTCGGCTCCTTAATGTAAAGCTTTAACGCTTCAACGATCTTGACGGCGACCGCAGGGCTTTTGATCACCTCCATGTAAGTCTTGCTTGGCGCGTCGATGGGCGCCGCCTGGCCGACGGGAAAGCCCATATCCTCTTTCCGGTCGCTCGCGTTCTGGTCGAATTTGATCTCTTCGGCGGGCCGAACGAGGACCAAAGCCGTGGATTTCGTACTGTTCGGGCAGGACATAGGCCAAAGCCAAGCCGACACAGGTCGCAATGATCGGCAGCCAGATCAAGATCTGCTTGTTGCCGAGGAGAATGCGCCAAAGCCGATAGAATTCCATCGTCGTCACGCCGTCCTTTGTCGGCGCCCAAAGCGACCGTCCCGAAAGCGCGCGCTCCTTAAAATTCCTTCAGCAGAAGAGCGCACGCCATTGGCCGGAAGCCAGAGGCAGATTGTCTTGTCCGCGAATGTCGGCGAGCGGCATCCACGGACTTCCCCGGCGGGCCTCTACCACACTTCCGCGCAAATGTCGCGCAGTTGTTGTGGGTTTCGCTGCGCCGCAGCGGAGATGTGCTGCGCTGCGAAAACTGGCGGCGCGCGGACGACCACAAGCGGGTTGAAAAACCTCTTTGCCGCAACCTCCGCGGTTGTATTCTTCGGTTTTTTGTGATCACGTTTTCGTGAACGCCGTGCGATTATCGTTGAGGTCGGGTTAAATTTGGCGCTACTATGGTCATCTCGCGACTGCGAACTCTGCGTAACATAAGTCCGTGTAAGTCGGCAAAAGTTCACAGAGATCCTACATTAAGGGGGACGGCATGAATCAGGTTTTGTCTGAAAAGCTTGTCGCCGCGAACGACATCGACGCGGCGCTCGAACAAAGTTTGACAACGTTATGGGACGCAAAGGTATACCATTGGGATAACAGCAAATTTCCGTTTAACGAATGGATTTTGAACCGCATTCGCGGTATGGGATACAAATTGGACGACCTCAGCTATCTGCACGAGATCTGTTCCGCCGAATGAGGTTTTCAAGGTCACCAAACAGCTTTGCGCGGATACCAACCTACCGGAATTCCGCCGGATGCTGAACCGTTTCGTGCGTGAAGTGGTGGTGCCTCAGGGCAAGTTGCGGTTGCCGGTTGCGGTGCAGCGTTTCATGAATGTGCGCATCATGCTGCCGACCACGCCGGATCTGTTCTTCCCGTTCCATACCGGCTTGCTCTATGGTCACGGCGTTGCGTCGCGCAGCATTTGGATGCCGTTTGTCGACGTGACTGCCGACGAGGACCGAAGCCGCTCGATGCAAATCGTCGGCATCAAGAAGTCGCGCGAACTGATCAAGTACGCGATCGACAACCAGCTCGACATGGAAGAGATGACCGAGGTCTTCGGCCGCGAGAGCTGGCAGATCAAGGCGGGGCCGGGCAGCGGCTGCTTCTTCACCCAGGAAAACATCCATGGGTCGGGACGACCGAATACGACCGGCAAGACCCGGGTCAGCATGGATTGGCGTATCGCCGAAGGCATTTATGGCGACTACCTCGGGCGGAAGATCCCGGCTGGCTACTTCCATCTCATCCCGGACACCGAGGAAGAGGAAGAAATCGAGGCCGCCAAGCCGCCGCGTAAGGCGTCGTATGACAACGGCAAGCCGAACATGTTCTATGTGGCCAACAACACCTCGGCCACGTACAGCATACCGGTTCATCTCCAGCGCTACATGCTGCTGGACTACTCGCAGAAGAACGACCTCGTCTTCAAGATTGAACTGTTCGACCTTGAGGACATGCTGCATTTGCCGACGTTGCGGCATATCGTTGAAAAGCGCGACTGCAACCTCATCATGTACAGCATCTTTGCGCTGCCCGAGGACGAGAACGAGCGCAATGGCCTGCTCGAGGCGATGGTGAAGAGGGGCGGGATCATTCATTTCGTCAACGAAGATCTGCAACTGACCAACGCTGACGATCTGAAGACCATCCAGAAGTATCTTGCGTTCTCCAAGTACGGCAAGTCACGGTTGCCTATTGGGTTGCCGTTGTCGGGACTGAGCAAGTCGTACTTCGACAAGTGGTCGGCGTCTCTGGCCAACGCATAGGCTGGTCTGATCGATCGGAAGGCTGCGCGTCGGACGACCCGTAGCCTTCCGGCTTGATGTGCGCTTAGGGCTGAACCGGAAGACGCCTTCAGGAAGGGCGCCGGGAGGAGGCTTTTCGTGCGCGACCACAAGTTGTGAGCTGCTTGTCGGCTCGGCCGTGGCTTGAGCGCCTGAGAAAATTTATGGCTACGGTATGGATTTGGGCGGAGGCGCATGCGCCCTTGCCGACGTGGCCTCAAAAATTCGCTCGGGAGGATCGGTCTCAAGGCAAAGCTGGAAATGAAGGCGACGCCGGATGAAAGTGATCCCAGAGCTTCCAGGCGATTTTACCATGCGTGGGCAACAGGTTGCTGCATTTCGCACCGAGGCCGAGACAAAGCCGGTGCGTATCGGAAAGGTTCACGTCATCCCGGTCCCCGAGGCCGCGCCCGCGTCGGGCGGCTTGGCGGAGAGCGCGTACCGTGTTTTCGAGGTCGTGGTCGCCCTGACTTTTCTGATCGTGACGCTGCCGGTGATGCTGGTTGTAGCGCTCCTTGTTAGGCTCGACTCTCCGGGACCGGCGCTATTCCGACACAAGCGGCCCGCGGCGTCGATTCGCATGCGCGGGCGCGATCTCGAAGGACGGACGGATCTCGTTCCGCCGCCGGGCGGATATGAGCCGGACGCCTGGTATCTCGTTCCCAGCGACTTCACCCTGATCAAATTTCGCACGATGTACCAGGACTCGCGGGCCCGTTTCCCCACGTACTACGCCTACAAATTTAAGCCGGAGGATTTCCGCCTCCAGTTTCCCACCATCAAGGACGATCCGCGCGTCACCCGCGTCGGCGGCAAGCTGCGCAAAATGTCGCTCGACGAATTCCCGAACCTTTGGTCAGTGGTGGTCGGGGATATGCGGCTTGTCGGACCGCGCCCTGAAGCGCGTGAAGTGCTGCAATATTACACCCCGGAGGAAATGATCAAATTCAGTTGCAAACCGGGGATCACCGGGCTCGCTCAGATCGGTGGGCGCGGACTGTTGAATTGGGGCGAGACGCTGGCCCTCGACCTGGAATACGTTCGCAAGCGCAGCGTCGCTCTCGATCTGAAAATCATTCTGCTGACGATCAAGCGGGTCGTTACCCGACACGGCGCGTTCTGAGAGCAGCGAGAGAGATCCGGGCCAATGACTCCTAGTGCGATCTTCTTACTCCAAGCCTTTGTTATTGTTGCGGTCCCCGTGGCTTTGCTGCGCATATCTGGGCTCAAGGGTTTGTTGCCGCTCGTCGCCGTCCAGATCGTCGTCGGCATCGCGCTTGGACCTTCGGTTTTCGGCAGGTTGGCCCCGGATTATTTTCAGACGTTCGCCGGGCCGGCCGCGCTCTCCTCGCTGTCCGGGCTGGCGTCTGTCGCCGTCCTGATTTTCGGCCTCGTGTCTGGGCTGCATCTCGACACCGCCATTTTCAGCGGCCGCGACAAGGTATTCTGGCCCACGGCCATAGCCAACGTAGCCATTCCGTTGGCATTGGGTTGTCTGGCGGGATATTGGATCCTGGCGCGCTATCCGGAGGAGCTTCCCGCCGGGGTGACCCCGGCCGTATTCATGGCGGCGATTGCCATCAGCGTCACCATGAAGGCTCTTCCGGTCCTTGGCGCGATCCTTGGGGAAATGGACCTGCTCGGACGCCGGATCGGAAATCTCGCCCTCGGCGTCGCCGGATTTAACGACATCGTTTTATGGATCATGCTGGCCGGTCTTCTGACCGCTGCGGCCGCCGGGCATGCCGGCGGAGGTCAGGGGCTGTCTCCCCTCTATCTGCTTGTTTTGGCGCCGGCGTATTTGCTGTTCATGGTGCGGATCGTACGGCCTGCATTGGGCGATATGGTGAAGGTCCGGATGCGGGATGAGGCGATTAGCGCGCGGGCTCTTGTGGTGGTCGGCTCGGCGACTATCGCTTCGGCGCTCACCACCGAACTTATGGGGCTGCACTACATCATCGGATCGTTTGTCGTCGGCGCGATCATGCCGGCCAATTTGCGTAAACCGATCCTGGATCGCTTGCAGGTGATGACGGTGGCGTTGTTGATGCCTTTCTTCTTTACGGTGACCGGCATGCGGACTCTTGATCGACTTGAGTTCGCCCACATTGTTCGAAGTCTTTGCGGTCACCACCGGGGTCGCTTGGCTCGGAATCATTGGCGGCACGACTGCGGCCGCGCGGCTGTTCGGGGAAAAGTGGTCATTTGGGCTCGCGCTTGGATCGCTGCTGCAGGCCAAAGGCCTGACCGAATTGATCGTACTGACGGTTCTCCTCGACGCTGGAATTCTTTCGCCAAATATCTTCGCGCCGATGGTTCTCATGGCGTTGGTCTGTACGGCTGTCGCCATGCCGTTGTCGCGATTTGCGTTGGCCGCGGCCGGCGGGCGGCGGCTGATCGGGGAGGCGGCGACCATGCCCGGCCAACATCCATAAGCCGTATGATATCGCCCGTTCGACCGAAACGGCGCCTCCGAGTGAAGCGCCACAATACGACATCCCGGAGGAAATAATCAACATCACTTGCATGCCAGGGATCACATGACGATCGACCGAACGACCACCAGGAGCGGCCCGTTCCGGGAGCAACGGGGGTCGTCCAGCGCATGACTCCCAGCTCGATCTTCCTGCTTCAGGCGTTTGTTATTGTCGCCGCTCCGGTCGTTTTGTTGCGCGTATCCGGTTTGAAAGGCCTCTTGCCGCTGGTGGTCGTCCAGATCATGGTCGGCATTGGTTTGGGGCCGTCGGTCCTTGGCAGATTGGCTCCCGATTACTTTCAAATGTTCACCAGCCCGGAAATGCTGTCCTCCCTTTCGGGGCTGGCGTCGGTGGGAGTGCTGTTTTTCGGCCTGATCTCCGGCCTGCATCTCGATCCGGGGGTTTTCAACGGCAAAGAACGGGCGTTCTGGCCGGTCGCCGCCGCCAATATTGCAGTCCCTGTGACGCTCGGCTGTCTGGCGGGAGCTTGGATTCTGACCCGCCACCCGGACGAGCTTCTTCCCGGCGTCAACCCGGCGGAATTCATGGCGGCGATTGGCATCTGCGCCACCATGAATGCGCTGCCGGTCCTCGGCGCGATCCTTGGAGAAATGGGCCTGCTGGGCAGCCGCGTCGGCAACCTCGCGCTTGGAGGTCGCGGGCGTCAACAATATCGTCCTGTGGATGTCGCTCGGAATTTTGCTGACCGCGGCGGCAACCGGCCATTCCGGCGCGGGACACGGATTGCCGCCGATCTACCTCATGGTCCTCGCCCCGGCCTATCTGTTCCTGGTGGTTCGCTTCGTGCGGCCCCTGTTGGCGAGGATGGTGATGGCCCGGATGCGGGATGGGGTGATGAACGCCCGGGCGCTCGCGGTCGTCGGCGGGGCGACTCTCGCCTCGGCGCTGATCACCGAACTGATGGGACTGCACTACATCATAGGCGCGTTCCTTGTCGGGGCGATCATCCCGGCAAAGTTGCACGAGCCGATCCTCGACCGTTTGCAGGTGGTGACGGTCGCGTTGCTGATGCCATTCTTCTTCACCTTGACCGGCATGCGCATCCTGATCGACCTGGGCTCGCCGGCGTTGCTTGAAGTGTACCTCGTCACCACTGCGGTTGCGGTGTTCGGCATCATCGGCGGGAGCGCCCTGGCGGCCCGGCTGAACGGCAAATCATGGTCGCTATCCCTTGGCCTTGGATCCCTTCTTCAGTCCAAGGGCCTGACCGAACTGATTGTCCTGACAATTCTGCTCGATGCCGGGATCGTCTCGCCGAGAATTCTTCACCGCGATGATCCTCATGGCGCTGACCTGCACGGCGTTGACTATGCCGCTAGCCCGCCTCACCCTGAAGACGCGCGAACGGCGTCTGATCGCGGAGCCGGCAACCTTGCCGGGTCAACAGACGTGAGCAAAGCGACGTCAGCCGCAGTCCCGGCGCGGTCCGGTCGATCCCCCGCTCCGGGTCGGCTAGGATCCCGCCAGCGGCTCGTCGCAAGCCACTCTCCAGCGGCGCACCGGGCCGGCGTCCTCGATCGGCAGTTCCGTTTCGATCATCCGGAGACGGTCGAACCCATAGCTGCCCATCGGCGCTTGGAGCGTCTCGCAAAGTTCCTGTTGTCTGGCCTTAGGCAGGGTCTTGTACAGCAGGCTCAAATGGGGGTTCAGTTTGTAGCCCGATTGTCGGGAATAGCCCTTCGCCGCCGCCTCGAACATTCGCCGCGCCGGCGCCAACTCGCGGAATTGCACGAAAAGGGTCTTCGTGTAGCTTGGCGTATGGCCCAGCCGCTCGGCGATGAGCTCGATAGGCGCGAATTGTTGGGCGATCCGCCGGGTGACGGCGCACGCCTCGTCGTCGGTCGAAGGGCCAGAAAAGAGGGTCAGATGCGGTTCGAATTCGACCGCGTCGAGGCTCGCCGCCAAGCGGTTTATGATCGTCCGAAGCCTCGACCGGAGCGGCTCCCGCGGCATCAGCCACAGCGTGAATTCGGTGGTGGCGATCGGAAAGCCTCCAGGACCCTCTGTTCAGTTGAGCGCCCGCGCTGCTCCTGCCTTTATAGCGGCGATTTCGGGCCAAGTCAGCGCTGCGGCCGGTTGAAACCTGTCCAGCCGTGGGCTAGGGTTTATGAATTCCATGGCCGTGCGGCCTGAATTCATCATTGCGATTACTCGGGACCAGAAGCGATGACCGGTCTGAAACCCAATGGCGACGCCACGCCGGACGCAGACATTGTGCTGACGATCATCATTTCTTGTTACAATACCCGCGACCTCGTCAGGGACTGCCTGCAATCGATCTATCAGAATCCTCCCACTGGGCCGTATGAAGTCATTCTGGTGGACGACGCCTCTGTGGACGGAACGAGCGAAATGGCGCGAACCACGTTTCCCGAGGTTCGCCTGATCCAGACGATTCCAACCATCACTATGCGTATTCGAATAACCGGGCGATCGACCAGACGCGCGGGCGTTACGTTCTCTTGCTGAACAATGACACGATTGTCCTGCCGCATGCTCTTGATGACATGGTCGAATTCTTGAGAGCGAACCCGGAGGTTGGGGTCGTCGGCTGTAGATTGCTGAACGAGGACGGGTCCGTTCAATGGTCGGTCAAATCGCTTCCCAATCCGGGCGCCGCGATTTTTGGCGCACGGTCGTTCGTGAGCAAGATGTTTCCGAACAATCGCTTTACCCGCGAGCACTTGATGCATCTGGACCGGGATATGACCAAACCCTTTGAGGCGGGGTACGTGTCAAGCGCCGCGTCGATGATCCCGCTCGCGGTCATCAAGAAGGTCGGATACTTGGACGTCGATTTCGCCTATCATGTCGACGCCGACTACTGCAAACGAATTACCGACATCGGGTACAAGTGTTATTATCTTCCCACCGCAACGATCATCCATCTGAACCATCGGGGCGGCACGATGGCGAATCTTAAGACCCGCTTCCGGTCCCTGATGCTGTTTGAAGTCCAAAGTTATCGCTACTATCGCAAACACTTTCAACCATCCGTGTGGAGCCCGATGCGGATCGTTGTCGCGCTCGGTCTTTCCGCTCATTTTATCGCTTTGGCGTCAGGTCAGGCCTATGCTGAGCTTGTGGCCGCTGCACGATCGCGGTCGCAACCGAAAGGGTCGATGGGCTAAGGGGCGCGAGGCGATCCCCGGCGGCGCAAAGACCTTCCGCCATTCGAGAATCGCCTTTGCTTGCAGCTCCGAGGTTTGCGAGCGTTTGCAAGCAAAATAGATCAAGCGAGCGGAAGCCGACGACCCGAATCCGGCCGGCAACCCGATGCTGCGGGCCAAGGCAAACGGCTTTGAGGTTCATCCGTCGGCCAGCCCGGCCTCCGGTTCAGGGAAAATAACATCTTCTTGCCAATCGAGCCAGTTTGTTCGATAATTCAGAATATGCCTGCGCCATGGAACGATGGGAAGAGCGTTGACGAGCGAGTTGTCCAGCCAAGGGTCATCGGAACCCGACGAAGCCCTTGGAATCGCTCAATACCGCAATGGGGCGCCCCTTGCGAAAAGTTGGCATGGATTTGGGGTTGGCGCCGCGTCTGTTTGGGCTCGGCGCCATGGCCGCTTGGGATCGGCATGTCAAAAGATGGCGCATCTTGTTCCACTGGACGCGCCTCTCCGACCGGGTGGTTTCGGGAGGGAGCCCCCATGGCGCTGAAGACAAAGCAGTCCCGCGAGGCCTTCCCCCCGGCCCGCGCGGCGAAGCCGAGATCTCACGGAGCGTCGGGCGCGGCGGCCGCAAAGCCATCGCGGGAGGCTGATGTCGATCGCGGGCGCTACGGCGTCTTGTGTCCTGTTGGTGGCCGCCTCGGTCGCGCTGATCGACCGGCCGGTAGCGACCTTTGTGCATGAACATCTTGGCGATGGACGGTTTGGATGGTTCACCGCGACCTATGCTGGCGGTTCGGTCACGATTGGACTGTTCAGTCTGATGGCGGGGCCCGCCGAAGCGCTTGGACCTTTTGCCGCGCTCGCCTTTGTGATTCTCGCGATCGCAGCGGCGCCGGCTGGCGTCCGGGAATGCGAGGCCGCATCGCGGTGTCGCTCTGTCTCTCGGTTTTCGCCGCTGTCGCGATCAACAGCGTTGCGAAAATGGTGTTTGGACGAACCTGGCCGGAAAGCTGGCTCGGCGATAATCCGTCGTTTATTCGCGACGGCGTATTCGGGTTTTTCCCTTTCCACGGCGGACCCGGATGGGGCTCATTTCCATCCGGCCACACGACGGTGGTCGCGGCGCCGGCGACCATCCTCTGGATCGTCTGGGCGGAGTTGCGAATGGCCTGGGCCGCGGTAGTCGCCGTCGTGATCCTAGGCCTGATCGGGGCGAATTACCACTTTGTGTCTGATACTATCGGCGGCCTGTATCTGGGCGCGGGCATCGGTTGCGGGATCGCGGGGTTGATGCTTTCGCCAAATGACCGTCTCAACTGGCCGATCCTATTCAATCGAAGACCGAAAGAGGAGCCGCGACGCTGACCGCCACTCCTTGGGAGCGGCCTCGGCGCAATCGCTTCGGCCCGTCAAGCGGCGCCGGCTCGAGACCCGACCTCTACCGACGGAAACCGTACAGACAGGACGATTGTGTCGCCGAATGCCTCCCAGGAATGGATCGACCTCAGGTCCGAAGACGACATAGTCGCCTTTCGTCCGAAGCGTCACTTTTTCCTCGGCGCCGTCGACGTGGAAGGTGACCTGCAAACTGCCTTCAATCAGCACCGATATTGTCGTGCCGTTTCCATTGGCCCAAGGGCTCGACCGCTTATCGCCGTCGGGGTGAATGCCCCATTTCAGTTCGACATCCGTCTGGCGCCTCAGTCCGAGATCGGGAGGAACGAATTGCCCGACGAACCAGCCGCTGTCGCGGACCTGATCGAGCTTCGCATTTCCAAAGTAAAACGGTTTTGCTACGTTCATTGTGGCTTTGATTTCCCGAGCCTCGACCGCTGGTTGAACCCAGCGAAGTCCAGCATAGCGAAACTAGGGGTTCAAGTTGATGCTGGTGCCGGTTGTGGTTTTGCCTTGAAGCGTGTTGATCGTCGCGCCTCCAAGGATCACCGCGCTCTCCGCGGAAAGAACCGGTTGCAACGCTTTGACTGCGAAGTCGAAATAGCGTTCCGCGCTCGCCATGATCGTCGTGGGCACATAGACGATGTCTCCCCGCGTGATCGAAATATTGTGCTCGAGTTCGCCGCGATAGAGGATGCCGCCAAGGTCCACCAGCTTCAGTGTCGGATCGGCGATACCGCCCGAGATCACCAGCACGGGATAGACCTTCGCCTTGTCGTTGACCCCGCCGGCCAACGCAATGGCCTCCAACAACGTCAGGTTGCCTTCCCAGGTCACCTTGCCGGAGTGTTGCACTTCGCCAATCACATACGCAGAGTTGAAACGCGTGCTCGCGATGTAGACGGAAGAGTTTGGCCGCAGATAGACATTCTGTCTGAGGTCGCCTTGCTTGAACAGCCGCTCGAGATTGACCGGCAGGAGCCGGCCTTGCTGCAGAACGCAGGGACGCCCGCAAGTCGGAATCGTCCGTCAGGCCGCCCACTTCGGAAATTGCGTCGAGGAGGGTCGTCGGGGTGCGAAGTTTGACGATTCCAGGAGTTCGCACAGCGCCCAGGATGGAGATTCGCCGGCTGTTGATCTCATCGATGACCACATTGACCAGCGGGTCGGAGATGAACAGCGGCTGACTCTTATATTCTTTCACCGAGACATTTAGGATCGGGTTCTGGACGATGCCTGACACCCGTTTCGATATTTCTTGACTGAGTTCGTCGACAGTTCTTCCCGCCGCGTGGATGGATCCACCGGGCAGGATTGAAATTGTCCCGTCGGGTCCAATGGTTTGCGTGGTGTTGAGGTCCTCGTGCCCGTAAACCTTGATCTCGACGACATCTTGGACGCCGAGCCGGTACGACCGGCCGGACACGGAACGCAATCGCTGAACGATATCGTCGCGCAACTGCTCGACCGTGCGTCCTCCCGCTTGGATGTCCCCCGTGGGAAAGAACGCAATCTTGCCGTCCGGACGCACCGGTTGCACGGTGTCCAAGTCGCTCTGGTTGAGCACCGTTATCCGAACGACGTCTTCCGGCCCCAGGAGGAACGGGGATCGGTCTGGCGCCAAGGTCTGCTTTGGCGGCACGGGTGCGAACGCCGTCGAGACCGGCGTTGGCTGTCCGACTTGATTTTCCAACCGGACATTCAGATCCGCCTGGTCGATGGAATCCTTTCCGGGTGCGCAGCCGGCGAGAATAAAAATCAAAGGGAGAAGGTGTCTCAGCGACTTGAAGCGCATGCTTTGACGTACTTTCCGTCGGGTGAGATTCTGATCGACATGCACTCCGAACCGCGAATGAAATCGGCGGACGACCGGATGGCGTGACGCCGGGCCCTTTCTCGACTGTTCTCTGAACCTTATGAGATTCGTGAAGCCCCGTATGCCGTTCTTCAACTCCCGCGAGCCTCAGAGTCTATAACCGGGCGTGGTTGAAGACGCTTTAACTCGGGAACTCGGGTGGCCCGGTCCGGGACGCGGCCGCTACGCACCGCGCCCAGACGAAAAATGTTCGGCCCGACCAACCCAGCCACCCAGCTCCCTTGGTCAAGTGATAGCCGCGAACACGCGGTGCCGCAACTATGGACGGAAGATTCGTCCATAGTTGAGAACAAGCGATCAGCGAAGATGCCAACAGTCCACCGTCTGGCGTTCACGCGGGCTTTATTCGACTTCCGGAGTTTAGCGAAAGGTCAAGCTGAGATTACGACGAAGATCGACCGAAGCTTGCGGCGCGCTCTATCGATATGCATAGGTGGTCATAACTGGCCTGTAGGTGCGATATCGGTTGCCCGCCGCCGCCATGTTGCACTAGGATGGTCACGTCATGCACTGACGGCGCCGCGAGCGTGTTTCCCCGCGCTTATGCAAGCGTTGCTATATGGTCACACTCCCTTGCAAAACGACGGGTAGACGGATGGAACGAAGTATGTGGTCTCCGAAACAGCCTCGCCCGGACCTGGAAGCGCCGATCGGGGTGAAAGCCTTTCGTGAAAAGAGTAACGCAGCGGAGCCGGAAAATCAGTCGCTCCAGCGCCCTCCGGAGGGGGGCCCCGCAGCGGATGACCTTCCAAAGGCCACGGCCGACGCTCCGGCGCTGCCGATGGAGCTTCGCGGCGGTCGGGATCTGCAAACGGCGCAATTCAAGCCGGATCGACGCCAACTCGCGCGGAGCTTGGTCATTGCCCCCGGAGCACCGAGCAGCGTTTACTCGACGTACAACATTCTGCGCACGGAGATCATCCAGCGCCTGCGGCAAAATCGCTGGAACACGGTCGCTATCACAAGCCCCTCAAGGCGGTCGGGCAACACCCTCACCGCGATCAATCTGGCGATCAGCATCGCGCGGGATTTCGGTCAAACCGTGCTGCTGGTTGAGCTCAATTTCATCAATCCGTCGTTTCAACGTGTCCTGGGATTCGAGCCGCGCAAGGGAATGGTCGATTATCTGCTCCACGATGCTCCGCCGTCCGAGATTCTTTTGGACATCGGCATTGAGCGCCTTGCCGTCATCCCAGCCGGGTCGCCCGTCGCCAACTCCTCCGAACTGCTTTCCTCTCCCCAAATGGCGCGGTTCGTCGAGGAGTTGAAACGGCGCTATGGTCGCCAGATCGTATTGTTCGATCTTCCGTCGGTTCTGGCGGTCGACGACGCCATGGCTTTCGCCCCATTCGTCGATTGTGCGCTGATCGTGGTCGATGAGGGAGAGACGCGGGTCAATGATGTGCGGCGCGCGCTGCGTCGCCTTGAGTCGACAAAGATACTCGGGATCGTGCTCAATCGCTCGCTCCATGGTGAAAATGAGGTCGGCGTCGTCTCCCGCTGAGGCCGCCGCGCGCGACGCTCGACAATTTTGCGGCCTTGTCCTCAGCCTGTGACGAGACTGGCGCAGACCGCGAGCGTCGCCTCGGCCGCTTCGCGCCATGAGTACCGCTTCACTTGCTGGAATCCGCGCGCAACCAGCGTGTCGCGCAAAGCGCGGTTGGTGAGTATGCGCTCCATGCTCCGGCTCATATCGTCGATGTCATAGGGATCGAAGGTGTCGGCGGCGTCGCCCGAAATCTCGGGCATGGTGGTGTTGTTGGCGACAGTGACGGGTGTGCCCGCGATCATCGCCTCGTGGACCTGCAGGCCCCAGCCTTCGTATAACGATGGGTAGACGAAGAGATCGGCGCCTTGGTACAGCGCCAACACGTCTCCGGACGGAGCGTAGCCGAGAACCTTGATGTCGTGCACATATGCGCTGCTTTCGACACGCCGGTAGAATTCGGGGTACGGCCAGAGATTCCGCCCGGCGATCACCAGCTGATGCGTTAGGCCAGTGCGAGCCTTCAGACGCCCGAACGCGTCGATCAAACGCTCGAGATTCTTGCGCGGATGGATGTCGTTCAGCGACAGGATGTAGGGAGTCCCGACGCCATGCCGGGCGAGGACTTCGGCGATCCGGTCCGCAGACAGCCGTTCGGCGAATTCGCTCCGGACCCCGTGCGGCACCACGACAATCTTTTCCTGCGGGACGTGCAGGATGCGCATGATTTCGCCCCGGGAGAATTCGGTCGTCGTGACGATGCGATCGGCGCGCTTGACCGAGCTTCGGGTGGCGAGCGTCCGGGGCCAGGCGATATGCCGCGGCAGCCACCCCGGATTCGCCAACCAGAAAACGTCGGCAAGCAGCAGGACCGTCTTACACCGCGTGAAGGACGGAAGGGTGGAATAGGCCAGCAGCACATCGGCTGGCTCACGTCTGAGCGCGATTGGAAAGGCGATCAGGTTGCGGAGAGTGGAGCTCTTTGCATAGTCGGGCAGGGTGACGACCTGACAATTCGGCCGGGGATCAATCCCGATATCGTCATCCAGGGCGTACACTTTGAACGACGACCGCGGCGCGCAGTCCAGCATCGCCCGTAGAAGGTTGGCGGAGTGAACCCCATGCCCCGAACGGGACCCGAAGCTTTTGCCGCGCCACTGAAATTTGCCGTCGTAACCGATCGTCATGGCCATGCCGCCGGCCGCCGTCGGGGCCTCACGGCCGGTGAGCGGCTTCGCCTGGATCGTCATCGCCAATCTCCAGATGGGTCCTGGGCCTCAGCGCGGAAGCGGCCTCGGGTAACGGAAAGGGATTGCGAGCGTCATGCGGGAAGACACGGCTGCAAAGCGTCGAACACGTCGCTTTCGCGCCGCAGGTCCTCGGGCAGCGCCTCGGGGCGCGCCGCGACGCCGAGCAGCATGATCTTCCAAAAGGCCTCGATCTTGGGCCCGGCTTCCGCTCGCCGGGTGGGAGAGAGCAGCCAAACCGCGCAATACGTCAAAAGGCGCAGCAGCGCGGAAAAACTCATGACGGGCCGAAACGCCAGAAGCGCGGCGGGACCATAATTCTTGCGCATGAAATAGTAGCGGTTGATGTTGCTGCGGGTCAGGTTCTTGTATGCCTTTACACCCGGCGCATTGCTGTGTTCGCCCCGGACATGCGTCACCTCGACCTCGGGCACATAGGCGACTTTCCAGCCCGCCCGGCTGATGCGCAAGCACCAGTCCGCTTCGCACATGAAGGTGTAGAAGCGCTCGTCCAGCACGCCGACCTGTTCGATTACCTCCGCCCGCACCATGAGAAAGTGCCCGTTCAGCCAACCGACCGTCCGCCATTCGGCGACGGTTTCGTCGACCCCATCGCGCCAGAACGCCGCGGGGCGGAAGACGTTCTCCATCTCCGTCCGCAGGGTGTACATCAAGGCGGTGCTCTTTTGATAGCTGCCGTCGGGATTGATGGTCCGGCATCCGGCGATTCCGACGTCCGGATGCTCGTCCATGAACCGCACCATGCCCTCGATCGCGCCGGGACTGAGGATCACGTCGTCATCCAGCAGCAACACATAACGTCCGGCCGCATGCGCCATCAGCTGGTTATAGGCGCGACAATAGCCGAGCTTCCGCGGCGCCCTCAGTTGCTCGACTGCAGGAAATTCGCGCGCAAGCGCGGCGGGGGCGTCGCTTTCGCCGGGGAAATTGAACCCGACGATG
Organism: uncultured Alphaproteobacteria bacterium; assembly: GCA_963839185.1. Classification (GTDB taxonomy): domain Bacteria; phylum Pseudomonadota; class Alphaproteobacteria; order Rhizobiales; family Beijerinckiaceae; genus Roseiarcus. The sequence continues at coordinate 65,372 of CAWIUD010000049.1, read as the reverse complement.
ACCTTGCAGGACGTCTCGCCAAGGGCGCCGCCGAACAGAGACTTGAGGCACGAAAGAAGGAAATCCGACCCGCCAAGGTTGGCGATCAGGACCGTCACATCTTCAGCCATGGAAAATCCTTCTCAATTCCCGCGCTTGAGCGATTTCATCATAGCGGTTTGGCCGGAACTCGATCCACTTCGTTTCGCCGCACCGCAACATTGTCGGCCCGAGGCCCGCGGCAGGCCAATGCCAAGCGGCGATGGCGTCGAGCCCAAACAGACGCGGCGCCAACCCCAAATCCATGCCAACTTTTCGCAAGGGCGCGCCCATTGCGGAATTGAGCGATCCCAAGCGCTTAGTCGCGACCGGACGACCGGACAACTCCTGGCGGGACAATTCGCTCCTCTACGCTCTCCTATTCTCGCTTTCTTGAATTGGGCGCCCCATTCTGGCGCAGGCGTATTCGGAATTATGGAATAAACCGGTTTGATTGGCAAGAAGATGTTATTTTTTCCGAATCGTGCGCCAGGCTGTCGACCGAATCAACCTCAAAGCAAATTGCAGGCTGAACCGCCGTTGAACGAAGAATCAAGGAAAGTCCAATCCAGGTGGAGGTACTGGAGCACTGGAATCAGGGAACGCGTGAATGACGCGCGGTGTTCACCGAGCGCGATTGTCTAAAGGCATTACAAGGGCACTGTTTCGCTGCAGCGGTCGGCTATGCCGTTAGGCGATGAGCGCGTAATTTTCGCGCTAACGTTAAAATATTTAGAGATAGAGATTTAGAAAAACGGGGAACAGTAGGCCGCTTCTTATTAATAATAAGAACTGGCAGAGCAGACACACCGGTAATCGATCTTCTCTGCGCAGAAATCGATCACATCGACTCGCATTCTGCGCTGCGGTTCGAGCGACCAATCCTGCCGCTCAGTCCGGGCCGGCCGGGAAACTCATCATATCCTTGATTGCGGAAAAAGAAAAGCTGGCGAATATTCGCAGTAACGCGAGGGTCGCGGCAACGTAGAACAACAACAGCCAAACTGGCCGCTCCAGGTCCAGCAACACATAGCACACCGATCCCACCCCGATGCTGATCAGCGCTGGCCTCAGCACAAATTGCAACCAGCGCACGCTGGTCAATTCTCGGGCGATCACGAAGTGTCGGGTGATCGTCGAGGCGGCGCCGCCGCCGACCCGGCCAATCGCGGTCCCGATCGGTCCCAAAAACGGGAGCAGAACGAGGTTCAGGACGACGTTGATCAGCAGATTGAAGGACAGGCAGATCACGTCCGCCCGCTGCTTGTGCGCCGCTTTTAAAATAACGCTCATCACTGTGTCGGCTGTTTCGATCAACAGGTAGATCATCAGAATTCTCAGGACCCAGAACGCGTCGCCGAAGGACTTTCCGAACAGGATCTCGAGGATCGGGGCGGCGAACACCCAGACTCCGACGCACGGCGGCACGACCAGCGCCAGCAGCACTTTGTACCAGGCGGCGAAGCTGTTGGGATCGCGGCTGCCCCGCGTGGTGAAGCTGTGAGCTATCCGCGTCAGAAGAAGCTGAGAAAAGAGATAGGGCGGAATAAGGCCGATCTCCATCACCTTGGTCGCCGCTGCGTAGTGGCCGACGGTCTCGATATTCGCCCATACCGAGAGCATGATCATGCTGATGCGCATCGACAGCATGCCGATCACATTGCCGACCCCGAACGTCGCAACCGTCTGCGCAGTGCGGACCAGCATCCCCCGATCAAACGGCGGCCTCTCGGGAAACACCCGGGTAAACACCACCGCCAGACTGAAAGACGCCGAGATCAGCTTGGCGAACACCATCGCGACGATCAGCGCGGTCACGCCGTAACCGGAAAACAGGAGATAGAGGCTCGACGCCATCATCAGCGTTACCTCGGCCAGCGCCGCAAGGAAGGGCACATGCATCTCGCGCTGAGCGACAAACACCGAGCGACAGGCGGTCTGGAAGAAGATCGGAATCAACGCGAGACTGGCGATGCTGATCGCAAGGACAATATCGGACGGATATCCCAGCAATCGGACGGAGATCAGCATCAAGGCGGTTGCGAGAAGCCCGGTTCCCACTCCGAGCAGCATCGCGTGAACCACCTGACTGGCGCCGTCGCGGCCATGGGCCCCGGCTTCGCGGAGAATAAATTCGGGGATGCCGAAGCTGCTCACGCCTTGAAACAGCATCAGCCAGGCAAGGGCGAGCGCGTAAGTGCCGAGCAAGGCAGGACCCGACGCTCGTGAGATGATGACGAACAGGACCCCGCCGGAAAGCAGCGACAGGAAGGCTTCACCGAGCACAAACGCCAGTTGGCGCCAAGGTTTTTGATTCACTTTCGACCGGCTCCAACAATGCCCGGCGACATTCCCAAGATCATCGAGGGAATGACCCAAGTCTGCCCCGGTCGGGCCGATTTGAGAATAATCGCGACGTGACGTCGCGGTCGGCCGGCGAGGCGAGGCTGGCCCTCCCGACCATCGGGCTGGACCATACCGATTTCCCGTGGGGTAGCAACGTTGGACGGCCGACCGAGCCGAAATCCAAGGTCTGCGAGGACTTGACGGTTAACCCGCCTCGGCGATCCATCCTGCATCGGTCGCCCCGATCCGCGCGCCGGATTGGTCAAGGAGTTTGGCGAGGGCCGGCGCGGCGAGCGGCCACAGCTCCGAGGCGGCGGTCAAATAGCCCGACTTTCTTTGCAGAACCATCCGGCAACCGTCCGATTGCAAAGGTCGGGCGGGCGCTCCGTCGGAACCGCCGTTTGTTTCGATCAGCACGGCGGCGTCGATCTCCGGCTTGTCGCGCAATCGGGCGAGCAGCTTCGCAGTCCCCTCGGCATCGACGCCGAACCCCGGCGCAACCAGGGCGATAAACTCCCCGGTCGCCTGCTCCACCGTCCATCGCCGAGCGGTCGCTGCGTCCAGGGCCCCGTCAGCCGGCACGATGCGCAGCCACGGCCGCGTCCCGCGGAGACGCGAGAGCGCCTCCTGCATCTCCGGTCGCACCGGAGGCTGCGCGCAAACGCATACTTCCCATCGCGACCTGTGTCGCTCGCCGACAGCTGCGACAATCGCCTCCAATGTCGCGACCTCTTCACCTCCGGCGTCGATCAGAACGCTGAGCTCCCGGCGCGGCCCGTCGTAGGAGGGCGGTTCCGGCAGAGCCAACGACGGAAACACTCCGCCCCGGACCTTCGAGTACGCGACCCTGAACGCGACGCCGAGCCCGAAGTCTCGGGAGGCGACGATGAAGCGGCTGAGCGGCGAGGGCTTGTTCAAGCGTGGCCCATCTCGCTGGTCTCACCTAACAATTCCGATGCGATCGCCGTCAGCCGTTCGCGCATCCGCCGTCCGATCGCGGCCGCCGAGTAGTCTCTCAGCATCAGCGCCCGCGCGCGGCGTCCTTTTTCGGCCGCCGCTTCCGGGTCGGCGACGACGCGGCGCATCAATTCGCTCAGGTGCTCGCGCGACGGATCGGACCAGATGGCGCCTTTCGTGTACGGCCCGTGGTCGCGTTCGACCTCGACCAAACGATAGCGCAACGGATATCCGACCTCATCGGTCACGAAGTCCGCTGGGCCGCCGTAGTTGGTCGCGATCACCGGCATTCCGAGCGCCATCGCCTCCACGATCGTCAGGCCGTATCCCTCCGAGCGATGCGGGGAAACATAGCAATCGCAGGCCCGCATCAGACCCGCGAGCCCTTCTGGCGTCATCGTTTGCCGCAAGACCGTGCAACGCGAATCGCGTGCGACGAGATCCTCAAGATAGGCGGAGAAAACACCGTCCTCGCGAGAATTCGAGACCTTGAGCACAAGCCGGACCTTTTCGGAGCCCGAGAATGCGGCCTGGAAGGCCTCGATCAGACAGCGCGGATTTTTCCTTTCGACCATGCTCGAGCTGTCGAACACATAGAGGAATACGAACTCGTCCTTGCCGATTTGCAATTCCTGGCGGTTTGCAGGCGCCGGCAGGCTGGTCGGGCACATTTGGGGCGCCAACGTGACCGGCTTCGCCGTCATCGCCTGAACGGCGCGCTGACAGAAGGTCGACGGCGACCAGATCTCGTCGAAGTGGGCAATCTCGGCCGCCCATTCGTCGTGAAGCGCCGGCAGCTCCCACGCCCAGATCGCGATTTTGTACCGCGCCCGCTGGAAGCTTCGCGCGTGGAAGTGCAGGAAGCGGTGGATCGTGTCCGCATTGACCTGGACGAGCGCAATCGGGTGGATCGGGCGCTGCCGTGGCTCCTGGCGTTCGAAGCCCGGCTGGTGCACGAAGACCTCATGGATCGGCACGACAGCCACCGGAACTTCGGCGGCCCGCAGCGCAGCCAGATATCCGCGTCCCCCCGAACCGACGCTGCTGACCGCGCCGACCGGACTATAGTAATTGACGCCGGGGCAATCGCCGGGAGCCGCTATCGTCGCGTTATGTCTCAAGCGCGGCGAACCGCGCGCTGAGGCGCGAGCTCTACGGCCTCCGCCATCCTGGGGAGGTTAAGGGTGATCCCCGCATACAACCACAGCATTACCAGAACCGAATATTCCTGCAGCGGATCCATGAAACCGTTCACGCCAATGGTGCAGAACACCACGAAGAAGGCGTTCGCCGCCCATTTGACCTGCGGATCGGTCGACACCCGCGATTGTCGCCAGGCGACCAGCGTCACCTTGGCGAAGAATGCAACGAACAGCAGGGTGCCGAGGATGCCGATCTCGGACGCCATGTTGAGATACAGATTGTGGGTTGCTTCAGTAAAGAACTGTGTGTCCGGATCGTAGGGAACGTAGGTCAGTTTCGAGTACTCACGTTTCTGCCCGGTGCTGTTGTTCAATCCCACCCCGAGGTAGGGATGGGCGACGATCATTCTCGCTGCCGCCTCGTACTGAAGAAATCGCACCGACTGCGATTCCTCGCGAACCGTGAACTGCGCGTAAAGCTTCGGACTCACCGCCGCCAGGCCAACCAGAGCAAGCATGACCAGGACGATGGCCTCCTCACGCTTCAACATCCGGTTCCGGACCATGATCAGGAAACTGAGACACAGCTGAAAAGCGGCAAGGATAAAGTAGACCCTGGTGAAGGTTAAGATCAGACTCAGCAATCCAAACGCGGTCAGGCCGATAAACGGCAACCGCGCCTTGAACATCGGGTTGCGGACGCAAAGGAACAACGCGAACGGGATCACCAGCATGCACAGGCGCACGGTGGCGCCCGGCGACCCCAAGGTTCCGAACGCTCGAACCAAGGCGCCCTGATCGAACCGGTCCACCGACAGATATTGCTCGATTTGATCGGCATCCTGGTGGGTGTCGCCGAACGTCAGGGGGGTGAGGTATCCTGTCTCAAAACGGGCCGCGGTCATTCCCGCCTGGGTCACCAGGATGAGCACCGCGACGATGGCGAGCAGCTTCAGAACGCTTTTCGAGTCCAGGCAGTTAACCGCAAAGAGATAGACGATGAAGATCTTGATCTGCCGCCACATCTCAACCGAACCGAGATAGGGCCAAGGGCTCACCAGCATGGACAGCAGCGATATGGCGAGATATCCCACCGCAAACCAGGTGACTGGCGGAAAGCGGAATTGCCTTCCGTTAAACAGATAATCGTTGGCCCAGATGACAATCAACATCAAAAGCGCCAAATCAGACGCTGTAATGTCGAAGGTTATCGCTGTACTAGCGTAATCAATCTTATATTTGGCAATGACTGTCAGCCCGTCATTCAGATTCTTGCTGAAGCTGAACTGCCCCAATAGCAAGAAGATGACAAACCAATACTCACGAAAATGTTTTAGAAACAAGGTTGGCAGCAAAACCGCCAATCCCGCGGGCAGCAACGCCACATAGACCGGCTTCGTCCCGTACAGGCCGAGGGCGACGACGACGCCGATCGCCCCGCCAACCACGAGAAGCGGCAAAAAGCTCCGCGGTCGACTGGGAGCGAACGATGCATTCGTCATCGGCGGCGCATACTCAAGAGTTGGCTCGCGGGCTCAAATAGCGGTTCAAGTGAGTGAAGTCGCGAGCCCTTCGTCTCCATACCTCAAACCGGCGAATACGAGAAGCCGGTATTCCCGCGAACGAGGTTGTAACCGCTTCGGCGTTTTGGTTTTGATGTCCGGATGCTACACTCTGGCTGGCGGGCGCCATCCGGCCGACGGCATGACGGCTCTGGCGAAAAAACCTATATTCGTCTGCATGATCAGCGTGTTAGACGGGTTTCGAGGGCGACGTTATGACGAATCCGGCTCATGTATCGAACGACAAGGCCTTAGGGCTGGATTTCGGCCGCCCTGAGACTTCCTCTGCCGCCAAAGGACAGCCGGTTGGGCGCGCAGAACGTCTCGATGAGATCAAACAGCTGACCGGACTTCGGGGGATCGCCGCGCTGGCGGTCGCTATCGGTCATTTCAACATTCACGATGGCTTTGTTCTCAATTGGTTCAGTTGGGGAAATCTGGCCGTCGATGTGTTTTTTTGTCTCAGCGCCTTCACATTGTCGATGGTCTACAGGATCGGCGAGAGGGCCGCTTTGCCTTACAGGTCTTATGGCGTGGCGCGCGTCGCCCGCATCGTTCCGGTCTATCTGGTCGCCGTTGGGCTTAGCGCGGCGCTCGTCCGATTGAGCCGAATGTATCTGCTCTACGCGCCGGGCGATTTCGCCAGTGATTTCGTCCGTCAATTTCTTATGATCAATGCTTGGCCCATGGTTGGAAGCGGGGTGTTCTGGAATTCTCCGGGCTGGTCGCTCTCGGTCGAAGCGTTCTGTTATATTTTTATCTTTCCCTTGTTGTTTGCGTTTTCCACGCAAGCCATGCGCGTATCGGTAACCAACAAGGCTTTTATTATTCTGGCCGCGGCATTGATTGATGCCATCGTGTTCATAGGATTTTACGACCCGTCGCTGCAGGGGTACGGCGGCGCGCCGCGCGATTGGTCCTTTGTGCATTGGGTGGCGATCATTCGCGGACTGACCATGTTCGTCGCTGGCTGGCTCGCCTATTTAGCGGCCCGACAAAAGGACCGTGTGGCTCTTTACTGCGGATCAATTGTGGACCGCATGGGCGTTGCGATTTTACTGCTGGGATCCGCGCACGTGATTGGATTGCTCAACGATCATTTTATAATCGCGCTGGTTCCCTTCTTCCTTATGGGATTGTATATGAATTCCAATGCCATCAGCAGTCAATTTCTGTCTTTGACGCCAGTCGTTTGGCTTGGCAAAATATCATATTCGCTTTATATTTTTCATGCCCTAGTGCAATTGCTGCTCTTTCATTTCTGGCGAACCGTTGAAAATAGCGGCGATTGGTTTCGGCTGCCGATTTCGATTGTTCTGAGCCTCACGCTGGCGGCCCTGTCTTACTATTGGCTGGAGAATCCGTCGCGCATTTTCATCAGACGTGTGTTTGGCGTGCGTCGGCCGATCGGCGCAGCTGATAAGGCTCCAGTTGGCGGGTGAATGCACGTCTATCGGGCCGATAGAACCGAATTTCGATCCAATGACGCCAAATCAGTATTTTCGCGTTCTGAAACACGGAATTTGTCGTATAATCAGTTTGCGAATTGCAGAACGCGGCGGAGACGACCATGATGGATGCGGGGGACAGGGCCGGGGCGGGCGAAAAGGCGCGGGACGAAAGCCGCCCAACTCGGGCGGAAATGGCGACTTGCGGCGTCAGGATGCTCGAGCGGTTGATCGCCGGCTCGACGCTCGCCGAGGTCGCCGCGCGCGAAGGGCTATCGCCCCGCCGGGCGCGCGAACTCGTCGCCGAGATCGTCGCCGCCCACGGTTTCGACCCCTAGTTATTCATACGGTTTATCTATGTTTTTTAGCCAACGCCGGATGGCGAGTTGCGAGTTGCAGAATATGGCGCCTAAGCCTTTGAAATAAGCGAAGCCTGGACGATCTCGCGCCGCCTCACGCCCGCCACGGGATGGTCCAGGTCTCGGTCAGCGCCTTGGCGCCCGCGCGCAAAAAGACGCGGACGTCCGCGCTCTGGCCTGGATCGACGGCGACGTCGACGCCGGCGCGGAACCCGCGGATATGGGTGTTAGGGGTGAGAAACGTGCGCAGAACGCGCCCTGCCGACGTCGTCGCCACCGTCTGCACGAGGGAGGGGTCGCTCATGTAATAGGCCAGGTCGCCGCCAGCGAAGTCGATGAGGAACCGCGTCGCGCCGGGCGGCGGCGACTCCGCCGCGCCCAAAGCGCGCGCCGCCACGTGGAACGTCGCGACCGTGCGGCCGCCGGGCGATAGAGCCTGGTCCATGGTCAGGGCGGTGATGCGATAGCCGTAGACGAGCGACTTGCCAGCCGCGAGCCCCTCCTTTGGCGTCCAGGCAGCGACAATATTATCGTTGGTCTCGTCGCTCGTCGGCAATTCGACCAGTTCGACGCTGCCTTCGCCCCATCCCTCGCGCGGCTCGATCCAATAGCTCGGCCTCAGTTCATAGGCGAGTTCGAGATCCTCGTAGTCGCTGAAGTTCCGGTCGCGCTGCAGCAGCCCAAAGCCGCGCGGATTCGTGTCCAAGAACGCCGAAACGCTGGGCGCCGCAGGATTGCTGAGCGGACGCCAGATCCACTCTCCCGCGCCAGTGTGCATGAGAAGGCCGTCGGAATCATGCAGTTCGCCGCGGAAGCCGTCGGAAAAGCGCCGGTCGTTCTTGCCGACAAAGAACATCGAGGAGAGCGGCGCGAGGCCAAGGGCGGGCGCGGCCTTGCGCGCGAAGAGCGTCACATTGGCGTCGATGAAGGTTTCCTGCCCTGGAAAGAGATCGAAACTGAAAGCGCCGGTCGCCGATTCGCCGTCAAGCAAGGCGTAGATCACGATGTGTTCGGCCGTGGCCTCCGGGGTTTCGATCCAGAATTCGCGAAAGAACGGAAACTCCTCGTTGAGACGCGGGCCAGCGCCGACCGCCAAGCCTCGAGCAGAGAGACCGTAACGCTGGCCGCGGCCTAGAAAACGGAAATAGCTCGCCCCAAGAAACGCGACGACCTCGTCCCAGACATGCGGCGCGTTGATCGGATAGCGCAGCCGGAAGCCGGCGAAGCCGAGATTGATCGGCACATTGCCGTCCACCTTGGTTCGACCGTAGTCGAAGAGGTTCGTGGCGTAGGGAATCGGGGCCGGGATTCCGTCGCGCAGCACATTGACGACGACCGGACGCTTGTAGAGATGGCCCAGATGGAAAAGCTCGAGGCGGAAGTTCGAGCCTTCCTGACCGAGCAGCGGCTTGTCGGACTTGAAGCGAATGTCGCGCCAGGCGTCGAAGTCGAGATTCGCCAACCCGTCGGGCAACGCGGGAATTGAGCCGTCATAAGGCGCTGCGGCGAGGTCGTGCGCCCGCTTGACGACGTCCTGATAGCCGAAGGGAGCGGGCGCGCCCGCCGCCGCTTGCGGGGCGTCCGTCTGCGCGGTGGCGTCAGCGATATAGCGCGCGCCCGAGGCGGCGACGAGGCTGACGAGCAGCGCCCGGCGGGACAGATCATGCATTGGGGCCATTCGCGCTGGGATCGACTAGGGTCGCCGTACCGCGACGCTCGGGGGAAGGCAACAGGCCCTCGCCGGTCCTTGGGACCTCACGGCCAGGGCGCGAAGGGGCCGCCGCCGGTGTTGTGGACGATCGCCTCGACGCCGAAACTGAAATTCGGGCTGACCCGGTAGTTGACCCCGACCCCGAATGTTCCCACCGCCTGGACCGCGCCAGGACCGGAGAACACGCTGTTGATCGCGTCTCCCGCGCTGAACGCTCCACCGCCAAAACGCGTCGCCCGAACAAAATCCACGCCGGTGATCAAATAGGGGGTCAGCTGGCCCAAATTGTAGCCGACGATCGCCGCTCCGCCGGCGAATGCGCCACCCGTGAACTGCGTGAATCCCGGACCCGACGCGAGATAGGGCATATATCCGGTCGATGCCCGCACCCCCAGCATGACGCCATTATCGAAAACATGGTCGTAACCGAGGTCGGTCTCGCCGCCGACCCCGCCTTTGACCCCCTTGCCGCCCCAGGCCGAGATCCCGGCGCCGACGGAAAGACCGGACCAGATGTTTGGCGTGGCGTCCGCCGCGTTGGGCGCCAGCGCCGGGTAGCTTGAGGGCGCGTTCGGCAAATCCGCCGCAGCAGCGCTTGAGGTCTGGACAAAGGCGGCGGCCACAACAAGGGCGCACGAGCCGGAGAAGAACGAGAAGACGAACGGGCGCATGGTTTGAATTCGATATCACAGATGACGACCCTGCGCATTGGGGTTTCGACTGCGGCATATTAATGGCGGCGTGACGAGACAGCTCCCGCCAGCGTCAACAAGCAGTCGAACTGAACCTCGCTGCCCCGCTCTGGACAGAGCGAAAGCCGGCGCCTATAAGCCGCTGCTGGCGGCGACGCGCCCGGCGCCCAGGTAGCTCAGTTGGTAGAGCACGTGACTGAAAATCACGGTGTCGGTGGTTCGATTCCGCCCCTGGGCACCATCTCACATTTCCATACCATCTCATAGCCCGCAGACAGCTATTTAATCAGTGGCTTCTTTGGGTCGGTGCGCCTTGACATGAGGACCCAGTCGAAGGCTTGGGAACAATGCCCGCCAGACCTTCGCCGCCGGCGGTTGTCGGCCCCCATACGCGAATATTGGATCCCCACATCCCACCTGCGCCTCATCCTCGCAAATATTTGTTGAGCCAGGCGAGCGTCTGCGTCCAGGCTTCCTCCGCCGCGGCCTCGTCGTAGCGCGGTGTCGTATCGTTGTGGAAGCCGTGGTTGGCGCCCTTGTAGATATGGCCCTCGTGCGGAACGCCCGCCGCGGTGAGGGCGGCGTCGAACGCCGGCCAGCCGCTTGTGATGCGGGTGTCGAGTTCGCCGTACTGGGCGTTGATCGGCGCCTTGATCTTCAGGGCGTCGGCGTCGGCTGGCTGCAGGCCATAGAACGGAACCGCCGCATCAAGGCCGGAGCCCATCCGCACGGCGAGCTTGTTGACGACGCCGCCGCCGAAGCAAAAGCCGACCGCGCCAAGCTTGCCGGTCGAATCGGGCAGGGCTTTCAGCCACCCCGCGGCGGCCGCAAAATCCTCCTGCATCTTGGCCGGGTCGACCTCCTTGAACAGAGCGGCACCCTTTTCGTCGTCGCCTGGATAGCCGCCGACGGAGGTGAGTCCGTCGGGCGCGAAAGCGATGAAGTTCGCGATCGCCAGGCGCCGCGCGACATCTTCGATGTAGGGGTTGAGGCCGCGATTTTCGTGCACCACGAGCACAGCCGGCAGCTTATCCGTGTTGGAGGGACGGACCAGATAGCCCTTGATTTCGCCATTGCCATTCGGAGAGGGAACCGTGACCATCTTCGATGTGATGCTGGCGTCGTCGGCCGGCACCTGGATCGCCCAGGCGTAATTTGGCTTCAGCATCTCGAACAGCGCCGCCGCGGTCACGCCGCCGGCCGCGAATTTCTGCGCGCCGTCGAGGAAAGCGCGCCGGCTCATGCCGCCATGGACATACCCGTCGAAGAGATCGAGAAGCTCTTGCGGGAAATCGGACGCCTTCTTTCGCTCCATGGGAGCCTCGCTTGCATGTCGCCTTGCGGCGCCGCGCCGTCGGTCGGCCGTCTTGGGAAGAATGCGCAACAATGCCACTCCTGCTTGCCGCGATTATGTCAAACGGGCGATGAAGCAAAGAATCATTTCGCGAGCTGACGTCACGAAGCCGTGAGGTCTAAGCTCGCGCCGGTCGTGGCGAGAAGGAGGGATCGATGGGGGCGCGCCGCGGCTCAAACCAGCGCCCGCCGGGACTCGCTGTCCGAGCGGCAGGCGGCTGGAAATCCGCCTTCCGCGATTTCTACCGGCTCGGCAAGCGCCGGACCGGCTTTCTGGCCGCAGCGGTCATCATCGGATTTCTTGCCGGCCTCGCCTACCGCGCTCTCGTCGACGACCCTGAGGGGAAGGCGTTGCCGAACTTCATTCGTAGTGGGCTCCATGGCGTCGGCGTCGGCGCCGCCGCCTGGACGGTGCAGACGGCGTTCGCTTCGGGCGCCCGGTCACGCTTCGGCTCAGCTTTGAGGCGCTTGCCGCTTGCTGGCGAACTTGTTGCGCGCGCGCTGGTGATGACCGCCGTGCTGGTGGTCGTTGGGCTCTCCCTGCAGTTTGTTCTCTACGCGGAGCCGCTTGGGCTTCGTTGGCTGACGCGCGATTGGTTCCTCATTACCCTGCCGCGGATCGTTGCGATGGGCTTCGGCATGGCGCTTGTCGCCGGCGCATTGTCGGAGGCGCGCCGGTTGATCGGCGGCCCGCTTCTGGCGAGCGTGCTGCTCGGGACCTACCATCGTCCGGTGCGGCGCGAGCTCATCGTGATGTTCCTCGATATCGGCAATTCGACCCGCCTCGCCGAAACGATGGGCGAACTGCGCGTTCACGACCTCATCACGCGTTTCTTCTCCGATATCGACGAACCGATCACCGACTACGGCGGAGCGGTGCACGCTTATGTGGGCGACGAGGTGATCGTGAGCTGGCCGGTTGCCGCCGATCCCGCGCGCAACGCGTCTTGCCTTGCCTGCTTCTTCGCCATCCACCGCAAGATGGTTTGTCTCGCGGACGAATATGCGGATGAGTTTGGCGTCGCGCCCACCTTCCGCGCCGCGATCCACGCGGGCCCGGTCATCGTTAGCGAATGCGGCGACGAAAAGCGTCAGCTCGCGTTCTTCGGCGACACTATGAACGTCACGGCCCGGCTCTGCGAATATTGCAAGGCGATCGATCAGCGGCTCGTCGTGTCGGGCGGCGCGCTTGGACTCATGAAGGTCCTGCCGGATACCCGAATTGGCGCCGGCGCCACCGTCAAGGTGCGCGGTCGGGAGAAGCCGATCGAGGCGCACGTCGTGGAGCTCATGACGGGTCGCTCTTAGGGACAATCGCCCGGGATCCTGACGCCGCCTGGCGCTTCAGATCATGGTCTTGACCGAGATCAGCACCAGCAGCCCGATCCAGGCCGTTTCGGCGACCATCAGTCCGACCGGGCGCAAGCCGGCGGCGAAGAGATCCTTGAACGAGGTCTTCATGCCGAGCGCCGCGATCGCTGCGACCAGGCACCAGCGCGAGACGTCGTTGGCGAAGTCGGTCGCGATGCGGGGCAGGAGGCCGAACGAATTCGCAACCACCAGCAGGGCGAAGCCGATCAGAAACATCGGCAGCGTCGGCTGCGAGCCTTTCGCGCCGCCGTTCCGCGCCACGGCCAGTGAAATGGCGAACACGACGGGAAGCAGCATCGCGACCCGCAACAGTTTGACGTAGGTCGCGATGTCGCCGGTCTCGGGCGAAATGGTATAGCCCGCGCCGACGACCTGGGCGACGTCGTGGATCGTGCCGCCGATAAACACGCCGGCGAGCTTGTGATCGAGCCCGATCGAGGTCGCAAAGATCGGATAGAGGATCATCGCCAGAGTCGAGAGCGCCGTGACGCTGACCACGGTCAGGATGGTGTCGCGCTCGCTGTTTTCGTGGCGGGGCAGGACCGAAGCGATGGCCAGCGCCGCCGACGCCCCGCAAATCGCCACCGCCCCGCCCGACAGGACGCCGAACAGCGGGGCGAGACCAAGACGGCGCGCAAGCAGGAAGCCGAAGAGGATCGTCGTCGCGACCCCGACGATGACGGTCAAGACCGGCGCGATCCCGAGCGACTCGATCTGTCCAAGCGTGATTCGCGCCCCAAGCAGCGCGACGCCGGCTCGCAACACCGAGCGCGAGGCGAACTCGATGCCGGCGACGCAACGTCCGCCCTCGTGCAGGAAATGGAACGCCATGCCAAACAGCAGCGCGAATAGCATCACCGGCGCCGTATAATGCTGCGCGAGCCAGGTCGACGCCAGCGCGATTGTGCCCGCGACCAGCACGCCTGGATAGACGGCGTGGATGAGCCTGGCCTGCGGCCACGATTGAAAACGGGGGGAGGGGAGGTCGCGTCGAGCGCAACGATGCCCTCCATGCTGTCGTAGGACTCGAAATTGATCGGGGAGGGATTTATCGCGACCGCCGGTGTGCGACCCCTTTCGATCCGATGGAGCCGCTGTCCGTCAAGCCCCGCTTTGAGGACGACGGGGAAGCGCGTGTCGCGCTCATCTCGTTCATAAGCTTCCTGGGCGTTTCCGGCATCGGGGACAAAAAATCTCAGAGCGGGCGCCACGCGAGAAAATTGCCGTGATTTCACCAATGATTTACCAAGAAACCAAATTGACCGCGCTTGTCACGTATGTTATGTTTACGCCTGCCGTCTCGCAGCCTCGCGAAAACGCTCTGCTAGCCAGGGGGGCCTTCATGAAAGCGATTTCGGTCGGAGCACAGATCCTAGCAGCAACGGCTTGGGTTCTCGGAGCTTTGGTCTCTTGCACTCAAACTGCTTTGTCCGGCACAGGAGTGTTGACGCATCATTACGATTCTTGGAGATCAGGTTCGAATACCGCCGAGCTAACTCTCACTCCCTCCTCGATTTCGTCCGACAATTTTGGCGTGATAACCACGATCAATAATCTCGTCGACACGGTGTACGCACAACCCCTTGTTCTAACCACAGTACAAATTAACTGTCCACAAAATCAGACAATTGTTACGTGTCAGGCGGGTCTATCCGGTCAGTATGACGTCGTCTATGTAGAGGCGGATAATACCGTTTACGCGATCAACGCCAATAATGGACAGATCCTGCTCCAAAGGAATTTTGGAACAATGGGACCCTGTGGCGCGATCAAATCTACGCCTGTCATCAATCCGGCTAACGGCACCCTCGATGTGATCGCCTACACAGCGGATTCGAATAATGTTCAAACCGTTACACTTCATTCGCTCAGTGTTGGCACTTTGACTGACGTGGTCACGGCTTACGTCATTTCGCCGAGCAATACTTTTCACACGTTGACAGATGGCACGACGTATAAATTCAATCCGCAGGCAATTTGTCTGAGATCGGCATTGCTCCTGGTAGGGGGTAACCTTTACGCGGGATTTCGCGGCAATGAGTTTTTGTTGAATGGAAACACGCTTGAAAGTGGCCCAACCCGAGGTTGGCTATTGGGGTGGAACGCCTCCACCCTTGCGCCGCTGACCCCGCTGCTGACGGATGAACAAGCGACCGCGAAGGACAGTTTTTTCTTGGCGTCAATCTGGATGTCCGGCTCGGGCATCGCGTCCGACGGGACAAACCTGTACTTCATAACGGGGAACTCTGATCCTTCTGGAACCTCCTATAACTTTCCCAATAACATCGAAGAAAGCGTCGTCAAGGTCACGGCCCCAAATCTTACAGTCGCAAGCGTATTCACGCCATCGAACTACGCTGCGTTGGACGCGGCGGATAACGAAATCGGATCCGGGGGAGTCGTTGTTATTCCGTCCCAGAGCCCGCTCATTGTAGGCGGAGGTAAAGATGGAAGGATGTTTCTTCTCAACAGCGCCAGCCTGGGCGGTTATACGCCGGGAGGCCCGGATAACGTGCTCGATATGCAAAACGTTGGCGGTTGCTGGTGTGCGCCCTCATTCTTCCCTGGCCCGGATGGGATCGTGCGGGTGGTGAGCAGCGGAGGCAATTCTGTTATCACCTGGAAAGTCGCAATAGTCCCGCCTTCGTTAACGCCAAAATTCATCCAGGAGGCCACCGGTCAAATAAGCGCCAGTACAGAAGACCCAGGTTTCTTCACAAGCGTTTCTTCAAATGGCAACGGCGCAAATCCTTCCCGGATCATTTGGGCGGTCGGGCGTCCGACTTCCAGCTCGAATACAGTCACGCTTTACGCGTTCAACGCAACGCCGATCAGCGGGACACTTCCATTGCTCGGTCAATACGCAGCGGGTACGTGGATTGATCCCCACAATGCGAATATCGTTCCCGTCGTCTCCAATGGGAAAGTCTTCGTCGCCAGCGGCGCCGGCCCCGGGGCGGGGATGTTGACCATTTTTGGGTTGAACAGCCCTCCCTAGTCTTGGTGCGTCGCGAAGGTCTCGAAGAACCTCCTGCGCGCTGTCGACGCGACTGGTCAGGCGGTTCGCGGGTCGTCTTTCGAGTTCAGGTATTCAAGGCCAAGCGGTCCAATCGCCGTGACCTGGGTGACGTACTCCCCGGACTTCGCCCAATGGAAGTGGGACGTATCGCCAGGCAGAATGATGACGCTGCCGGGCGGATAGGCCTTGACCTTGTCGCCGTCGAACTGCTCACCGAGGCCGATGTAGAAGACGCCCGAGATGACCGTATAGATCCGGTCCTCCGGATGTTTGTGCGGCATCAACTTCGCGCCCGCCGACGCCTTAACCCGGATCAGATAGGGGCCGGGCTTTGAGGGCTCGCCAACAATGACCGCGAGGCGGACAGAAGGCGGAAAAGCGGGGAACGGCTTCCAGTCGATGTCTTCGGGCAAAATCGATCTGAAGGAGTCCTGACCCGGTTGGTGGGATAGGGCCATCGTGGTTCTCCTATCGGTCAATGTTTGGCTGGCGCGTCTACGCTATGCGATCACGATTGTGTACGCGCCCAGTCGATGTCCTTTGGGCAGATACAAACTCCGAGTCAATGAGACTTCTGCGTGACTGGCGGATCGCAAGCCGATCAAATATCCTTCATCGCACAGATCGCATTGCCGGCCGCTTTTGGCGCAGCCTTTTCGCATCGCAGCCTTGCCGAGGCTGGCGCCGCCATTCTACTTTGACCGTGCGGCCGGGACCGCGGCGCGTCTCGCGCCGGCGATCTACGGGAGGATGCCTTGGAAATTGCAGCCTCGGCCTGCCCCTGCTGCAATGCGGCTCTGCGCGGCGCGTGGAGCCGGCGGAGATTTCTCGCCGCGGCGGGCGGAAGCGCGATCGGGTTTGCCGTCCCCCGGTTCGCCTGCGCTGACGACGCGCCGACTATCGCCTACGAATCGGTGCCCGATCCCCTGCGCCTGCCGCCCGATCTCTACCTTGGCGAAGTTTCCGGCGTCGCGCTCAATTCCAAGGGCCATATCTTCGTCCTGCATCGCGGCAATACGACCGGCCCCGCCTATGGCGCGGCGGCGGCGCAACTCCTGGAGTTCGGCGCCGATGGGAACTACCTGCGCGAGATCGGCCACAACCTCTACGCCTGGTCCTTCGCCCATACGGTGAAGGTCGACGCGCAGGACTATGTCTGGGTCACCGACAAGGGGTCCGACATGGTGATCCGGTTCACGCCGGAAGGCCGCGTCGACATGGTGTTCGGACGCAAGCAGGAGGCCGTCGGACGAGGACACCGCGCCGCTCAAACATCCGAATCCGCCGCTGCCGGCGCGGGACGGCTTCTTTCGCCAGGTGACCGACGTCGCCTGGGACGCAGCTGGCAATACCTACATCAGCGACGGCTACATCAATTCCCGCGTCGCCAAGGTCGACAAGGACGGCAATTGGCTCAAATCCTGGGGCGAGCGCGGCACAGGTCCCGGGCAGTTCCACACGCCCCACAGCATCGCCGTCGACGCGGGCGGCAGCGTCTATGTCGCCGACCGCAGCAATCGGCGCATTCAAGTGTTCGACGGGGAGGGCGCTTTTCTGCGCCAGTTCACGATCGACGCGCCCGTGCCGCCGAACGCAAAGCCGGCGATTGGCGACATGCCCGGCGAAGCGGAGATCGCCGCTGGCACGTTCGCGCCCGGCTCGCCCTGGGCGATCTGCCTCTCGCCGCCGCCGAACCAGGTTCTCTACGTTTCCGACGCCTTTCCCGGCCGCATCTACAAGCTGACGCTCGACGGCAAATTATTGGGAATGCTCGGGCGCTCCGGCAAGAGGCTGAAACAGTTCGGCTGGATTCACGAAATGGCCTGTCCGGCGCCGAACGTGCTGTTCGTCGCTGAACTTCTGAACTGGCGGGTGCAGAAACTGGTGCTCGAGGGGTAGTAGCGGCGGAAGCCCTCGCGTCCTCACTTGCACCGCTGGTTTCCGCCATTCGGCGCGGGGTAAGCCAGCACCCTGTCGGCGCCAGCGCGCTCGATGCTTTCAACGCCTTGTCGCCGTCGATCCAGCCATTCTGCCCTGTGCGGCGCCATGCACTCGAATATTCGCCGGTCGGCAGAGAGGCGGAGGTCGGCGCCCCGGTTCGACTGTCAGACGAATGTCAACCCCAGCGCTCGCTCTTCGCCCGATGATAGCCCGCGTAGCCCAAGGCGCCAAACCCGATCAGCATCAGCGCCCAGGTGGAAGGCTCGGGGATCGGAGTGGTCGCCCAGACAAAGGTGGCGCCGCCCCCGCCGCCGGCGGAAAACACCTCGGACGCCATCGTGGCGGCGTGTCCCACTCCGCCTCCGCCGCCGACAACAATTTCCAAATTCGTTCCGGCGTCGAGGGTGATGTCGCCGGAGACCAATGCGCCATATCCGCCGATAGCATTTGACAGCAGGTCGACCTCGCCAGAACCGCCCTGGGCTCCGACCGCCTGGAAAAAATATGTTCCCTCGGAGACCGCGACATAATCGACCACGCCTCCCGTGTAGCCGATAGCGCTGGGTCCCGCCGGGCCCACGATATCCACGTAGCCATCCAGGCCAGATCCCCCGCCGGGCGCGCCGTTATCGGCCCCTACCGTGATAACACTGGTGAAGGAAGAAGCGACGTACGAGCCGCCTCCGCCGCCCCCGCCATCGATCAGGCCGCCGCCTCCGCCGCCCGAATAGCCGCCGCCGCCCCCGCCGCCGCTCTCGCCGGCGCCGCCGCCCGCGCCGAAGCCGCCGTGCCCGTACTGATTGGCCCCATCGCCTCCGGCAAAGCTCGGAGGGCCGAAGCCGCCCTGGCCGGACCTGGAGAAAAGCCCGTCGCCGCCATTGCCGAGCCATCCGGCGCCGCCGCCGCCGTTCTCACCGATCTCGTGAGGATTCTCGTAGCTTCCTCCGTCGCCGCCGAACCCGCCGACTCCCCGGCTCCGCCGTCTGTGTCGGCGCCGTCGCCACCGGAGGTCGTGGTCAAGCCGCCGCCTCCGACGAAATACGAGTAGCCCCCGCCGCCTCCTCCGCCCGCCGCGAGCAGAAGCGTGACCCCCGCGGAAGCCGGCGCGGCGGACACCGTGGCGGCCAGAGAGAGGCCGGCGAAAATCACTGCTCTCAAGGTCATGAGCCAGGCTCCTCAATTAGGCCGCTTAGACAATCGCGAGGAGCGCGTATGGCCCTGACGATGCGCGTAAAAGCAGCGAAGCCAACTACCGCGCGCATTCGAGGCAGCGAGGCGCACCGTGTCAAGTGGAAAGCAGAGGCGCGAAGCATCCGCCGCGTGAGGCGCGCGTTGTCGCTGGCCCTCAGCCCTCGAGTTCCGCCGCGCGCGGCGCGAAATAGGTCAGCACGCCGTCGGCGCCGGCGCGCTTGAAGGCGATGAGGCTTTCCATCATCGCCTTGTCGCCGTCGATCCAGCCCCTCTCGGCGGCGGCCATGATCATCGAATATTCGCCGCTCACCTGATAGGCGAAGGTCGGCGCGCCGAATTCGTCCTTCACCCGGCGGATGATGTCGAGATAGGGCATGCCGGGCTTGACCATCACCATGTCGGCGCCTTCCTCCAGATCGAGCTCGACTTCGCGCAAAGCCTCGTCGCTGTTCGCCGGGTCCATCTGATAGGTGCGCTTGTCGCCCTTGAGCGCGCTCGCCGACCCGACGGCGTCGCGGAACGGCCCGTAAAAGGCCGAGGCGTATTTCGCCGCATAGGCCATGATCTGCACGTCGAGGAAGCCTTCCGCGTCGAGCGCTTCCCGGATCGCCCCGACCCGCCCGTCCATCATGTCGGAAGGCGCGATCACGTCGGCGCCGGCGCGCGCCTGGTTGAGCGCCTGGCGGGCCAGCGCTTCGACCGTCTCGTCATTGAGAATGCGGAACTCGCCGCGGCTCTCGCTCAACAGGCCGTCGTGGCCATGACTGGTGTAGGGGTCGAGCGCGACGTCGGTGACGAGGCCGAGCGCGGGAAACGCGCGCTTGATCGCGCGGCAGGCGCGGCAAACGAGATTGTCCGCGTTGAACGCCTCGCTGCCGCGCTCGTCCTTGAGATTGGGCTCGGTGTAAGGAAAAAGCGCGATCGCCGGGATGTCGAGCTTCACCGCCCGCTCCGCGTCGCGCAGGGCCTCGTCCACGCTGAGCCGGTCGACGCCGGGCATCGCGGCGACAGGAACGCGCTTCTTCTCGCCCTCGATGAGGAACAGCGGCCAGATGAGGTCGTTCGCGGTCAGCACGTGCTCCCGAACCAGCCGCCGCGCCCATTCGGCCTTGCGGTTGCGACGCGGGCGGTGGGGGAGATCAAGGCGGTGGGTTTCGGCGATGCGGGACGGCTTGTTCATCGGGCGCGGGCTCCTTCGACGAGGATTATACACCGACAGGCGCGCCTGGAAGCTTCGTTGTCATCCCCGGCGGACCGCGGGTCCGACCGGAATCCAGGGCCGTACGCTGAAGTCGACAGGTCGCTTTCGCGACTGTCGGGAATGACCTTCGGCCGATCAAGCCGACAACTCGCCGAAGACCGTCGGCACAAGCTCGGAAACCGTCGGATGAATCGCCACGACGCGGGTGTAAGCGGTCGCTGTGACGCCCGCCGCCATCGCTTCGATCACCCCATGAATCGCTTCGTCGCCGCCCACGCCGAGGATCGCTGCGCCGAGGATCGCGTCGGTGTCGCGATCGACCACGACCTTGATGAAGCCGCGCGTTTCGCCTTTCTCGACCGCACGGCCGACGCGCGTCATCGGCCTTATGCCGATCCGGACCGCGTGGCCCTTGGCGCGGGCCTCGGCCTCGGTCATGCCGACCCGCCCGAGCGGCGGATCGATGTAGAGCGCGTAAACCGGAATGCGGTCGCTGACTTTGCGTTGCGCGCCGTCGAGCAGGTTCGCGGCGGCGATTTCGTAGTCGTTGTATGAGGTATGCGTGAAGGCGCCTCGGCCATTGCAATCGCCGAGCGCCCAGATGTGAGAAGCGCTGGTGTTCAACGCGTCATCGACGATGATGAAACCGTGGGCGTCTACCTTAACGCCCGCCGCCTCGAGCCCGAGGTCGTCGGTGTTCGGCCGGCGGCCGACCGCGAGCAGTACGTGGGAGCCGACCACTTCGGGTTCGCCCGCGGTACAGTTGACGCCGACCGCGACATCCGCGCCGCGTGGCGCGAAGCGGATGCATTCCGCATCGCAGCGGATCGCGATGCCCTCCGCTTCAAGGATCTCGCGGATCGCCTGCGACACGTCCTCATCCTCGCGGCTGATCAGGCGCGGCGCTTTTTCCACCACGGTGACCTCGGATCCGAAGCGCCGGAAGATCTGCGCGAACTCGAGCCCGATATAGCTTCCTCCGACGATGACGAGGCGCGAGGGCAGGGCGTCGAGTTCGAGCAGCGTCGTGTTGGTCAGCGATCTTCACCTGATCGATGCCCGGAAAATCGGGACGCACGGCGCGGCAACCGACGTTGATGAAGAAGCGCTCGGCCTCGATCGTGTCGTCGCCGACCCTGACTGCCGCCGGCGAGACGAAGCGTGCCTGACCCTCGATGAGGGTGCAATTGGCCATACCGCGCAGCCAGGCTTCGAGGCGTGAGCGGGAGTTGCCGACGACCGTGTCCTTTCGGGCCATGACGGCGGCAAAGTCAACGCCGACGGGTCCGGCGGTCGACGCCGAAGTCGCGCGCCCGTCTTGCGAGATGCGCGGCGTAGGCGCTGGCGACCAGGGTCTTGGTCGGCGTGCAGCCGGTGTTAACGCAGGTTCCACCGATGAGCTCGCCCTCGATGAGGGCGACCGTCTTGCCGAGCCAGCGATCCGGCCGGCCATCGGCGGACCGGCCTGGCCGGCGCCGATCACAACCGCGTCGAAGCGGCGGTTCATCGCAGCGCCAGGACGATGATCAGGCCAAGGACGATCGCGCCGGCGTCCTCGATCAAGCGCGGCGGGCATGATCGCGTCCGAAGGCGTTCGCCATGCGAGCGCGAACCTCCGCGCCGCCATAGGTTCCGATCACCGCGCCGATCACGCCGGCGATCGAGGCCGACGATCCACGAGCCCGCAGACGCGCCGAGCGTCGCGCCGCACAAAGCGCCGGTGACAATCCGCGCCCCAAACTGCATCGGGACCTTCCGGCTTGGGCGTCGACGGAATCTGGTCCGTGACCAGTTCGACCAGCGCGAGCAGCCGTGAAGATCCACGGGGTCCAGGCGTAGCCCATGAACGCGAGCCACGAGCCGCCGAGATTGAGGGAGACGAGCCGGGCCGCCCAGCTCACGGCGGCCGGCGCGGTGAGCGCGCGCGAGCCGGCGACGATGCCCGCCAGGAGCGCAAGTCCGTAAAGCATTGTTGGCCCCCAGCGCGCCATTGCAAGGCTGTCCGTTTGAGCGGCCCCACACCGGTTCGCAATTCGCAATGGCCTCGAATACGAGCGGCGACGCAGGCACTCTACGCCTTCACCCGCACGTACTCCCCCGGCGCGTCGCCGAGCGCCTTCAAGCTTGCCGCCGCCTGGCTTGCGGGCGGCGACCTTGGTCTTGTCGAGGGCGGTGATCCACTCGAGCCAGTCGGGCCACCAGGAGCCGGGCGTCTCCTTGGCGGCTGCGACCCAGGCCTCGAAATCGCCCTTCGGCGGCCCGCCTGACCAATACTGATATTTCGGCTTCGCCGGCGGATTGACGACGCCCGCGATATGGCCCGAGCCCGCCATCACATAGCGCACCGGGCCGCCGAAGCATTTCGCGCCGGTGAACACCGAGCGGGCAGGGGCGATGTGATCCTCCTTCGTCGCCAGCTCATAGACGGGGATCGTCACTTTCTTGAGGTCGATCGTCTTGCCGCCGAGCGCCATGCGGCCGCTGGACAGATCGTTCTGCAGGTAGCAATGGCGCAGGTAGAAATTGTGGTTGGCCGCCGGCATGCGCGTCGAATTGGAATTCCACACCAGGAGGTCGAAGGGCATCGGCTCTTTGCCCTTGAGATAATTGTTGACGTAGTAGGACCAGATGAGTTCGTTCGGCCGCAGCATGTTGAAGGCGTTCGCCATGTGCGAGCCTTCGAGATAGCCGTGCGCCTCCATCCGCTCCTCGACCTGCTTCAACTGCTCGGCGTCGACGAACACCTTGAGGTCGCCCGCGTCGGCGAAGTCGATCTGCGTCGCGAAGAACGTCGCGTCAGCGATGCGCTTGTCGCCGGTCGCGGCCATGTAGCCAAGCGTCGCCGCGAGCAGCGTCCCGCCGACGCAATAGCCGATCGCAGAGACCTCGCGCTCGCCAGTCGCCTGTTCGATCGCCTCGAGGGCGGCCAGAATCCCCTCGCGCATATAGGCGTTGAAGTCCTTGCCGGCCTGCCGCTCGTCCGGATTGACCCAGGAAATGACGAACACCGTCAGCCCCTGCGCCACCGCCCAGCGAACGAACGACTTCTCGGGATTGAGGTCGAGCACGTAGAACTTGTTGATCCACGGCGGCACGATGAGCAGCGGACGCCGGTAGACTTCCGGAGTCGTTGGCTCGTACTGGATCAGCTCGATCAGTTCGTTGCGGAAGACGACCTTGCCGGGCGTCGCGGCGAGGTTGACGCCGAGCTTGAACGCGCGCGCGTCGGACTGGCGAATGCGCAAATTCCCGTGCCCGGCCTGAATGTCCTCGGCGAGCATCTTCAGGCCCCGCACAAGATTTTGGCCGCTCTCGGCGAGGGTCGTGCGCAAGAGTTCGGGGTTGGTGGCGAGGAAGTTCGAGGGCGACAGCGCCGCCGAAACCTGGCGTAAATAGAACTGCGCCTTATCGCGCTCATGGGGCTCGAGTTCGTCGGCGCGCTTGACGAGATCGTCGGCCCAGCGCGTGGTCAGCACATAGGCCTGCTTGATGAAATCGAAGTAGGGATTGTCGCGCCACTCGGCGTCGGCGAAGCGCTTGTCCGAGACGTCCGGCGCGACGACCGGCGCGGCGCGCTCGCCCTGCAAACGCAGCAAGGTTGAAGCCCAAAGGTTGACGAACTGCGTCGTCAGCGCGGTCTGCGCCGCAAGGGCCCGCTGCGGGTCGGCCATGTAATATTCGGCGACATGGCCGATCGACTTGATCATCTCGCCGATGTCGTCGGCGATGTTCGACTTGATCTCGCCGCTCTCGCGTGGGCGCATATAAGCCGCGAGCACCTTGCCGCCCTGCTCGATGGCGCGGGCGATGTTGTCGGCGAGTTGCGCAACATCCGGCATCGGATAGCGAGCCGCCTCAGGTTGGGCCTTGTTGGGCGACGCGGCCGCCGGGGAGGGGGGCGCTTCGGCCATCGCGGGCGCCGGCCGCGGGGAGATGGAACTTTCGGGGGCGGCCAGAGTCGCTTTGCGGCCTCCGACGCGGCGGCCTTGCGCCGCGGCCGGATGGTCTTTGCCTGCGGCGCCTTCGAGGGCCCGGCTTGCGGCGCCTTGGCCTCGCGCCTCGCGGTCCTGGATGGGACCTCCTCGGATTTCAGCTCTTCGGATTTGGCGCGCACGCCGCGTTTGCTTGGACGAATGTTGGCCATGAAAGCGTTTCCCGTCACCGCCGGGCAGGAGACCCGGTCCCGTTTTTGTCATAATAAGTCACTACCGCTTCGGAAGGCTATCGAGAGTTTTGGCGAGATCGATGTTTTCGAATATTAAAGAACGAAGCAGCGCCCGCAGGCGGGCGATATCGGCGATCGGGCCGGTGCGCGCTCGCGGCGATCTCAATTGCGGCCTTCGCGCCCGGCAGTTCGGCGCAAGAGACGGACAGCATTCTGAAACGCGGGGCGAAGATTTTGGGATTTGCAACCGACTTGGGGCCGCCCGCCGATTTCGTCGCGAAATCGCGCCCGCCGGGCGATCTCGACTTCATTCCGGTGTTCCAGCCGCCGCCGGAGCCCGCCCGCCCGGTCATGAAGGAGAACGACCTGAAGGCGGTGAGGCGCGATCTCAATTCGGTTCAGAAGCAGCACGACGCGGTTCGCCTCGCCTTTCCCCCGTCCGCCAAGGCGCTCGCCGAAGAACAGGCCGCGGCGAAGAAAAAGGCGCAATCGAGCGCCCCCGGCGCGACCCAATCGGACGCTTCCGGCGCCAATCGCTAGCAACTCCGTTTGCGGCCTGCGGCTCGCTGATGTTAGAGAGCCGTGGCGCTGGCGCGCCGGGGAAACTTCTTAAGGGTCAAGGGCGACTTTCTGCGATGAGCGACTTTCACCGCGTGCGGCGTCTGCCGCCTTACGTCTTCGAGCAGGTCAACAAGCTCAAGGCCAAGGCCCGGGCCGGCGGCGCGGACATCATCGACCTCGGCATGGGCAACCCCGATCTGCCCGCCCCGAAGCATGTGCTCGACAAGCTCATCGAGACGGTCGGGAAGCCGCGCACCGACCGATATTCGGCCTCAAAGGGCATCGCCGGCCTGCGCCGCGCCCAGGCAGGCTATTACGCGCGAAGGTTCGGCGTGAAGCTCGATCCCGAGACGCAGGTCGTCGCGACCCTCGGCTCGAAGGAAGGTTTCGCCAACATGGCCCAGGCGATCACCGCGCCGGGCGATGTCGTATTGGTGCCCAATCCGTCCTACCCGATCCACGCCTTCGGATTCCTGATGGCCGGAGGCGTGATTCGCTCCGTGCCGGCCGAACCGGGCCCGGAATTCTTCACCGCGCTCGAGCGGGCGGTCATTCATTCGATACCGAAGCCGATTGCGGTCGTCGTCTGCTACCCCTCGAACCCGACGGCGATGGTCGCCTCGCTCGACTTCTACAAGGACCTGGTGCTGTTCGCCCGCAGGCACGAGATTTTCGTGCTCTCCGACGTCGCCTACGCCGAGGTCTATTTCGACGACCGGCCGCCGCCGTCCATTCTGCAAGCGCCGGGCGCCTTCGAGGTCGCGGTCGAGTTCTCGTCGATGTCGAAGACCTTCTCGATGGCCGGCTGGCGGATCGGCTTTGCGGTCGGGAACGAGCGGCTGCTCGCGGCGCTGGCGCGGGTCAAGTCCTATCTCGACTACGGCGCCTATACGCCGATCCAGGTCGCCGCCGCCGCGGCGCTCAACGGGCCGGACGATTGCGTGCGCGAGATGCGCGCCACCTACAAGCGCCGGCGCGACGTGATGATCGAGAGCTTCGCCGCCGCCGGCTGGCCGATCGACAAGCCGAGCGCCTCGATGTTCGCCTGGACGCCGGTGCCGGAGCGCTTCCGCCATCTCGGCAGCCTCGAATTCGCCAAGCTCCTGATCGAGAAGGCCGACGTCGCCGTCGCGCCGGGCGTCGGCTTCGGCGAGCACGGCGACGATTTCGTGCGCCTTGCGCTGGTCGAGAACGAGCAGCGGATCCGCCAGGCCGCGCGCGGCGTCCGCCGCTTCTTCGAGACGGCGGACGAGACGCTGCACAATGTGGTGAAGCTCAAGAAGCCGGCGTGACGATTCGTCGCGGCGCTTAGCGATTCCAGACGCTTAACCGTTCAAAAATGACAGCTCGAATGACTATATAACAGAGAATGGTAGTAACATTAACGGGATCAATTCGCGCCGAGTTATGGGCAGGCGGTCTCCCTGAAACTTTGCTAGAGAGGGCGGAGCGGGGACGTCCGAAAATCGTTTAGCCTGCCCGGATTGGCCAGCTTCGGTCGAAGGAGACATGGGTTCATGACGAAGAAAATGATCGGTCTCTCGCTGGCGCTCGCGGGGGCGATGGCGACGTCCGCTTGCCAGACGTCGCAGCAGACCGGGACCCTGGCCGGCGGGGCGATCGGCGCGGGCACGGGCGCGCTCATCGGATCTGCGGTTTCAGGCGGCAGCGCCGGCGGCGCCATCGCGGGCGGCGTGATCGGCGCAGGCGCGGGCGCGCTGATTGGCAACGCCGTCACGCGTCCGCACCGCCACTGCGCGCGGTGGGGTTTCGACCGATACGGCAATCGCGTCTGCGTGGCCTTCTACCACTGACTGTTTATCCGCACGGGCGACTTGGCCTCGCTGCGCTCTTTCAGTCGATGTCCAACTCGTCGAGGTGGATCGCGAAGGGCTCCGAGGCAAGCGAAATCGGGGATTGAGTAAAGTGTCACCGAAAGCCAAAGTGTCACCGAAAGCCGCCGCTGAATTTGGGGATTGAGTAAAGTGTCACCGCAATGCCACCGCAATGCGCCATATCGGGTTTCGTGGGGATTGTGTTCAGGGACGGTGCGTAATCGGGGATTTCCATAGTGACTGGGCAGTTACGGGCAGTTACGCAGTTACGGTGACACTTTACTCAACCCCTCAATTAGAACTCATTCCTTGGCTCTTATAGCGTTGTCTGTTGGTATGGTCCGTTTCCGATGGCGCCCCTAATCCAGGTTGGGGGAGTGAGTTGATCTCCCCAGGCTTCGAGGGCGCGTCGCCATCCGAGGTAGCTTGGCAGGTTCTTGGTGGCGACGCCGTTGAAGCGGTTGAGCCATTGCTTGAGGCGGCTGTGGTAGGCGTTGACGTTATTGATGTGCAGGTGCGGCGCCTCGGCGGTCGGCTTTCCCGGCGAAGGCATGGGCCGTGAAAGGGAATTTTGGCCTTGCGCGCGAAGGCGGCCAACGGCTTGCCGCCATCGCCGACGAGATGATTTCCCGGCGTTACGACGCCCGTCAGCACGGCGGCGATCGAGGCGCCGTCGTCGTACGACAGAACGGCGTCGAAGGTCGCCCCCTTCCGGTCGCGGGCGACGAGAACGGGAATATTGTCCTGATAAGGGCCGGGATGCCTGGCCGTTCCGCCTCGCTTGCGGGCCTTGCGCGGCAGGTCGGACCAGCGGCCCTTGAAGGATTCGAGGATAAAGGTCTCATCCGCCTCGTCAATCCCGCTCAACGTTCGAGGCTTGTCGTCGGCGGGCGCGCGGAGAAACCGATGCCGCCATCGGAAGGCGGTGGTCGGATGGACGCCGCACAGTTTCGCGGTCTTAGCCAGGCTTTTGCCCTCGATCATCGCCCGGGCGTGGTCCAGCCACTTCTCCTTCTTGCGCAGTGCGCCATCGGCATTCTGGTCAGCGCGTTTAACGTGCGCCCGCAGCTCTTGCAGCGAAACCGCAAAAGCCCATCCGAACGGCCCCAGCCGCGATGTCGCGGCCGGCGCCATGCGGGCAACCCTGACGCTCGACCCGCTCGACGCCGGCCGTCCCAAGCGCGTCCTCTGTCCGGCTTGCCCGTCGCCTTGCCTTGAAGACCCCGCGTCCGGCGCGCCGGCCTCTCTCCAGCGCCGCCAACCCCTTCAGCTTACGTTGCGCCTCGCTCATCCCGGAAATCGCCGACAGCCAGACCGAAAAATCCTCAGACTTCATGAGAATCGCTCCTCGATCCCTCTCAATCTAACCCAAACCAATAGATAACGCCATAAGAGCCAATTCCTTTGTGCCAATTCTTCGAACTCTGAAGCGCTCACCGCCTCCGATTTCAGGTAAATGGTAGGGGTTGAGTACAGCGCCGTCACCGGAATGCCCCGCCGATGTCCGACTCGTCGAGCCTGAGCGCGAAGGCTTCCGGCGCGAAGTGACCGGATTCCCGGGGATTCCGGCGGCGGTTTGCTTCCGGGGCCACCGTCCAGGCGGCGACTTGGATCAACCAACAATTCTGTCGCCCCCGAGCCACAGCTCCGAGCGCTTGCGGGCGAGCCATCCGGCCAGCGCGGCGTTGACGTGAGCCGGCTTTTCCTGGGCCATCCAATGTCCGGAGGGAACGATCGCCTCGGTCAGGTCGGCGCAAGAGGCCCGCATCGGCTCGGCCAGGCGCGAGTCGAGCGTCTCGCACGTGTAATCATAGGCGCCATGCAGGAACAGGACGGGCATCGTGAGCCTCCAGTTTGGCCGGGCGCGCTCGGCATAGGCGGCGTTCGCCTCGCCGTTCATGTACCAGCTGTCGGGGCCGGAAAATCCGTTGCGCGACAGCGCGGCGACATAGCTCGCTTCGGCCTCCTCGCCGATCACCCGCTCGTCGCGCGGCAGGGCAGGCGCCTTGTTG
The DNA here is from genome assembly GCA_963839185.1 of uncultured Alphaproteobacteria bacterium. Classification (GTDB taxonomy): domain Bacteria; phylum Pseudomonadota; class Alphaproteobacteria; order Rhizobiales; family Beijerinckiaceae; genus Roseiarcus. Next base: position 36,488 of record CAWIUD010000049.1, on the reverse strand, counting down.
TCGGGACCGAACCAGCCGCCGTTCGCGCGCACCAACGCCGTGCGGTTGGGCTTGCCGCGTCCCTCGGGGTTGCCCGCACGAAACAGCGCGCGGACAGTGGCGCGAACGTCGGCCTCGAAGCCAGCAGTCGCGCGTGCGAAGTCATCGAGATAGAAGACCTGATAGTCCCACTGCCCGTAGGGATACTTGTCCTCCGGGTAGAGCCTGCGGTCGATCAGCGGCAAAAGCGCGTTCACGCTGAAGCCTTCGGGAATGTAGGGAACCGAGAGAGCCGCAACGCCGTGGCAGCGCTCGGGATGATGCTGCGCGAGCGACCATACGACCGGCGCGCCCCAATCGTGCCCGACCCAAACCGCCTTTTCGGCGCCGATCAAGTCGATGAGCTCGATCATGTCGGCGACTATGAGTTCGAGCGCGTAATCCTCGCGTCGCCGGGGAACGTCCGAGCGTCCATAGCCACGCATGTCGGGCGCGATCGCGCGGAAGCCGAGAGCCCCGAAGACCGGAAGCTGGCCGCGCCATGAAGTCGACAGCTCAGGCCAGCCGTGCAGGAAAACCACCAGCGCGCCATCTTCTGGTCCGCAGGCGAGATAGTAGGAGCCATGGCGCGGAACTCTTTGCAAAGCCTTCGGTGACAGGGAAGCCGCCGCTCATGCGAGGTCGAGCTCGTCCAGGCTCAGCGCGAAGGCCTCCGGCGCGAAGAGGGGGGCGATCCGATCCGCCGCGCCGCAATCGCGCGCTTCGCGATAGCCGTCGGCGGCGGGTTTGCGAAAGATGCGCGCCGACAGCCGAACTGCGTCGATCACCCAAAGCTCGCGTATCCCGAAACTGGCGTAAAGCGCCGCCTTGCGGCCCATGTCGTAGCGCAGCGAGGAATCCGCGATCTCGACGACCAGCAGCGCGGAGGCGGCGGTCAGGCCTCGGATGCCGCTCGCGCGCGGATAGATGACGACGTCGGGCTCGAGATAGGTGTCTTCGGCGAGGCGGAAAGTCGTTTCCGGGGTACCAGGTCAAATCGTCGCGGCGCGGCGCGATACCATTGTTCGAGCAGCGCGCCTTTAACGACCTCGTGGTGATTTCCCTTCGGCGACATCGGAACCAGCTCCCCTCCGATCAGTTCGACGCGCTCGTCCTCCTCCATTACCCCGGCCGCGACCATCGCCTCGACTTCGGCGACCGTGAAGCGCCGGCGCGGCAGACCTTCGGCCGCCGAAGTGACCCGGGCTGCGGACCTCATGGCTCCAACGCTCCTCATGATAAGAACGGCCGCCGCCGTCCTTCGCGAACGCAAAGAGGCTATCACATCCGGGCAGCCGCGTCGCCGCTCCTCGGCGCTCTCGTTCTGGGGAGCCTGCGAAAATGGCCGTCTCGAAGGATAGGCCCGGCCTCGAACTCCGCCCGAATTCACCTCAAGTTCGTCGTAGCGCATGAACTTGTAGAAGACGACCGAGCCAAGCCAGCTCAGGAGGAACACGCCGATAATAACGTAGCCGAGCACGCCGAAATTATCGTTGATCGCGCCGATCGCGCCCCAGAAGCCTCCGCCGCCGGTGAGGCCAAGCTGGTCGCCGATGAGGTTGAGCGCCTCCAAGCCGCCGATGATGACGGCGACGATGACCGACACCGCCGTGATCGTCATGTTGTAATAGAGCTTGCGGATGGGCTTCATGAACGCCCAGCCGTAGGCGCCCAGCATCAGGACGCCATCGGTCGTGTCGATCAGCGACATGCCGGCCGTGAACAGCGCCGGGAACACCATGATCGAGCTGAACGACATGCCGTTGGCGGCCTGCGCCGACGAAATGCCGAACAGCGCAACTTCCGTCGCCGTATCGAAGCCGAGTCCGAACAGGAACCCGATCGCCAGCATCTGCCAGCTCTTGGCGACGAGCCGGAACAGCGGGCGGAAGATGCGGGAGAGGAACCCCCGCTTGTTGAGCAGGATGTCAAAATCGTCCTCGACGAACGGCTCGCCCCGCTTCACCGCCTGAAAGGTGCGGTAGACCGAAATCAGCACCAGAATGTTGACGAAGGCGATGGCGAACAGGAAGAGCGCCGAGGCGCTGGTGCTGATGATGCCGCCGACCGCCTTCATCGAGTCGAAGCGCGAGGTCAGCGCCGACGCGGCGAACGCGACGCCGATCGACAGTAACACGATGACGGCAGAGTGGCCGAGCGCAAAGAAGAAACCGACGCCGACCGGGCGCTGGCCCTGCTGCATCAGCTTGCGGGTGACGTTGTCGATCGCCGCGATATGATCGGCGTCGACCGCGTGGCGCAGGCCGAATGTATAGGCAAGCAGCGCCGTTCCGAGCAGCACCGGTCGATCGCCAAGGACGACGAGCGCGCAGAGCCAGACGAGAATATTGCCGCCGATCAGCACGGCGTAGATCGCGATCAGCCGGCCGCGCAGATCAGCGCCGCCCTCTTTGATGAAGCTTGAGACAATTCCTGGCATGGCGCCCTCGCATGCTGTTGGAAGGAAACAGCGCGATCGCGGGTGATGCCGCCAAAGAGATAAATCATCGGTCGCCTCGCCCGAGATCGGCTTTAACGAGCGATGGCAGGTCTCCTGGCTCGCGGGTCAACGACGGACGCCGATCTTCCCGGTTTCCCAGTGATCATGAGTGGCGTCGTCTCGCCGCTTACAGTTGCGGGGGCAGCCACGGCATCGAGCGTCGCCGCTCTCACCGTGTTCCCTTTTGATCCCCGAAGGGAACCATCGCGGTTGAAGCTAGACGCTTCGCAGAAGAGCCGCAAGGCCGCGCTTTCGAAGTTTCCGTCGCCTTGACGGCTCGCGCCGACGGTCGCACGATTGAGGCATGAAAATTGGGCCGCGCAAATTCGAGCTGACGGCGGACCTGCTGCTCAGGGCCTATTCGATCGGCGTCTTTCCGATGGCTGAGAGCAGGGAGGCGAAGGAGCTCTTCTGGGTCGAGCCGCATGAACGGGGCGTCTTTCCGCTCGACGGCCTCATCGTTTCGCGGCGGCTGGCGAGAACCGTGCGCTCGGACCGCTTTCGCGTCGTGGCCGACCGGGACTTCGAATCGGTGATGCGCGCCTGCGCGGAGCGCGAGAAAACCTGGATCAACGATGAGATCGTGCGGCTCTATCGCGACCTCCACGAGGCCGGACACGCCCATTCGGTCGAGGCTTATGAGGATGGCGCGCTGGTCGGCGGCCTCTATGGCGTCAGCCTGCGCGGCGCCTTCTTCGGCGAGAGCATGTTTCACCGCGCGCGGGACGCTTCGAAGGTCGCGCTTGTCCATCTGATGGCCCGCATTCGGAGCGGCGGCTTTCACGCTGCTCGACGCGCAGTTCAACACCGAGCATCTGGCGAGCCTCGGGGCGGTGGAGATCTCGCGCGCGGCGTTTCGGCTTCGGTTGGCCGAGGCCATGCAGGTCGAGGCGAATTTCGACGCCTGGCCGGCCGGCGGTCCCCATGACGGGTGCGGAAGCGCTTGCGCGCGTCCGCACGGGCGGCATGGAAGTTGCGACGGGTGAGATTTGCGGGCAGAGCGAGGGACGCGGGCCGAGGGTCGAGCCGCGGTAGAAGCGAAAGCGACGGGTTCGAGCAGGCGGGATGGCGGCGTTCGACGAGATGGGTCTTAGCTTGGGGCAGACGAGGCCGCTCTACCGGCAGGTCGCGCGATGGCTTGAGGAGACGCCGCCCGAACTGCTCGCCTCGCGGCGCGCCCAGGCCGAATATATGTTCCGGCGCATCGGCATCACGTTTGGCGTCTATGGCGACAAGGACGCCGCCGAACGGCTGATCCCCTTCGACATTGTCCCGCGCCTCATTTCGCGCGCGGAATGGCGGCGGCTGGAGGCCGGCCTCACACAGCGCGCGACCGCGCTGAACCTGTTCCTCAAGGACGTCTACGGACCGCGCGCCATTCTCAAGGAGACCATCGTCCCGCCGGAATTGATCTTGCGCAATCCGTTCTATCGGCCGGAGATGATCGGCCGCCGCGCGCCGCACGACATCTGGGTGCATATCGCCGGCATCGACATCGTGCGGGTGGACGACGAGGAGTTCTACGTACTCGAGGATAACGCGCGGACGCCTTCCGGGGTGTCGTATATGCTGGAAAACCGCGAAGTGACCATGCGGCTTTTGCCCGACCTGTTCGCGCGGCACAATGTCGCGCCGGTCGACGATTATCCCGACCAGCTGCTCGCCTGTCTGCGCTCGGTCGCGCCGCGCCACGATCGTGGCGAGGCGACGATCGTGATCCTGACCCCGGGGGCCTTCAACTCCGCCTATTACGAGCACTCGTTTCTCGCCGACAAGCTCGGCGTCGAGCTGGTCGAGGGCCGGGACCTGTTTGTCGACGACGATCAGGTGTTCATGCGCACCACGCTCGGGCCGCGCCGGGTCGATGTGATCTACCGGCGGGTCGATGACGATTTTCTCGATCCCCTGGTCTTCAATCCGACGTCCCTGTTGGGGGTTCCCGGGTTGGTCGGCGCCTATTTGGCGGGCAATGTGACGATCGCGAATGCAATCGGCACCGGCATCGCCGACGACAAGGCGATCTACAGCTACGTTCCGGATCTCATCCGCTTCTATATGTCGGAGGAGCCGCTGCTCAAGAACGTGCCGACCTACCGTTGCCGGGAGGCCGGCTCGCTGAAATATGTGATGGAGAGGCTCGACGAACTGGTGGTCAAGGAAGTCAACGGTTCGGGCGGCTACGGGATGCTGGTCGGGCCGCATTCGACCGCCGCGCAGCGCGAGCAGTTCGGGGCCAAGATCATGGCCGATCCGACCAATTATATCGCCCAGCCGACGCTCGCGCTTTCGACCTGTCCGGCGTCGTTCGAGAGCGGCGTGTCGTCCCGCCACGTGGACTTGAGGCCTTTCGTGCTGTCAGGATCGGATGGGGTGCGCATCGTGCCCGGGGGGCCTCACCCGGGTCGCCCTGAAGCAGGGTTCGCTGGTGGTCAATTCGAGCCAGGGCGGCGGGACCAAGGACACCTGGATCGTCGACGACGTGGAAGGCCAGGCCTGAACCTCATGCTCGCGCGCACCGCCGACAATCTGTTCTGGCTCGCCCGCTCGATGGAGCGGGCCGATTACATCGCGCGGACGATCGAGGCGACGTTGAGGCTCGAGTACCTGCCCAAGACCGACAGCGAGAAGGTCGGGGAATGGGAGGGCGCGCTGAACGCCGCCGGCGCCTATGACAGCTTCGTCGAGGCGCATGGCGAACTCGATGAGGAGACGGCGATCGAGTATCTGACCTTCGACCGCTCCAACCCCGCCGCGATCTGCAATTGCCTCGAGAACGCGCGCGCCGCGGGCCGCGCGGTCAGAACCGCGCTGACCGCCGAAACCTGGACCGCGATCAACGACGCCTGGCTCGAGCTCAAGCGGTTCGAGGCCAGCCGGCGTCTCGCGCGCACGCTCGACCGCGAGGCGCTGACCCGCTTCCTCGACTATGTGAAGAAGGCCTCGCTCGATTTCGACGGCTCGTGCTACCGCACCATGCTGCGCAACGAGGCCTATTGGTTCAACCGCCTCGGGAGTCTTCGTCGAGCGCGCCGACAACACCGCCCGTCTGCTCGACGTGAAATATCACTTGCTGCTGCCGTCGACCGAAACCGTCGGCGGCTCGCTCGACTATTTCCAGTGGGTCGCGATCCTGCGCGCTGTCTCCGCCGCCACCGCCTATCACTGGGTCTATCGCGACCGGGTGAAGCCCTGGCTGATCGCCGACCTCTTGATCCTGAAGTCGGCGATGCCGCGATCGCTTGTCTCCTGCTACGAGAGCATCGATCGCGCGCTGGACGCACTGGCGCGCGACGACGGACGCAGCGGCCTCGCCCAGCGGCAGGCGCGCGCCATGTACACCAAGCTCGAGCGGTCAAGCATGACCCAGATTTTCCAGGGCGGCTTGCACGAGTTCATCACCGAATTCATCGAGGACAACGCGCGGCTGTCGAACACGATTTCCGAGCAATATCTTTTCACCTGACGCAGTCTCGGGGGGCCAAGACATGCGGATTAGAGTTTCGCACGAAATCACCCATCGCTTTCAGCCGCCCGCCCGCACCGTCAATCAGACTGCTGCGGCTGACGCCGCTGAGCTTCGACAGCCAGTATGTGCTGCGCTGGCGGGTCGACGTCCACGCCGACGGCGCCCTGCGCCAGGTCGAGGACGCGCATGGCAACGAAGTGTCATCCTTTTCCCACCACGGACTGATCGAGCGTCTCGTCGTCTCGGCCTCGGGCGAGGTCGAAACCACCGATGCGGCGGGCGTCGTCAAGGGCGCGGTCGAGAGGCTGCCGCCAGAGATGTACCTGCGCGAGAGCCCGCTCGCCCATATCAATGGCGCGTTGCGCGACTTTGCCGCCGAGGCCTCACGCGGCGCCGACGGCCCGCTCGACGCGATGCACCGCCTGATGAGCGCTCTGAACGAGGCCATGGCCTATGCGCCGGACGAGAAGGACGCCGCCGGCTCCGCGGTCGAAGCCTTCGCGCTGAGGCGCGGGCGGGCGCGGGATTTCGCCCATGTGTTCATCGCCTGCGCGCGCTGGCTTGGGGTTCCGTCGCGCTTCATCACCGGCTATCGCGCCGCGGATGAGGGGCCGGAGGGCGCGGGCGTCCATGAATGGGCGGAAGCGCATGTTCCGGTCCTCGGCTGGGTCGCTTTCGACGCCTCCGCGCCGCTGTGCGCCGACGAGCGCTACATCCGCGTCGCGGTCGGCTTCGACAGCCAGGACGGGGCGATGTCGCGGGGCGCCCACAGCGGCGGCGAGGAGCAGGTCGAAACGGCGGTTCGGGTCGAGCAGGCGGGCGCGCAGAGCCAGGCGTGACGGTCGCCTGCGCCCGCCGGGAGGCTGGTCGGAGGCGGCGATGATCAGAAGCGGAAACATCTTCGCCAACGTGCAGGCGCGTCTCAGCGTGGAAGAGAGCGCAGTTCTCGCCGAGCTTCCGGGGGCGCGAATCGAGCGGATCGTCTCGACCGGCCAGTCGAGCCCGCCCGGATTCTGGTACGATCAGGATTGGGCCGAATGGGTGATCCTGCTGGAAGGTTCGGCGGGCCTCCTCATCGAAGGCGAGGAGGCGCCGCGACGATTGGGTCCGGGCGACTATCTCGAAATTCCGCCGCACGTCCGGCATCGCGTGGAGTGGACCGACGCCGGCCGGCCGACCGTATGGCTCGCCGTGCATGCGCCGTAGATTGAGGAGGACGCGGCGTTCGTGGTCACTTGGCGCCGCCCAGCCAATCGCCTGGAACGGCCCGAATCCCAAGGCAAAAATTTTTGTCGGCAATCGCTTGCTGATTTATAGGAATACGAGTACAATAGATTCTGATTTTCCGATTGCGGATGGGCAGCGATGAAGGCGCAGGACCGCTGGCGTCGCCTGCGGCGCGCGCCACCCGCGTTGCCGTTGGCATCAAAGCACAGCCGTCCCTCGCCGAGCGGTTCGCAAACCGAGTTTTTAGGTCCAGCGAAGGGCGACGCTAAACCGGGCCGCAAGCCTTTGAAAAAATTGAACCCCGCCGCTAAGCTGGCGGAAACAACCAATTTGCGATCGAAGCCATCCCCCGGAGGAAACGCCCATGGCCCATCCCGCGCCCGCACAGGAGAAGACTTTCACCAGCTTTGCGGAATTCTACCCTTTCTATCTCGGCGAGCATACCAACGCGACCTGTCGCCGCCTGCACTTTGCAGGCAGCGCGCTTGTGCTGGTTCTGATTGCTGCGGCCATCATTCTCGGCCGGCCGCTCTTGCTCATCGCGGTTCCATTTGTCGGTTACGGCTTCGCCTGGGCCGGCCATTTCCTGTTTGAGCACAACAGGCCGGCGACCTTTACCCACCCGCTCTACAGCCTGATGGGCGACTGGGCGATGTTCGCGGAGATCCTGACCGGCCGGCGGCCGTTCTGAGCCGATCGTTCGATCAGGAACGCCGCCCGAACTTGCCGGATGGCGCCCAGCGCCCGGATCAGAAGACGGAGGACGCCAGCCGTATGGGCGCCCTCAGCGCAGCATGTCGGCAAGCGCGTCGCGCATCGAGGTGCTCGGGATGCCGAACAGGCCGCCGTAAGGCAGATCCAGATCAAGAATGACGAAGATCGCCACGGAAATCCCGATGGCCGACATGAAGACGACGGTCACGCTCAGAGCGTTGGGCGGCGCAACGACGCCAAAGCTCGCGAACAGGATCACGAACCAGAACACGAGCACCCAATAGAAGGGCGTCGAAATTGAGGCTCGCACGCCTTCGATCACTCTTCCACCGCGCCTTGATCAAGTCGTGGAACTGCTGAGAGCAGACCGACGCGAGGGTGCGCTGCAACGCGTCTGCCGGCTGAAGCGAGCGGGTTTCCAGCCCGACGTCGTTCATCAGCGAGGCCAGCACCGAGCTTTCGCCAGTGAGCGGCATCTTCGACGTGTCGGGATAAGTGACGTTAGCGGGAGGCGTTTCCGAGGGCCAGGTGCTGGCGATCACGGCGGCGACGTAACCGCGAAGCTGCTCGCGGATATGCGCCGTCTCCGGCCCGTAGTCGCGCAGGCATCGATCCATTTGCGCGAGCTGGCCCGCATAGTCGCCGCGCGCGTTATAGGCTTCGTCGAAGCCGGCTTTGACGGAGGTAGTCAATAGCCCGAGCACAATCGCGGTGAAGGTCACGAGCAAGGTGATCGCGAGCTGCACGAGCTCCAATGTTTCGCGCGACCTGTGCCTTTCGGGAAGACGGGAATTGATGAAGAACCCGGCGCTCGCGCTCCCGCACACAAGAAGCAGGAAAACGATCGCAGACCGGAGATTCGCGCCTGGCTCTTCCATGCTTCACGTCCCTGCCGGTCGGCGGCGATGCGCCGGCGTTGCGCCAGTGTGGTCGCGCTGAGGTGAGGCGATGTCAATCGCCAGAGGCCGAACAGGGCGGAGGGAGACAGGCCGCGCCTTGGACTCCTCGCCGGCCACTGTCCAAAGGTTGAGTGCTCCCGCGCCTACGCCGCATCGCGAGGGAATTGGGTCTGCGCGATATGGCTGTAGGTCCGGCCCTGCGCCAGCAGTTCGCCATGCCGCCCGCGCTCGACGATTCGACCGCGATCGATGACGCAGATTTCGTCCGCCTGCGCGACAGTCGACAAGCCGTGGGCGATGACGATCGTCGTGCGCCCTTCGCAAAGCGTGCGCAGCGCTTTCTGGATCGCCTGCTCGGACTCGGAGTCCAGCGCCGAAGTCGCTTCATCCAGCAGGATGATCGGCGCGTCCTTCAGGAAAGCGCGAGCAATGGCGATGCGCTGGCGCTGCCCGCCGGAAAGCTGCATGCCGTGCTCGCCGCAGGGCGAATTGTAGCCACGCTCGAAGCCCATGATGAAATCGTGGGCGTAGGCCGCCTTGGCGGCGGCGACGATCTCCTCGTGGCTCGCGTCCGGGCCGGCCCATGGCGATATTGTCGCGCACCGAACCCTTGAACAGGAAGTTCTCTTGCGCGACATAGGCGACCCGCCGGCGCAGGGACGCGAGGGACACGGCTTGCGATGTCCACGCCGTCGCACAGGATCTGTCCGGAGCCGACCTCATAGAGGCGCAGGATGAGGTTCATCACCGTCGATTTGCCGCCGCCCGATCGGCCGACCAGCGCCGTCGTCCTGCCGGCTTCGGCGACAAAGCTGATCGCGTGCAGGACGGTTTCCCCGGGCCGATAGCCGAACACCACGTCGCGAAATTCGATGCGCCCGGCTGTGACTTCGAGTTCCGGCGCCCCTGGGCGTCCTCCTCGTAGTCTCGCTCGTCGAGGAAGCTGTAGAGCATGCTGACGCCGAACAGCGACGAGGACACGTCGACATGCAGCCGCGCCACCCGCTTCATCGGTTCGTAAAGCATGATCACACAGGTGATGAACGAAAACAGGCTCCCGGGGGCGTTGCCGCGGATAATGACAGTGTAGCCGCTGTACAGCACGACGGCGGCGATCGCGAAGCCGCCCAGGCTTTCCATGATCGGGCTCGTGCGCGAACTGACCCGCGCCAGTTTGTTCGCCGCGGCCTCGAAGACTGCGATCGCCTTTGCCTGTCTGGCGCGCATGAAGCTTTCGAGCGTGAAGGCCTTGACGATGCGGATACCCTGCGCCGTCTCCTGCATCGACTCCATCATCTGGGCCGCGCCCTGGAATTCGCTGGCCATGATTTTGCGCACCCGCAGCCCAATCTTGCGCACCCCGACCGCTGCGAGCGGAACGAACATCAACGCCAGGAACGACAGAAGGGGGTCCTGCGACACCATCACGATGACGAGACCAACGATCGTCAGCGCGTCCCGGGAAAGCGTCGTGATCAGAAGGTTGAGGACACTGCTCGCCGACTGGGCGATGAACGCCTGGCGGGCGACGAATTCGGAGGAATGCCCTCGGCTGTAGTAGCTGACCTTCATCCGCAGCATCTGGTCGAACATCCGCCTCTGGACATCGGCGACGATGCTGTTGCTGATCCGCGACATGACGACTTGCTGGCCGTAGGTCGCGAGCCCTTTGACCGTATAAATGGTCACGATGGCGGCGGTGATCTCCCAGACCGCCATGAGGTTTCGTCCGACGAAGATCTTGTCGACGATTTTGCCGATGATCCAGGCCGACAGCGACGTCGTGAGCCGCGATCAAGCCCATCATCGCGAAAGCGAAGATGTAGCCTTTCCAATGCTTAGGCCCCTGGTCTGTCAGGAGCCGACGCAATGACCGCATTCGAGGGCGAAGCGAGAATGACGCCAATGCGTTCGCGGGCTCACGCCAGACCGACAATGCTTCCATCCTTCACGCGCGCGCCGTCAGGAACCCGAGCCCAATTCCATGGGCTGCGGACCGCGCCCGTGGGCTCCATATCATTTGAGGCGCTTTTATGGAAATGGACCGGCGCCTGGCCGACCAAGCTTTTTCCCCGTCATCCTTCTCTTGACGGACGGCGGCATAATATTTGCGCCGGATGGCCGCGAGATTGACGGACGGCGGAGGGAAGGCGAGGACTCGAGACGGGCCAGATAGGCATCGCGTCGGACTCCCATTGTGACGATAAACTGACGGGCAAATCAACTCACTCGCGCCGGAAAAGAGGCGGGACGAGCCCATGACTATCCAGGCGAGGAAGGCGGAGACTCTGCGCCTCCACCTCTTTGGCGGTCTTCTGCCGCTTAAGCCGCGCGAGGCGATGCGGGATGTCTTCGCGGGCCTGACCCTCGCCTCGATGAACATTCCCCAGGTGCTTGGCTATACGCGCATCGCCGGCACGCCGGTCGTCACGGGCCTTTACACGGTTCTTCTGCCGCTCGTGGCGTTCGCCGTATTCGGCTCCTCGCGCCATCTCGTTGTGGCCGCCGATTCCGCGACCGCGGCGATTTTCTCCGGCTCGCTTTCCAGCATGGCGCCGCTCGGCAGCGAGAATTACATGGCGCTGGTCGGCGCGCTGACGCTGCTGACCGCTGGCCTGCTGCTGCTGGCGCGCATATTCAAGCTCGGCTTCCTCGCCGACTTCCTGTCGCGCACGGCGCTGGTCGGCTTCCTCGCCGGGGTCGGGCGTTCAGGTCGGCGTCGCGATGCTCGGCGACATGCTGGGCGTCGGCGCCCCGTCGCGCAACACGCTCGTCAAGGTTTGGGAGCTCGCGAGCGCCGCGCCGGCATTCAACCCGAAGACGACCGGCCTGTCATTTCTTGTCGTGGCGAGCATTTTTCTCGGCCGACGGCTGGCGCCCCGGTTTCCCGTGTCCGCCGTCCTCGTCGTGGGCATGATCGCGGCGAGCGCCTGGCTTGGCTTCGGCGAGCGCGGCATCCCGGTGATCGGCCCGGTTCCCGGCGGCTTGCCGTCATTCAAATGGCCCGAGGCGAGTTGGCGCGAGACCCTCGCTCTGCTGCCGGTCGCGGCGTCGTGCTTTGCGATGATCATCTCGCAAAGCGCGGCGACGTCGCGGATCTACGCGACCAAGCACAAAGAGCGCGTCGACGAGAACGCGGACATTCTGGGTCTGGCGGCCGCCAACGCCGCCGCCGCGATCAGCGGGGCGTTCGTCGTCAATGGCAGCCCGACCCAGACGACGATGGCGGATCGGGCGGGGGCGCGCAGCCAGGTCGCCCAGCTCGCCTTCTCCGCGACGACGCTCGTCGTGCTGATGTTTCTGACTGGCCCGTTGCAGTATCTGCCGCGCTGCGTATTGGCGAGCATCGTGTTCACGATCGGGGTCGGCATGATTGATGCGCCGGGCCTCAACGCCATCCGGCGCGAGAGCCGGGGCGAATTCATGCTGGCGCTCGCCACCGCCGCGGCTGTGCCGGGCATAGGCGTCGAGCAAGGCATCCTGCTTGCGATTGCGCTGTCGCTGATCCGGCACGTCCAGCACAGCTACCGGCCACACACCATGGTGCTCGTGCCGACGCGAGCGGGCGGCCTGGAGCCGGAACCGGCCGAGCCGGGAACGCAAACCGACCCTGGGTTGATCGTCTATCGTTTCGGCGCGGACCTGTTCTACGCCAACGCCGACCGCTTCGCTGACGAAGTGCGCGCTCTCATCGACGGCGCGCCGGCGCCGGTTCGGTGGTTCGTCGTCGACACGAGCGCGATCACGCATATCGACTATTCGGCCGCCCGGACGGTTCTCGACCTGCTCAGCGAACTCAAGGGCAAGAATGTGAGCGTCGTCTTCGCGCGGGTGAGCCCTTATCTTCGCGCGGACCTCAAGAGGCACGGCCTGGCCGAAAAGCTTGGAGAGACGTGCATTTTCGAGACGCTCCACGAGGCGATCAACGCCGCGCGGGCCAGCATGTCCGGGGCGCGTTCAGATGCGCCGAATCGTCCTGTCGCGTGGTAGGTTCAGTGTTTCAAAAGGCTTGGCGTCCAAACGGAGACGACAATGATGGCTGCGAATCTGGAAAAATGGCGCCCGTATGTGCTCAGCATCCTGCGCATCGTCGTTGCGCTGCTGTTTCTTCAGCACGGGCTCCAGAAGTTTTTTGGCTTCCCCGCGGCGGGGCCGCCGCTCCAGGGCCTCATCATTCTCGCGGCGATCATCGAAACGTTGGGAAGTCTCTTGCTGCTGGTCGGGTGGTTCACCCGATGGGCTGCGTTCATCATGTCAGGCGAGATGGCGTTCGCCTATTTCCTGGCGCGTGCGCCGAAATCCTTCTACCCGGCCGTGAACGGCGGCGACCTGGACGTCCTCTTTTGTTTCGTGTTCCTCTATTTCGTTTTCGCCGGGGCCGGCCCATGGAGCGTCGACCACGCGATGAAGCGGGAGTGACGCCTGTCCTGGCCAGCACGCCTAGGGCCGCTCCGGCGGCTTTTCTCGTCGCTTTCCGCCAGCTTAGCGTCAGCGTTCAATCTTTTCAAAGCCTTGCGACCCGGTTTAGCGTCGCCTCGTCGCTTCGTCGGCGCGGAAAGACGCCCGTCTTTGACAAGCCGATCCCAAGCGGCCATGGCGCCGAGCCCAAACAGACGCGGCGCCAACCCCAAATCCATGCCAACCTTTCGCAAGGGGACCCCCATTGCGGTATTGAGCGATCCCAAGCGCTTAGTCGCCGCCGGTGACCGGGGAACCCGAAGTGTTGCAGCATGATCGTTGCGTCGCTTCGCCGCCGCGATGAGCGCGTCAAGGGCGGGAGCCTCCAAACGCCCCGCGGCTATTTCCTATAAACAGAATGAGTCCTACCTCAGTTTTCGTAAAATTGCAAGGAATTGTTCGCGCCGCGCGCGTCTTTTTTCTCGGCGCTTACGCCGGCCCCTTTGCGACCGGGCAGTCGTCCCGCGAACCCCACTCCGCCCACGAGCCGTCGTAAAGGCCTTCGGTCTTTCCGCCCGCCTCTTCCGCCGCCAGCGCCAGGATCGCTGCGCTCACTCCCGATCCGCAGGAGGTGATGATCGGCTTCCTGAGATCGACCTTGTGCTCCGCGAACACCGCCTTCAACGCCTCCGGCGATTTCAGGCGGCCGTGCTCGACGATCTCGACGAAGGGCACGTTCAGGCTGCCCGGCATGTGGCCGCCTCTCAGGCCTGGGCGCGGCTCCGGCGCTTCGCCCCGGAAGCGGTCGGCGGGCCGCGCGTCGACGACCTGCGCCGAGCCGCTTTTCAGAGCCTCGCGCACCTCGTCAAGCGTGGCGACGAAACTGGGGTCGAGGCGGGGCGTGAATACGCGCGGCGTGGGCTTCGCGTCGCCCATCTCGACCGGGCGGCCCTCCTTGAGCCATTGCGGGAGGCCGCCTTCGAGAATGCGGACCTCATCGACGCCGTACGCGCGCAGCGTCCACCAGACGCGCGCCGCCGCGAACAGCCCAAGCGCGTCATAGACGACAAATCGCATCCCGTCGCCGAGGCCGAGCGCGGTCATTTCCTTCGCCAGCGTCTCGGGCTTCGGCAGCATGTGCGGCAGGCCGGCCTCCAGATCGGCGATCGTGTCGATGTTGAAGAACACGGCGCCGGGAATGTGCGCGCGCTGGAATTCGCCGCTGCCGATTTGCCCGCTCGGCGGCAGATGCCAGGACGCGTCGATCACCCCGAGACGAGCGTCGCCGAGCTCGGCGGCGAGCTCAGCTGTTGTGCAGAAATTCGGCGAGGCCATCGGCGGGCTCCGTTTTGGGTTCAAGCGCTCGAGAGCGCGATGCGGACGCGACGGTTGAGCTTCCCCTTTTTCTCGATCTGGGTCACCGTCGCACGGCCGATTTCCCCGGTGCGCGCGACATGGGTGCCCCCGCAGGGCTGCAGATCGAGGCCTTCGATGGCGACGAGCCGGACGCGGCCGGTTCCCATCGGCGGCTTCACCGACATTGTTTTGATCAGCGCCGGGTTGGCTTCCAGCTCCTCGTCGGAAATCCATCGGTGGGTCACGGCGGCGTCAAGCGCGATCAGCTCGTTGAGCCGGCGCTCCACGTCGGCCTTATCGACAGGCGCGTCGCCCGAATCGAAGTCGAGCCGTCCATCGGCGTCGCCCACGGAACCTCCCGTGACCGGGTAAGGCAGCACGACCGAAAGCAGATGCAGCGCGGTATGCGCCCGCATGCGATTGAAGCGCAGCTCCCAGTCGATGCGAGCGATGACGCGCGCGCCAGGCCGGGGCAGGGGCGCGCCCTCGGCCGGCACATGCAGGATCGTCGCGCGATCGCTGTCGTAGATCGTGTTGACGATTGGGATCGGTTCGCCATTCTCGACCAGCAACGTCCCGCGGTCCCCGCTCTGGCCGCCGCCCTGGGGATAAAACACAGTGTTGTCGAGAACGACGCCCCGCGGCTCGGAGGCGAGAACGATCGCCTGCGTCTCGGCAAGATAGGCGTCGTCGCGAAACAGCGGGCCCGTCATCGAACGAAAACCTCGGGCGCCAATCCCTTGGCCTCCAGCCAGTCTGGAACGGGCAAATTCTTGGAGCGCAGGAACGCGGGATTGAAGAGTTTGGAGGCGTAGCGGGCGCCCGAGTTGCAAAGCAGCGTCACGATCGTATGGCCAGGGCCAAGGTCGCGCGCAAGACGGATCGCGCCGGCGATGTTGATCCCCGAGGAACCCCCAAGCAGCAAACCCTCCTGGACCACAAGATCGAACACGATCGGCAACGCCTCCTCATCGGGGATCTGATAGGCGAAATCGACCGGCGCGCCTTTCAGATTGTCGGTGACGCGCCCCTGGCCGATGCCTTCGGTGATCGAGGAGCCGGAACTCTTCAGCTCCCCCGTCGTGTAATAGGAGTAAAGCGCCGCCCCCAGGGGGTCCGCAATCGCGATCTTGATGGTCCGGTCGCGCTCCTTCAGCGCCATTCCGACGCCCGCCAGCGTCCCCCCGGTGCCGACCGCGCTGACGAAGCCGTGAACCTTGCCGTCGAGATCGTCATAAATTTCGGGTCCCGTCGTTTCATAATGGCCGCGCCGGTTGGCGACGTTGTCGAACTGGTTCGCCCAGACGGCGCCGTTCGGCTCCGATTTCGCCAGCGCCTCGGCGAGGCGCCCGGAATAGCGCACGTAGTTGTTGGGATCGGAATAGGGAACTGCGGGAACCTCGATCAACTCCGCCCCCGCAAGGCGCAGCATGTCCTTCTTTTCCTGCGACTGGGTGTCGGGAATGACGATCACCGAGCGATAGCCGAGCGCGCTCGCCACCAGCGCGATCCCGATGCCGGTATTCCCGGCGGTCCCTTCGACAATCGCCCCGCCGGGGCGAAGCGAGCCGCGCGCGATCGCGTCGGCGATGATCGCTTTTCCGGCTCGATCCTTGACCGATCCGCCCGGATTCATGAACTCGGCTTTGCCGAGAATTGTGCATCCCGTCGCCTCGGACGCGGCGCGAAGCGTGATGAGCGGCGTACGGCCGATCGCGTCGACGACATCGCGGTAGAGCTTCATTTACGCGCCTCTTGAAGGAAGCCGAAAACTAGGCGACAGCGCGCCTTGCGACAAGCTGTTGGGCTTGCGACAAAGGGCGCAGTCACTGGAGTGAGCTGTCAGTGTTCTTCCTCGCCTCGAAGATATTATGGATGGTCGCCTCGCCGATCAGCCTCTTGCTGTACGGCGCGCTCCTTGGCGTATTGCTTGGCTATACCCGTTTCGTCCGGTTCGGACGTGGGCTCGCGCTTACGGCGATCCTGATTTTGCTCGCGGGCGCGATGCTGCCTCTCGGCCTCCTCTTGATCGCGCCTTTGGAAAATCGATTTCCCCAACCGCCGGCGGACCTGCCGCCGCCCGCCGGAATCATCATTCTCGGCGGGGCGATCGACGATCTCACGAGCGGCGCGCGTGGTCAGACCGTGTTCGACGAAGGCGGAGAGCGGCTGACCGAAGCGGTGATCCTCGCCAAACGCTATCCGCAGGCGCGCGTCGTCTACACCAGCGGCAGCGCGTCGCTGACCGGAGAGACCTCGACCGAGGCGGCTCGCGCCCGGGATTTCATCGCCGCGATGGGGATCGCGCCGGAGCGAATCACGATCGAGGACCGATCGCGCAACACCGACGAGAACGCCCGTTTCACCGCCGCGATCATCCATCCCCAACCCTCTGAGCGGTGGGTCGTCGTCACCTCCGCATTTCACATGCCCCGTTCGATGGGTCTGTTCCGAAAGGCTGGATTTCATCCCATCGCCTATCCGGTGGCGTTCCGCACGCGCAACGATGGCGGCGATCCGCACCCGATCTACGATCCGGCGCGCAATCTGCGCATCTTCGAACTCGCGGCGCACGAGTGGATCGGCCTCGCCGCCTATTGGGCGAGCGGCCGGATCGACCATTTGTTTCCCGCGCCTGCTGGCGCCGGGTAATGGCGTCGCGTTGCTGCTAGGGGCAGGCGTCTTGCGTGGCGAGGCGCGCTGCGGCTTCGATCGGCGGCGCAGGTCCGCTCGATGAGATCAAGCGTTCGATTGATAATCGAAAGATTGCCGTGATCGAGGGCCTTGGCCTCATAGCATGCTTGCCGGCCTTTATCGGTCAGGCCGTGAATAAATCCCTCATAATACAATCTTATCGCGACCAGCCGGGCGTCGATCGCCATGCTGTCCAGCGCGTTTCGGTCAGAGCAAGTCAATCCGCCGCTGGGGGCGGCCCCTGCGTCCGCCAGAGCGGAGGCGGCCACGCCAATCATTATCGTGAGAGCCATCAAACGCACATCAGCCCTCCTTTGACCGGCGGGGCGTCCACGGACATTGGTTTCCGAACGAACGTCTTGGCGCGGGTTTCGATCCATCGGCCTCCCGATTTCGTAGCAAGGGCGCCGTTCCGGAGGCCCTGCGTTGACGATGTTATCATCTGCGCCGCGACTGCGCCGTTAAACGATTGTCGTCTTGCCTTCGCCTGTCATCTGACTAGACTGTAGGCAGTATGGGTGTTGCCCAAATTTTAGGCGCCGCGCTGCCCCTCGCGATTGGACCGCTCCGGCTCGAGGGACGGGCGATGCTCGCCCCGATGTCAGGCGTCAGCGACCTGGCGATGCGGCGCATCGCCAGCCGCTTCGGCGCGGCGCTCGTGTTTTCCGAGATGGTTGCGGCGGAGACCTTCCTGGAGGGGGACGCCGAGGCCGCGTTGCGCGCGGAGGGCGAGGGCGTTGCGCCCCACGCCGTTCAGCTTGTCGGCCGGGACGCCGGCCGCTGGCCGAAACGGCGCGCAGGGTCGAGGGGGCCGGCGCCGCGCTGATCGACATCAACATGGGCTGTCCCTGCCGCCGGGTGTCCGGCGCCCTTGCCGGCGCGGCGCTGATGCGCGACCTGGATCACGCGGAACACCTGATCGAGGCGGTGGTCGCAGCCGTCTCGGTTCCGGTGACCGTCAAGATGCGGCTCGGCTGGGATGAGACGTCGCGGAACGCCCCGGAGCTCGCGCGGAGGGCCGAACGGGCGGGCGCGCGAATGGCGACCGTCCACGGGCGGACCCGCGCCCAGTTCTATGAGGGACGCGCCGACTGGCGCGCGGCGCGCGCCGTGGTCGAGGCGGTGGCCATGCCGGTCATTGTCAACGGCGACTGCGCGTCGGTCGAAGACGCGCGCGCCATGCTTTCGGCCTCGGGCGCCGCGGGGGTAATGATCGGGCGGGCGGCGCTCGGCGCGCCCTGGCTCGTCGGCGCGGTGTCGCGCGCGCTCGACGGGGACGGCCCGGCCTGCTTGCCCCCGCCGGAGGATCGGCGCGACGCCGCGCTTGAACATCTCGACTGGCTGATCGGCAAGCTCGGGGCGCACGCCGGGCTGCGCCACGCGCGCAAGCATCTCGCGGCCTACGCCGCGGGCGAGGGCGCCGACCAGACGCTGCGCCGGGCGCTCGTGACCAGCGAGGACCCGGCCGCGGCGCGCGCGTTGCTCGCCCGCGCCTTCGACGCTGGCTTGACCAGGCTGGCCGCGTGAGCGCGCTCCCCGCTCAGCGGCGTCCGGATGCGGCTAACGTGCTGAACGCGCTCGCCCAGCCGCTGATCACGGTCGATGCGCAAGGCATGGTCATCGACGTCAATGTCGCGGCCGAGACCTTTTTCGACATGGGGCGCGGCGCGCTGTTGCGCTCCAGTCTGACCGAATTGATTCCGTTCGACTCGCCCGTGCTCGCGCTGGTCGCCGAGGCTCTGACCAATCGCTCGACCGTCAACGGCTACAAGATCGACATCTCCACGCCGAGAGTTGGCAATCGCAATGATGTCGATGTTTTCATCGCTCCGTTGCCCCAAACGGGCGATGCGGTCGCGATTATGCTGCAAGAGCGGGCAATCGCTGAAAAAATAGACAGGCAGTTGACGCACCGCAGCGCCGCCCGCTCGATCACTGCGCTTGGGCTGATGCTCGCGCACGAGATCAAGAATCCGCTTTCCGGCATTCGCGGCGCCGCTCAATTGCTCGAAGCGAGCGTCAGCGACGAGGATCGGGCGCTCACCCGGCTGATCTGCGACGAAACCGACCGGATCGTCAAACTCGTCGATCGGGTGCAATCCTTCGCCGATTCCACTCCAGGACAATGGGAAAGCCTCAATATCCATGCCGTGTTGGACCACGTCAAGCGTTTGGCTCAGGCGGGTTTTGGCCGCCACATCCGTTTTTCCGAGATCTATGATCCGTCCCTGCCGCATGTGTTTGGATCGCGCGACCAGTTGATTCAGGTGTTCCTGAACCTTGTCAAGAACGCCGCGGAAGCTATTGGAAAAGATAGCATAGATGGTGAGATCATCGTGACGACAGCCTATCGGCCGGGCGTGCGCCTGCGAACCACGCCGAGCGCTGAACCGGTTGCGTTGCCGCTCGAAATCTGCATTCGCGACAATGGTCCCGGCATTGCCCCGGAAGTTCTCGGCAATCTGTTCGATCCCTTCGTAACGACCAAATCCCAAGGCTCTGGTCTAGGTCTTGCACTGGTGGCCAAGCTGATTGGCGACCATGGCGGCATCATCGAATGCGAGTTGCATTCGCGCCGAACGACCTTTCGCGTTTTGATGCCGCTCGAATTGCAACGCGGCGCGGCGAGATAGGGGCTGGACGTCGGGGCGAAGGAGCTTGAGGGAATGCCGTCAGGGCATATTCTGGTCGCCGACGACGATGCCGGGATTCGCACCGTGCTCAACCAGGCGCTGACCCGCGCCGGTTACGAAGTTCGCGCGACGGGGACGGTCGCGGGCCTCTGGCGATGGGTGGCTGCGGGCGAAGGCGATCTCGTGATCACTGACGTGGTCATGCCCGACGACAATGCTTTCGACCTTCTGCCGCGCATCAAGCGAATGCGGCCGGATCTGCCGATCATCGTCATGAGCGCGCAGAACACTTTCATCACTGCGATCAAGGCCTCGGAGCGCGGGGCCTACGAATATCTGCCCAAACCTTTCGATTTGCGGGAACTGGTGGCGATCGTCGGTCGGGCGCTGGCCGAGCCCAAGCGGCGGCGCGAGGCCATAGAGGCCGCGCCAGCCGAGGTCATGCCGATCGTTGGACGTTCGCCAGCTATGCAGGACATTTTTCGCGTGCTGGCGCGACTGATGCAGACCGATCTGACCGTGATGATCTCCGGGGAATTGGGCACGGGAAAGGAACTGGTCGCGAGGGCGTTGCACGATTACGGCAAACGCAAGGGCGGCCCGTTCGTCGCCATCAACATGGCCGCCATACCCGCGCGACCTCATCGAGAGCGAATTGTTCGGCCACGAGAAGGGCGCGTTTACTGGCGCCGCCGCCCGTTCGGTCGGACGCTTCGAGCAGGCGGAGGGCGGGACGCTGTTCCTCGACGAGATCGGCGACATGCCGATGGAGGCCCAAACCCGGCTTCTGCGCGTGCTTCAGCAGGGCGAATACACAACCGTCGGAGGCCGTACGCCAATCAAGACGAACGTGCGGATCGTCGCGGCGACGAATAAGGACCTGCGTTTCGCCATCCAGCAGGGGGCTTTTCGCGAGGATTTGTTCTTCCGCCTCAATGTGGTGCCGATCCGTCTTCCGCCGCTCCGCGAGCGTCCCGAGGACATTCCGGATCTCGTGCGCGCCTTCTTCCACCGCGGTTCGACCGAGGGTCTCCCGATCAAGACCGTGGAGCCGGCGGCGATGGACCGTCTGCGGCGCTATTCCTGGCCAGGGAACGTACGCGAACTCGAGAATCTGACGCGCCGGCTCGCCGCGCTCTATCCCCAGGACGTGATTGGAGAGGGGTTGATCGAGTTCGAACTTAACGTCGGCGTCTTGCCGTCATTTTCGCCAGCGGTCGTAGGCGACGACGGCCGGAAACGCGCCGTTCCATCACCCGCCCAGAACTCCGGAGACGGTTTCGACGATGCGATGGAACGCGCTGTCGCCGATCTCTTCCGCTCTTTCGGCGGGATGAACCCTCAGGTGGGACTTTATCACCGGGTGCTGCACGATCTGGAGGCGCCTTTGATTGCCGCCACGCTTACGCTGACTCGCGGCAACCAAATCAAGGCCGCCGAAATTCTCGGGCTGAACCGCAACACGCTTCGAAAGAAAATTCGCGACTTGAACCTGCGCGGCGTTGCCAGTTTTCGCTGAGCCTGTCGCTGGAACGTCTCAGTTGAGCAACATCGTTGCAATTCTGCCACGGAGACGTTAAGAACCTCGACTTAGATCAGGCTTCAGGGTCCTCACTGGGATGTCTACGATCGCGCCCCGGGCGGCCCTCTTCGACGACAGCCGCCCCACCGGCAGGTTCGGATTGGTCGTCGTCGGCGCAGCGTTCCTCCTTGCGCTCGCGACCTTCCTGGTATTCGCCGGCTTCACGCCGATCATTCCGACCGCCAATGTCGTCGCTACTCTTCTGCTGGGCGACGGCCTGGTTGTCATTATCCTCATCATTCTCATCGGAGTTGAGCTTGCGCGACTGCGGGCGGCGCGCCAGGCGGCGCGCGCGGGCGCCCGGTTGCACAGCAGGGTGGTGGCCCTGTTTTCCCTGGTCGCGGCAATTCCGGCGATCGTGACGGCGATCGTGGCCACGGTTTCGGTCGAGTGGGCGATCAACCCTCGCTTCATGACCGACGTCGCGGCGTTCATCAACGAATCAAATCAGGCGACCCAGCTCTATCGCGAGTCGCAGTGCCGGGCGCTGCTGCGCGACGTAGAGCTGACCGCGGGCGATATCGCCCGCAGTTCCGGGCTGCTGCGTTCAGACCCCGCGCAACTCGCGGAATATTTCAGTTCGCGATCGAAGACGCTCGGCTTCAACGCGGCGGCGCGGATGCGCAGCGACGGAACGCCGATCGAGATCGCGCAGGGCTCCGATGAGAAGCTGATCGCCAAGCCGGATCCGTCCGACTTTCAGGACGCCACCAACGGCGAGGCGCTCTGCGGTCTCCTCGGCGTCGGGAATATTTTCGTCGGCATTCGACCCATACCCGGCGCCGACGGCGAGTTTCTGTACGCGGCGCGCAGCATCGATCCGTTGGCGGCCAAGGTGGCCAACGACGCGGCCAGCGTCGCCAACGTGTTTGGCCGCTTCGAAGCCCATCGCCACAGTTTGGAGCTCGGCTTCGCGACCGTCTTCGTGATGCTGGCTCTGACGATGCTATTTTCCGCGATCTGGCTTGGCCTCGCCTTCGCCAACCGACTGGTGGGCCCGATACGCCGTCTCATCCGGGCCACCGACGAAGTCGCGTCAGGCAATCTTCATGTGCAGGTTCCGACCCGCCGCTCGGACGGAGACCTGGGCCATCTCGGCGATACGTTTAACAAAATGACGTCTGAGCTGCTGCGTCAGCAGACCGGCCTGATCGAAGCGAACGCGCTCAACGACGAGCGGCGCGCCTTCATCGAAGCGGTCTTGTCCGGCGTGCCGGCCGGCGTCCTGGGCGTCGACAATGACGGCCTGATCACGATATCGAACGCCGCGGCCGAACGCCTGCTCGGCGGCGAACATGGGCTCGTCGGGCAGCCGGTGAATTCCATCCAGCACAGCATCACGTCAATCTGGGAACAGGCGCGTTCGCTGCGCTTGAGGCTTCATCAGGGGCAGGCGACCGTCCTGCGCGATGGTCGGGAGCGCGTTCTCAACGTCCGCGTCACCGGAAATCCCGGCCGCGACGATCGCGCAAGCGTCATCACCCTCGACGACATCAGCGACCTCGTCACCGCTCAGCGCACCGCAGCCTGGGCTGACGTCGCTCGCCGCATCGCTCACGAAATCAAGAATCCGCTGACCCCGATCCAGCTTTCGGCGGAGCGGCTGAAACGCCGCTACGGCCGCCATATCGTGGAGGGCAGGGATATCTTTTACCAATGCACGGACACGATCATCCGCCAGGTCGACGACATCAAGCGAATGGTGGACGAATTTTCGTCGTTCGCGCGCATGCCCAAGGCGCGGCCGGCGCACGACGATCTGACCGACTGCGTGCGCCAGGCGATATTCCTGATGCGAGTTGGCCGACCGGACATCGCCTTCGAAGAGCAACTTCCGGAACACCCTGTGCTGGCGGACTTCGATCGCCGCCTCATCTCGCAAGCCCTGACAAATGTATTGAAGAACGCCGCAGAAGGGATTGATGCATTGGGTGAACATGGCAGTCACGGCGTGATCTTGACGACGCTCTCAACCGACGGAGCGAATTTTGCTGAGATCGCGGTCAGCGACAACGGCAAGGGTTTCCCGCGCGAAGACCGGCATCGCCTTCTCGAGCCGTATGTAACGACACGTGCGGAGGGAACAGGGCTTGGATTGCCGATTGTGGTCAAGGTGTTCGAGGACCACGGCGGCGTCGTCGACCTGCTCGACGGACTCGCCCGCGCCGACGGGGGTCGCGGCGCCGAAGTTCTGATGAGGTTGCCGTTGCCGAGCATCGCGCAGGGCGAAGCCCAACCCAACGGCGAGAGGATCGGGTCGTCCTAATGGTTGCTGATATTCTCATCGTCGACGACGAAGATGACATCCGCGAGCTCGTCGCGGGAATTCTGGAGGACGAAGGCCACGGCGCGCGCCTTGCGCGCAACTTCGACGAGGCGCTCGCCGCGATCGAGGCGCGCCGGCCGCAACTGATCCTGCTCGACATTTGGCTGCAGGGTTCGAAGCTCGACGGACTGCAATTGCTCGAATCCGTCAAGCGGCAGCATCCGAGCGTTCCGGTGGTGATGATCTCCGGCCACGGCAACATCGAGACGGCGGTGACGGCGATCAAGCTTGGGGCGTACGACTTCATCGAGAAACCGTTCAAGGCGGATCGTCTGATTCTTATCGCCGAGCGGGCGCTTGAAACCTCGCGCCTCAAGCGGGAGGTCAATGACCTGCGCGCGCGCGGCGGCGGCGCCAATCGGTTAATCGGCTCCTCGTCGGCAGTGGTCAATCTCAAGCGGATCATAGAAAAGCTCGGACCTGCGAATTCGCGCATTCTCATTTCCGGCGCGGCCGGGTCCGGCAAGGAGCTGGCCGCGAGGCTCATTCACGAGTCTTCGGGGCGCGCTGACGGCCCGTTCGTTGTTCTCAACGCCCCCGCGATGGCGCCCGAGCGGATGGAGGCGGAGTTGTTCGGGATTGAGGGTGGCGCGACCGGGCAGGGGCGGATCGGCGCGCTCGAGGAGGCCCACGGCGGAACGCTTTATCTCGACGAAGTCGCCGACATGCCGCGGGAAACCCAGGCGAAAATTCTGCGGGTGCTCGTCGACCAGAACTTTCAGCGCGTCGGGGGCTCGTCGCGCGTCTTTGTCGACGTGCGGGTCATCTCGTCGACCAGCCGGGATCTCGCCGAGGCGATTACCGAGGGCCGGTTTCGAGAGGATCTCTTTCATCGCCTCTCGGTCGTGCCGATTCGGGTGCCGTCGTTGGCCGAGCGGCGCGAGGACATACCCGAACTGGTCCAGCATTTTCTCAAGCTGTCGGCGGCGGCCATGGGGGTCACGCCGCGCCGCGTCGGGTCGGACGCCTTGGCGGTTTTGCAGTCGCACGACTGGCCGGGCAATATCCGGCAGTTGCGCAACAATGTCGAGCGCCTGATGATCCTCGCGCTCGGCGATCCGAACGCAGAGATCTCCGCGTCAATGCTGCCGGCGGAGGTCGGCGCGCTGGTGCCGGCAGTGCCGAGCGGAATTGGCGGCGAGAAGTTGTTGAGCCTCCCGCTCCGCGAGGCTCGCGAAGCTTTCGAGCGCGATTATCTGGTGGCTCAGATCAGCCGGTTTGGCGGAAATATTTCGCGCACCGCCGAATTCATCGGGATGGAGCGCTCGGCCCTTCACCGCAAGCTGAAGTCGCTCAACATCGAATAGCCCAGCCCGAACGAGGAATCTCCGCTGCGGCCGCCAAGGCCATCGCGATTCAACTCGCCACTTCATGAAAGCCGCTTTAACATCGTACTTTCGGGCTTATTTATTCGCTCGCCACATCCTCTATGATATAATACGTGTACAGCGTGTCTCGTAACGCGCACGCCGAACGACAGCGGCCGAAGGGCCCAACCTGCGGAAAGATTCAATGGCAACCGAGAAGGCGCAAAACCTCCAAGACACGTTTCTCAATCACGTGCGGAAATCCAAGACGTCGGTCACGATCTTTCTCGTCAATGGGGTAAAATTGCAAGGCTTCGTCACCTGGTTCGACAATTTCTGTGTATTGCTGCGGCGCGATGGCCATTCGCAGCTCGTCTATAAGCACGCCATCTCGACAATCATGCCGGCGAGCCCGATCACGATGTTCGAGGCGGTCGAGGATAGCGCGGACGCTCATTGAGCCGGGCCTGCTGCATTGGATAAATCTCAAGACGGCGTCGATGCGCGCGAGCGAGTTATTGCGCATGGCACGCGCACTTGGGTTGTCTGTCCGAATCTGACCCGCGGCCAGATCGGGGCCCGCCTCGGGCGGCGCAGTCCCGAGGCGCGGAGCGAGGAGGCGGTGGGGCTCGCGCGCGCCATCGACCTTAATGTCCTAGGCGCGGAGATCGTGGCCTTGAGCGCCATCCGCCCTGCCACCTATCTCGGCAAAGGCAAGGTCGAGGCCATCGCCGCTCAAGGGAAAGCCGACGCGATCGACCTTGTCGTGATGGATTGCGCGCTCTCTCCCGCGCAGCAGCGCAATCTTGAGAAGGAGCTCAATTCAAAGGTCATCGACCGAACCGGACTGATCCTGGAAATCTTCGGACGCAGGGCCCGCACCGCCGAAGGCGCGCTGCAGGTGGAATTGGCTCACCTCGCCTACCAGCGCTCGCGCCTTGTGCGCTCGTGGACTCACCTTGAGCGGCAGCGCGGCGGTTTCGGGTTTCTCGGCGGGCCGGGCGAAACCCAGATCGAAACCGACCGCCGGCTGATCCAGGAGCGCATGGTCCGCATCGAGCGGGAATTGGAAGGCGTCAAGCGGACGCGCGGGCTGCATCGCACACGGCGGCGCGCCGCGCCCTATCCAATCGTGGCCCTGGTCGGCTACACCAATGCCGGGAAGTCGACATTGTTCAATCGCGTGACGCGGGCCGATGTCGTCGCCGCCGACATGCTGTTCGCGACGCTCGATCCGACGATGCGGCTGATCAAGCTGCCGCATGGCGGTTCCGCGATTCTTTCGGATACGGTTGGTTTCATTTCGGATCTGCCGACCACGCTCATCTCTGCCTTTCGCGCGACGCTCGAAGAAGTGCGCGCTGCTGATGTGATCGTCCATGTGCGCGACATCGCCCACGCGGACAGCGAGGCGCAGAGCCAGGACGTCGAGGGGATCCTGGCAGAGCTTGGCGTGGCCGACCGCGCTGATCGCGTCATCGAGGTTTGGAACAAGGTCGACAAACTCGACGCCGAGGCGCGCGGCGCGCTGGGTCAGGAACGCGATATTCCAGAGCCGCTCGCCGTTTCCGCCTTGACCGGAGAGGGAATGGATCGGCTCTTGGCGACGATCGAGGCGAAGCTCGCCCTCGGCCGATCCGTGGTCGAACTGACTCTCGATGCGGGGGATGGGCGGGGTCTCAATTGGCTATACGAGCATGCCGAGGTGATGAGCCGCAGCGACGAGGGGGACGGCATCCATCTTACCGTGCGCATCGAGCCGGGGCAGGTCGATCGCGTCCACAAACGGTTCCCCCCGCCGTTCGAATCACAGCCGGCGCCGATCATCGCGTCCCGCAGCCGAACAGCGCGTTCGCACGCCCGCTGATGGCGATCGCTCGACGAGCATCCGGGGGCCGGCTGCGATTACGGCTGGCGACTTCGGGCCGCGATGAGCGCGGCGAGCTTCAACACTGTCCGCCAATTGCGCAGGGTCGAAACAACGCTGAGTTTCGAATCGAACCAGGCATTGGTCAGTTTCGTGCGCGCGCCGCCCGAGGGCAGACGGAGATAGACGTCGGGACCGCAAACCCGGAATTCGTCAAGCGTTGATGCTTTTGGTTCAAGACGAGCCAGTGCGGCTGCGCTGGGCGTCTTTGAGAGGCAGAGGACGTGCAGCGTGTCCGGGTCGGCGCGATCAGTCACGAACGGATTTCCGTCCACCAACCTCTGCCATTCCGCGGCGTCGCGCAGCACAATGGGCGGGGCGAAGCCGAATTCCTGTTCGACCTTCGCGGACACATCCCGCACAATCTTGGCTGCGCTTCGTTCGGGCGCGACGAACAGCACATTGCCGCTCTGAATGAGGCTTTCGACATCGCTCGCGCCGGCCCGCGCGAACAGCGCCCTTAAGCGCTCCATCGGCAGCTGCCGCGCGCCGCCCACATTGACGCCCCGCAACAACGCGACGTAGGTCTGCGTCATTTCAGTGCGTTCACTGCCTTGGACGCTCCAAGGCCTTCGCCTCGGTCCAAAGGGCCTCCATTTCATCGAGGCTGGCCGCTTCCGGCTTTTGTCCCTTTCGTGCCAGACGATTTTCGAGATGTGCGAAGCGGCGTTCGAACTTGGCGTTTGCGCGGCGCAGCGCGGCCTCCGGGTCGACGTCGAGATGACGAGCGAGGTTAACGGCGGCGAACAGCAAGTCGCCGACCTCGCCAGCCACCGCGTCGGGCGAGCCATCGGCGATTTCGGCCTCGACTTCGGCGATCTCCTCGTTGAGCTTCGCCAGCACGGCGCCGACGTCGTTCCAATCGAAGCCGACCGCGCTGGCCTTCTCCTGCAATTTCAAGGCGCGGGAAACCGCCGGCAGGGAAACAGGAACGCCGCCGAGCGCGCCTGACGAGGCCTCCGCGGGCAGCCCGCGGTCGGCGCGAGCCTCGGCCTTCGCGCGCTTTTCATCGGCCTTTATCCGCCGCCACAACCCCTTGACTTCGTCCGCGCTCCATTGGCGGACTTCGCCGAATACGTGCGGATGACGCCGGATGAGTTTCGCCGTGATCGCCTCGACCACCCCGCCGAAATCGAACAGCCCGGCTTCCTCCGCCATGCGGGCGTGAAAGACCACCTGCAGCAGCAAGTCGCCGAGCTCGTCGCGGAGATCCTCGGTCGCGCCGCGCTCTATTGCGTCGGCGACCTCATAGGCTTCTTCGATCGTGAAGGGGGCGATCGAGGCGAAGGTCTGCTCGACATCCCACGGGCAGCCGCCAACAGGATCGCGCAACGCCGCCATGATTTCGATAAGTCCGCGGACATCGCGCGAAGACTGCATGAGCTGGGCCAAGGGGTGGGGTGGATCGGCCCCGCGGGCGCGGGAAGCGCGCTCACGGGACAAAGCGCGCCGTCGCCTCGGACGTTTTAGAGCGAGAGCGAAATGGCCTCGCGCCCTTTAGGGGTGTCGACGACTTTCATCGTGACCTGCTGCCCTTCGGCGAGATGCGAAATTCCGGCTGGGCCGAGGACTGAGATGTGGACGAATACGTCCTTGCCGCCATCCTCGCTCGCAACGAAGCCAAATCCCTTGGCGTCGTCGAACCATTTGACCTTTCCGGTGACCGAAACAGCCGTCGACGGATCCGGGGCCACGCGCCTTGGCCGCGGCGCGTCGCCCATCGATCGTTGCGGCCGCTCGACAACCCCCGCAGTGTCCACTTCGAGCACCCGGGTAACCTGCGCGCCTTTCGCGCCGGCGCCGACCTGAACGCGCAATTTCGCCCCCGCGGGGACCGTGTCGTGTCCCGCGGCGTGCAAGGCGTTGGCATGCAGGAACGCGTCGCCTTGACCCCCTGCCAGCTCAACGAAGCCGTAGCCCTTATCGGCCTTGAACCATTTGACCACCGCATCGACGGGAGGCGCTCCCGTGACAGGTCCCGGGGGCGGATCCCCCCATAGGAGGGCTGCCAAAGCCGCCGCCTTCGGGGGCGCCGCCGTAGCCGCGCGCCGGTCGAGGCCTCGACTCTGTAGGACATTGGTCCATCATCGTCGAACCCCCGTTTGCGAGGCGCCCGAAAGTCCTTACCCTTGCTCATGTTAGTCCAAGTTCTCCACCATAAACCCAGTTGACGGAAGCATAACGGCGCTCCCCGTAATCGCTACTCCGCCTAAGCGAAACTCCCGTGCGCCTCTGGCGCTCGATTGATCGTCGCCAAACCGGCGCACAACCCCGATCCCGAGCAAAGCCTTCAATGAAGGGGTCACTTTATTGGCGCATGGTCGGGAAAGCGTGCGGGACATTTCGCGCTTCACACGGCGAGTGGCCCTTCGCCGGAGGCGCTTCAGCAAGTTTACGTGCCCACATCATCGATAGCCCGCCAGGCCGATTGCAGAACACAATCGGACCTCGCGCGGTCAGCAATAGCGCATTTTCAAGGCGGTCGCCAGATGGTTCAACCAACAGATATGAAGTATTTCCGCCGTTAAGCCGGCGCTTCATGTTATTTGTGTCTTCGACCTCCGTCGACAGACGGCCAAGTCAACGCGTGGATTGGTCAAGCAACCGGCAAGCCGAGAACAAGGTCTGCGTCCAGGCAATAGGCCGTCAGCGTCGTTCCAGCGAGTGCCATAAGGCCCTGGAACGACAGGTTCTCGCCGCCCGAGAGCTGGAAAGGACCCTGTCGCGGCGTAATCGATAGCCTTCAATCTTAATCCAAAGATTCCGACGCTTTGCGGCTTGCCCGACAACGTCGCGAACAGCGACGACTTGCCTGTACGGGCGTAGCGTTCGGCCTCCGAGCCGACCGTCAGGGCTCCGAGGCTCGTCAGTGAAGCCAGCAGGGCAAAAGCGCGCACCGCTTTCCCATCGCCAAAGCGTCCAAACACCATCGTCGCCGCCGACCTTGCGCAAGAAGAACAAGCGAGACTTTGCCGCGAGCACGGTAAACGAAGCGTTTCCGTTAAGCGTCAGACATCCACGAGCTCGATGGCTTTGGGGGCGCGCTCCTGGATGAAGGCGAACCGCGCCTCGGGTTTCGAACCCATCAGGCGTTCTACGGCTTCCGCCGTCGCATCGCTGTCTTCAGCAAGTACGGCGACGCGCAACAATGTGCGCTTGGCGGCGTCCATCGTGGTGTCGCGCAAATCTCGCATCGGCATTTCGCCGAGGCCTTTGAACCGGCTGACCTCAATCGAGCCGCGGCCGGTAAATCCCGACTTCAGCAATTGTTCTTTGTGGGCTTCGTCCCGCGCATAGAGCGAGCGCGCGCCCTGGGTCAGCCGATAGAGCGGCGGAACGGCGAGGTAAAGATGACCTTCCTCGATGAGCTTCGGCGTCTGGCGATAGAAGAAGGTGATCAGCAGCGATGCGATATGCGCCCCGTCGACGTCCGCGTCGGTCATGATGATGATCTTGTCGTAGCGCAGATCGGGAGACCGGTAATGCGCGCCGAACCGGCCCCGAGCGCCTGCAACAGATCCGAAAGCTGCTGGTTTTGCGCCAGCTTGTCGCGCGCGGCTGAAGCGACGTTGAGTATCTTTCCCGCAACGGCAGCACAGCCTGTGAAGCGCGGTCGCGCGCCTGTTTGGCCGATCCGCCGGCCGAGTCGCCTTCGACGATGAACAATTCAGAGCCTTGCGCCGAGGAATTCGTGCAATCGGCGAGCTTGCCCGGCAACCGCAGTTTGCGGACCGCGGTCTTCCGCGCGACCTCCTTCTCCATGCGTCGTCGAACGCGTTCCTCCGCGCGCTCGATCGACCAGTCAAGCAGCTTGGCAGCCTGGCTCGGCGCCCCCCGCCAGCCAATGGTCGAAGGCGTCGCGCATGGCCCCGTAGACGAGCCGGCCAGCCTCTGCGGTTTGGAGCCTGGCCTTTGTTCTGACCTTGGAATTCCGGTTCGCGGATGAAAACCGAGATCATGGCGGCGCAGCCGTCCATGACGTCGTCGGTGTGGTCAGCGCAGAGGCGCGCTTGGTCTGGCCAATGCGATCGGCATGATCCTTGAGCCCGCGCAAGAGCGCGGTGCAGCAAGCCCAATTCTGTGTGCCCCGCCAGTGCGGAGTCGGGATTGTGTTGCAGTAAGGATGGACGAATCCCATCTGCAACACAATCCCGACTCCGGATGGCGGGAGCACACAAAATCGGGCTTCGGCACCGCGCTCTTGCGCGGGCTCAAGGATCATGCCGATCGCATTGGCCAGACCAAGCGCGCCTCCCAGCTGACCAGCCGACGACGTCATGGACGGCTGCGCCGCCATGATCTCGGTTTTCATCCGCGAACCGGAATTCCAAGGTCAGAACGAAGGCAGGCTCCAAACCGCAGAGGCTGAGCCGGCTCGTCGACGGGGCCATGCGCGACGCCTTCGACCATTGGCTGGCGGGGCAGCCGAGCCAGGCTGCCAAGCTGCTTGACTGGTCGATCGAGCGCGCGGAGGAACGCGTTCGACGGACGCATGGAGAAGGAGGTCGCGCGGAAGACCGCGGTCCGCAAACTGCGGTTGCCGGGCAAGCTCGCCGATTGCACGAATTCCTCGGCGCAAGGGCTCTGAATTGTTCATCGTCGAAGGCGACTCGGCCGGCGGATCGGCCAAACAGGCGCGCGACCGCGCTTCACAGGCTGTGCTGCCGTTGCGGGAAAAATCCTCAACGTCGGTTCGGCCGCGCGCGACAAGCTCGCTCAAAACCAGCAGCTTTCCGATCTGTTGCAGGCGCTCCGCGCCGGTTCTGGCGCGCATTATCGGTCTTCCGATCTGCGCTACGACAAGATCATTGTCATGACCGACGCGGAGGTCGACGGCGCCCATGTCGCATCGCTGCTGATCACCTTCTTCTACCGCGCCGAAGCTCATCGAGGAAGGCCATCTTTATCTCGCCGTTCCGCCGCTCTATCGCTGACACAGGGCGCGCGCTCGCTCTACGCGCGGGACGAAGCCCACAAAGACCAATTGCTGAAGTCGGGCTTTACCGGCCGCGGCTCGATTGAGGTCAGCCGGTTCAAAGGCCTCGGCGAAATGCCGATGCGGGATCTGCGCGACACCACGATGGAGCCGCCAAGCGCACATTGTTGCGCGTCGCCGTACTTGCCGAAGACAGCGATGCGACGGCGGAAACCGTAGAACGCCTGATGGGATCGAAACCCGAGGCGCGGTTCGGCTTAATCCAGGAGCGCGCCCCCAAAGCCATCGGGTTCGTGGATGTCTGACGCCTAACTGAAAGGCTTCGTTTACGGTCTCGCGGCAAAGTCTCGCCTGTTCTTCTTGCACAGGGTCGGCGGCGACGATGGCGTTTGGACCCTTTGGCGATGGGAAGACGGTGCGCGCTTTTGCCCTGCTGGCTTCGCTGACGAGCCTCGGAGCCTTAGGCGGTCGGCTCGGAGGCCGAACGCTACGCCCGTACAGGCGAGTCGCGGCTTTTCGCGACGTTTCCGGCAATCCGCAAAATATCAGAATCTTTGGATTAAGATTGAATGCTATCGATTACGCGGCAACGGGGTCCTTTCCGGCTTTTGGGCGGCGCGAACCTGTCGTTCCAGGGCCTTTTGACGACTCGCTGGAACGACGCTGACGGCCTATTGCTGGACCAGGTGTTATTCTCGGCTTGCCGCCTGCTTCACCAATCCACGCGTCGACTTGGCCGCCTGTCAACGGAGGTCGAAAACACAAATAACATGAGGCGCCAGCTTAACGGCGGAAATACTTCATATCTGTTCGTTGAACCATCTGGCGACCGCCTTGAAAATGCGCTATTGCAGACCGCGCGAGGTCCGATTGTGTTCTGCAATCGGCCTGGCGGGCTATCGATGATGTGGCCTAGTGAACTTCCCTGAAGCGCCCCTCCGGCGAAGGGCCGCTGCGCCGTGTGAAACGCAAAATGTTTTGCCCCTTTTTTTTGGATGCGCCCGTGAAATTGACCCCTTTATTGAAGTCTTTTCTTTGGATAGGGATTGTGCGCCGGTTTGGCGACGATCAATCGAGCGCCAGAGGCGCACGGGAGTTTCGCTTAGGCGGATAAACGATTACGGGGAGCGCCGTTTGCCTGGTCAACTGGGTTTATGGTGGAGAACTTGGACTAACATGAGCAAGGGTAAGGACTTTTGGGATTTTTAGTTCGACGATGATGGACCAATGTCCTACAAAGTCGAGAGCCTCGACCGGCGCGCGGCTACAGCAGCGCCCCCGAAGGCGGCGGCTTGGGCAGCCCTCCTATGGGGGGAGCCGCCCCCCAGACCTCTCACGGGAGCGCCTCCCGTCGATGCGGTGGTCAAATGGTTCAAGGCCGATAAGGGCTACGGCTTCGTTGAACTGGCGGGGGTCAAGGCGCGCGTCCTGCATGCCAACGCCCTCCACGCCGCGGGAACGGCACGTCCCCGCGGGCGCGATGCGCGTCCAGGTCGGCGCCGGCGCGAAAGGCGCGCAGGTTACCCGGGTGCTCGAAGTGGACACCGCCGGAGTTGTCGAGCGCCCGCAACGGTCGATGGGCGCTCGCCGCGGCCGGGCGCGTGGCCCCGGTCCGTCGACGGCTGTCTCGGTCACCGGAAAGGTCAAATGGTTCGACGACGCCAAGGGATTTGGCTTCGTCGCGAGCGAGGATGGCGGCAAGGCGTCTTCGTCCACATCTCAGTCCTTGGCCCAGCGGGATTCGCATCTCGCCGAAGGGCAGCAGGTCACGATGAAGTCGCCGACACCCCTAAAGGACGCGGGGCCATTTCGCTCTCGCTCTAAAACGTCCGAGGCATCAGCGGTATTGTCCCGGAGCGCGCCCTGCGCGCGCGGCGAAAGGTCGTTCGCCGATCCACCCACCGCTGGCCCAGCCCATGCAGTCTTCACGCGATGTCCGCGACTTATCGAAATCATGGCGGCGTTGCGAGATCCTGCTGGCGGCTGCCCGTGGGATGTCGAGCAAACCTTCGCCTCGATCGCCCCCTTCACGATCGAAGAGGCCTATGAGGTCGCCCACGCGATCGAGCGCGGCGTCGACCGAGGACCTCCGCGACGAACTCGGCGACTTGCTGCCGCGGTCATCTTTCACGCCCGCATGGCGGAGGAAGCCGGGCTCTTCGATTTCGGCGGGGTGGTCGAGGCGATCACGACGAAACTCATCCGGCGTCATCCGCACGTATTCGGGGAAGTCCACGAACGGAGCGCGGACGAAGTCAAGGGGCTGTGGCGGCGCATAAAGGCCGATGAAAAGCGCGCGAAGGCCGAGGCTCGGGCCGACCGCGGGCTGCCCGCGGAGGCTTCGTCAGGCGCGCTCGACGGCGTCCCGTTTCCCTTCCAGCCGTTTCGCGCGCCCTAAATTGCAGGAGAAGGCCAGTGCGGTCGGTTTCGATCGGACGACCTCGGCGCCGTGCTGGCGAAGCTCAACGAGGAGATCGCGGAAGTCGAAGCCGAAATCGCCGATGGCTCGCCCGAACGGTGGCTGGCGAGGTGGCGACTTGCTGTTCGCCGCCGTTAACCTCGCGCGTCATCTCGAGGTTGACCCGGAGGCCGCGCTGCGCGCGCGCAAACGCGAAGTTCGAACGCCGCTTCGCACATCTCGAAAATCGTCTGGCCGAAAGGACAAAAGCCGGAAGGGGCCAGCCTCGATCGAAATGGAGGCCCTTTGGACCGAAGCGAAGGCCCTAGAGCGTCCAGGGCAATGAACGACCTCAATGACGCCGACCATGTCGCGTTGCTACGGGGCGTCAATGTGGGGGGCGCGCGGCCCTGCCGATGGAGCGCTTGAGGGCGCTTTTCGTGCAGGCCGGCGCGAGCGATGTCGAGCCTGATTCAGAGCGGCAATGTCGTATTCGTCGCGCCCGAAGAAGCGCGGCCAAGATCGTCGCGGATGTTTCCGCCGAAGGTCGAACGGGAATTCGGCTCCGCCCCGCCCATTGTGTTGCGAGACGCCGCGGGATGGCGGAGGTTGGTGGACGGAAATCCGTTCGTGACTGATGACTCCGAGCCGGACACGCTGCACGTCCTCTGCCTTTCGAAGACGCCCGGCGCAGCCGCACTGGCACGCCTCGAACCAAAAGCATCAAAGCCTGACGAATTTCGCGTTTGCGGCCCGACGTGTATTTCCGTCTGCCCTCAGGCGTCGCCGCACCAAACTGACCGATGCCTGGTTCGATTCGAAACTCAGCGTTGTTTCGACCCTGCGCAATTGGCGGACGTGTCGAGGCTCGCCGCGCTCATCGCGGCCCGAAGTCGCCCGCCGTATCGCACCCGGCCCCGGATGCTCGTCGAGCGGGCGCTATCTCCGGGCGTGCGAACGCGCTGTTCGCCGGCGAGGCGCGATGATCGGCGCCGGCTGCGCCTCGGGCGGCGGCGGGAACCGTTTCCGGACGCGGTCGACCTGGCCCGGCTCGATGCGCACCGTAGACGGACGCCGTCCCCTCGTCGCTGCGGCTCATCACCTCGGCATGCTCGTATAGCCAATTGAGACCCTGCCGATCCCGCGCATCGAGAATCAGTTGACCACGGATCGGCCGAGGCGAGTTTCGCCTCCATCGTCGCCAGGAGCCGATCCATTCCCTCTCCGGTCAAGGCGGAAACGGCGAGCGGCTCTGGATTTCCGCCTTCCTGAGCCAGCGCGCCGCGCGCCTCGGCTTCGAGTTTGTCGACCTTGTTCCAAACCTCAATGATGCGATCAGCGCCGTCGGCCACGCCAAGCTCTGCCAGGATCCCCTCGACGTCCTGGCTCTGCGCCTGACTGTCCGCGTGGGAGATGTCGCGCACATGGACGATCACATCCGCGGCGCGCACTTCTTCGAGCGTCGCGCGAAAAGCAGAGATGAGCGTGGTCGGCAGATCCGAAATGAAGCCAACCGTATCTGAAAGAATCACAGAGCCGCCATGCGGCAGCTTGATCAGCCGCATCGTCGGATCGAGCGTTGGAACAGCATGTCGGCGGCGACGACATCGGCGCGGGTCAGGCGATTGAACAATGTCGACTTCCCGGCGTTTGTGTAGCCGACCAGCGCCACGATTGGATAGGGCGCGGCGCGCCGCCGTGTGCGATGCAGCCCGCGCGTCCGCTTGACGCCTTCCAACTCCCGCTCGATCCGGACCATGCGCTCCTGGATGAGCCGGCGGTCGGTTTCGATCGGGTTTCGCCCTGCTGCCAAGAAACCCGAAGCCGCCGCGTTGGCGCTCAAGGTGAGTCCACGAGCGCAAGGCGCGAGCGCTGATAGGCGAGGTGAGCCAATTCCACCTGCAACGCGCCCTCGGCGGTGCGGGCCCTGCGGCCGAAGATCTCCAGGATCAGTCCGGTTTGGTCGATGACCTTTGAATTGAGCTCCTTCTCAAGATTGCGCTGCTGCGCGGGGAGAGCGCGCAATCCATCACGACAAGGTCGATCGCTTCGGCTTTGACATGAGCAGCGATGGCTTCGACCTTGCCTTCCGAGATAGGTGGCAGGG
>CAWIUD010000048.1:0-31952 GCA_963839185.1 uncultured Alphaproteobacteria bacterium | reverse complement strand
TTGCCTCGTTGTTTTTGAACATATTATATATGTGTGATTTTGCAAATGGGGGATTCGCGAGCGTTTCGCGAGCCCGCCCTGTTCGCCGGGCTGTGAATGACCAGCGGGCGCCATTACCATCCCTTCCCATGTGTTTAGAAAAGCGTGTCCGCTGAATGCCGCGGAGAACGGCGCCTCCCAATGTCCGCCACGATCGCTGGCCGCGCCGCGAGCGCGCGCGTTTAGCTTCCGCTGACAACGGTGGTCACCGCCGGGCCGAGGGTCGAGGCCAAGGCGCCGCGACGCCAGTTGAGCTTCGGCGAGGTGGCGGCGCTCTTGAAAGTGCCGGAACTGAGCGCGGCGATCGTGTTTCTCGGCGCCAACGTGGCCTCGATCAACGCTTCGGGACGGTCGCCCTCACCCGCTGTTCCTGCAGCCCCGCCGAAATCCCGTTGATGGTGAGCTGGATGCCGGTCAGCACCTTCTCGCTCGACGAGCGGCCGCGATGCAGCTTCAAAAGCTCGACCTGCACGTGGTTGAGCGGATCGAGATAGGGGAAGCGGTTGCGGATCGAGCGGTCGAGCAGGGGATTGCCTTCGAGGAGCCGCGACTGCTCCATGATCGCGTTGAGCGCGTCGACCGAGTTGCGCCATTCGCGGGAGATGCGGGCGAAGATCTTCTCGCGCAACGCCACGTCGTCGACGAGCCGCGCATAGCGCGAGGCGATCGCCAGGCTCGACTTCGACAGCACCATGTCCATGTTGGAGAGCTGGGTGCGAAAGAACGGCCAGCGCCGATACATCGCCCTGCAGCGTCTCAAGGCCGTCCGACGGATGGGCCTTGGTATAGTCCTTCACCGCCGAGCCGAAACCGAACCAGCCCGGAAGCATCAGCCGGCACTGCGCCCAGGAGAACACCCAGGGGATGGCGCGCAGGTCCTCGATCGCCTGTCGTCTTCTTGCGCGAGGCCGGCCGCGAGCCGATGTTGAGGCTCGCAATCTCGGTGATGACGGTCGAGGCCCAGAAATAGCGCACGAACCCCTCGGTCTCGTAGACGAGGCCGCGATAGGCCTTGTAGGCGCTCTGCGACAGTTCCTCCATCGTTTCGAGGAACGCGGGGTCGGGAGCGGGGCTCTCGTCCTGCAACAGCGTCGCCTCCAGGGTCGCGGAAACGAGCGTCTCGAGATTGCGCCGCCCGACGTCGGGGTTCGAATATTTGCTCGAAATGATCTCGCCCTGTTCGGTGATCCGGATCTGGCCCTGCACCGCGCCGCCGGGCTGGGCGAGGATCGCGTCGTAGCTCGGACCGCCGCCGCGCCCGACCGAGCCGCCGCGGCCGTGAAACAGCCGGATGCGCACGCCATGGCGGCGAAACACCTCGACGAGGCCGATCTCCGCCTTGTACAGCTCCCAGCCCGAGGTGACGAAGCCGCCGTCCTTGTTGGAGTTCGGAATAGCCGAGCATCACCTCCTGCTCGCCGCCGAGCGAATTGACGAGCTTGCGGTATTCGGGGATCGCGAGCAGCGCGTCCATCACGCCGACGCAGGCGCGCAAGTCCTCGATCGTCTCGAACAGCGGCACGACCGCGAGCGAAGCCGCGCCGTCGGGGCCGACAAGGCCGACCTCTTTCAGGATCAGCGCAAGCTCCAGCATGTCGGAGACGCTGTCGGTCTTGGAAATGATCGAGGTGCGGATCGCGCCGGAACCGTAAGTCTTGCGGATCGTCGGCGGCGGCGCGGAACAGCGCGAGTTCGCCCGCCGTCTCCTCGCTATAGGCGATGAACGGCGAGACCAGCGGGCGCGGCGCGCATAGCTCCCGGCGCAACAGCGCGATGCGTTCCTCCTCGCCGAGCGCCCGATAGTCGAGGCCCGGCGTCGCCGCGGCGACAATCTCGGCGACCGTGCGCTCGTGAACGTCCGAGTTCTGCCTGAGGTCGATCGGCGCGAGATGGAAGCCGAACACGTCGACGGCGCGCTGCAGCGCGCGCAACCGCCCGCGCGCCACGATGGCGGCGTTGGTGCGCTTTCAGCGACCGCGCGATCATCGTCGAGATCGGCGGCGAATTCCGCGGACGAGTCGTATAGGCGCCGCGTCGACGATCGGCTGGCGCAGCGCGATGACATGATCGAGCTCGCGCGCGGTCTTGGCGAGGCGCGAATACATGCCGGCGATGGCGCGCCGATAGGGCTCCTTGCGCCGGGCGGCGGCGGATCGTCGGAGCGTGTCCGCGAGCGCGGCAAGTTCCGGCGCTCATCGAGGCGAGATTGGCTGCAAGCGACAGTTCGCCGCCGAGCTCGTGCAGTTCGTCGAGATAATAGCCGATCGCGCGGGCGCTCTGCAGCCGCATCGCCTCGTTCAGGACGTCCGCGGTCACGAACGGATTGCCGTCCCGGTCGCCGCCGATCCAGGAGCCGATCCGAAGGAACGAGCCGATCGGCTTTTCGCGGCGCTTGTCCGCGATGGCGTCGAGCCTGTCCTCGATCGCGCCGTAGAGGCGCGGCAGTTCGCGGAAGAACGTGTAGTCGTAAAACGAGAGCGCGTTCGCGACCTCGTCGATCACCTTGAGCCTCGTCTGGCGCAGCATGTTGGTGCGCCACAGGATGAGGACCGCGCGCCGGAGCTGTTCCTCGTTGAGCGCGAGCTCAGCCTCGTCGCCTCGAGCCCGCTCGCGCTCGTCCAGCAGTTCGGCGATCTCGAGTTCGCGCGTGAGCGTGCTCTTGCGCCTGACTTCCGTCGGGTGGGCGGTCAGCACCGGACTGACCAGCGCGCGATCGAAAAATTCGGCGAGCGCCTTCGGCTCGACTCCCATCTCGCGCGTGCGCTGAAAGGCATAGGCGAGCGAGCCCGGACGCGGCGCGGAGCCCGCGATCGCATGGGCGCGGTTGCGGCGAATGTGGTGCTGATCCTCGGCGATGTTGGCGAGATGCGAGAAATAGCTGTAGGCGCGCACGATCGCGAGCGTCTGGTCGGCGCTGAGGCTGTCCAGCGTCGCCTCGAGCTCGCGGCGCGCGCCGACCTCGTTGTCGCGATGGAAGCGGATCGAGGCCTGACGGATCTGCTCGACCAGCTCGTAGACCTCCTCGCCCTCCTGCTCGCGCACCGTGTCGCCGAGAATTCGGCCGAGCAGGCGGATGTCCTCGCGTAGCGGGATGTCCTTCTCGCCGTCATCCGGCGCGCGCGGTCACGCTTTGGGTCGAGGCGTCGAGGGTCATCGGGCACATCCGTGAACGAGTGCGTGGTGCGGATGTTGCACTGCGGAAGATTTTGGTGCAAGGGCGAAGGCGCGATTTGACGGCGGTCTCTGTCGCCCGTTCGCTCAATCGCGGCCTCAGCGCCGCCGCAAGCCTGGCGCCGAGCGAGGCCCGGTCCTTCAGTTCGCATTCGTAGACGACGAGCGCGCGCCAGCCCATAGCGCGGATAGGCGGCGAGGGTCTTTTCGTCGCGCGCCCGATTGCGGGCGATTTTGGCGCGCCAGTAGGCGGCGTTGGCCTTCGGCAGGCGCGCGCCGCGCGCGACAGTCATGGCCATGCCAGAAGCAGCCGTGCACGAAGATCGCGAGCTTGCGCCTGGCGTAAACGATGTCCGGCTTGCCCGGCAGATCGGCGCGATGGAGGCGGTAGCCCGGCGCGATCGGCCGCAAAATCGCGCGGACCGCGCGCTCCGGGCCGGTGTCGCGCGATTTGACCGCGCGCATGACGGCGGAGCGGTCGAGGCTCACGGCCGGGAGGGCCGCTTCGCTTGGTCATTCCGGACGCCGAGACCGTCGACCGCGCGCAGCGAACGAGCTTGGCTAGGACGCTAGCGCGACTGTGTCCAATCACTCCTCGCTGCTGTCGCCTTCGACCTCGACCGCCAAGCCAAGGAGCTGTCGGTGATACTTCTGCAGACGTTCGAAATGCGCCTGGATCGCTCCGGCGATTTCCTTCGAGTTCTTGACCGCGAGGAAATGCCCGACGATCTGGCTGTAATGTTCCGCCTGGCGCGGCAGGCGAAGCGCCGGGTCCTTCTTCTCTGCGATTTCCGCGTCGGGCATCACTTGGACCCGCTGGACGGTTCCGGAGGCTCGACCGCCGACCGGTCCCCGTCTTCGGACTTTGCCATTCATCAACGCGGACTTTGCGTGAAACTGATGGAACAACGCATCTTCGAGCGCGTTGATCTCGGTTTTATCCTTGACCGGATAGGCCCAGACCCAAGCGATTTCCCAGACGTCGATCTGACGATTGGCGATGATGTCGCTCCTCGCCGAGGTCAAATGGCGGTTCACGCGCGAACGAATGCCGTCGACCGATTGACCGACATAGATTGGAACCTGATCGAGATCGCAAAGCACGTAACAGCCGATTTCGTTGGTCAGCGTGCGAACCGCCCGGCGGCGGAAAGGCAGGTCGATCGCCACTTGCTATTCCGCCGCGACGAGCTTCGAAGTCTCGCGCGCTGCGAGCACCGGCTCGAGAATATGCGCCGCAATATGCCGCACGACCGGCACGCAAACGCCGTCTCCGCAGACGTGATAGGCGTCGTTGTAGCGCTCGGGAAGCAGGTACTCGTCGCCCAACCCCATGAGCCGCGCTGCTTCGCGCGGCGACAGCAGTCGCGACCGCACATTCTTTCCTTCCACCACCAGGATTGTCTGACGCGACGAACCGCCAGCTCGGCGTGCGCAGGCAGCCAGCCATATCGTCGAACCGCACCTCAGCCCGCTGGCGTTTGACGCCGTTCTCGTCCGGCCGAGTGCGCCTGTACACCGCGCCGACGGTCCTCCGCCCGCTTTTCATCGCGTCCGCACTTTCTTGCGATTGAGCGACGACATCAGGTCGAGGATATATTGCGTTTGCGCGGCCGAACGCCACTTCACTGCGGTAGGCACGTCTTCGATGACGTCCGCGAAGACCGAGTTTCGCGGCAAAGGTCTAGGAATATTCCACCAGATCCAGTTTCGTCTTGCTGTGGGAGCCATCCGGGCCTGAGCTTCGACGAGCGCCGCAGGATGCCAGCTTTCTTGCGGTCGGTCCGCGATCAGTGAGCCCGGAACCGTCTCATCCTTGTGGACCGCGATGAAAAAGACGCGCGGTCGCGACTGCGGCACGAAATATGCCGCATCGATCACCGCGGCGCCGAACCTGTAACCGCACTCGGCCAGCGCCGACGCGATCGCGGCGAAGTCCTTGCCGGCATGCGAGGTCAAGCAGCCATACACATTTTCAAGTACTATCGCCCGTGGAGCGCGCTCGTCCCGCACGAGTCCCCGCATCAATCTCCAGAAAGGCCAGAATGTGCCGGACCGCGTCGACGACCTTGTCGCGCTCGCGGCCAAGGCCGCGATAGTCGCCAGCAAGCGAGAGGTCCTGGCAGGGAAATGAGGCCCACACGAGATCGACCGCGCATGATGGCAAATCCGAAGCCATCAGGCTGGCGACATCAGCGTGCCTGATGTCGTCGCTGCCCCAGTTCGCCTCGTAGGTCGCAACTTTCATCGCGTCGAAATCATTGGCGAACAGGCAGCGCCATGACTGCCCCAGGCCGGCGCGCGCCATGCCGCCGCCCGCGAAGAATTCAAGAAATGTGCGCTTCTTCATCCCTGCGACTCA
Organism: uncultured Alphaproteobacteria bacterium; assembly: GCA_963839185.1. GTDB lineage: Bacteria > Pseudomonadota > Alphaproteobacteria > Rhizobiales > Beijerinckiaceae > Roseiarcus. The sequence goes on along the minus strand of CAWIUD010000048.1, from coordinate 26,380 downwards.
TTCCCGACACAAACTAAGTCGCACGACGCAAACAGGAAACAAGCGTTGTCCGAGACAGGCAAATCGACTGTGGACGAAACGCCGACCCTCTAATGAACGCCGGCGTCGCAGGTGGGCGCCAACGTTCTCTGTCTGTTCATAATACGTCGTTAATATCCGGTTGCAAGGCTTCGCATAGGGCGGACCGCGATCCCATCTCCACGCTTGACCGCGCCCTTCCGGATTTGCGTTTATGGCCGGCCATGACCGAATTCGCCTTTCCCTTTCCGGTTCTCGTCTGCGACACGGGCGGCACCAACGTTCGCTTCGCGCTCGCGAACGAGCCGGGAGCGCGGCTGAGCAAGGTCGTGCATCTGAGGACCGGCGATTATCCGGGACTGCCGCGAAGCGATCGAAGCCGCGGTTCCGAAGCTTGGCGCGAGGCCGCGCTCGGCGATCGCCTGCGGCGCAGGGCCGGTCGCAGGGCGGACGCTCAAGCTCACCAACGCGCCCTGGGTGATGGACGGCGCGGCGACCGCCCGCCAGGCCCGCCTTGCGCAGGGCCTGCTGCTGAACGATTTCGAGGCGCAGGCGCTCTCGCTGCCGACGATTCCGGCGGACTGGGCAAGGCGCATCGGCCCGCTCGGCTTCGGCGGCGAAGGGCCGCAAGTGATCCTGGGGCCGGGCACGGGATTGGGGATCGCCGCGCTGGTCGAGGCGGACGGACGGTTTGCGGCGGTGTCGTCCGAGGCCTGCCACATCGATTTCGGGCCGGTCTGGCCCGAGGAGTTCGCGCCTCTGGCCGCATCTTGAGCGCGCGCACGGGCGCATCACCAGCGAGAGCGTCATTTCCGGCGCGGGACTCGCCCGCGTCCACCGCGCGCGCATGATGGCGCAAGGCCAAGCCGATCCGCACCTCGATCCGGCGGCCGTGACCGCCGCGGCGCAGGCCGACCCGCAGGGCGAGGCGGCGACGAGCCTCAGGCTTTACTGGCGCATCGTCGCGCGCTTTGCGGGCGACATGGCGGTGACTTTCGTCGCGACCGGGGGAGTCACGCTTGCCGGCGGCGTGCTGCCGCGGGTGGTCGACTGTCTCGACGAGGCGGCGTTTCGCCAAGCCTTCGAGGCGAAGGCGCCGGTCGATGGCCTCGCACGCCGCATCCCGACCCGGCTTGTCATGCATGAGGAGGCGGTGTTGATCGGGATGGCGGCGATCGCCGCGACGCCGGGCCGTTACGCGATCGATTACGCATCGCGCGCTTGGGTCCAGACATGAACCTCGAGCGCCAAATCGGCCTCGGCCACAAATCCGGCGGACGCGCGGGCGATGGCGACCATCGCGACTTGCGGCTGGAATGGAGCCCACAGCCGCGTTTTCGCCTTTTTCTTGAGGTTTGTGCCGGTCGAATCGGGGGCGCGAGGAGTTGGGATTGACGGCAGTGGAGCGGAAACGGAGGATTGCTTTGGCGGCAGCGGTTTGCATCGCCGCCGCGAGTCTGTCGGGGCGCGCGTATGCGGATTGCGGCTCCGATATGCAGAAGCTGGCCCAGGCGCGCAACGTCGAGATGGGAATCGTCAACGACTTCGCCAAGGCGCAGCATGGCAAACCCATGGACCCGGAGGTCTTCTGCAGCAAGTCGGCGGGCCTCATCCGCGCCGAGACGGCGCTGATCGCCTATATGGAAAAGAACAAGGACTGGTGCTCGTTTCCTGACGATGCGATCAACCAGCTGAAAGACCATCACGCCAAGAACGCCTCTTTCAACGCCAGGGCTTGCCAGGTGGCGGCGAAGGTCAAGAAGATGAAGGAAGAGGCGGCGCAAGGCGGAGGCGGCGGCCCGCAAGCTCAGCCGTTGCCAGCCGGACCCCTTTGACCGCCGCCGAGCGCGCCTCCGCCGTCCTCCCGGACGCGCGGCCGGCGAGCTTGGTGTTGCGGCTCGCCCCCGATGTCGCGCTTCCTTTCGTCCAGCTTGCGCGGCTCGATCGGCCGATCGGCTGGCAGTTGTTGCTCGCGCCTTGCTGGCAGGCGACGGCGCTCGCCGGGCTCGCAGCGCATCGCGGACCGAACGTCTGGCATCTCCTGTTGTTCTTGGTCGGCGCGATTGCGATGCGCGGCGCCGGGTGCACCTATAACGACATCCTCGACCGCAAGCTTGACGCCGAGGTCGAGCGGACGCGCAATCGCCCCCTTCCCTCCGGCCGCGTCAGCGTTGGCGCGGCCGCGGCGTTCCTGATCGCCCAGGCGCTGGTCGGCCTCGCGGTGCTTCTATGCTTCAACCGGTTTTCGATCTGGCTCGGCGTCGCCTCGCTCGGGGTGGTGGCGATCTATCCGCTGATGAAGCGCGTGACCTCCTGGCCGCAGGCGGCGCTCGGCCTCGCCTTCTCCTGGGGGGCCTTGATGGGCTGGAGCGCGAGCTTCGCCAGCCTCGCTCTCGCGCCGATCCTGCTCTATGCCTCGGCGTTCGCCTGGACGATCGGCTACGATACGATCTACGCGATGCAGGACGCGCGCGACGACGCGATCGTCGGCATTCGCTCGACCGCTCGCCTGTTCGGCGCCCGCGTGCGTCTCGGCGTCGCGATCTTCTATGCGGCGAGCGCGGCGCTCGCTCTCGCGGCCATCGAATGCGCGGGCGGCGGCGCAATCGCGCTGATCGGCTGGCTCGCCTACGCCGCCCATCTGATGTGGCAGGTCTCGCGGGTGCGAGGGGCGGACGCGAAGACTGCGCTCCGGCTCTTTCGCTCCAACCGCGACTCCGGGACTCATCCTGTTCGCAGGGATCGCGTTGCAGGGATGGCTCGGGTAGCGCTTGTCGCGCCGCATTTCGCGGCGGACAAATCATTTGACGATCGGAATTTTCGAACGGTCGATCGTGATGGCCACGGCGGCGATCAGAACCGCGCCAAAGACGATATTTTGCGCAAAGATGTTGACGCCGAGGAACGTCATGCCAATGCGCACGACGGAGATGATCAAGGCCCCGACGAGCGTTCGCCAGATGCTGCCGACCCCTCCGGTTATCGCCGTTCCTCCGACGACGACCGCGGCGATCGAAGGCAGCAAGAGTTCGGCCGCAAGCGTCGGCGATCCGCTCGCCAGGCGGCCGGCGAGGATAACGCCAGCGAGCGCGGCGAAACCCGCCGAAAGCACGAAGGCGAAGACTTTCTGCCGGCTCACCTTCACCCCGGAGGCGTAGGCCGCAGGCTCGCCCGCGCCGATCGCGGCGCTGTAGCGTCCAAACCGGGTATGGGCCTGCAGCGTGTGCGCCGCGGCGAGCACGACGAGCCCGACGACAATGACGTTGGGCACGCCGAACGCATCGCCCGTTATCCACGACTGATAGGCGCGCCCGGCGTCATTCAGCGTGATTGAGCGCTCCTTTGAGATCACCAGCGCGGCGCTGAACAGAACCCCGCCCATGGCGAGAGTGGCTATGAACGAAGGAATCTTCAGCCGGACGTGGACCACTCCGGAGAGGAGTCCCGCGATGGCGCCGATGGCGATGGCGAGCAAGAACGAGCCATATCCGAGACGGGCGACGGTCAGAGCGACGATGACGCTGGCCAGCGAGGCCATCGATTGTATGGAGAGGTCGATGCCGCCGAGCATGATGACGAAGGTGACGCCGGTCGCAAGGATGAACAGCACCGCGGTATCGCTGGCGAGATCCAAAAGCGCGCTGGGTTGCAGAAAACTCGGCTGGGCGATCCCCACCAGGACCACGAGAACCGCGAGCGTCGCCAGCGGCAGCCACTTTCGCAGATCCTCCGGCTCGCAACGTCATCGGCGCCTGCTCCATCGCCAACCCTAGACCATGTATCCGATGAGATCGACCTGCTCCGGCTTGCTGCCCGGATTGGCTGTCGCGCGGTGGGTAATCACGCCATCGCGCATGACGAGGACGTTGTGGCTCATTCCGATTGTTTCCTCGAGAGTGTCCGAGGTCAGAATGATCGCCAGGCCTTCGGCGGTCAGCGCGCGGATCAGCTGATAGACCTCCTCCTTGGCGCCGACATCGAGGCCACGCGTCGGATGGTCGAGAATGAGAATCTTGACCTTGGCGTTCAGCCACTTCGCCAACACGACTTTCTGCTGGTTGCCGCCGGAGAGGTTGAGGCAGAGCGCGTGGATGTTGGGCGTCCGAATCCTGAGGCGTTCGACCCAATTCCTGGCCAGTCGGCTCTCCTCCCGCCCGTCGATCAGGCCGTAACGCGTGAGGCTGGTCAGATCGGCCAGCGTGATGTTCGCCGAGACCGGCAGAAACAGCACCAGGCCCTCGACCCGCCGTTCCCGCGGGATATAGCCGACGCCAAGATCGACCGCGTCGGCCGGCGTCGCCAACGCGACATTGCTGTCGGCGATTTTGAGCGAGCCGCCGGTATGGGGAGCAAAGCCGGCAAGCGTCCGCGTCAACTCCTCGCGGCCCGACCCGATCACGCCGGCGATCCCCAGTATTTCCCCGGCGCGGAGCTTGAAACTGACGTCCCGGTAAGCTTTGCCTTGCGATAGCCCTTCGACTTCCAGCAACACCCGCTCCTGGAAAGGCTTCTGCAAGGGCTCGTAATAATAGTCGGCCTGCAGGGTCCTGCCCACCATAAGGCGGTGCAGCATCGCGACATCGGCGTCGGCGGTCATCAGGTCAGCGACCACCTCGCCGTCCTTCATGACGTAAACACGGTCGGCGAGCTGCAGCACCTCATCGAGGCGATGGGAGACGAACACGAAAGAGGCGCGCGACTTCAAGGCGCGCACCCGCGCAAACAGGATCTCGATCTCGGCGCGCTCGAGCACCGAGGTCGGCTCGTCGAGCAGGACCACGAGATGGCCGGCGGCGTGCTCTTCAAGCGTCAGCGCCTTGGCGAGCTCCACCATCTGACGGGCGGCGAAGCTCAATTCGTCGCCGCGAATGCGCGGATCGACGTCGACCTTCACCTTTTCGAGCTGTCGCGCCGCAGCCGCATAGAGGGCTCGCCAGGAAACGAGGCCGAATCGGGCAAATTGCGCCTCGTTGCCGAGATAAATATTCTCGCCAATGGTGAGATTGGTGAGCAGGGACTGCTCCTGGAACACCATGCCGATGCCCTTTCGGTTGGCGTCGGCCGCGCTTTCGAGGCGGGTCGGCTTTCCGGCGATGACAATCTGGCCGGAGTCGGGCTGATAGACGCCGCTCAGAATCTTCATCAGCGTCGACTTGCCGGCGCCGTTCTCGCCGACCAGCCCGACGACCTCTCCGGGCATGATGTCGATCGACACGTCCTTGAGCGCGTGAACGCCTGGAAAGCGCTTGTCGATCTTGACGACCGAAAGGGCCGCGCCGGCTGGACCCACGCTCATTTGACGATCCGCATCAGCTTGCGATCGATGGATAGCGCGACCGCGCCGATGATCATGAGTCCCTGGAAAGCCGATCTGCATGCTCGGCGGCACGCCCATGAGCACCATGCCGTTCGACAGGACGGACACGATGAGCACGCCGACAAATGTCTGCAGGACGCCGCCGAGCCCGCCAGACAGCGACGTTCCCCCGACGACGACCGCCGTCACCGTCGTGAACAACCGGCCATTGCCGATCTGCGCGTTGCCAAGCCCGAGCTGCGCCGCCGCGAGAATGCCGCCGATCGCGTAGAAGACGCCCGCCAGGGTGAATGTGGCGATGCGGACGCGCGCCACCGAAATGCCGGACAGCGCCGCCAGCTCCTCGCCCCCGCCGAGGGCGTAAATATATCGCCCGAGCCGGGTATAGTTCTGGATGACGAGCGCGATCGCCAGGCACGCGAGAGCCAGCCAGACGCCCCAGGGAAAGCCAAACACGCGCTGGATCGCCAGGCCTCGTATCCAGGGGTCGTTGATTTGGGTCGCCATGCCGCCCAGCAGCGCGTTGGCGATCCCGACCCCGATGAACCAGGTTCCGAGCGTCGCCATGAACGAGGGCACCTTGAGGCGGACGTGGATCACTCCGTTCGCGAACCCCATCATGGCGCCGACCGCCAGCACGAGAAACACCCCGATCAAGCCCAGGTTGTTGTCGTTCATCCCATTCAGGACCGTCATCGACAGGATTACGGCGCCCAGGGTGAGCACCCCTTCGACCGAGAGATCGATCGATCCCATCAGGATGATGAAGGTCTCGCCGATACCGAGGACGAGCGGAATCGCCGCATCCTGACTCATGCGCACGAAGTTGCCGAAACTGAGAAAATTGCGGTTGATTGCGGCGACGATCAGGCACAGGAGAACAAGCACCGCCAGCGGCGCCCAGGTCGCCGCCCGCCAGCGCCGTCGTGCGCGGGGCGCCGCGTCCGCCGCGGGCGCAAGTTTGAGAGACGCGCTCAGAGCGTGACCTTTCGGCGATTTCGTTTGAACGGGTGCTGAGACTGCGCTTCCCGCATGAAAGGCGGCGCGTCTGTCGCCTGCAGCCGACGGCAGCGGGCGCGCTCGCGACGCGCCCGCATCGTGCCGCGGTTGGCTAGTTGTATTGGATCTGACCGTTCACGCGGCCCCAGATGTCGTTCCAATCAAGCTTGGGCTCTGCCTTGATGTTGCTGTCATAGAACGACTTGGCGTTGTCGGACGTGATGATGACCCCCTTGCCGTAAAATTCGCGGTGGTCTTTCGGCTCTTTCGCCGGATCGAACCCGCCGGTCTTGGCGTGATAACCGATCGAGAGGCCCATGCCGCCCTGCCAGAAAGGATCCCATGCGACCGTGCCCGGCCATCTCGCCCTTGAGGATGGCTTCGACGGCGAGCTGGATGCCGTCGATTCCGGTGACCGGGATCTTGCCCGCCTTGCCGTCGCTTCTGAGCGCTTCGACCGCGGCGAGCGCCATGTCGTCGTTGGCCGCCCAGACGCCGCCGATCTTGTCGCCGAACTGGGTGAGCCAGGCGTTGGTCTTCTGCAGCGCTTCGGTGGCCGACCAATTGGCGACTTGCATGTCGAGCAGCTCAACGCCGGGATTGGCCTTCAGCGCTTCCATCAGGCCCGCCTTGCGTTCGATCGCGGGCACGTTGGATTCGATGCCGCCCAGCGCGACGATGCCGCCCTTGCCGCCCATCGCCTTGATCAGCGCCTCCGCCATCGCCTTGCCGTAGGGAACGCCGCTGAAGGAGATATGCGCGACGTAATTGGGGTTGAAATCCCACGGGTGCAGATCGGCGGGTTTGTTCCACTGGGTCACGACATAGGCGCCGGCGTCCTTGCACGCCTGAACGATGGGACGGGCGTCCGGGCTGTCGTTGGGATCGACATTGATGACGCAATTGCCGCCGGTCTTGGCGAGAATCGCCTTGATGTCGGCGATCCCCTTCTCGCTGTTGCCCTCGGTCACCAGAGTGACATAGTCGGCGCCGACCGATTTCGCGAAGGCCGCGCCGCCCTTGTTCCAGGTCGCATGATAGGGATTGGAAAGCGAACGAATGGAATTGACGACCGTCGGATTCCCCGCCGCGAACGCCCGGCGGGTGATGATCGCAGGAAACGCGCCGAGAACTCCGACCGCCGCGGCGCCCTTGAGAAACCGGCGGCGCGGCGCGGACAGACGTATGTCGCGATGTGAGATTAGGTCAACCATCCTATCGTTCCTCCCGAATTGCACCAACGCGGCCGGCGTTGGGTGCGTTGTTTCTTTCTTCCTTCGCGATTTGGAGCGCCCCTTCCCCAAACCGTCATTATCGCGCGGCGCACGAAGCCATGTCTGCCTGGCGCGCTGATCCAAGCCGATCCGGTCTGAGCTCAAACCGCAGCTCTGATCCGACGAAGCGCGTTGGCCGCGCCTAGAACTGCATGGCTGGAATCTCCTGTCAACGCTTCGCGCGGCGGCTCGGGCGTCGGCCACGCGTCGGGGAGCGCGGCCGCGCCGCCCCCGGGCTGCTCCTCCGGTCGGTTGTCAAACCGCCAATGGAGTTGCATCGTCTTTCCTCGAGTCACAGGCTTAGACATTTTGCCGCCGACCGGATTCGAGAACGAAAGGCAGGTCCATGACGCTCAACTTCCTGAGCCGGCTTACCGGTTCCTTCGCGATGCCCGCGGCTGAAAATCCGACGGTTGCGATGGTCGAGGCGGCCTACCGTCATCATGGGCTCGACATCCGCTACATCAATTGCGAGGTCGCCCCTGAGAATCTCGGCGATGCGGTGAAGGGCGCTCGCGGCATGGGCTGGATCGGGTTCAACTGCTCGATCCCCCACAAGGTGGCGGTCATTGAGCATCTCGACGGGTTGGGCGAATTGGCCGCAGTGATCGGGGCGGTCAATTGCGCCGTGCGGCGCGGCGACAAATTCGTCGGCGAAAATACGGATGGCAAGGGCTTCCTGCAGTCGCTGCGCGAGATCGTGGATCCGTCTGGCAGGACGGTCGTGATGTTCGGCGCGGGCGGCGCCGCGCGGGCGATCGGCGTAGAGCTCGCCTTCGCCGGCGCCAATCGGATCATTGTCGTCAATCGCGGCGAACTGCGAGGCCGCGCTGTCGTCGATTTGCTCAACAGCAAGACAAAGACAAGCGCCGAACTCGTGACTCAACCCGGCGCGTACAAGATTCCGGCGGATGCGGACATCGTCGTCAACGCGACCTCCGTCGGTCTTTATCCGGATATTGACGGGCGCCTCGACCTCGATGCGCAAAGCCTGCGTCCGTCGATGGTGGTGGCGGACGTGATCCCGAACCCGCCACGCACGCCGCTGATTCGAGACGCCATAACCCAAGGCTGCCGCGTACTCGATGGCCTTGGCATGATTGTCAATCAGGGCGTCATCGGCATCAAATATTGGACGGGCGTCGATGTCGACGCCTCGGTCATGCGGCGGAGTCTCGAGACGCTTTTTTCGACCTAGTGGTTCGAGGACGCCCTGATCGGGCTGCTGCTTGGGATCGTACTCGGCCTGAATTTGGGCCGTACCTTCTGTCAGACCAATTTTTCAAGCAACTTCAGCCAAGGCGCCAGGTGGAAGGCGCTCATCAGCAGGTACATCGGGACCATTCCGCTCAGCGGCGACGCGTGTTGCGCGCTCAAGCAAATCGTGGCCATCTCCCCGCCGCCAAAAGCGGCGGTAAGCAGCGCCATGACAGCGAAGATCGGCGCAGCCGAGAGGCCGAGCCACTCGGCGCTGACGCGGGCGACCGCGGCGCCGTCGCAACGGCGCCGCTCGCCGCCGATCGAGTTGGCCGGGTAGGCCTCGCTCATCGCTTCGCGCCTCCCTCGAGGTTTCGGAAGGCCGCCTCTCCGGCGTCCGACACCTTGACCCATTGCGGGTCGGGCGCGGCTTCGACGTCGTAGTTGTCGTGCCAGTTCCACCACTTATATGGCGGAGTTTGGGGGTAGCCGTCCGGCGAGTCCTCCCACACTTCCTGGCGCCCGAGAGGCGTCGCGTCGAGGTAGCTCCATAAGGTCCCCATCGCTTCGTCGCCACGGCTGTTGATGAAATAGGTGCGGAACACCCTATCGCCGTCGCGAAAGAAGACGTTATGGCCGTGCCATTCGGCCACCCCGAAGTCAGCGTCGAAGCTGTCGGTGATGGTGTACCACGGCATCCGCCAGCCCATCCGCGCCTTGAGCCGCGCGATATCCGCCTGCGGAGCGCGGGAAACGTACGCCGAGAGTCGTGTCGCGAACGTTCAGGTGGGCGAGATGGGAGACCTGATCCGCGCCCAGCGAGCAGCCGCGGCAGGCGTGGTCCGGCCAGCCGAACACGCCGGGCTCAAAGAATGCGCGGTAGACGATCAGCTGGCGACGGCCCTCGAACAGGTCGAGCAGGCTCGCGTCACCCGTTCGGCCCAACGAACTCGTAGGCCTTCTCCACGGCCATCCACGGCATTCGCCGCCGCTCTGCGGCCAGCGCGTCGCGGGCTCGGAACAAGGCCTTCTCCTTCACGAGAAGCTGCTCGCGCGCAGCGTCCCAGTCCTCTCGCGACACGATCGGGGGAGTGTGCATCGCTAACCTCCGGTTTGCTGAATGGGTTGACGCGCGGGAATAACGCCGTACTCGTCGTGGCGGCGCCACCAGACGCCGTTCTCGTTGCGCCCCTTGGGGGCCCGGTCGAGCCACTGGTAGGCGCCCCAGAGGCCGTCCAGTCCGCGGGCATAGGTGGAATAGGCGTGGTAGACGACGCCGTCCTCGACCGCGAATGCGCTCATGCCCGGCCGATCGCGCATATACGTGCGCCCGTCGGTTCCGCACGAGGCGGCGAAACGGGCGACGGGCTCGGGAACCTGCGCCGCGGTCAGGGGGTGGTCGCCGCGCCGATAATTGTATTCGACGCCTCCCTCGCGCTGCTGTTCCTCGGTGATCGAAACATTGAAATCGAAGTTGAAATCGCCTCCGTGCGAGGACGCCCAGGGAAATGTCCACCCCATCCGCCGCTTATAGGTTTGCAGTTTCTCGAGCGGCCCGCGGGATGCCGCCCAAGAGCATCACGTCATGGCTCGCCAGGTGGACGGCGAAGCCGTTGAACCCGTCGGCGATCATCGAGCAGGACGGACAGCCCGCGTCGTAGTCCGGCCCGAACATGAAATGGTAGACGAGGAGCTGGGATCGTCCGCGGAACAGGTCCTTGAGCGAGGCGCTCCCTTCGTCTGTGTCGAACCGGTACGCCCTATCGACCCTGACCCACGGCATCTCCTGTCGTCGGCGGGCGAGCTCGTCGCTACGCCGCGTCAGCTCCTTTTCCTCCTTAGCAGCCCGATCCGGGCCATGAGCCACTCATCGCGCGAAACGACTGGTTGTGCATGGTTGTCCTGTACTTGCCGATATTGATTCGATCAATTCCGTCGATGAGCGCGCCTCATTGCGCGAGGCGAGCGATCCAGGGGACGGAGCTCCACGATCTCCGGATGCTTCGTCGCTTCGCTCCCGCGATGACGGTCGCGCGTCGTCACCCCGGGATGCGCCGGTCGTATTCGGCCCTGAGGCGGTTGAAACGGTCCCAGAAGGGCCCCGGCTCCTCGCCGCTCAGGCGGGCGGCCAGCATGTCGAGATGCGCATGCCAGCCGGTGCTGACGCCGACCATCATGCCGCGGGTGGGCAGTCGGCGGTGGACCACGGTGAGCAGCACCTTCTCGCCTCTCGGCTCGAGCGCCATCGAAACGTCGCTGTCTTCCTTTCCCCAGGTGAAAACGAGTTTGCGCGGCGGATCGAGCTCGAGGATCCGGCTCTCCATCCGGTGCTCCTCGCCAAACCCGTCCGGCCGCTTGCCGGGCGGATTGGTCAGCTCGCTGTTGCGCCAGACGAGTTCGAACGGCGCGCCGACCCTCATCTCCATCTCGCCCGCCGCCAGCCACTTGCGACGCAGATCGCTTTCGGTGAGATAGGCCCAGACCCGCTCGATCGGGCCGGGCAACATGCGCTGGATCGTCAGCGTGGCCGGCTCGCGAAGCGCGCCATAGGCGTCCACTTTCGCGCGTTCGTTCATTTCTCGTCTCCTTGTTTATGGGTCCTGGGATTTCGTTCGTTCTCCTCGCGGAGGAGCCGATCGAGCACATCGAGACGGGCGGTCCAGAAGCGCTCGTAGAAGCTCAGCCACTCGAAGGCGCTGGCGAGCGGCCCTGGGTCGAGGCGGCAGAGATGCGCGCGCCCGCGCACCTCGCGACGGATCAGCCCGGCGTTCTCCAGCGCCTTGATATGCTTCGAGGCGGCGGCGAGCGAAATCGCGAAAGGATCGGCAAGCTGACCCACTGTTCGCTCGCCACCCGCGAGTTCGCGAAGCATCCGCCGGCGCGTCGCGTCGCCGAGGGCGTGAAAGATGGGATTGAGCTGCGGGGCCTCTAATTCAACCATGTAGTTGAATATAGGGGCGTGTTTTCAGAAAGTCAACCGTTTGGTTGAGAGATCGATTGGCGCGGAACCGCGCCTTACATGTCCGCTAAATCGCGGCCGGGCCGGCGTCGGAACGGAGGAATCGACCAGAGCAATCCCAAGCCGCCATGGCGCCGAGCCCAAACAGACGCGGCGCCAACCCCAAATCCACGCCAACTTTTCGCAAGGGGCGCCCATTGCGGCATTGAGCGATCCCAAGCGTTTGGTCGCGGCCGGATGACGCTGGCGGGACCATTCGCTCCTCAACGCTTTTCTTTCGCGACTTGGCGCGCATCCCAGCGGCGCCTATTTCTGAATTATAGAACGTAACCGGTTCGATTGGCAATGATATGTTTGCTTTTTGCGAAGCAGCGCCGGCCACCCACGGAGGCGCCTCAAAGCAAATTGCCTAAAATTGATGATTCATCAACGATTAAGAGGTCGCCAGCGGCAGGCTGTGCGATATCCAGGGGCCCCGAATTCCGGGGAACCCTTTCATCCGTATAGACAGAAAGTTCGTCGCGCGCCTCTTACGTCCCCGCCTCCACCGCGGTCACCGCCGACCGCAACGAGGCCGACGAGCGAATGATGAATTTCTCCACCTCGACGACGAGGAAGAACAGAGGCCGCCGGCAGAAGCAGCCACGGCCACACCCAAAGCGGGATCGCCTCGTTGCCGAACATCGCCTGGAACGGCGGCGTATAGGTGAAGAGGAGCTGCAGGACCACGACCGCGACAATGCCGAACGGCAGATACCTGTTGCCGATATGCGCCTTGAGCGACAGCGAGGAATTGATCAGGTAGCGGCTGTTCAGCAGGTAGAACGCCTGGCCGATCGTGATCGCATTGACCGCGACGGTGCGGGCGAGCCCGTCCGAGCGCGCCCTGCGCCTTCATCCAGAAGAACGCCGCCAAGCGTGTAGGCGAGCAGCGCCAGTCCGATGAACAGGATGCGCCACAGGCCGAAGCCGGTCACGATCGGACGATCCACGGCGCGCGGCGGCCGCTGCATGACGTCGGCCTCGTGCGGCTCGAAGGAAGATCACGAGGCCGAGCGCGACCGAGGTCACCATATTGACCCACAGGACCTGAGGCGCGGTGATCGGCATGGTGAAGCCGAAGAAGATCGCGACCGCAATCACCAGCGCCTGCGCGACGTTGGTCGGCAGCAGGAACAGCATCGCCTTTTCGATATTGTTGTAGACCGTCCGGCCTTCCTTCACCGCCGCGGTGATCGAGGCGAAATTGTCGTCGGCGAGGATCATGCCGGCGGCTTCCTTGGTCACCTCGGTGCCCTTGATGCCCATGGCGACGCCGATGTCGGCCTTCTTGAGCGCGGGCGCGTCGTTCACGCCGTCGCCGGTCATCGCCACGATCTGCCCGTTGGCCTGGATCGCCTTGACGAGCCTGAGCTTGTGCTCCGGGCTGGCGCGCGCGAAGACGTCGACGTCCCGGACCGCGCTCCTGCAGCGTCGCCGTATCCATCTCCTCGATCTCCGCGCCGGTCAGCGCCGTCTTGCCGTCGCCGATGCCGAGCATCTTGGCGATCGCCGCGGCGGTGATCTTGTGGTCGCCGGTGATCATGGTGACGCGGATGCCGCCGCCGTGGCATTCCTTCACCGCCTCGATCGCCTCCTTGCGCGGCGGATCCATCAGGCCGACGAGGCCGAGCAGCACCAGCGTCTTCGGCAGGTCGGCGGGCCCAAGACTGCCGGCCGTCACGCCGGGATTTTCGAGCCAGGCGAGCGCCAGCACCCGTTCGCCCTGCGCGGCGAGCCTGTCGGATTCCGCCACGAAACGCTCGCGGTCGAGCGGCGCCGTCGGGCCGTCAGCCGATTGCTGGCGATCGCAATGTTCGAGGATCACCTCGGGCGCGCCCTTGACCAGAAGCATCTCCTTGCCGTCCGCGGACTTGATGCAGTGTCGCCATGAACTTATGTTCGGATTCGAACGGGATGGCGTCGATGCGCGGGCAGGCCGCCTGCTCGGCCGGCCGGTCCATGCCGAGCTTGGTCGCGAACGGATAGAGCGCCCCCTCGGTCGGGTCGCCCTCCACTTTCCAGGCGCCTCCGTCCTGAAACAGTTCCGCGTCGTTGCAGAGCATCGAGACCCGCCCCATCAGCGCGAGCACCGGCGCTTCGACCGGCGGGCTTGCCGTCCTCGCTGACCTTCGCCCTCCGGCGCGTAGCCGTCGCCGGTGACTTCGTAGGCGGACTCGGCGGTGACGGCGGACGTGACCATCATTTCCATCAGCGTCAGCGTGCCGGTCTTGTCCGAGCAGATGCGCGACACCGAGCCCAGCGTCTCGACCGCCGGCAGCCGGCGGATGATGGCGTTGCGCTGGGCCATGCGCTGCACGCCGATGGCGAGCGTGATGGTGATCAGCGCCGGCAACCCTTCGGGAATCAGCGACACTGCGATGCCGACCACCGCCTGGAAGAGCTCGACAAAAGTCATATGCCCGAGCCAATGGCCATAGGAGAAGATCAGGACGCTGATCACCCCGATGACCGCCGTGATCGTGTAGCCAAATTTCTTGATCTGGCGCAGCAGCGGCGTTTCGAGCGGGCTCACGTCCGCAAGCAACTGATTGATGCGGCCAAGCTCCGTCTCGCTGCCGGTCGCAACGACGACGCCCATCGCGCGGCCGGATACGACCATCGTCCCGGAGAACGCCATGCCCTCGCGGTCCCCGACAGTCGCGTTGTCGGACACCGGATCGACGCCCTTCTCCGCCGGCACCGACTCGCCCGTAAGCGCAGCCTCTTCGGTGCGCAGGTTCTTCGCTTCGATCAGCCGCAGGTCCGCTGGGATCTTGTCACCCGATTCGAGCAGCACGACGTCCCCGGGAACGAGATCCTCGGCAGGAAGCATGCGCGTCTCGCCGCCGCGCACGGTGCGCGCCTCGGCGGAGAGCATGTTGCGGATGGAATCCAGCGCCTTCTCGGCCCTGCCCTCCTGGATGAACCCCAGGAGGCTGTTGAGGACCACCACCGCGAAGATGATCGATGCGTCAACCCACAAGCTCAGCATCAGCTTGGTGAAGCCGGCCGCGAGAAGCACGTAGACGAGGATATTGTTGAACTGGGCGAGGAACCGCATCAGCGGGCCGCGCTTCTTGCCTTCGGGCAAGCGGTTCGGACCATATTTCTCAAGGCGGGCCGAGGCCTCGGCCGCATCGAGGCCCCTTTCCCCGTTGGTCGCAAGCCGCTTCACGACCTCGCCAGCGGACATCGCATGCCAAGCCGCGATCCCGCTCGCCGCGCCGGTTTCCGCCGCTGCGCCCATGACGATCCTCCCTCGACGCGCCGCCGGATGTCAGAGATCCAGCTTTGCGCGCCTGACGAGTCTAGGAGCTTCGCCTCGCTGTGGCAAAGCATCGCGCTACCAGCGCGGCCGTGTTGGCGCAGGCTAGGAAAGGCCCGGAAAGTAGACTAAGGACGTTCCTGCCGGCCGGAACGGAACGAATTGGGGAGGGTGCATTGCTTTTCGAGGGCGGCTTCACATTCACGAATTTCGTCGCCGACGCCTTTGCCATTTTCATATTCGTCTTATGGTTCTGGCTATTCGTCAGCGTGGCGGGCGATCTGTTTCGCCGTCATGACCTTTCCGGATGGGCGAAAGTCCTCTGGGTCATCGCGCTGATCTTGTTCTCGTATATCGGGATTTTTGCTTATGTCCTCACGCAAGGGCGGGGCATGGCTGAGCGCAATCAAGCGCGAGCGCTCCAGGCCCGCGACGACTTGCGCCAAGCGGTGGGTTTCAGCGCGGCCGACGAGATCGAGAAGCTCGATCGGCTGAAATCCGCGGGATCAATTTCCGAGCAGGAATATGCGCGCCTGAGGGCCCGACTCGTGGGATGAACTCGCGCCCCAGAGCGCCGGGCTCCCATTGCTGGTCGTCAGCGGTTCCGCCGATCAGAACCGCCAGCCGGTCTTGATGACCGCCGACGCCGTCCATTGCGCATAGCTCGCGCTCGGAAAGTTCGACCAGTTCCGAACGTAGGAGGTTTGAAAATCCAACGCCGGCCGGCCGAGAAACCGGGCGATTTCCGGGCCGCCAAAGAAGCTGGTTGGAATCACGTATTCCAGCGTCGCGATCGGCTGCGCCTGCCAAGCCCGTTGCGAATATTGCGCGCTATTGGGGTCGAACGCGCGGCCGAGGACTTCGACGGCAAAGCTGGCGTTCCACTGCTCCGAGATGACGTAGGACGCAGACGGAATGATAAACAATGCGGACGACGAGGTGGACGGCTCCCGGAACCTTCGCTGGACAAACATCGTCAAACCGAGCGAGAGCACGGTCGAAGCCGAGGTGTCGCCAGACAACGCGAGGCGCTGGAACCCCCCGTCAAAATTGAAGCGCTGATTGAAGCCGAGGTTGAAGTCCTGGCGCTCGGAGAGCTGATCGGAGAATGTCGGAGCGAAATCCCATCTCGGCGCAAAGGCGAAATAGGGCGAGAAGGCCTGATCATTATCGGGATCGACGTATTGCAGGCGAGCGGAGCCGCCGATCTTGTCGAGATCGGCGTCCGGGACCTGGGGATAACGGTCGCTGTTGACGTTCGCGTTCAGGGTCAGCCGCAGCGGTAAGCCGCCCAGGGGCGCGGCCCACGACAGGTTTCCCAAAGGACTGAGCTCCAACGCCTGGGATCCGCCGCGGACCTCCTCGGCATTGGAGTTGTAGGCGAACGGAAAGAGGAAATTGAAGCGCCACTGCGGCGACGGGGCCTGCTGCTCCAAGCCTGGAGCGGTGGCATAAAGATTGGTCAGCGGCCCCGGGGTCGCGAGGTTGGGCGTCGCGAGGATCGCGTCAGTCCGCGCGTCCTGCGCGTCATCCTGCGCCGATTGGGCGAAGGCAGGGCTTGGCGGGGTGGCCAGCAAGGCGGCGACCATCGCGAGCGAGGCGCGCAGGCCTCCCGCGGCGACGTCCGGAATGTTTCGGCGACGGAGCGGTGAGATCAGCGAATAAAGGCGGGTCCCGGCGACGGAAATTGCGAGGATGAGGAGGCCAGGCGTCTCGAACTTCGCCATCAAGTCTCCGCCGGAACGGGGGATTGGGCGGCCATCTACCGCCTGGCCGGCGACATGTCGAGACGTTTTGGCTTTCGTCAGGCCTTCAATCGCGCTGCGCGTCGAGAGGATCGGAACGATCCGGGGCTCGGCCTCGCGCTTGAGCCGCGTTTCCGATAAAGACCGCGGCGGTCCGCTTCGCGCCACGAGCGAAGGCGGGCGGATTTGGTTAGGTCTGAAGCATGGCGAAGAACGCGGCGAAACAAGAGAAGAAGACGCGAGAGGTGGTCATGATCGACCTCGCGCTTCAAGGCGGCGGCTCGCACGGGGCGTTCACCTGGGGCGTGCTGGACCGGCTGCTCGAGGAGCCCTGGCTCAAGATCGAAGCGATTTCCGGGACCTCCGCCGGAGCGATGAACGCCGCGGTGCTGGTCAGCGGGCACATGCAGGGCGGCGCCGAGGGCGCGAGGGCGGCGCTCGACGCTTATTGGGATCGGGTGGCGGAAGCGGCCAAGTTCAGCCCGATCCAGCGCTCGCCGCTCGACCGGTTGATGAACCGCTGGTCGCTCGACACGTCCCCGGTCTATCTCGCGATGGATATGATGTCGAGGGTGGTATCGCCCTACAGCCTCAACCCGTTCGGCCACAATCCGATCAGCAAGATCCTCAGCGACAGCATCGACTTCGCGCATCTCGCCGAGGCGACGATCAAGCTCTTCATCACCGCGACCAACGTGCATACCGGACGCGGACGGGTATTCCGCAACGCGGAGATCACCTCGGACGTGCTCCTGGCCTCCGCCTGCCTGCCGACAATGTTCCAGGCGGTCGAAATCGACGGCGAGCCCTATTGGGACGGCGGCTACGTGGGCAACCCGACGATTACCCCGCTCGTTCGCGAGAGCGACGCGGTCGATGTCATTCTTGTCCAGATCAACCCGCGGGAACGCCGCGAAACGCCGCGCACGGCGAGCGAGATCCTCAACCGCCTCAATGAAATTTCCTTCAATGCGTCGCTGATGAAGGAAGTGCGCATGATCGCGCTCTTGAGGCAGGCCGTCGATCCGGGGACCGGCGAAGGCGCACGCTGGGCGCGAATGCGAACGCATCGGATCATGACCGACAAGCTTGCCGAGTTCGGCGCTTCCTCGAAGGTCAACGCCGAGCGCGCCTTTTTGACGATGCTCAAAGAGGAGGGCCGTCGCAGCGCCGGGGAATTCCTGACGGAGCATGGCGACGACCTCGGCAAGCGCTCCACGGTCGATATCGACGTCCTGCTCGCGGAGGTCTGATCGATGGGCCTTCCCAACGCCCTCGGCCTCCTCGGAATTCTGATCGGCCTCGCCCTGCTGATCTGGTTCGCGTTCAAGGGCTGGAGCGTGCTGCTGCTCGCGCCGCTCGCGGCATTGGCGGCGGCGCTGTTTTCCCGCGAGCCGGTCCTGGCCCACTGGACGCAGACGTTCATGGGCAGCGCCGCCGGTTTCCTGTCCCAGTTCTTCCCGCTGTTTCTGCTCGGCGCGCTGTTCGGAAAGCTGATGGAGGATAGCGGCTCCGTCACCGCGATCGCCGGCTTCATGACCCGCCAACTCGGCGTCGGCCGGGCGATTCTCGCCGTGGTGCTGGGCGGGGCGCTCGTCACCTACGGCGGCGTCAGCCTGTTTGTCGCGTTTTTCGTCATTGCGCCGATGGCGCAGGATCTTTTCCGCTCCGCGGCCGTCCCCCGCCGGCTGATGCCCGCGGCGATCATGCTGGGCACTTCCACCTTCACCATGTCGGCCTTGCCCGGGACGCCGTCGATCCAGAACACCATTCCGATGCCGTTCTTCGGCACGACGCCTTTCGCGGCGCCGGGCCTCGGCGTGCTGGCGTCGATCATCATGCTCGGCTTCGGCCTCTGGTGGCTTGCGCGCGAGGAGGCCGCGGCGAAACGGGCCGGCGAGGGCTTCGGCGAGGCGCCCGGCCTTCCGCAAGCGAGCCTCGCTGACGACGAGACGGTCCGCGAACGCGCCACCACTGCGCGCGAGTTCGATCCCGCCGAGATTGCGCACGGGAAGATGGCTGTCACGCCGCCTTCGATTGTGGCCGCGGCCGCGCCGCTGGTCGTCGTCATCCTCGTCAACCTGGTCATGTCGCTCCTGGTTCTGCCAAGGCTCGATCTCGGCTTTCTCAGCGAGCCGCGGTGGGGCGAGGTTACGCCGTCCGCCGTCACTGGCGTTTGGGCGGTGATCACCGCGCTCTCCTGCGCGGTCGTAACCGTGCTCGCGCTGAACTTCCGGCGCATTCCCGATCTGCGGGCGACGATGGACGCCGGCGTCAACGCCTCGGCGCTGCCGGTGATCAGCGTCGCGAGTCTCGTCGGATTCGGCGCGGTGGTGGCGGCCATGCCGGCGTTCGAGGTGGTGCGCGACGCGGTGCTCGGCATCGGGGGCGGCCCGCTGGTGTCGCTTGCGGTCGCCACAAACACGCTTGCGGCGCTCACCGGCTCTGCGTCCGGCGGATTGACGATCGCGCTCGACGCTCTCGGCTCGACCTACATGCAGCGCGCCGCCGATATCGGGCTCGATCCGTCGGTCCTGCACCGCGTCGCGGTCATCGGTTCGGGGACGCTGGACAGCCTGCCGCACAACGGCGCCGTGGTGACGCTGCTTGCGGTTTGCGGTTCAACCCACAGGGAAAGCTATCGCGACATCCTCATCGTCGGCATCGTCGGACCGATCATCGCGCTGATCGCGGTTATCGCGCTGGCGTCGGCGTTCGGTTCGTTTTAGGCCGGGACCTGGCCAGCCCAATTCGAGGACGGGCATAAAACCATCGCCCCTCTTGTCAAAGGCGAGACGAAATGCGAACGCGAGTCTCGGCATCAGCCGGGTGCGCGAATCCGCTGGGCGACGAGTGTGACGGACAGGGTCGAGGCATCCCAGTGGCGGTAGAAGCGGCGCGGATAGGTCAAAGCCGCCTGGCGCAACTGGTCGTCGTGCTGGTCGCCGCGTTTGTCGTGACCGGGGTGGTCTGGTACGGCGTCTCGGCTGAGGTTCGAGACCGCGTCTGGCGAGACTTGATTGATCGTCCCGGCGGTCCGATGACCTTCCGATTCATCCTGCAGCCTGTGATGTCGGGGATCGCCGCGCTCCACGACGGCCTGGAGGATGCAAGACGCCAGCGCTCACCTTATTTCTGGACGCTCCTGACGAATCCGGCGGAGCGGGGCGGCCGCCTCAGCGAGGGGGTGGTCTCCACGGCGCGGGTCATTCTGTTGGGATTGGTCATGGACACGATCTATCAGGCGGTCGAGTTCGAGAGTTTCTATCCCACGGAGGCGGTGATCGTCGCGCTCGTGCTCGCCTTTGTCCCTTATGTCCTGCTTCGCGGGCCCATTGCGCGCATCGCTCGCCTGTGGTTTCGAAGGGCTTCAGCAAGCTAGCTGATGAGAATCGGCGGATGGGAGCGCGCGGATGACGGACGCAGGCGGTGGATCGCCCTCGGACCGGTTCGAAGTCAAGGCGACGGCGACAGATCATTTCTCCTGGCTGCGCACCCGGCTCAGCGTCGAGCGGACGATGATGTCGTGGGTGCGCACGGCGACTGCGCTGATCGGCTTCGGCTTCACCATCGTTCAGTTCTTCGCGCGCATCCAGGAGACGCCAGGGGTCGCCCCCCCGTATTTCCCCCACGCGCCGCGCTACCTCGGCCTTTCGCTGATTTTCTGCGGCGTGATGGCGCTGGTGATCTCGATTTGGGAATACCACTGGGGGCTTCGTTATCTTTGGAGCGGAAACTTTGTGGTGATCGCCGGGGTGACGCCAGAAGGAAAGGCGACGCCGCTGCTCGCGGTGGCGGTCGTCCTTGCTCTCATCGGAACGTTCGCTTTCTTCGCCGTGCTGTTGCGGCTCGTGTAGCGACACAAGGGGAACAAACGTCAACCGAGCAGACGATCTGAAACAGGCATATCAATCCAAGGAGGGACGCGTGGCAAAATCTGATAAACCCAATATCCTCATCATTTGGGGAGACGATATCGGCTATTGGAACATCAGCCGGTACAGTATGGGGATGATGGGGTACCAAACCCCGAACATCGACCGCATCGGGGCCGAAGGCGCGACCTTCACCGACTGGTACGGCCAGCAAAGCTGCACGGCCGGCCGCGCGTGCTTCATAACCGGTCAGAACCCAATCCGCACCGGCCTGACCAAGGTCGGCATGCCCGGCGCGACCATCGGATTGCATGCGGAGGACGCCACCATCGCCGAAATGCTGAAGCCGCTCGGCTACGCCACCGGCCAGTTCGGCAAGAACCATCTGGGCGATCGCGACGAATTTCTGCCGACCGTGCACGGGTTCGATGAATTCTTCGGCAACCTCTATCACCTCAACGCCGAGGAGGAGCCGGAGCTGCCTGATTATCCCAAGGATCCGGCGTTCAAGAAGAAGTTCGGTCCGCGCGGCGTGCTCCATTGCCTGGCTGACGGCAAGGGAGGACAGACAATCACCGACACCGGGCCGCTGACCAAGAAGCGCATGGAAACCATCGACGAGGAGATCACCGCGGGCGCTCTCGCCTGGATGGAGAAACAGGCCAAGGCGGACCAGCCATTCTTCCTCTGGTACAATTCAACCGCCATGCATTTCAGGACCCATCTCGCCGACAAGAATCGCGGCAAGAGCGGGCAGGACGACTACAGCGACCGCATGGTCACCCATGACGAACAGGTCGGCGAATTGCTCAAGAAGCTCGACGATCTGGGCATCGCCGACAACACCATCGTCATGTATTCGACCGACAACGGCCCCGAGAACGACACCTGGCCGGACGGCGCCAACACGCCGTTCCGCGCTCAGAAGGACACGAACTGGGAAGGCGCGTGGCGCGTTCCGGCCTTCCTGCGCTGGCCTGGCAAGATCAAGCCAGGTTCGGTGTTCAACGGCATCGGCTCGCACATCGATATGTTCCCGACCTTGCTGGCGGCGGCCGGCGATCCCGACGTGACCCAGAAGCTGCTCAACGGCTGCACGGTCGGAGGCAAGACCTTCAAGGTCCATCTCGACGGCTTCAATATGATTCCTTACCTGACCGGAGCGGTGAAGGAGAGCCCGAGAAACCACATCATGTACTTCAGCGACGACGGCGAAGTGATGGCGGTCCGCGTCGGCGACTATAAGTTCAACCTCGCGATCCAGCGTGCGACCAAGATGATGCAATGGGCGGAGCCGATGGTGAAGCTGCGAGTTCCGCTGATCTACAATCTGCGGCGCGACCCGTTCGAGCGCGCGGATTTCAACTCGAACACCTACTTTGACTGGATGGTCGATCACATCCCTCAGATGTACCTTATGCAGGCGGCGGTGGCGGCGCAGATCGACGGCTTCGTCAAGTTCCCGCCGCGCCAGAAACCGGCGTCGTTCAACCTGGATGCGGTACTGGCGATGGTGTCGACTCACGGCGGCCACGCCTGAACTTCGCGGCCTTCCGCGAAGTTGGCGGCAGGCGACGCCCGGCGTTTTCGCCGGGCGGTCTATGCCCCTCGCAGCCCGGCGCGACATCCAAGGAGGGCGGAGGTGAACAGCAGCGAGGACGTCCGCGACTTCTACGAACGGATGCCCTATCCGGCCCCGCTGACCAACCTCGACGCGCACCGGGACCTCTACAAGAACCCGGACCGCCGTCGGGCGGAGTTCCGACCTGATTTGGCCCGCCGCGCCAATGCGGGAGAACATTGATATCCTGATCGCCGGCTGCGGCACCTCGCAGGCCGCAAGGTACGCGCTCCGCGAACCCGATGCTCGAGTGACCGCAATCGACGTCAGCGATACGAGCCTCCGCCATACGGGCGATCTTCAGCGCAAGTACAATCTCGACAATCTCGAACTTCGCCAACTCCCGATCGAGCGCGTTCGCGAACTCGGTCAGTCTTTCGACCTGGTGGTCTGCACCGGGGTGCTGCATCACTTGCCCGACCCGGACTTCGGTCTTCGCGCGCTGCGCGAGGTCCTGCGACCGAGCGGCGCGATGCGCCTGATGGTCTATGCGCGCTATGGCCGGGCGGGGATCTATATGATGCAGGAGTACTGCCGCCTGCTCGCAATTGAAGCGTCGGCGGCGGATCTGCAAAGTCTCGGCGCGGCGCTCAAAGACCTGCCGGCCGACCATCCGATTTCCGGGCTCCTGCAGCGGTCGAAGGATTTTCGCCGGCCGGAAGCAATGGCGGACGCGCTCCTTCATCCTCAGGATCGCGCCTATACCGTTCCGGAAATCTATGCATGGCTCGATCGCTGCGGCATGTCGTTCGGGCGCTGGGTCGAACAGGCGCCCTATCTCGCGCAATGCGGGATTTTGGCCAGGAGTCCGCACGCTTCGCGGCTGGCTGCGCTGCCCTCGCCCGAACAACACGCAGCGGCCGAGCTGTTCCGCGGAACAATGGTGTCGCACAGCTTCGTCGCGCGTCGCGACGACAGCGCCGATGCGAGCGAACCGATTACATTCGCCGGCGATTCCTGGCGGGATTACGTCCCGATTCGTTTGCCGTGGACGGTGAACGTTCGGGAGCGCCTGCCCCCTGGCAGCGTCGCCGTGCTGATCAACAAGTCGCATACATTCACCGATCTCATTCTCACCGTCGATCGTTTCGAAGACCGGCTGCTCGGCGCCATCGACGGACGCCGGACCCTCGGCGAAATCCTGCAATCCGCGGCGCCGGACCGCAATGCCGAAAGCCGAGGGGTGCGCTTCTTCGAGCGCCTTTGGCAATACGATCAGATCGTCTTTGACGCCTCACGCACGAGGGACAGATCCGCGGTGTGAGCATCTCTCACGCTGACGACCGCAGCGGTTTTGCTCATCATCGAGATCGCCGCTATTGTCGATGGCGCTTGTCGTCGCGTCGCTTCAACAGCCGCGCTTTCGAAACGATTGTTCAAGAATTTCATGCCGAGCTAGGAGAGGGAAATGCCCAAGACGGACAAGCCGAATATCCTCGTCATCTGGGGGGACGACATCGGCATTGCGAACCTGAGCTGCTATTCGCACGGCCTCATGGGCTATCAGACCCCCAACATCGACCGCATCGCCAAGGAAGGCATGCTGTTCACCGACTCGTACGGCGAGCAATCGTGCACCGCGGGCCGCTCGTCGTTCATCACCGGGCAGAGCGTCTATCGCACCGGGCTCTCCAAGGTCGGCATTCCCGGCGCTCCGATCGGGATGACCGACAAGATCATCACCATCGCCGCGGCGCTCAAGAACCAGGGCTACGCGACCGGCCAGTTCGGCAAGAACCATCTCGGCGACCTCAACTCGATGCTGCCGACCAACCACGGCTTCGACGAGTTCTTCGGCAATCTCTATCACCTCAACGCAGAGGAAGAGCCGGAAGCGGACGATTATCCCGACGAGAAGGAGTTTCCGAACTTTCACAAGACGTTCGGCCCGCGCGGCGTCATGCACTCCTTCGCGACGGATACCGACGATCCGACCGTTGAGCCGCGCTGGGGCCGGGTCGGCAAGCAGAAGATCGAGGACACCGGCCCTCTCACCAGGAAGCGCATGGAGACCTGCGACGACGACTTCGTCGCGCGGGCCAAGGAATTCATGAAAAAAGCGAACGACGCGGGCAAGCCGTTCTTCGTCTGGCTCAACACGACCCACATGCACGCTTTCACCCATACCAAGCCCGGGAGCCTGGGGCAGGCGGGACGCTGGCAGTCGCCCTATCACGACACGATGATCGACCATGACAAGAACGTCGGCCAGGCGCTCGATTTTCTCGACGAAGCCGGCATCGCCGACAACACGTTCGTCATGTATTCGACCGACAACGGCCCGCACATGAACTCGTGGCCGGACGCCGGGATGACGCCTTTCCGCAACGAGAAAAACTCAAACTGGGAAGGCGCGTTCCGGGTGCCGCTCGTCGTACGCTGGCCTGGCAAGATCAAGCCGGGGCAGATCTCGAACGAGATCGTGCAGCACCACGACTGGTTCCCGACCTTCCTCGCCATGGCCGGCGAGCCCGACGTGACGGAGAAGCTGAAGACCGGCTATCAGGCGATCGGGCGCACTTACAAAAATCACCTCGACGCCTACAACTTGGCGCCCTACCTGACGGGACAGGAGAAAAAGGGTCCGCGTAATTTCTTCATGTATCTGAGCGACGACGGCGACGTGCTCGGCTTGCGCTACGACAATTGGAAGGTCGTGTTCATGGAGCAGCGCTGTCAAGGCACACTGCGGATCTGGGCGGAGCCGTTCACGAAACTGCGATTGCCGAAGCTCTTCAACCTTCGCACCGACCCTTACGAGCGGGCGGATATAACGTCGAACAGCTATTACGACTGGTTCCTGCGGCGCGTCTTCATGATTTACGGCGCACAGGCGGCGGCGTCGCAATGGGCGGCGACCTTCAAGGACTTCCCGCCGATTCAGAAGCCCAACACATTCACCCTCGACGACGCGTTGAGGGCGATGCACGAAACCGCCGCGGGAATGCACTGAGCGCCGCGGTTGCCCTGCGAGCGGCAGGCATTTCGCCTGCCGCTCAAGTCAGCGGCGCCGTGCAGCCGCCGGCCTGCTCGCGTGAGGCCTCGCAGTGAGAGAATGGCTGATCGTCGCGACGAATTATTCCGTCACGATCATCCAGAGTCTGGCGCTGATCGTCATCGTCGCCGGCACGGTTGAAACCTTTTTCGGCGGCTTGTGGGCGATGCTGTCCTCGATCAGCGGCCACGAACGGCGAGACGTTTGGCTGCGCTACGCGCGCTGGCTGGTCGCCGGCCTGACATTTCAACTCGGCGCCGACATTCTTCAGACCGCGATCACGGAGAGCTGGGACGCGGTCGGGCGGATCGCCGCGATTGCGGCGATCCGGACGTTCCTCAACTATTTCCTTGAGCGCGATCTGACCGAAGTGCGGGGAAGACAGCGCGAGCTCGGCCGCCGAACGAGACCAAGCGCCATAGGTCTTAAGCGGCGCGCGTGACGACAATCCGCTGTCGTCGCTGTCAGCGGAACGGTCTGGGCGGCCCAACGACACCGGGCGGGTGTCAGTCCGCCACGAGGGGATAGTTGGATGGAAACATCGCTCGACGAGTCTCTTCGTCCACCTCCCTCTTGAACGCGTGCCCCTTGCCGACGGCTCGGGCGCGCGAGACCGCCGGCCGCGCGTCGATGGCCTTGAACCAGCGCTCCAGATTCGCGAAGGCGCTAAGGGCTGGGGTTTCACCAGGGAGAACCCGCCCGGCGCGATCGAGCCAGCCCCAGGCGGACATGTCGACGATCGTGTAGTCCGTCCCAACGATATAGTCGCGCCCAGCGAGGCGCCTGTCGAGGACCCGATAGTGACGCTCGGCTTCGCGGCGGTATCGATTCGTAGCGTAGGGAATCTTTTCGGGCGCGGCGTGCTGGAAATGCACTGCCTGGCCGGAGAACGGCCCCAGTCCGGTCGCGATGAAGAAGAGCCAGGACAAAAGCTCCGGGCGATCGCCCGGCGACCCGATGAAGCGCTGAGTCTTGTCGCCGAGGTAGAGAAGAATTGCGCTCGAATCGAAGACGCGGACCTCGGCCCCCGAGGGACCTTCGGTATCCACGATCGCGGGCACCTTGCCGTTCCT
>CAWIUD010000047.1:0-71933 GCA_963839185.1 uncultured Alphaproteobacteria bacterium | reverse complement strand
GCCAAAAACCGGATTCTGTGTTATGGTGATTTCCGGGAGAGGGCCGCTGGGCGTCAGAGGAAAGTTGGAAAGTTGCGAAATGAAGTCGCGACGCGTTGAAATCGCTCAAAACCGCAATGGGGAGCACTTGCGGAGAGTTGGCATGGATTTGGGCCTGGCGCCCATTTGGCTTGGCGTCTATCGGCGTTTCGTTGGGGCCTTAGACCCCGTCGAGCCAGATCAGCAGCGTCTCCAGCCACGGCGCTCTCGACGTGAATTCGAAAGCCCGTCGCGGTCTGCGCCAAGAGACAGCGCAGGCCCGCGAAAATCACGGCGGCGGAAGGCGAGTTCGTCGCGAGGTCGGCTGACGTCCCCTCAGCCAGCGCAAGC
Organism: uncultured Alphaproteobacteria bacterium; assembly: GCA_963839185.1. GTDB lineage: Bacteria > Pseudomonadota > Alphaproteobacteria > Rhizobiales > Beijerinckiaceae > Roseiarcus. Next base: position 71,564 of record CAWIUD010000047.1, on the reverse strand, counting down.
GGCGCGTCGGGTCCGGCGACGTCTACCGCCGTCCAGCCGTCGTCGACGCATGTCGCGCACCATCCGTCGCGCCAGCCGTCGGCGACCGCGAGCGGCGCCGGGGTGATCAGCAAGGCGCTGTCGCGGGCGATGCGCAGTGCGTGCGCGCCCTCCGGGGCGAAAGCGTAGAGGCCGAGCATCGGCGCGCCTGGGGCGAGCGCGGCGACGGCCGCTTCGAGTTCGCCCGAGATCAGCGTCTGGCCGAGCCCGCTGAGGGCGCGCGACCTGCAGGCGCGGCTTGTCGATGAGAAGCCCTCCGCTTCGCCGCGCCGACGGCCAGTTCATCTCACGCATGGAGCCGCTTGCCTTCCGGATCGAGCGCGACCGTCGGCCTGATGGTCGCCCGCCTCAGAGCGCCAAGATGATAGACGCCAACCGCCTCGCCCATCCGCGCGAATCCTTCCTCGACGAGGCCGAGCGCGACCGGACGACCGAGGGTCGGGCTCGCATAGCTCGAGGTCACGTAGCCCTGCGATCGCCGCGCCTTGCCCGAACCCATGACGATATGCGCGCCCGTCGGCAGCGGGGCCTCGCCCTTCGCGACGCTGAGGCCGACGAATTGCCTGCGGTTTTTGTCCTTGGCGACCGGCATGAGCAGCGAGCGCTTGCCGACGTATTCGTCCTGACGAGAATTGCGCGGGCCCGTCACTCCGAGATCGTGCGGCATCGTCGTCCCGTCGGTATCCTTGCCGACGATGAGGTAGCCCTTCTCGGCGCGCAGAATCATCAGCGCCTCCAGCCCCAGAAGACCGCCGCCGAACGCCTCAAGCTTGTCGGCGAGACCGGCGCGCAACGCCCCTGCCCTCTTCGCCGGCACGGAGAGTTCGTAGGAGCGGTCGCCAGTGAAGCTGACTCGCGCGATCCTGAGCGGCGCGCCGTCGAATGCGCCGGTCGCGAACGCCATGTGCGGCAGGCTTTGATCGTCGAGCGTGACGTCCAAATCCGAGGCCGCGATGAGGTCGCGCGAGCGCGGTCCCGTGACGGTAAGCGTCGCCCACTGCGCGGTTGTGTCATGCACAACAACCCGACCGGGATCGAAGCGATCCTGGCGCCAGAGCTCAAGCCGCATGCGCACCGCGTCCGTATGCCCCGACGAACAGGAGACGAGGAAGCGGTCTTCGGCAAGCCGAACGTCACGCCGTCGTCGAACACGATGCCGGCCTCCGACAGCAGGAAACCGTATCGGATCGTGCCGGGTTTCAGATTCGAAAGCCGGTTGTAGCTGTGGAAGTCGGCGAGCTTGGCCGCGTCCGGTCCGATGATTTCGATCTTGCCGAGCGAGGATCCGTCAAACAGAGCTACCGCATCGCGCGCCCGCGCGGCCTCACGCTGAATCGTCTGCTCAGGATCATCAGGCCCATACCAGGCGGGCCTCAGCCAGCCGCCGTATTCGCGCATTTGCGCGCCGTCGGCCCGATGTTCCGGCTCAAGCGGCAGTCGCTTCAGAGGATTGATGAGGGCGCCGCGCACGCCTTCCCGCGATGACCGTCATCGGCACGGGGACGAACGGCGGGCGATAGGTCGTCGCGCCCGTCTCGTCGATTGTCCGGCCGGTCAGCGCGGCGAGCGCGGCGAGGCCGTTGACGTTGCCGGTCTTGCCCTGATCGGTCGCCATGCCAAGCGTGGTGTAGCGCTTGAGATGCTCGACCGAAACATAGCCCTCGCGCGCGGCAAGCGCGACGTCCTTCAGGGTCACGTCGTTCTGGAAGTCGATCCATCGACGCCCGTCTTCGTCGGCTGTCGGCCAGGCGGCAGCGATGCGGTACACGCCTGCGGGCGCGTTCGGAGCCGCGCCGCTCCCGCCCCCCGCCAAATGACCCTGGCGCAACGCGGCGTCGAGCGTGAAAGCGCCGTTGGCCGCGCCGGCGACGCTCAATCCCTCGACAGCGCTCGACGGCACAAGCGCGGCGAGCGTCTCGTCATAGCGCAGACGCCCTCGCGCCTGCGCGTAGAGATGCACCGACGGCGTCCACCCCCCGGAAAGCAGAAGAGAGTCGCAATCATGCGTCCGCCCACCGATGCGGACGGCTTCCACGCCCCGAGCCCCGACAACGCCTTCGATTGTCACGCCCCGCTTCGCTTGCAGATTGGATGTCGGAGCGTCGGCGCGGCTGTCGAACACCTCGACTTCCGCGCCGGCCTCCGCCAGGGCTTCGGCCACCGGATAAGCGCTGTCGTTATTTGTCGCGACCCCGACGCGCCGACCGACCAGAACCGCGATATTGCTTGAGATAGACGAGCGCCGCGTCGGCGGACATGACGCCCGGGCGGTCGTTGTCGGGCGCGACAAGCGGCCGCTCGATGGCCCCGGCGGCGATGACGATCTCCTGCGGCCGGATCCTCCACAGGGCGTCGGGCCGCGGCGCGCGACGCTCCCAGGCGCAGACGAGATTGTGGTCATAGACGCCGTAGGCGGTCGTTCGCGTCATCACCCGCCCGCCGGCAGCCTCGACCGCACTCTCGACGCTCTGCGCCCAGTCGCGCCAGGGGCCGCCGTCAATCTCGCCGCCGCGATGGATGAGCTGGCCGCCGAGCTCGGCGTGATCCTCGAGAAGGAACACAACGCGACCCGAACGAGCGGCGGCGCTGGCCGCCGCAAGCCCGGCCGGCCCCGCCCCGACCACGAGCAGATCGCAACGCGCGTTGAACTGAGGATGGGTCGGTGACGGGCGATTGTTCGGATCGACGCGCCCAAGTCCCGCCATAGCGCGGATCGCGCCTTCGAACACCTCCCAACGCGGCCAGAGAAACGTCTTGTAGTAGAAGCCTGCCGGCAGGAAAGGCGCGAGCTTGTCGAGAAAAGCGGCGCGATCCCCAGACGCGGTCGGCGAAGCGTTGACCGAGCACACAACAAGGTCGTTTTCGAGCGGCTCCGTCGTCGCGCGCAGGTTCGGCGTCGTCGCCCCGTCGCGCGTCACATCCACGATCGCGTTGGGCTCTTCCGTCCATGCGCCCCAAATGCCGCGCGGGCGGTGGCGCTTGAAGCTTCGGCCGACGATTGCGACGCGGTTGGCGAGCAGCGCAGAGGCGATGCTGTCGCCGTCGAATCCCAGATAGGGCTTGCCATCAAAGGTGAAGGCGAGCGGCCGACCGCGATCAACGGCCCCGCCGGACGGCAGACGAACGCCGCTCAACTCGGCGGCCTCAGCGCCGACTCGCTCGTCGCGTTCGCCATCGTGTCGCGCGTCATGACGAACATTTCCATGCACGCCAGATGGAGCCAGACCTCTCGGCTCGTCCCTTTGGGATTGTCGTTGAACCAAAGGTATTCGGCCCATTCGGCGTCGCCGACGCGACTTGCGGGTTCTGGCCGCGGTTTCGGTTCGCCGGCGTAGTGAAATTCGGTCTCGTCGCGCGGACCGCAGAAGGGGCAGCGGAAAATCTGCATGAAACAGTCCCTAGTGCGCGATTCCGGAGCCTGCCGCCTCATCGATGAGACGTCCAGCCGCGAAGCGTCCGAGGTCGAACGGGCGGCTGATTTCGTGGTGCGAGCCAGTCGCGAGGAGATGGGCAAGCAACGTCCCCCCGGCGGGAATCGCCTTGAAGCCGCCGGTTCCCCAGCCGCAGTTGAGAAAAATCCCGGGTACGGGCGCAGGCCCGATCACCGGGGAAGAATTGGGGACCACGTCGACCACGCCTCCCCATTGGCGCATCAGCTTGAGTTGGCCGAATGCGGGGAACATGTCGAGAAGGCCGGAAATGACAATCTCCTGCATCGGGGGCGAGCCGCGCTGGGCATAGGAGGGAATGCGATCGAGGCCGCCCCCGAACACGATCTCGCCCTTGTCGGACTGGCTCGCATAGACGCCGGTTCCAAGATGCAAAACGACAATGTCGAGGCAGGGCTTGATGGGCTCAGTGACCATCGCCTGAAGCGTGTAGGAATGAATTGGCAGCTTCACTCCGGCTCTCGCCATCAACTGCGACGAGTGCCCGGCGACCGCGACCCCGACCGCGTCGGCGCGGATTTCGCCTTGCGTCGTTTCAACCCCGGCGCACGCCCCGTTCTGCATGATGAAGCCGGTCGCTTCGCAATTCTCGACGATGTCGACGCCGAGCCGGTCTGCGGCCCGCGCGTAGCCCCACGCGACCGCGTCATGGCGGGCGGTTCCCCCGCGGCTCTGCCAAACGCCGCCATTCGGCAAGTAGCGGGAGTTCAGCGATTGCGTCATCAGCGGCAGGCGGTCTGCGGATTTGGGTCGGGCCCCAGAGTTCCGCGTCGATGCCGTTAAGCTGCATCGCATTGGTCAGCCGCGCGGCCATCTCAAGCTGAGCTTGCGTGTGCGCAAGATTGAGGATGCCGCGCTGGCTCAGCATCACGTTGAAGTTGAGCTCGCGCGACAGACCCTCGTAAAGTCTCAGCGCCAGGTCATAGAGCGCGACCGATTCGGGGTAGAAGTAGTTCGACCGCACCACGGTCGTGTTGCGGCCGGTGTTGCCGCCGCCGAGCCAGCCTTTTTCAATCAGGCAAACGCGGGTGCGATTGTGGTTCTTGGCAAGATAATATGCGGTCGCCAAGCCGTGCCCTCCGCCGCCGACGATCACGAAGTCGTAAGCTGGCTTGGGCTTCGCCTTGCGCCAAGCTTGCGGCCATCCTTTGTGCCCTGCGAGCCCTTGGGCAAAGAGGGCGAAGGCCGAATAGCGGGCGCTCATGGTTCGCTTCGTGAGAGTTCGGAGGTGGCGGTCTGATCGTAATGCGCCGCATATGCGCGGAGCGGTTCGACGTCCGCCTCGCTCGCCGCGACTCCGGTGAACGCCTTGAGATAGTGACGCGTAAGATTGAGGCGCGCCTCGATCGGTTCTCGGATGTCGAGCGCGTAATAGCCGATCTGCGTGTAGTATAGCACGCGCGCCCGCACCAATGCGTCTTCGTCGTCAAAGCCGAACCGTGCGAACAGGGCCTTCAGCGCCGTCATGCGCTCGCCGTCGGAACGATCAAGAGCCTCGCGGACTTTCGCCGAGCGACGAGCCCATTCGCGTACGGCGAAGTCGAGGCGCGGATCGAAGATGGCCGGATTGATCCAGCAGCGAAAAACGCTGCAAACGGCTTGGTTGACGGTGGCCGCCGGCGCCGCCGCTTGGCTCACGATCGAACGGGTATTCAGCCGGTCCCAACGGTCGAGCAGAGCTTCGAGCAGGTCATCGCGTTTTCGGAAGTACCAGTAGAAACTCGACCGCGACACGCGGAGCCGTTCGCTGAGGTTGAGCACCGTAACCTTCGCGACGCCCTCGCCGGCGAGCACGGTCAGCGCAAGGTCGAGCCAATCTTCGCGGGTCGCTTTTACGTTGGCCGCGGGCGCGCGCTTTTCGGCAGGCGAATGCGGCGCCGAATGTCGAATTGTCGCGTCAGTCACCGATCGCCTCGTCGATGGCGCCGCGCAGCCGCAGGCAGAAGCGCTCCTGCGCATCTCATGCCCGCATCGCTTTGCCCTGCGGGTCATAGGGCGAAGGCGCAATCACGCGCGCCTGACGCTCCGCGCCGACAATGTGGGCAGTAAGCTCGCAGCCGACCCCCGCGGCCTCCGGCTCAACGAGCGCCATAGCGAGGCTCTTCCCGACCGTGTGGCCGTACCCGCCGGAGGTCACGAAGCCGGCCATCCGCCCCCCCCGCCATACGGGTTCGTAGCCGGTCGCGTCGGCGTCGACCGCATCGATCTCGAGCGTCACCAGCTGGCGCTCAGGCGGTGGACCCTTCCTTTCGGCGAGGGCCGCTTTTCGCCCGATAAACTCGCCTTTGTCCCAGGCGATCCAACGATCCATCTCGGTCATGCGAGGCGTATAGGCCTGAGTGAACTCAGCCGACCAGATGCCGAAGCTTTTTTCAAGCCGCAGCGAGAGCAGCGCATTGTAGCCGTACTCCCGGATCCCAAGCGTCTCGCCCGCTTCGAGCAGCGTCATACGCAACGCGGCATGTTCGAGCGCCCGGCAGTTGATCTCGTAACCAAGTTCGCCGGTCACCGAAAGACGCGCCACTTTCGCCCGCATCAAGCCTATATCCAGCGTTGCGGCGCCCATGAAAGGCAAGGCGGCGTTGGAAACGTCCTGATGCGTGACGCGTGACAGCAACTCGCGCGATTTGGGCCCTGAAAGCGAGAAGCCGATGACGTCGTCCGAAATGTCGCGCACCTGCACGCCCTCACGCGCATGTTGGGCGAACCAGCGCATATGCCATTGGCGAAGGTAATAGGAGCCTTCAATCCAAATGGTTCCGTCGCCCCAGTTGATGACCGTGAGGTCGCCTTTGAGGTTTCCCGTCTCCGACAGCATCGGCGCCAAGCGCGCACGACCCGGCTTCGGCAGCCGAGAAACCGTCAGCCAGTCGAGCCAGCTTTCCGCCTCAGGACCCGTTACTTCGTAGCGCGAGAAAGATGCGATATCGAGCAATCCGACGCCCGCACGCACGTTGCGGCATTCGGCGCCCACGATCTCGAACGCGTTTGAACGCTTGAGCGTCGGTTTCTCACGGAAGCCGGGGGGCGCGAAATAAAGTGGAACCTCCAGTCCCCAGGAATTGCCCCAGCAGCAACCAGCCGCCGTCATCGCATCATAGGCAGGCGTCATCTTCAGCGGCCGACCCGCGGGCAATTGCTCATTGGGATAGGTCATCACAAAGCGGCGCGCGTAAAACTCGCCGGTCGTCTGCCTGATGTATTCGCGATTGGACGCATGCGGGCCGTAGCGGGCGATGTCGAGACCAAACACGTCGGTCGACGCTTCTCCGTGGATCATCCATTCTGCGAGCGACTTGCCAACGCCGCCGCCTTGCAGAAATCCCGCCATGACCCCGCAAGCAAGCCAGTAGCCACGCTTTCCAGCGACCGGGCCGACCAGCGGATTGCCGTCCGGCGAGAACGTGAAGGCGCCGTTGACCCATTTTCGTACGCCCGCCGTCTGCAACGCCGGGTACCGGCGGTAAACGAGCTCGAGTTCATCGGCGATGCGGTCGATATTCTCCTGCAAGAGTTCGACGCCGTAATCCCAGGGCGCGCCTTCGATCGACCAATGCTGCGGATGCGTCTCGTAAATACCGACCAGTACGCCCTTCTGGTCCTGGCGCATGTAGGTGAACCCCTCAAGGTCCACGACCATCGGCAGCTCTGTCTTCAACGCCGCGACTTCGGGGATTGTCTCCGTCACGAAATAGTGGTGCTCCAGCGGCGACAGAGGAAGGTCGAGGCCAACCATCCGCCCAACCTGTTTTGCCCACAGCCCGCCCGCGTTGACCACGTGCTCGGCATTAATCGTCCCGTTTTCGGTATAAAGGTCCCACGAGGAGTCGACCCGTTGCTTCAAGTCCACAACCCGGTTGTGCTCAATCACGGTCGCGCCACGCTTTTTGGCCGCGCTCGCGTAAGCCCAGACCGTGCCGGTCGTGTCGACGTAACCTTCACGGTCGGCCCACATGCCGCCGAACACGCCCTCAACATTGATGATCGGGCATCGATCCTTGATTTCCTCGGGCGTCACCAAGCGAACGTCCTCAATCCCGATCGCCTGGAAGCGGCGATAAGACGACTGAAGCCATTCCCAGCGCTCAGGCGCAGACGCCACATGAATGCCCCCCGTCATATGCATGCCGATGGGCTGTCCAGATTCCAGCTCAACTTCCTTCAAGAGGTCGATCGTATAGGCCTGAAGGAGCGCCATGTTGGGATTGGCGTTGAGAGCATGAAAACCTCCGGCGGCGTGCCAAGAGGATCCCGCCGTCAGGACCGCCCGCTCCACGAGCGCGACCTCGCTCCAGCCGAGCTTCGTCAGATGATAAAGCGCCGAGGCCCCCACGACGCCGCCGCCGACAACAACGACGCGATAATGCGATTTCATATCCCGGCTCTTAAGAAATCGGCCAATCAATCCATGCTAGGGAACAGTTTCGTGCGCGTCTAGACAATGATGTCCAGAATGAGCGCGGCGCAGGCTGATTTGTCGGAAGTGTGGCTTTTGTCGCCTTGTCGGGTGCGAGCGAATATGAGTATGGATGGCAGGGCTGCGTTGACCGTGTGCAAGCGCTAGAGGCCGGTTGTTCGCACTGCTAAAGCGGACGGCCGCCGCCTTCGCGGTTCACGAGAAGGTAAAGGTGATGGTTTATGAACAATTAAGTCTCCCGCCACGGCGAGAGCGTCGATGTCTAAGACGCTGGGTCGATTGGAGACGCTCCGGGACGCGGGCGATTGTGAGGAGACGCATCAACGAACAGTGTGCGTAGCTCGCACAGGTGCATGCGTTCCGGAGCAAAGGGTTGGTATGAGGCGGAGCGGGGCATTGACGCTCAGTGCGATCCTGATGCTTGGCGGCGCGACCGGCGGCCGGGCGCAAGACCTGTCGGGTTCCGTCGGCCCGGCATCGGACGGGGGAAGCTCTACGTCGTTGGGCGGATTTGCGCTGCCGGCGCTGCCTCAGAATTGGAGCGATTCGCCTGTGAAACTGACCGCGTCGGAATCCCTCGCGTACAACAGCAATATCTTCGCGGTTCCCAATGGCTTTGCGTTGCCCTCGGGCGATGCCCACGGCGATTTCGTCTCCTCATCCTTGTATGGCGCCTCGAGCAAGGCCTACTGGTACGGACAACAGTTCTTCGTCGATGGCTCTTACGGACTTGTGCGATATCTTCATCAGGTCAACTTCGACTCGAACCAATATTCCTTCGACGCTGGGGTAAATTGGGTTCTTACTACGCGCTGCTCAGGAACGCTTGAAGCGCTCGCTTCGAAAAGACCAACGCACGGTCTTGGAGCCAGGTCGGCGTTGGCATCAACAATCTGTCGGTCATTTCGTTTAATGAATCTGCGAGATGCGCGTTCTCTAACCAATATTCAGCGATCTGAACAGTGGGGCGATCGAACTCGACCAATTCGAATTCCAGGACGCACTGAACAATTCTCGCACGCAATTCATAACCGCCGGGATCGAGTATGCGAACGACTTGAACGACCTCTGGGTTCTGGCGACGATCAGGGGCACCGACTTCACCGGTCGGACCGCGACGCAAAATACCCTCGGACTTGTCAACACGCAGGGAGAGATGACCTCACCGCGAACTATGTGAGACATATCAGTCCCAATTTGACCTTGAACGGCCAGCTCGGCGCCACCGGCATCGCCAACGCGTTCAGTCTGGCTGTTGCCAAATCGATAGTCCCGCATTATTTGGGCTCGATTGCGTGGACGCTTACGCCAAAATTGAGCGTTTCTGGCCCACGCCGACCGATCGATTACTCCTCCGACGACTATCGTCGGCAATGAGCAGATCTCCTATAACGCCCAGTTGAACCTCAGCTATCAAGTGACGCCTAAAGTTACCTTCACCACCGGCGGACTCAGCGAGTTATTCGACTGCCGCATTCACCCCCGCCGTGGTGGGAACGGTTTTTAACAGTTTCTTCGGGGCGCAGGATATCTATAACGCGCAAGCCGGCTTGACTTATGCGATGACGCCGTTCCTCGTTGGCAGTTTGAATTGGCAATATTCTGAGCGGGTCAGCGACCATTTGGTCACCCCGCAAGACTTGGTCACGGTAAGTCTGAACTACAAACCGTTTTGAGTCTCCAAAGATTGGAGCGTGAGGCGATGCTAAGGACGAAGCAAATAGTTCGGATTTGGACGCTCTGGCTGGGCGTCCTGGCCCTCGCTGCTGCCGGGCTACTCAATTGGGGCTCGGGCCGCCGGTCGCGTCCTAACGTCGTCGGATGTTGTGACGATCAAGGTGGTCAATCAGCCGGACATGGACACGACCACACGAGTCGAAAACGACGGCACGGTGAGTTTTCCTTACGTTGGCCGGATCAAAGCCGCCGGCAGAACTGAGGACGAACTGGCGCACGCCATCGAGAGCAGGCTCGCGGCTCGACAGATCGTCACCGAACCGCATGTGCTCGTTGAAGTCACGAGTTTCGGCACCCAAGCCACTGTGCAGGGGCAGGTCGGGTCGCCTGGAGCATACACGCTTGACCGGGCGACGACCCTCACGCAGTTGTTGTCGAGAGCAGGCGGTGTCAAAGAGACCGCAGGAACAATCATCTTGCGACGGTCAGGGCACTCGTGAAACGATTTGAGTCAAGAGATGTGGTGGCCGGGCGCGGGCCGGGAGCGCAGACATTGATACAAAACAATGATGAGATTTATGTGGACCTCGTCCCATTTTATTATATATACGGCTACGTGAACAAAACCGGCGAATTCCCGCTCATCCGTCCGCTCACGGTTCAGCAAGCCATATCGATTGGCGGCGGGTTAAGCCCGCTGGGGTCGGAATGGCGGATCAGGATCAAGCGCAAGGCGGCTAACGGACAGACCGAAGAAGTTCCGGCTTCGCTGGACGATCAGGTGGAGCCCAACGACACCATCGTCGTGAACGAGAGGATATTCTGATCTCTGATTTTTGCCGCATTGGGGGGCGAAAATTGCTGCGTGAAGGCATGGGAGTTCATCGTGTCGGTAAGCCAAGTTCTGCTGATTCTCTGGCGGCGAGGGTGGATTGTTGTATTGACGCTGCTCACCACGATGATCGTGGCGGGGGGCGTGCTGTTGTTTGTGCCCGGGCGCTACGACGCCGTCGCGACCGCGAGCATCGACCCAGGCAATATCGACCCGATCTCCGAGACGTCGCCGGCAGGCGGCGGACTGATCATGTTGATGCAGGGCAACATGATTTCGCTCGTCACCAGTCAGCGGGTGGCGCTTGACGTCGTGAGGCGGTTGAACCTGACCGCCAATCCGCAAGTTCAGGAGAATTTTCGAAATTCGGCATCTTTCGGGCGCGAAAGCGTCGATGATTGGATGGCCTCCAGTCTGCTGCCAAACCTGGATCCGAAATTCACTTTGGGCACGAATGTCCTGTCGATCAAATACAAATCGGGCAATGCAAACCAGGCGGCGCTGATCGCGAATGCGTTTCTCGCTTCAACCATCGACGGCTCGGTCGCCATGAAGGCGAGCGCCGCCGACCAGACCGCCCGCTGGTTCGCTCCACAGATCGAGGAATTGCGAAATGACCTCGAGGCGTCCCGCAAGGCGCTCGAGGCCTTTCAGGCGAAGACGAATCTCGTCGCCACGTCGGCACAAGGGGGAGACAGCGAGACGAGCCAGTATATGGCGATCGCTCAAGAATTATCGAGTGTGAGGGCTTCGCTGACAGCCCTGCAGACCCGTCTGGCGAGCGGCTCGACGGATCTGTCCAACGACCCATCGGACCCCGATCTTCAGATACTCGCTGGTCTGAAGGAAAGGCTTTCGACCGCGGAAGCCGGGATCGAAGCCACCAAAGGGAGCCTCGGTCCGAGCAATCCGAAGATGGTTGCGGAGCAGGCGAATATCGCTTCGATCCGTAAACAGATTGGGGACGCGACGGACAAGATGAAGGTGCATCTCAAAGATCGCATCGCTGCGACTCAGGCGCAGATTGCCTCGCTCGAAGCCGAACAAGCGCAAGCCCAGAAAACGCTCATCGGCGTCCAGGGGCAACGCGACCGCATGGCTGAGTTGCAGCGCGACGTTATGTTCCGCCTCGAGCAGCTGAATGAACGGCAAAAGGCGTCCGAACAGGCGAAATTGCAGAGTAAGCTTACGTTTTCGGACATCACGGTTCTTGATAAGGCGACGCCTCCAATCGATCCGGCCTTTCCGAAACCAACGATCGTCATCCCGGTTGGAATCGGCGCCGGTTTGGCGCTCGGGTTGATCCTCGCGCTTCTTGCCGAGGCCACTGATCGAAGGGTCCGCTTCCCGCTTGATCTCGAGTCCTCAACCCCAGCGCCGTTTCTGGGCACTATCGACGCCGCAAAGCGGGCGATGCCCCGTCTCGGGAGGGCGGAACGCCGCAGATTGAAAGCGGCTTAAGCAAGCGAGGGCGCGGCATCGAATTCCGGGCGCTTTGTCTAGCGCCGAACGGGTGGAGGTTCCGGCCGCGCTCTCCCGAATTGGCCACAAACGATTCAGGAAACAATTTATGGGTAACGTCTTTTGGGGAGACCCGCCACAGACGAACGGGTTGCCGATCGAATATTGAGAGATTGAACCGATGTCGATGAAATCCAGTTACCAGAAAGACTCCGAAGTCCTTTCGGTCCAGGCCTCGAAGGATCCGATCGAGCAGCAGATCCTGGCCGCCGGGAATCTGAGCGAGGCCCAGGTCGAGGCCATCCGCGGATTTCAGCGCCGCAAGGGCTTGACCTTCGGAGAGGCTGCGATCGCGCTCGGCCTTGTGCGGCGCGACAGCCTGTTTCTGGCGTTGTCGAAGCGCTACAATTATCCGGTCCTGAACTTCGGGGTCGACGAGGGACGCTTCTCGCGCGAGCTCGTCGTCGGCTATCAGCCATTCAGCGCCGCGGCGGAAGCCTTCCGCTCTGTGCGTTCCGCGCTGGCGACCGGGCCGCTTTCGCAAGGCAAGAACGCGTTCGCGGTCATCGGACCGCGCGGGCGGGTCGGCGTCACCTATTTCGCCGCGAATCTGGCTTTGTCATTCGCGCAAATGGCGGTTCCAACGCTGCTGGTGGACGCGAACCTGAGAAGGCCCAGGCTCGCCTCGCTTTTCGGCGTCGATCCGAAGACGGAAGGCCTGGTGGAGGCGCTGACCCATGGCGAAGCGGACCTGCCGCCGGTCACGCTCGACATCGTGCCCGGCCTGTCGCTCCTGGTCGCCGGCGCGACCGCGCCCCATCCCCAGGAATTGCTGAGCTCCAAGGAATTCCTGACGCTGTCGCAGAATGCGCAGCGCAACTATGGCGTGGTGATCTACGACACGCCCGCGGCGCTGGAAAACGCCGACGCTTATGTGGTCGCGTCCCGGGTCGGCGCGGCGATCGTCGCGTCGCGGCGGCACCGGACGAAGGTCAAGGAGATTTCCAAGATCACCCACGCGCTGGAAGGGTTCCAGTGCGATCTCGCCGGGACAATCCTCTCGCGGTTCTGACCGGCGCCCCAGCCGCTCGACTAGCGACGGCCGGTCGTCCTTCGCCTCTTTACGCGGCCCTCGCCTCACCGCAGCATGGCGGCGACATTGCCGCCGTCGACGGTCACGACCGCGCCGGTGCTCGCCCGGGCCTTGACCAAATGGACGAATGCGGCCGCCACGTCGCTCGCGAGCACCTCGCGTTTCAATAGGTTGCCTCGCATGTAGGCCTCCGGAGTCACGCCGCGCGCCTTGCTGCGTTCCGCCACCATCTCGTCGGTCATGAGGCCGGTGCGGATCCGGTCGGCGTTGACCGCGTTGGAGGTGATCCCGGACGCGCCGTGCTCGATTGCATATTGCCGCATCAGCGCCATCAGCGCCGCCTTCGACGCGCCATAGGGTCCGAAATCCGGCCCCGGATTGACCGCCTGTTTGGAGACGTTGAAGACCAGCGCGCCGCCGGTCGCCTGGGCCTCCATGACGCGGACTACGGCGCGCGCCACGTAATGATGGCTCCAGAAGTTAAGCGCGAAGGCCTTCTGGAACACCTCGTCGGAGACCGTCGTCAGCGAGCCCTGGAACGCCGCCCCGGCATTGGAGATGAGGATATCGACGCCGCCAAAGGCTTTCACCGCCTCGGCCACGGCGCGATCGACCGCGTGAGCGTCGGTGACGTCGCAAGAGAGGCCCAGCGCGCCGAGCGACTTCGCCGCCGCCGCGACGCCTTGTCGGCCGCGATATCGAGGATGGCGACTTCCGCCCCTTCGTCGCGCAGCGCCTTGGCGACCGCGAGGCCAAGACCGCTCGCGCCGCCGGTCACCACGGCGATCTGCCCGGAGAGCGGCTTCTCCGTTTGTTTGGCCAATTTCGCCTGTTCCAGCGACCAATATTCAACGTCGAACAGCTCCGCCTCCGGCAGCGGATCGAAGCCGTGCAGCCTTCGGCCTTGGCGATCACGTCGACGGTCGCCTCGGCGATGTCGGCGGACGACCTTCGCCCCCTTCGCCGAGGCGCCGGCGGCAAAGATTCCGAGGCCGGCCACATAGAATACCCGCGGAAGCGGATCGAGCATGACCCGGTCGCCGCCGACGCGGGGGTTGTTGCGCTCGAAATAGGCGCGGTAGCCGGCGACATAATCGGCCAGCGCCGAGTCGAGCTTGGCGGCGAAAGCATCGAGCTTGCCGGCCTCAGGCGCGGGCAAGGCGACGCCCGTGCGCTTGATGTGGAGGATGTGGTCCGGCGTCGCATTGCCGCGCGAGACGAGATCGGCTGCGTTCATGGCGTTGCAGAGGTCGAGGATCGCGGGACTGGTGCGGAAGGTCAGCACCATCCGCTTCGGGCGGCCTTCGACCGCGGTCGGCCGCGCCAGCCGGCCGCGCAGGATCGGCATGATCTCGGCGGGCGAGGCGAGGCTCGCCGGCTGCGGCGCCGGCGTGAACGGCCGCGGCCGCCCCTTCATCAGCCGGCGCTCGGCGCGATCGACGAGCCCGATCATCGCCTCGTAGCTCTCGCGCGCGTCATCGGACCAGGTGAAGATTCCGTGCTTCAATGAGGATCATGCTGGTTGCGTCCGGCGCCGCGGCGAGCGCCTTGGCGCAGGCCTTCGCCAGAACGAAGCCGGGCATCACATAGGGAACGACGACGGCGTCGGGGAAGATCTCGCGCACCAGCGCCTCGCCGTCCGGCTGGTCGGTCAGCGCTACGATGGCGTTGGCATGGGTATGATCGACGTGCCGGCCGGGATCAGCGCATGCAGGATCGCCTCGACCGATGGGTTGGGCGCGGAAGGATCCATCAAGCAGGCGGCGTTGCTGGCGGACCATCTCCATGTCCGACAGCGCGTCGAATCGGGCGAGCGCGGCGAGCTCGGCCAACCGCACCGCCGGCAGGCCCGCCGGCTCGATCGTGCCCATGTCCCAGCCGCTGCCCTTGACGCAGATGACTGGGACCTCGCTGCCGTCTGCGTCGCTCACGACCGTCTTGACCGACGTATTGCCGCCGCCATGCAGGACCAATTGCGGATCGCCGCCAAGGAGGCGGGTCGTATAGACGCGGGTCGCCAGATCGAGGTTCAGGCCGGCTCCGACATAGCCGTCGACGACGGATCGAAACTCCAAATCCGACCAACGCGATTTCATCGGGCATAACTCCAATTTCGGGGCGCAATGAAGCCGGGCGAGCGCGGGTAATAGCTGCCGCTGGACTGATCTCGGCAAGCGGGCGCACGGGCCTCGCCCGCGCGTCACGCCGCAGGGGTTGAGCGGCCCTTCGCCGGCGAGATAGCGGCGCACTTCCTCGGCGGCGGCGTCCGCGGCGTGCTCGATCGTGGTCAGCGACGCGCCGGCGATATGCGGCGTCAGGGTCACGTTGTCGAGCCGCAGCAGTTCGAGATCGACGGGGTCGGCTCGACGGCGAAA
This sequence comes from uncultured Alphaproteobacteria bacterium, assembly GCA_963839185.1. Taxonomy (GTDB): domain Bacteria; phylum Pseudomonadota; class Alphaproteobacteria; order Rhizobiales; family Beijerinckiaceae; genus Roseiarcus. The sequence continues at coordinate 56,221 of CAWIUD010000047.1, read as the reverse complement.
GTCTCGATGCGCCGCGCCGCGCAGACTGCCCGATTTCAACGCCTCGGTCAGCGCGTCGTAGTCGACCATCGGGCCGCGGGCGGTATTGATGAAGCAGGCGTCTGGGCGCATGGCGGCGAACTGCGTCCCGCCCGATGAAGCCCAGCGTCTCGGCGGTCACGCGGGCGTGCAGCGTGACGACGTGGCTCTCGCGCAGCAGCGCGTCGAGCGTCACGTGCCGGACGCCGTCGCGCGCGTCCGCCGCCGACAGCTGAACATAAGGATCGGCGACCAGAATCCGGCAGCCGAACGCCTTCAGGAGGCGGACGACCTTCGTCCCGACGTGGCCATAGCCGATCACGCCGACCGTCGTCTGCGAAAGCTCGCGCCCGACCAGGTCGGCTCGATAGAGGTCGCCGCGCCAGACGCCTTTGCGCAGCGCGTCGTGCCCGCGGGTGATCAGGCGAGTTTCCGCGATGATGGCGCCGATCGTGAACTCGGCGACCGCCGAGGCGTTGCGCCCCGGCGTATTGACCACGAGGACCCCGCGCTCGCGGGCGGCGGCAAGATCGATGTTGACCGGCCCGCCACGCGACACGGCGATGAGGCGGAGCTTCGGCATGCGCTTGAACATCGCAGCGGAAAACGGCGCGAGCTGGGTGACCGCGATCTCGGCGTCGCCGACGAAGCCGACGATCGCTTCGGCGTCGCCCTGATATTCCTTGAGGCCATCCATGCCGGGCTCGACATAGCCGTGGCGCATCGGCTCATCCGGCCACGGCAATTCCATGGATTCGATGTCCAGCTTCCCAGCGCACCGGGCGCGGATCGCCGTCTCGAAGGTGAGCGGCGCCATGAAGCGATCGCCGATGATGGCGATCCTCGCTCGCCGCGCCCCGCTCATGCCGCCCCCGTCCCTGCCCGACTCGTCTCAACCCGCTTCCGCAATCCAGACCTGCATCGAGCCCGGCTCCCGATTCGCCCAGAGATAATAGGGAATCGCGGTCAGCGTCAGCGTCGTCGCGCCGCGGCGGCGTGGTCGAATAGAGCGCGCCTCCGCGTCGCCGGGGACGAGGCGCTTCGCGCGGCGCTTCGAGGATCATCGCGCCGCCGAACAGATCGTCGCGCCATTTCGCCTCGATCGGGGCCGCGCGCGGCAGCGCGAACGTCTGCACCGGCTCGCCGGGATTGTCCGCCTCTTCGACGCAGTAGATCAGCGGGCCGCGCCTCAGCGCGACGCGCCCGACGTCCATCCGCACGTTCGGATGCGCGTAAAGGCGCTCCGGCCGGCATCGGCAGGTTCAGCGCGACGACGTCGCCCTCGCTCCACGTCCGCTGGATCGTCGCATAGCCGCGCGCGGATCGTCGAGCGGGACCGGCTCGCCGTTGACCGTCACGGTCGCGCCGCTCGCCCAGCCGGGAATGCGCAGTTTCAGATCGAAGGACGCCGGCGCTTGCGGGTCGACCGCGATCCTGATGTCGCCGGACCAGGGATAGTGCGCTCGTCTCGCGCAACGCGACCGCGACGCCGCCGATCGCGACCTTCGCCTCGACGCCGCCATAGAGATGGAAGGCGACGCCGTCTCGCCGGCCGAGAGGAAATAGCCGCCGATCGAGGCGACCAGCCGCGAGACGTTCATCGTGCAGCACGGGCAGACGTGCCAGGCCCAGCGCTGGTGCTGGCCGCGGCTCTCGAGCGGATTGGCGTAGAAATAATGCGTCGCCCTCGCGCGACAGCCCGCTCAGCGCGCCGTTGTAGAGCGCCCGCTCCATCACGTCGGCATAGTGCGCCGTCGAGATCGAGATGCAGCATGCGATGCGCCCAGAAGACGAGCGCGACCGAGGCGCAGGTTTCCGCATAGGCCGTCTCGTTCGGCAGATCGTAGGCCTCGGTGAAGCCCTCGTTGGTCTCTTTCGGCCCGAGTCCGGCGGTCACGTACATCTGCGCCGTCGTCACGTCGCGCCACAGCGTTTCGCAGGCGCGTTTCAACCCTTCGTCGTCGAGCTCCGCCGCGAGGTCGGCCATCGCGCAGAGCATGTACATCGCGCGCACCGCGTGGCCGACGACCTTCGTCTGCTCGCGCACCGGGATGTGCGACTGGTTGTATTCGTAAGTCCGGGCCCAGTAGCTCGCGGGATCGTCGCCGCGCGCGATCGCCTCTTCGCGTGAAGTAATGCGGCTGGCGGCCGCGCTCGTTGATGAAATAGGCGGCAAGATCGAGCCGCCGCCGGTCGCCGGTCAGCCGATAGAGCTTGATCAGCGCCAGCTCGATTTCCTGATGCCCGGGATAGCCGCGCTTCTGGCCGGGCCGCGTCCCGAACGTCGCGGCGATATGGTCGATGTAGCGCTCCATGATGTCGAGGAATCGCCGCCGCCCGGTGGCCTGGAAATAGGCGATCGCGCCTTCCAGCAGGTGGCCGGCATTGTAGAGTTCGTGATTGTCGCGCAGGTTGGTCCAGCGCTTGTCCGGCTCGCGGCCGTTGTACCAGCAGTTGAGATAGCCGTCCGGCCGATTGCGCTTTGGCGAGATCGTCGACGATCGCGTCGATCTTGGCCTCGATGTCGGGATCGCGCCGATGCGCGAGCGCGTAGCTCGCCGCCTCGATCCATTTGCCGACGTCGGAGTCCCAGAACACCTGCACGGTGAACCCGTGGGCGTTGCGCGGATCGCGAGCGGCGGCGGCGGTTGCGGCAGCTTCAGCGACGCGAGAATGCCGACCTCGGCGAGCTTGGCGTGCTGGCTCGGGATCGTGCGCTTGAGCACGGTGTCCAGCCGCTCGCGCCAGAACGGCCCCTTGAGCTTCACGTCGGCGAACGGCACGGGAGAAAAGCCGAGTTGGGTCATGATCAATGTCTCCGTCAAGGCGCCTGCCGCGCTCCGCACGATTCCCTGACGACGAGCGTGCACGGCAGGCGACGCACGCCGGCGACTGCGCGGCCGGACATCATGTCGAGCAGGCATTCGCCGGCCGAGCGGCCGAGCGCGTCGAGATTCATGTCGACGCTGGTCAGCGGCGGCCGGGCGGCCTCGGTCATCACCTCCCAATTGTCGAACCCGACGACGGCGACATCGGCCGGAACCGAGCGACCCATCTCGCGCAAGCGCGTCGAGCGCGCCGCGCGCGATCTGGTCGTTGCCGCAGAAGAGCGCGTCTGGCGCGAGCCGCCTGCCGGCGAAGAGGCGCTGAACGGCCTCCCGCCCCCACATTTCCGACCAATGGCCGGCAAGGCAATCGCCGTTGCGCGCCTTGAGGCCGGCTTCGGCGAGCGCGGCGCGATAGCCCTCCTCGCGCAGCCGCACGGCCTCGAAGCGCTCCGGGCCGGTGATATGAGCAATCCGCTTGCGGCCGAGCGCGGCGAGATGGCGGACCGCAAGCGCCGCGCCCCCCTTGTCGTCCGGCAAGAGGCACAGTGCGTTCGGATTCTCGATCCGCGAAAAGACGTAGATCACCGGCAGCCCGCGAGCCGCGGGCTCGACCGGCTCGCGCTTGTCGGCGCGGCGCGCGGTGACGACGAGGCCATCGATGCGCTTGCCAAGCAGTTGATCGACGTGCCGGCGCTCCCGCACCGGGTCGTCGGTCGCATTGCACATGAAGACCGCGATGCCGTGGTCGGAGAGTCGCCGCTCCAGAGCCGCGACGATCGGAAAGGTGAAGCGGCCGAAGCTGTCGTTGGAGAGAATGCCGACCGTCATCGAGCGCGAGCGGTGCAGGCTTTGCGCGAGGCCGTTCGGCCGGTAGCCGATGTCCTTGGCGACCGCGAAGAACCTTGGCGCGCGTTTCCGCGCTGAGGCGGCCGTTGGCGTTCAGCGCCTTCGAGGCGGTCCCGATCGAAACGCCCGCGATCCGCGCGAGATCGCGGATCGTCAAGACGCCCTCGGCCCAGCGCTCATCGCCGGATTCGGGCTCGCCGCGAACGAGATCGCTCATTTGACCGCTCCGGAAAGCAGGCCGGAAATATAGTAGCGCTGCAAGGCGACGTAGACGGCAAGGCAGGGGATCATCGAAATGATGACGCTCGCCTGTAGCGCGCCCCAGTCGACGGCGCCGTGATTGCCGATGCGCACGCTGACCAGCAGGATCGGCACGGTGAACTCGGTCTCCCGGTTCATGAAAATCAGCGCGGCGAGAAATTCGTTCCACGAATTGATGAACGCGAAGAGCGCAACGGTGACGATCGCCGGGACCGCAAGCGGCAGAAACACGCGCGTGAAGCGCCTCCAGGCCGAGCAGCCGTCAATCATCGCCGCCTCCTCGATCTCGCGCGGGATCGCCTCGAAGCTGTTGCGCATGAGGAAGATCGAGAAGGGCAGTTGGAGGATCGTATGCACGATCGCGAGCCCGAGGTGCGTATTGACGAGGCCGACCTTGGCGAAGTCGAGATAGAGCGGCGTGAGCAGCGCCTGATAGGGGATCATGATCGGCGCGAGCAGGGCGAGAAACGCAACCTCCTTGCCGCCCATCGCGAACCGCGCGAGGCCGTAGCCGGCCGGCGCCGCAAGCGCGATGCAGGCCGCGATGGTCATCAGCGCCACGGCGCCGGAATTGCTAACATAGGTTGCGAGGCCCGCCTGGAAATTGATGACCTTGGCGTAGTTTTCGAAGCTTAGCGCTTGCGGCAGATAGTGCGGCGGGACGGCGGAAGCGTCGGCGGCCGTCTTGATCGAGGCGAGAAAAGAGAGCGCCATCGGGGCGGCCATGACGGCGATCACCGCGACGCAAGCGGCCGCGGTCAGGTAGGCGACCGGAGCCGCGCGCCCGCCGCGGGGCGCGGATATCACCCGCTCGGCCTCGCTCGTCAGTGCGGCCGCGGTCATGTCTCGGCGCTCCGCGCTGTCAGCGCAATCTGCATCGTGGAGAACACGAGGATGATGAGCGTCAGCACAATCGACAGCGCGGCGCCGTAGCCAAGTTTGAACGAGATGAACGAGTTCTGGTAGATCCAGTAGACGGCGGTGAACGTCTGGCCGCGCGGGCCCCCTGACGTCATGATGTAGAACTGGTCGAACGCCAGCATCGAGCCGATCGCGCTGACGAGCGTCGTGAGAAGCACCACCCGGCGCGTCAGCGGCAGGATGATGAGCCGGACGCGTCCCCAATAGCTCGCGCCGTCCATCACCGCCGCCTCGAGAATGTCGGGATTGATCGACTGGATTCCCGACACGAACAGCACCATACCGAAGCCGACCACCTTCCAGGTGATCGAGATCACCACCGCCCAGAAGGCGAGATTGGCGCTGGCGAACCAGACGATTGGCTCGCGGATGATGTGCAGATCGGTCAGGAGCTTGTTGAGCAGGCCAACCTGTTCGTCGAGCAGCCAGAACCAAAGGAGACTCGAACTCGACAGTCCGATCACCACGGGAAGAAAAACGATGGTGCGCGTGAGACGCTTGAGCGGCGTGTTCTCGACAGTGAGCAGCGCGAACGCAAAGCCCAAAATCATCAGGATCGGCGTCAGGACGAGCGTGTATTTGACGGTGAACTCGAGCGCCCGCCAGAAGCTCGAGTCGTTCCAGATGCGCCAGTAGTTGACGAAGCCGATGAACTTGCCGCCGCCGAGCAGCGACCGGTCAGTCAGCGACATCGCGACAAGCTGGCCGAGCGGAATTGCGACGAACACGCCGACGAACGCAAGGGCCGGCGCCATGAAGAGCCAGCCTGGCCACTGGGGAACGGTTCGCGTCCGTCGCATCGCGGAGAACGAGGCTATTGGCCGGCGATCTCCTTCATCTTTTCGCGGCCCTCCTTGATCGCCCCGTCGACGTCGCCGTCGAAGATCGCGCGTTGCAGCATATTGATCCAGGGGCTCGAATCCGAGTTCACCATGTCGGCGAAATGATAGACCCATGGCACGTAGCCGACGCCAATCGCCTTGGCGGTCACAACGACGCGCGGATCGGCGGCGAAATATTTGTTGTCTGCGAGTGCGGGCCGCGACGGCACGATGTTGTTCTTGGCGAGCCCTTCGAGCTGCGCCTCGTCGGTGAGCTCCCAGGCGATGAACTGCTTGGCAAGCGGAACATGCTTCGACCCGACCGGGATCGCGACGACGTCGCCGCCGACAAACGACGACACCTCTCCCTTCTTGACGCCGGGCAGGAAGGTGACGCCGAAGTTCAAATTCGGCACGTCTTTCTTGAGCTCGGAGAGCAGGAATCCGCCGGTGCCCTGGATGCCGATCTTGCCGGTCTTGAATTCGCCGGTGAAGTTCGCGCCGTTGTCGGTCTGCGCGCTCTTGGGCACGAGACCCTCGCTCCACATCTCCTTGAACGCCTCGAGCACGTCCTTGACGCCGTCGCCGGTGAGCGCGTCATCGTTGCCGTTGGCGGGCAGCATCTTCGAGCCCGCGGCCACCATCATCGGCGAAGTGGCGAAGATGTTGCAGCCGGGGCAAGCGCCCGAGAAATAGAAACCGTAGGTGTCGGACCCTAGCGCGCGGATCTTCTTCGCGTCTTCATGGATCTCGCCGACTGTCTGCGGCGGCTTGTCGGGATCGAGTTCCGGCTTTCTTGAACAGATCCTTGTTCCACACGAGGATCGACACATCCGGGGTGAAGCCCGCGCCGTAGAGCTTGCCCTCGTAGGTCGCGATGTCCTTGTAGGCCTGCGCGACAGAAGCGTAATTGGGATTGGCCTTGAGGTCGGCGGTGAGGTCGACGAGGAAGCCGGCCTTCATGAAATCAGGCATGTATATGAGATCGAACGACACGAGGTCGGGCACGTCGCCGGCCTGAACGCCGGTCGCGAGCTTGGTGACCATCTGGTTGTCGGGGATGGTGGTGAGCTCGATCTTGTCGGGGTGGGTCGCGTTCCAGAGATCGACAAGGTGGGCGGCGGCGTTCGTGCCGCTCGCGCGCACCCACATCGTCATCGTATCGGCGTGGGCAGCCGCCGCGAGGGCGGTCGAAGCGATAAGCTGAGCGGCCAGCGCCGCGCAAAGCGTCCTTGACGTCATGGCGTTTCTCCCGAGGTTTTTTCGCGTGATTCCCGCGAGCTTTGGCGAAAGGCGCTTCCCCCGCGGCGCTCGCCCGAACCGTTATGCGGCCGGGCTGGGAAAAGCTTTTCCCAATCTTTGTAGCGCGAGCTTTCTGAGGCGGCAAGGCGGGACGGAATGCGGACGGCGAGGTTCGTGACGGTGAGCTGGAAATCAGAAAAACCATCGCGACAGCTTTCTTAAATCAGAAATATGTGCTATACTTCCCAGCGCCGCAGCAGGGTCGTCCGAGGCGGCGAGGAGAAAAGGAGAATGAGCTTTCGGCGCCGGGTCTGGCCAAGGGGCTTCGTTTCCGCGTTTCCGGCGGTCTTTGGGCGTATCCCCTTAAAAAGGCTCGTTTCGCGGAAGAGCCAGGGTTGGTTTTTGTTGCGCCGGACTTGGGTTTTTCTTCCGCCGGATTTTGGTTTTGTTGCGTGGATTTGCATGTGCGTGGCCGAACCGCGCGGCTCAGCTCTCCGCCAGCGCCTTCAGCAAATAGGGCGCGAGAGCAGATTTGCGCGCCGCGGGCGAAGTCAATTCGAAGGTCGAGACCGTGATCCAGCCATTGCCAAGAAAGCTGCGCTTGGCGAACGCCGCCGCCTTGTGCAACCAGGCGACAGCGACGCCAGCGTCGACCAATCCGTGGAATGCGGTCGAGAGGAAGCCGGTGAGCACGTAGTCCGGCAGCAGGCCGCCCCAATGCTCGTCGAGCATCGGACCGTTGGGCAACGCCGCCCACGGGCCATCGATGCGCCGCCAGGCGAACGCGCCCATCCATTGGCCGTCCCACGGCGTCCCCGCACGCGGCTTGAGCTCCATGGTCGGAAAATTGTGCCGGTCGGACAACGGCAGATCGCGCGCCGGGTCGATGAGCGCGTCGGGCGAATTGGCGATCAAGAGCGCCTTGCGGCCCGCGATCAGCGATTCCCGCACCGGCGTCGTCAACCGCGTCGCCAGAATGACCTCCGCCTCGTCAGGCGAGTCGGCGCAATTCGGCCAGGCAAGCGCGGCGAGGATCTCGCTCGGCGCCGGCGTCGATCGCATGGAGCGCGGGCGCGGGGCCGCGAAACGGCGGGACAACGCAGAACTCGAGACAATTGCGCGACAACCGTCGCCCACGGCCATCGCTCGCCTCGAGTTCGAGATTGTGGATGGCGACCGCTTCGCCGCCGCAGCCGATCATGTCAATCGTCATCGGCTCGTCGCCAAGCGGAACGAGGCCCGCCTGATCCCGCAAACCGCCATGCGAGCTTGGCGCCCGCCGGCGCGTCCCCGGCGCCGGCGAGCCGGACGGAAACCTCAATCCTCTCGCCGACGCTGATCGCCGTGCGCGGGGATCTGGCAATGACGAGCCACGGACGCTGCAGGTTCGCCAGCCGATCCGCAAACCGGCGCGGGCGGTTCCGCACATCCATGAGTTCCATTCGACTCCCACTGGACATCGTTGAGTTCGGTGATGACGTAGCCCGACAGGCTCCGCTCCCAGCGCAGGGTCTCGATCTGGTATTTGAGCGCCCGGTATTGGAATTCCTGCGCCGCGTCGACGAACCCGTCCACATCGCCGAAGATCGGCGCAAGCTCAGCATCCCGAAACCGCGTCTCGATCCCATGCGGATAGGCGCAGCCCTGATTCCAGTCGTGTCCGCTCTCAAACCACCAGGGCTCGCTTCCGTCCTTCTCCAGGATCTCGCGGGGATGGGGCAATCCCCAAACCCCGAACTCGGAGCAGATGAGCGGCTCGTCCCCGCGCTTTTCGAGCATCGCCGTGCGGCGACCAGGCTCCACGCGGCCCGGGCCGCGAATGCGCGGGTCGTCGCGGCGAAGGCATCATTCTGGTGGGGAAATCCGTTGTACCAATGGAAGTCCTCGATATCGGTCTTCAGATGATAGTTGCGCGGAAAGCAGGGTGAATTGTCGATGAGGAGACTGTCCGGGATCAGCGCCTTCGCCGCATCGAAAGTCTCAATCAGCCAACGGCGGTCGTCCGGGTTGTCATCGAGGTCGATGCCCCACCCTTCGTTGAACAGCGTCCAGATCGCGATTGACGGATGGCTGCCGTGCGCGGCGACGGATTTGCGGAACACCTCGCGCAACGCCTCCCGGGTCGATGGCGCCAGGAATTCCGCATAGGGCATGTCGAGCCAGACGATGAGCCCCAGCCGGTCGGCGAGATCGAAATAAAGGGGATCGGGAATCTTGACGTGGCATCTGAGCGTATTCAGTCCCATCGCCTTGGCGTTGGCGAACCGCTGTTCGAGGAACGCGGCGCTTGGAGGCCGGCATTCCTCCTCAGGGTGCCAGTCCTGGTCGAGCGCGCCAAACATGAAGAACGGCTCGACCATTGAGGAATAGCCGGCCCTCTCTCGCCTCGAATCGCCGAAACCCGACAACCCGCTCGACCGCATCGACAATCGCGCCGGCGGAGATCAGCTCGACGACCGCGGCATAGAGATTGGGCGCCTCCGGCGACCACGGCGCCGCTTCAGGAACGACCATTGTCGCGTCAAACGCGTCTGACTTGAGATGCAACGTAAAGCCGAGCGACAGTTTCGCCGCCACGCGAAAGACCGACCGCGACAGTCACGTCGACGCCGGGCCCAGACAGCCTGCCGCTGACGGTCACAAAACCCGCATTGAGGTCGAACGACGTTCGCACGGCGACCTCGGTGAAGTGAACCGGTTCGCGCGCCTCCAGCCGCGCCGCCTTCCATATCCCGCCCTGCAGGCCGTACCAGTCCTGCTTGCCGATCAGCGACTCGCTCAGGCGCGATCCCGAACCGCCACGGTCGTCGGGGATGCGCGCGTCGACCCCAAGAACAAAGCTTCCCTTCCCGTCGAGCGCCTCGGTCAGATCGACTTCGATCGTCGTCCAGCCGTCGTCGTGGGAGGCGATGGGCGCGTCGTCGATCAGGATTGTCGTCTCGTGAAACACGCCCTCCATGACCAGCACGATGCTGCGCCCGGCCCATTCGCTCGGGATATGAATCAGCCGCCGGTAACGGCCCGTCCCGCAAGCGTTGCGAAGACTTGGAAATTGCGTCTGCCAGATGCCGGGCGAACGGATCTTATGGCCCTCGCCTGATGAGGCGCGCCGCTGGCGCCTTCGAAGGCGAAATCCCAAAGGCCGTCGAGCGCCAGCGTGGCGCGCGGCGCGGCGCTTCGGTTGTTGAATGGCGCGATCGCGGACACGGGCGGCTCCCGCTGATGGTTTGAGGCGCAGGCCTGAAATTACGCGACGAAATCTCGAAACATCGGAAAAGCTGATGCAAATCCTCTGGAGCGGATTCGGCCGGAGGAACGGGACATGGGCGAAATTTTCTGGTCATCGATCCCGAGGAGCGGCCGGAGGTCCTTCGCGGCCTCGCTTCGCCGGTTAGGGTCAGAATTCTGCGGCTCTTGCAGCGCGGCGCCGGGGTCAATGTCAACGATATCGCCAGCGCGCTCGGCCTGCCGCAGTCGACGGTCTCGTCCAACCTGCAGGTCCTCGAAACGGCCGGCCTCATTCGAACCGAGACGCAAAAGGGGCGCAAGGGGAATCAGAAGCTGTGCTTTTCCGCCTTCGACGAATATCTGGTGATGTTTCGCGAGGAAATGGCCAACGCGCTCCGCCAACGTCATCGAAGTTGCGATGCCGATCGGGCTTTATACAAGCTGTGAAGTCAGCGCGCCGTGCGGTTTGTGCTCGCCGAAAGGAATCATCGGCCTGCTTGACGTTCCCGGGACCTTTCTCAACCCCGACCGGATGAATGCGGGTTTGATGTGGTTCACCCGCGGCTTTGTCGAATACCAGTTTCCCAATAACGCCCGGCTCGTCGGCAGGAACGTCGCCGCCCTGGAGTTCTCGTTCGAACTGTCGTCCGAAGTGCCGGGAACATCGGCGGATTGGCCCTCCGACATCACGATTGCGATCAACGCCCAGGAAGTCGGCGTCTGGACGAGCCCGGGCGATTTCGGCGACCAGAGAGGCGTATACACTCCCGACTGGTGGAAGCTGAAAGGCAGCCAGTATGGCAAGCTCAAGAGTTGGCGCGTGACGCCGCAAGGCACATTCGTCGACGGCGTCAGGATTTCGTCGGTGACCCCGCGAGATCTTGATATTTCCGGCCACCACTCCATCCGGCTGAGGATCGAGGTCAAGGCGGATGCGCGCCATCCCGGCGGCGTCAACATATTCGGCCGCGGCTTCGGCAATTACGATCAGGACATCGTGCTGAGATTGACGACCGCACCCTAGCCCCGCAACAGACGCCGCCATCGAAGCCCCGACTAGAGAACCGCGCCGGTTGACCCGAACAGATGAGCCTCCCCCTCATCGAGCTTGAGCCCCACGGGCTCCCCCGATCTGATTTCAGAGATTCCCCTTGCCTTCGACGATGAGCTGGCCCGCAGGAGTATCGACGTAAAGGAGCGTCGAGTTGCCGAGGCGCTCGACGATGGCGATCACGCCCGTGAAAGAAGCGCTCGCATCCGACGCATTCACGACGGTCAGGTGCTCCGGGCGCACCCCGAGCTCGGTCACGCCCTCGGTTGGGCCATCAATGCCGACGCGGATGCTCGCCTCTCTTCCGCCGGGAAGGGCGACCGCAGCCGTCCGGCCGTTCGTCGACGCAATCTTCACGTCGAAGAAGTTCATGCTGGGCGAGCCGATGAACGAGGCGACGAACTTGTTGGCCGGCGAGTTGTAGAGCTCCAGCGGCGAACCGACCTGCGAAATGCGTCCCTTATCCAGGACGACGATCCTGTCGGCGAGAGTCATCGCCTCGGTCTGATCGTGCGTTACATAGATCATCGTCGTGCCGAGATCCGCATGGAGCTTGGCGAGTTCGAGGCGCATTTGCACCCTGAGCTTCGCGTCGAGATTGGATAATGGCTCATCGAACAAGAAGACCTCGGGCTTGCGTACCAGCGCACGGCCGATCGCAACCCGCTGGCGCTGGCCTCCGGAGAGCTCCGCCGGGCGCCGGTCGAGAAGTTGCTCAAGCTGCAGGATGCGCGCGACCTCCAGCGCCCGCTCATCCTGAATTCTCCGCGATGCGCCAGCGACCGACAACGAGAAGGCGATGTTCTGCCTGACCGTCATGTGCGGATAGAGGGCGTAGGACTGGAACACCATCGCGATGCGCCGTCGCGCCGGCGGCATATCGGTCACGTCCTGATTGTCGATGATGCATTGCCCCGCAGTGATCTCTTCGAGCCCGGCGATCATTCTGAGCAGCGTCGATTTTCCGCAGCCGGACGGGCCGAGCAGAGCAGTGAAGGAGCCTTTCTCGACCGTAGGCTCAGATCGCTGATCGCCGTGACCACGCCGTACCGTTTGGTCACACGTCTGAGTTCGACATGGGGCGTCGCGCTCTCGGTTCTTGCCGGCAGCGTGCTCATCCCTTGATGCCCGCCGATAGCATGATGGCCTGTGTCACCTGGCGCTGGAAGACCAAATAAACGATCGCGACGGGGAGCGCCGCCAGCATGGCGACCGCGAGGTCCCGTCCATAGGAGACGCCGAAGGCGTCATGCACTTGGGTGATCCCCACGGTGATGTTCATCATGTTCTCTTCGACACGGCGAGGAAAGGCCAGAGAAACAGGTTCCATGCGGCGATGAATGTGATGATGGCGAGTGCGGCGGTGACGCCCCAGTTCATCGGCAAGTAGATGCGGAACAGGACCTGGAATTCGGTTGCGCCATCGATCGCGGCGGCCTCGCGAAAATCCTTCGGCACAGAGTTGAAGAACTGCTTGTAGATGATGACCGTGATCGGCGCGATAAGCTGCGGCGCGATGACGCCAGCCCAGGTGTTGATCCAGTGAAACTGGCTGATCAGCGACGAAATGGGTGATGAGCAGGGCGGGGATCGGCACCATGAAACTCGCCAGGATCAGGCCCCAAAAAATACGTCGGCCGGGAAAGTTGAGCTGCGAGATCGCATAGCCCGCGGCAGCGGCCATGACCGACGACGATGAGCGTCACCGCTGCGGAGGTGACAAGCGAATTCACGTACCAGACGCCGATCTTGGTCTGGCGTACAGCACGTGGCAGGTAATTTTGGACGGTGAAGTGCTCCGGCCAGAGTTGCACGCCGGGGTGCACGATCTCGTCCTCCGGCTTGAAGGTCGTGATGAGGCCCCAGTAGAGCGGAAAGGCGCAGAGGATCGCGGCCAGGACGGTCGCGACCGTGGCGATGAGGCCGAGCACGTTGAAACTGCGGAGCCGAGAAATCCGCCTCGCGGCCGAGCGGCGACCGCATCAGCGATGTCGGCGGCAGCGCTCATCGTTCGCTCCTCGCGCGCGCAAAAGTTGGAACTGCAGGACCGACAACACGACGATCAAGACGAACAGCACCATCGATGCAGCCGCGCCAAGCCCTCCCTTGTTCATCTGGAACGCCTGCTTAAGGATGTACTGGACCATCACCATTGTCGCGTCAGTGCGCACATTGGCGGCGAACAGGTAAACCTGGTCGAAGATCTTCAACTGCAGGATGAGCTGGATCGTCATGACCAGCACGGTGATGGGCCAGATCAGCGGCCAGGTGATGCGGCGGAATGTCGTCCAGGAACCCGCTCCGTCGAGTTCCGCCGCTTCATAAATCTCGCGCGAAATGTTGCGTAGGCCGGCGATGAACAAGAGCGCGTTGAAGCCGAGGAACCACCAGACGGTGACGAAGGCGACTGCCGGCATGAACAGCGGCAGGGTGCGAAAGACCGAGACATGCTCACCGCCGGTGAAGAGTGTAATGACATGTCTGCGCGATCCCGAAATCCTTGTCGAACATCCAGCCCCAGATGCGCACGACGACCGAGACGGGCAGGATGTATGGAAGGAAGAAGGCTGCGAGCACGAGGCTCTGGATCCAGCCTTTGAGGCGATTGACGGCGACGGCGACAACGAGTGCGAGCGACGGCGCTCGGAATGACGCTGAGAACCACGAAATATATGGTGTTCCAGACCGACGTCCAGAACAGGCGGTCCGAGCCAAAGTCTCTGGAAGTTCTTGATGCCGACCCATTCGCCCGAGCCGATCAGCGGTGCGTTGGTGAAGGCGAGGACGAACATCTTCAGCGATGGGTAGACAAACAGGACTGCGTAGATAACGATGAACGGCGCCAACAGGACACATGCGACAAGAACCTCGTTGCGCCTGCTCTCTGATCATCGCTCCGTGCGTCTCCCGCTCGAACGTAGGAAGCCGGCAGCCCCGCCTCGACGGCGGAACGGCCAGCCTTCAGGATCGCTCGAACTCTACTTGGTCTGGCCCTGCAGGTCGTCGCGCATCTGTCTTCGCGGCTTCGCTTGGAGCAATCTCGCCGCTCATCGCTGGCATGACGTAATTGCCGGCAGCGTCATAGACCGGCGAAGCGACGCCGGCGAGCGTCGAAACTGGATCGAACACAGCAGTCTTGGCGAGCGACACATAATCGGAGTTCGGCTTCAGCGCCTTGAACGCCGCGCTTTCCTGCACCGGCAGATAGGCCGGGATATGGCCGCCGCCCGCCCATTCGAGCGAATGGACGTTGAACCAGTGGACCGCGTCGAGAACTGTCTTGCGCTTCTCCGGCGAGACCGGGTTGCCCTTGCGGTCGGGGATGGCGAAGGAATGGGAGTCAGCCCAGGTCGCCGGATGGTCGAAAATCACAGGAATTTGGATCGCCCCCCAGTCGAAGAGCTTGCCGTTCTTGGCCAGGTCCACCATCGTCGGCACCTCCCAGACCCCGTTGATGTGCATGGCCGCCTTGCCCGACGTGAAGAGGGCGATTGAGGCCGGATATTCGGTCTTTGCAGGCGCCCAGCCGTTCTTCACCCATTTGTTCATCTCGGTAAGCGCGGTGGTTGCCTTGTCGAGATTGGCGCCGTCGAGGAACTTGCCGTCCTTAAGAAATTCGCCGCCCTGCTGGTTGAGCAGGGTGTAGAAAATGCGCCAGCCGAAGCGCTGTCGCCGGGAACGGAGAGGCCGGAAACGCCGTTGGCGGTGAGCTTGGCGAGGGCCGCATCCCAGTTCGCAACGCCGTCGAGGCCCTTCGGCTTGCCGTCGTCGCCGAGGAGGCCGGCCTTCTTGAGGAGATCCTTGTTGTAGTAGAGGATGATCGAGTGGATATCGAGCGGCACCGCATATTGCTTGCCGTCCGGTCCTTGCGCCGCTTTCCAGTTGGCCGGACCGAAGTCGCTCGCCTTGATGCCGGAGGCGGCGAGCTCATCGGGCGAGAGCGGGCTCAGCGTGCCCGTCGAGACGCCGAGCGGCATGCGCGACTTGTGATAAGTCATGACGTCCGGCCCTTGGCCGACTGCGGCCGACGTTTGCACCTTGCTGTAGAACGGCACGCCCCATTCGAATGTTGTGGCGTCGATCTTGACCTTGCCCTCGTGTTCCTTGTTGAACTCGTCGAGCATCGCCTTCATGCGGACGCCGTCGCCGCCGCTGAGGAAGTCCCACCAGACGATGGTCTCGGTCGCGTGGGCGGCGCCGATCATGAGCGCGGCCGTCGCGATGCCGGCGTAGAAGATTTTTCGGATCATGTCGATTTCCTCCCAAGTTTTGCTCGGCGGCTTCCCCGCATTTCGAGCGCGTTCCCCACGGGATGCGACGTGAGGAAGCGTTACGCGTTGATGCTAGCCGGGAAACGACAGGGCGCCAAGGGTTTTGGATCAACTTCAGTGATATCTATCGGAATTTCAGGTCGATGTGCCCCGGCCATTTCGGAGCAGTCGGCGGCGGCGACGCGCTTGGCTGAATCGTCGGCCGAGCGTGATGATCTTCCGACAGACGATCGGGCCCCAAATGGATGAAGGGCTCCCACCGGCACATGCCGCTGCTTGACGCCAAGGACGAAAATCGGCTCCTATGTACCCAACAATCTGATACTCACGAGATGTCAGCGAGCGAGGCGAGGAGACATGAAAGCGTCCGTCACGGCGCACCGGGATTATCGGATCGCGAAGATCGACGACCGGCTCTACGGCGCCTTCCTCGAGCACCTCGGGCGCGCGATCTATACCGGTATTTACGAGCCCGGCCATCCGACCGCTGACGCGGACGGGATGCGAGGCGACGTCGCCGATATGGTCCGGGACTTGAAGGTTCCGATTGTGCGTTATCCGGGGGGCAACTTCGTGTCCGCCTACAACTGGGAGGACGGGGTCGGCCCTCGCGAAAAGCGCCCGACGCGCCTCGATCTGGCCTGGCACACATCGGAATTGAATGCGGTCGGCGTGCACGAATTCGCACGATGGTGCGAAACGGTGGGCGCCGAGATGATGCTGGCCATCAACCTCGGGTCGCGCGGCCTCGACGAGGCGCGGAATTTCGTGGAATATGTCAATGGGCCAACCGGCAGCTACTGGGGCGATCTGCGCAAGAAGAACGGTCGCGCCGCGCCGTTCGCAGTCAAGCACTGGTGTCTGGGCAACGAGATGGACGGCCCCTGGCAGGTCGGCCACAAGACCGCCCACGAATACGGACGCCTCGCCAACGAGGTGGCGAAGACGTTGCGCGCCTTCGACAAATCACTGGAGCTCGTCGTCTGCGGCTCCTCCAATTCCGACATGAAAAGCTATCCCGAATGGGAGCGCGTCGTCCTCGAGCACACGTATGACGCGATCGACCACATCTCCCTGCACATGTATTTCGCCAATCGTGCGAAAAACACCGCCGAATATCTCGCGCTGAACGCCAAGCTCGACGCCTATATCGGCGCCGTCGCCTCGACCATCGAGGTCGTCCGCGCCGCGAAGCGGAGCCGCAAGAAGGTGGGCATTTCGTTCGACGAATGGAACGTCTGGTACCACTCGAACGTGCAGGACCGCGAAATCCTCGGCGGCGCCAAGGGCTGGCCGCATGCGCCCAGACTGCTGGAGGACGTCTACAATTTCGAGGACGTCCTGCAGGTTGGCTGCATCCTCAACACCTTTATCCGCCGCTCGGACGTTGTGAAGATCGCCTGCATTGCTCAGCTGGTCAACGTGATCGCGCCGATCATGACCGAGCCGATGGGCCCGGCTTGGCGGCAGACGATCTACTATCCCTACTACTTCGCCTCGGTGTTCGGGCGCGGGACGGCGTTGCAGCTCGTGGTCAAATCTCCCGGCTACGACGCAGAAGTCGCCGACAATGTGCCCTATCTCGACATTGCCGGGGTGCATGACGAAGAAGGCAAAACCCTGACCTTCTTCGCGGTCAACAGGCACGCGAGCGAGGCAACGGAGGTCGAGATCGGGCTGCAGGGTTTCGGCAAGGCGAAGATTGTCGATTGTCAGGTCATCGAGAACGCCGATCTCGAAGCCGCCAACACACTGAAGAAGCAGAACGCCGTGGCGCCGAAAAAGGGACCCCGCCCCTCAGTCGACGGCAATACGGTCACGGTCAACTTGCCGGCCCATTCGTACCATATGATGCGGCTGAGCGTTGGACTGGACTGAACCCGCCGGAGAGCCGCGCACTTTCGTCCGCGGCTCAGTCTTTTCAACGGTCTGGGCGCCTTTTTCCGGCAGCTTGCCGATATAACAACACATAATTGTTGTATTTTATCACGGAGGCGAGACCCAACCGCTTATCCCTTGGCCGCCGCCCGATTGATTGCACGATAAACCGCGAACGGGGTCGCTGGCATATCGAGCTCCTCGATCCCGTAGGCGCGCCACAACGCGTCGACGACCGCGTTCATCACCGCCGGCGTCGACCCGATCGACCCGGCTTCTCCGGCGCCTTTCAACCCCATCGGGTTGGTGGTCGAGGGAACGTTCCGCGTCTCGAAATCGAATCCCGGCAAATCGTCGGCGCGCGGGACGCAATAGTCCATGAAGCTCGCGGTCAGCAGCTGCCCGTTTGCGTCGAATACCGCGCGCTCCATCAACGCTTGCCCGACGCCCTGCGCGATGCCGCCATGCACCTGTCCCGCCAACAATAGGGGATTCAGGGTGAATCCGAAGTCGTCGACCACGGTGTAGCGGACGATGTCGGCTTCGCCGGTCTCCGGATCGATCTCAAGTTCGCAGGCATGCGTGCCGTTCGGATAGGTCGCGCTGGGAGGTTCGAAGGACTCGATCGCAGTCAATCTCGCGTCGGTCGCTTCAGGCAGCGCGGCAATCTCCGCATAGGAGATTGCCCGATCCGTCCCGGCGATGCGCACCATGCCGTCCGCGATCTCCAGATCGGCGACGGCAGCCTCGAGCTTATCGGCCGCCAGCTCCTTCAACGAGGCCGCGAGCGTCCGGGATGCGCGATTGACCATCACCGCGCCGACGGGAATCGATCGCGAACCGCCAGTCCCAAAGCCGGTGGCGATCCGATCGGTGTCGCCCTGGATGACCTTGATTCGCTCCAGAGGCACGTCGAGATGCTGCGAGACGGTCTGGGCGTAAGCGGTCTCGTGTCCCTGGCCGTTCGACTGCGTGCCGATAAGCACGGTGAAATCGCCATTCTTCTCCAATGTCACCGAGCCTTGCTCGCCGTCGCCCCAGGCGGTGCACTCGATGTAGCTCGAAATGCCAAATCCCCGAATCTTCCCCCTGCCCTTCGCTTCGTTCGCTCGCGCGATGAAGCCGGCATGATCGGCCTTCGCAAGGCAGGCGCGCATCGCACCCTCGAAATCGCCCACGTCGTAATCTCGATCGGTGAAGGTGTGGTAAGGCATCTGCTCGGTCTTGATGAAATTGCGCGCTCGAATTTCGTCAGGGGCAAGCCGCAGCTCTCTCGCGCATGCATCGACAAGACGTTCGAGAAGATAGGCCGCTTCCGGACGGCCCGCGCCGCGATAGGCGTCAACCGGGACCGTATGCGTGTAGACCCCACGAACCCGGGCGTGCAGCGCGCCGATGTCGTAGGAACCTGTGGCCATCGAAGCGCCGAGCCAGGGAATATAGGGCGCAAACAGATACAAATACGCCCCCAGGTTTCCCAGAATGTCCACCCGCATGGCCAGGAATTTGCCCTCGGCATTCAGGGCCATTTCCGCAGTGGTCACGTTGTCGCGGCCTTGGGCGTCGCCGACGAAGTGTTCGGTGCGGTCCGCCGTCCAGCTCACCGACCGGCCGAGCTGGCGGGCTGCTTCCAGCACGAGCGGGTATTCTCGGTAGACAAACGCTTTGGTCCCGAACCCGCCGCCGACATCGCGCGTGATGACGCGAAGCTGAGCCGGCGGGATTTTCAGGATGTCGTTCGCGATGACTTGACGAATGGCATGGACGCCCTGGCTTCCGACGTTCAGCGTGAATCGGCCGGAAGTCGCATCGTACTCGCCGACCGCCGAGCGCGGCTCCATGAAGTTGGCGACGGCCCTTGGATTGACGATTTTAATGCGCACACGATGAGTAGCGGAGGCGAACGCGGCGTCGGTTTTTTGCTTGTCGCCGAGTTCGGCGTCATACGCCACATTGCCGGGCGCGCCCGCAAAAACGACCGGCGCGTCCGGCTCGATGGCCTTCTCCATATCGACGACGGCGGGAAGATCTTCCCAATCGACCACGATCAATTCCGCGGCGTCGCGCGCTTGCGCCGCCGTATCGGCGACGACCATGCCGATGATGTCGCCAACGTGATGGACCTCGCTGCTCGACATGACTGGAAACGGCTTCAGCGGGGTCATTGACCCGTCCGCATTGGCGACCGGCGCCATACAGGGAAGGCCTCCCAAATGGGGGAAATCGCTGGCGACGAATATTCCGCGCACTCCGGGCGCCGCGCGAGCCACATCAAGATCGCGGATGCGGAAACTTGCGTGACCGTGCGGACTGCGCACAAAGACGGCCCTGAGGCTGGCGGCTTCGCTCGCGTCGGATGTATAATTGCCGCTGCCCGTGACTAAGCGAATGTCCTCGACGCGCTTGACGCCCTGACCCATCCCGAATTTCGTCGGCTTCATCATTTTTCCGTTCCTTGTGGAGCTCAACTGAGCTTCCTCGCGCCTTGCAGACTTTGCGACCTTACTAATCGAACTTCGCGCCCCGGCGAAGCCCCAGCGGAGCGCCAAGCCGCCGATGGCGCTGTTCGCCTCCCTACCTCTTGTGTGTTCAACTGATCGTCTGAGCGAATTATATTCGCCAACTTCGGCTTTCGCGTCTCTCTATCGACCGCCCGGGAACGCTTGAGCCTTGCGCCGGAATCGATAGTCAAACATACCGCGGCTTGCTATCACCCGGCCCGGATCAAGTTGAGGCCTCGAAAATCGCCATGCGCAAAGGCGTGATCGCGCGAAAAACCAAAGAGACGAGCATCGAGGTCGGCCTCGATCTCGACGGATCCGGCGTGTCCGACGTCTCGACCGGCGTCGGGTTCTTCGATCATATGCTTGATCAGCTTGCGAGACACTCCCTCATCGACTTGACCGTCCGCGCGGACGGCGATCGTCATATCGACGATCATCACACGGTTGAGGACGTCGGCATCGCCATAGGCCAGGCGCTCGCGAAAGCGCTCGGCGATAAGCGCGGCCTCGCCCGCTACTCGGACTGTCTTCTGCCGATGGACGAAACCTTGACGCGGGTGGCGCTCGACGTTTCGGGACGGCCATTCTTGATTTTCAGGACGGAATTCCCGACCGAGAAGATCGGCGCCTTCGATACCCAGCTTGTACGCGAGTTCTTTCAGGCGTTCGCCGGAAATGCGGGCCTTACCCTGCATATCGAAACGCTGTACGGCGCCAATAGTCATCACATCGCCGAATCGTGCTTCAAGGGCGTCGCCCGTGCGCTTCGTCAGGCGGTGGCGATCGATCCGCGTCAGTCCGAGCGGGTGCCTTCGACCAAAGGCGCCCTTTAGGACGACATGCGATGAGCGTCGCGATCATTGACTATGGTTCGGGCAATCTGCACTCGGCGCGGAAGGCGTTTGAGCGCGCAGCGCGCGAGGCCGGAACGAACGGCGAGGTCATCGTCACCGCGCGTCCCGAGGAGGTGCTCGCCGCTGAACGAATCGTGCTCCCGGGCGTTGGCGCGTTCGCCGACTGTCGGCGCGGCCTCGACGGCGTAACCGGCATGGTTGAGGCGCTCAGCGAAGCCGTGCTGAGAAAGGCGCGCCCCTTTCTCGGCATTTGCGTCGGCGCCCAGTTGCTCGCGACCCGCGGCCTCGAACACGAGGTCGTTGCAGGTCTCGGCTGGATCGAAGGCGACGTCGCGCCGATCAAGCCGAACGACCCGGCGCTGAAGATTCCGCACATGGGCTGGAACACGCTCGACGTGACGCGAAGTCATGCGCTTCTCGACGGCGTCAGGACCGGCGCGAGCGGACTCCACGCCTATTTCGTTCATTCCTATCAGCTTTACGTCGCAGACTCAGATGAAGTCGTCGCGACCGCCGAGTACGGCGGCCCGGTAACGGCGCTGGTCGCGCGCGACAACATCGCCGGCACGCAGTTCCACCCCGAGAAGAGCCAGAGGCTAGGATTGGCGCTGATCGCCAATTTCCTGAGGTGGCGACCGTGATTCTGTTTCCCGCGATCGATCTCAAGAACGGGCAATGCGTCCGCCTTGTCCAGGGAGATATGGCGCGGGCGACGGTATTCAGCGCCGACCCGGCTGCGCAGGCGCGTGAATTCGCCGCGCAAGGATTCGAATATCTGCATGTTGTCGATCTTGACGGCGCCTTCGCGGGCAAGCCGGTCAACGCGGACGCGGTTCGGGCCATCCTGTTTGGGCTGACCATGAAAGTTCAGCTCGGCGGCGGCGTTCGCAACATGGAGACGGTCCGGAGCTGGCTCGAAACCGGCGTGAGCCGCGTCATCGTCGGAACCGCCGCGGTGCGCGATCCCGAGTTCGTGCGCGAGGCGGCGAAACGCTTCCCCGGCCAGATTGCGGTCGGCGTCGATGCGCGCGACGGGCGCGTCGCGGTCGAAGGCTGGGCGCAAGCCTCTGACCTTTCCGCGCTCGACCTCGCGCGCCGGTTCGAGGACGCAGGCGTCGCGGCGATCATCTTTACCGACATTGGGCGCGACGGCGCGATGGCCGGCCTCAACATCGAAAGCACGATCGCGCTCGCTGAGGCGGTCGAGATTCCGGTGATCGCCTCGGGGGGCCTTGCCTCGATCAAGGACGTTCGGCGGCTCGCCGAACCCGACTGCGCGCGCCTCGCCGGCGCGGTCGTCGGGCGCGCGCTCTACGACGGCCGGCTCGATCCGCGCGAGGCGCTGGCGCTGTTGCGGACGGGCAGCGGCGGCGCCGCGAGCGAAGAGCCTTCGAAGGAGGTCGCGCGGTGACCCTGAAAGCCCGCGTCATCCCCTGCCTCGACGTCAAGGACGGCCGCGTGGTCAAGGGCGTCAATTTCGTCAATCTGCGCGACGCGGGCGATCCGGTGGAGAGCGCGATCGCTTATGACAAGGCGGGCGCGGACGAACTGTGCTTCCTCGACATCACCGCGAGCCACGAGGATCGCGGCATTCTGCTTGACGCGGTCAGGCGAACGGCGGAGGTCTGCTTCATGCCGTTGACCGTTGGCGGCGGCGTCCGCACCACCGACGACATCCGCAATCTTCTGCTCGCGGGGGCGGACAAGGCGTCGATCAATTCGGCGGCGGTCGCCGAGCCGGGAAATTGTTCGCCAGGCGGCGGAAAAGTTCGGGTCTCAGTGCGTGGTCGTCGCCATTGACGCGAAGCGAGTTCCCGAACCGGGAGGCGCGCCGCGCTGGGAGATTTTCACCCATGGCGGACGACGGGCGACCGGCATCGAGGCTGTCGGCTATGCGGTTGAGGTCGCCGAGCTTGGGGCGGGCGAGATCCTGTCTGACGTCGATGGATCGAGACGGATCGAAACAGGGGTTCGACCTCGAACTCACCCGCGCAATCGCCGATGCAGTATCTATTCCCGTCATCGCCTCGGGCGGAGTCGGCAGTCTCGACGACCTCGTCGCGGGCGTGAAGCAGGGTCACGCGAGCGCCGTGCTTGCGGCTTCGATTTTCCACTTCGGAGAATTTACGATTTGCGAGGCCAAAACCCACATGGCCGAAGCAGGCATCCCCATCCGGATGGACTGATCGGCGCCGGTATACGCGATGCGCCAGGCGCGCTAGGAGTGAGCGGCCCCATGGAGAGCCTGAATGCCTGTCGCGCCCGATGAAACGCATTTCGGCCGGCGCACCGTCGGGGTCGATGAAAAGCAAGGCCTGGTGGACGATGTGTTCCGCAAGGTCGCCGGGCGCTATGACCTGATGAACGACTTGATGTCCTTCGGCCTCCATCGGGCATGGAAGGACATTCTGGCCGCCAAGGTCCACCCTTCCCGCTCGCGGCCATTTGCTCACCTCGACGTCGCCGGCGGCACTGGGGACGTCGCCTTGCGCGTTGCGGAGGCAGGCGGCCCGCAGACCTCGGTGACGGTCGTCGACGTCAACCCGGATATGCTTCGCATCGCGGCCGAGCGCTCGGCCAAGCGCTCAAAGTCCAGACGGGTGGCGTTCATCGCCGGAAACGCCGAAGCATTGCCGCTGGGCGATTCGCGGTTCGACGCCTATACGATCGCCTTCGGCATCCGCAACGTGCCGCGAATCGAACGCGCGCTGAGCGAGGCCTATCGCGTGCTCAAGCGCGGCGGCCGCTTCTTGTGCCTTGAATTCTCGCGCGTCGATCTTCCGGTGCTGGGGCACGTCTATGACGCCTACTCGTTCTCGGCGATCCCGGCGCATGGGCAAGGTCGTCACGGGCGACGGAGCGCCCTACCGCTACCTCGTCGAATCGATCCGAAGGTTTCCGCCCCCTGATCGCCTGGCGGAGATGATCGCCGAGGCGGGCTTCGCTCGTGTCGACTTCATCCGGCTGAGCGGTGGGGTGGTCGCTATCCATTCGGGCTGGAAGCTCTGATTGTGTCCATTTTGTCGTCGCTTGGCCACGGCTGGCGCTTGGCGCGCGCCGGGTTTGTGTTCGCGCGCGAGGGCGCATTCATCGGCGTCGATCCCGCCCTTCTGCCGCCCTTCGCGCGGCTGCCGCTCCGCCTCGCCAATCTGATCGCCAAGCGCAACGTCGATGCGCTGACCGGCTTGTCGCGCGCAATCGACCGGCTGGGCCCGTCCTACGTCAAGCTTGGACAATTTCTCTCGACCCGCCCGGACATCGTCGGCGCGAAGGTCGCCTTGGAACTCGAGCGATTGCAGGATCGCGTCGCTCCGATGAGCCGGCAGACGGCGATCGGCATCATCGAGGCCTCGTTCGGCGCGAAGATCGAATCCGTGTTTGATAATTTCGGCGAGCCCGTGGCCGCGGCTTCGATCGCGCAAGTCCATCGCGCCGACGTGCGGACCGAAGAGGGTCCGCGGGCGGTCGCGGTGAAGGTGCTGCGCGCCGGCGTCGAGCGGCGGTTCGCGCGCGATCTGGCCGACATGTTCTTCGGCGCCCGTCTCGCGGAGCGCGCCGTCCCGGAGCTGCGCCGCCTGCGCCCCGTCCAGGTCGTCGAGACGCTGGCGCGGTCGGTGCGCATGGAGATGGACTTCCGGCTCGAAGCCGCGGCGGCGTCGGAATTCGCCGAGAATTCCCAGAAGGATCCGGAAATTCGAGCGCCAACGATCGATTGGAGCCACACCACCCGCGAAGTGATGACGATGGAGTGGATCGAAGGAGTTCCGCTTACCGATCCGGACCGCCTGAGCCAGCTGGGTTTTGATACGCCAGCCCTGGCGCGCGCGCTCATTCAGACCTTTTTACGCACCGCGCTGCGCGACGGGTTTTTCCATGCCGACATGCATCAGGGGAACTTCTTTGTCGATGAGGCCGGCAGGATCGTTGCGGTCGATTTCGGGATCATGGGCCGGCTTGGGCGCAAGGAACGCCGGTTCCTCGCAGAGATACTCTTCGGGTTCATCCGTCGGGATTATCAGCGGGTGGCGGAGGTGCATTTCGAGGCGGGCTACGTGCCTCGGGTCCACCGGGTTGAGGACTTCGCTCAGGCGATTCGCGCAATCGGCGAGCCGATCCATTCGCGCACCGCCGATCAGATCTCGATGGCGAAGCTGCTGACGCTATCTGTTCGAGATCACCGCGTTGTTCGACATGACCACACGGGTCGAACTGGTGATGCTGCAGAAGACGATGGTCGTGGTCGAGGGCGTCGCGCGGAAGCTCGACCCGCAACTCAATATGTGGTCGACAGCGGAGCCGGTCGTCGGCGCCTGGATCGCAGAGAACCTTGGCCCACGCGGTCGAATTCGACGATCTGATTCGCGGTTTCTCGGCTCTCGCCGCCTTCCTTGCCGACGCTCCGCGGCGTCTTGAGGGGCTCGCCGAGCGGCTCGACAGCGCGCCAGGCGAAAACAGCATTGAAAAGTCTAACGAAAATTCTATGCGGCCGCTCGCGTACGGCGCCACATTTCTGTCAATAGCAATTTCACTAACGCTCATGGCAATCCTCTGGTACCGTTAGCGTCAGTAAAACGCTGGGCGGCGGAAGCGGACACAGGGGCAGGATGGAGACGTTACGCACCGTTTCGTGCGGTTCCTTTAGAGCCGCTGCGCGGGGGCGACGCTGCGGTCTCGCTACGGACCGTCGCGAATGACCCCGATCCCACTCTCGGGCGCGCGCATTCTCCTGATCATCAGCGGAGGAATCGCCGCGTTCAAGTCGCTGGAGTTGATTTGCCGGCTGCGGGACCGCGGCGCGACGGTTCGCGTGGTGATGACCGCGGCCGCGCAGCAATTCGTTTCACCCCTTTCCGCTGCGACCCTCAGTGGAGAACCTGCCCGCCACGACCTCTTCAGTCTCACGGACGAAGCGACGATCGGGTCACATCGAATTGTCGCGAGCCGCCGACCTCATCCTCATTGCCCCGGCCACCGCCCACATTCTGGCGCGAATGGCGGCGGGTCTCGCCGACGATCTGGCGACCACTTTGCTGCTTGCGACCGACAAGCGCGTGCTCGCCGCCCCGGCGATGAACGTCAGAATGTGGTTGCATCCCGCCACCCGTCGCAATGTCGAACGTCTCAGGGACGACGGCGTCCTGTTCGTGGGTCCTGAATCGGGTCCGATGGCCTGTGGCGAATTCGGCCCAGGCCGCATGGCTGAACCACTCGCGATCATTGAAGCGGTGGAACAGGCGCTGGCGGCGGGAAAGGCCGTCGCTGATTTGCCGGAAATCCCGAATCACGACGAAACGCGGCCGCTGTCTGGGCGACACATTATCGTCACTTCGGGCCCGACATATGAGCCGATCGACCCCGTCCGGTTCCTGGGCAACCGGTCTTCTGGGCGACAAGGCCATGCAATTGCGCAATCGGCCATTGGCGCAGGCGCAAGGGTAACGCTCATTACAGGCCCGGTTGGCCTTTCCGATCCGCCGGGCGCTGAAGTCATCCATGTCGGCTCCGCGTGCGAGATGCGACGGGCCGTCGAGGCCGCGTTGCCTGCCGACGCTTTCATTGCCGCCGCGGCGGTCGCGGACTGGCGGGCGGAGAGCGTAGCCCGCGAAAAGATGAAAAAGGGCGACGCGGACTCCCGAACGCTGCGCCTGGTCGAAAATCCCGATATACTTGCGGAAGTTTCTAAGAATACCGCGCTGCGCCCGGCAGTCGTGATCGGCTTCGCCGCCGAAACCGAAAACATTGCGGCGAATGCACAGGCCAAACTACGCCGAAAAGGCTGTGATCTCATCATCGCCAATAGTGTCGCGGACGGCACGTCGACATTTGGCGGCGAAACCAATCAGGTCGAGGTCATCGATGCGCAGGGGGCCGAGTTCCTGGCCGCGGATGAGCAAAGCTGAGGTCGCAGACGGCATCGTTCGCCGCCTCGCGCTCGAATTGGCGAAGCGCCTATGATCACGCTTGTTTACAAACGCTTCCCGCATGCCGCGGACTTGCAATTGCCGGCATATAAGAGTGAAGATGCCGCTGGGATGGATCTCCTTGCGGCAGTGCCGGCGGGCGAGGAGGTCGTCCTGGCCCCTGGGTCGCGAGCGTTGATCGCGACCGGATTGGCCATTGAGTTGCCGAAGGGATTTGAGGCGCAGATCCGGCCCCGCTCAGGGCTGGCTCTCGTCGATGGGGTGACGGTCCTCAATAGTCCAGGGACAGTTGATGCTGACTATCGGGGAGAAATTGGCGTCATACTCATCAATTTTGGAAATAAGCCCTTTACAGTTCGGCGCGGTGCGCGGATAGCGCAACTCGTCGTTTGCTCTGTGGAACGCGTCGCTCTCATTGCGGGCGAACGGTTCACTGCGAGCGCCCGTGGCTCAAATGGTTTTGGCTCAACGGGAAGCTCATCGAAGGAGGTCTGACATGAACTTATTATCGCGACGGAGCGTTCTCGCCATCGCCGCCGTTGTCGATGTCGCGTTGCATTCGCGGTCGGCGCCGGTCGCCGCGAAGGCCTTGGCGGCTCGTCACAAGCTGCCACCGCGCCATCTCGAGACGTTGCTGCAGGGGCTGGTCCACGCCAAGATTCTCAAAGGCGTGCGCGGCCCGCGGGGCGGCTACGAACTGGCGCGCGAGCGCCGGCGCATCACAGTGGGCGAGATTGTGCGGACCGCGATGTCTCTCAGCACCGCCGATCCGGACGATCTCGGCGCAAATTCGGTGCTGCTCGAGCGAGTGATCGATCCGGCGGTTCGCAAGGCGGGCGAAACGTTTCTCGCCAACCTCGATTCCATTTCGGTCGAGCAGATGTGCGAGACGGCCGAGCGGGCGCATGTGCTTGACGACGAAAAGGCCTCCGGCGATTTCGCTATCTGACGGCGGTATTGAGGCCTTTCCATAGATTTGTTCCGCATTAAATGGTAATCGGCGGGTCGCGTCGTTCGGGCGCGACCCGGCGAGCCATTTGGAGGAGCGATCAATGAAGGACGAAGGCGCTGCGCCGCGGACGCCGGGCCGGGGCAGGGTCTATGATTCGATCACGGACACGATCGGCGATACGCCGCTGGTCAGGATCGACCGGATCGCCAAGGAAAAAGGCGTCGTCGCGCGCCTCGTGGCCAAGCTCGAGTTCTTCAATCCCATTTCCAGCGTCAAGGATCGAATCGGCGTTTCGATGATCGACGCGCTCGAGGCGCAGGGCAAGATTTCGCCCGGCCGCGGCGTTCTGGTCGAACCGACCTCCGGCAACACTGGCATCGCGCTGGCGTTCGTCGCCGCTGCGCGCGGATACAAGCTCATCCTGGTGATGCCCGAATCGATGTCGATCGAGCGCCGCAAGATGTTGGCCCTCCTCGGGGCCGAACTGGTGCTGACCCCGGCCGCGCAAGGCATGAAGGGTGCGATCGCCAAGGCGAACGAGATCATCGCCGCGACGCCCGGCTCGGCCATGCCGCAGCAGTTCGAAAACCCCGCCAATCCCGAAATCCACCGCCGGACGACGGCCGAGGAGATCTGGAACGACACCCACGGCGAGGTCGACTTTGTCGTCTCGGGCGTCGGCACGGGCGGCACGATCACCGGCGTCGGCGAGGTCCTGAAGAAACGGAAGCCCAGCGTCCGCATGATCGCGGTCGAGCCGGAAGACTTGCCGGTCCTTTCCGGCGGCGCGCCCGGCCCGCACAAGATCCAGGGGATCGGCGCCGGGTTCGTGCCCGCGATCCTCGATCGCGCGGTGATCGACGAGGTCGTCACGGTCGGCAATCAGACCGCTTTCGACACCGCCCGGCTCATTGCGCGGATCGAAGGAATTCCAGTCGGCATTTCGTCCGGCGCCGCCATCGCCGCGGCGATCGACGTCGGCCGGCGCCCGGAAAACGCCGGCAAGACGATTGTCGTCATCATCCCCTCGTTCGCCGAGCGCTATCTGTCGACGGCCTTGTTTGAAGGGCTCTGAGCCTTCCGGCAAACGGGGACTCGCCGGCGGCTGGTCCGCACCCGCGGGACGTTGCACGGCTCGTGTCGCACGGTTTAGCGCGCCGCCCGAATGTTATCAGCGGTTTGCGACCCGGTTTAGCGTCGCCCCGTCGCCCTTCAGCAATCGGCCCTTGGCGGCCCTGACAGTCCTGTTCGGATGCCTGAAATAACAGTATCAATATGTGATACATAAATCCCAAAAAGCCGCCCGCAAAGCTTTGTTTGGGCGGCCCTTTTCAGGCGGTCGTCCAGCCCGTGTTTACTTGATTGCGCCGTTGAGGCCGGACGGGAAAAACAGGCCGCTCGTCGCATTTTGCTGGCCGTAGACAATATTCAGAACCTGTCTCGTCGTGCGGTCGAAGGCGATGGCGTTATTTCCGGGCGGCGAATTGGTCGGAAAGCCGCCGAGAAGGCTGCCGTTATTGGCGTTGCTCGCCAGGACGATGGAGGGACTCGCCTGCGTGCCGACGCCGTAATCGTCAAGGTTGGTCGTTCTGACCGTGCCATCGAGCGTCGCGCGAAGGTTGGAGATCAACGCCGTCTCGCGGGCTTTGCCATTCACAAATAATACAGTTCGAATGAGGCCGGCGTGATAGGCCTCGACAGCAAGAATGCCCGCCGCCCGGTCGAGGTAAGGCGCATAGCTGATCAGCGTCGCCGCGCCGTGATAGGCGGTGACGCCGACGTCCTCGAACACATAGGCGGCGAGGAGGAAGGTCGTGTCGTTGAGGAACGCGTCGAAGCCCGTTCCAAGACCCGCCGCCACGGCGAGCGTCGGAAAGCTGGACGTAAAGTCGATGGGCGGACGCGAAATCGCGGATCCGGTCGCGGCGATCAGCGCGGCGCGAAGGAACTGCACATGCTTGTGCTCCTCGGCCGCGATCTCGTTCGCGTAGGCCGCCGTCAGCGGGTCCGTGAAAGTGACTTTCCGACCCCCGGTAACCGGGCCAGGACTCGGGCCGATGTCCGCCGCCGGCAAGCCCACGCCAGTGGCCGCCAGGAGATAGAATTCGGCCTCCAGATATTCGAGGTTCAAGGCGAACGTCAGTATTTCCGCGTCGAGCGTCGCGTCCGCGCTCGATATGGTGGAGGACAAGCCTGTCGCCGCGAAAGCCGTCGCGCCAGCCGCTCCCATGACCGAGGCTGCGAAGGAAGTCCCGCCGTCCATTGCCATTTTTTGCTGCCGATAGACCGAGGTCCCATCAAGGCTGTTGGATCCTTTGACCATGTCGCTTCTCCATGCCGTCAGTGAAATCCCGGTATTGTCGCCACAAGGAGCCCTACCCACCGGGACCCGGAATTGGCCCTCAGACGTTACGGGCTTCGACCGGCGAGGTTTCAAAAGCGCGAGACGAGGAATGGATTTATTTGGCCTGCGGCGTCGTGGACTCCGTCGCGCTCGCCGCCGTTCAGCGTCCGCTTGGCGCACGAGTTAAGCGGCGCGCCGCCAGCACGCGGCCGCCGCTCAGCCGCACCCTCGCAAGCGCCATCGGCGCGTGGACTTGAGAACCATCGAAGGCGAAAGCGCGACGCGGCGTCCCGCCACTCCCTGCGTCGCGTTCAGGCTGCGAGCGCGGCGACTCGATTCTTCCCGAAGCGGCGACCCGCGAAGCCAACTCCGGCGAGTCCGACCAGCATCAACGCCCAGGTCGAGGGTTCGGGGATGCTCAGCGTGACGGTGTCGACATTCCCGGTAAAGCCGGTGAGCTCGTAGACGCCGGGCTGGAAATTTCGGACTGCTTTCCGGACCTGAATACAATTGCGCGCCCAACAAATTGTAATAGGTGCTGTCCATCAAGCCTCCCAGGCCGCCGCTGCTAAAAAAGGTCAGGTCCAAGAGGTCCGTCGACATCCCCCCAACAATGGCCGGAACCGAATCCAAGGTGAAGGAGCCGCCCGTATTGAACGAATCCGGCGTCGGCATCTGCGGCAGTTCGAACGTCGCATTGGGATCGCCGCCCGTGCCAGCGATGGTGAACATGACTTCAGTCGCGTGAGCGGACCCCAACGCGAACGGCGCCGCTGCGGCGAACGCGGCGGCGGTGAGAGCGGCGCGAATGCTAGTCTTGGCGTTCATCTTCGTCTCCGTTTCCATGGATGGCGGATCTCGTGCATTCGGATCTCGGTCTTCGATCCCATTGAGGGGAACGAGGCAGATACGGCGCGAGGGTCGCGAAGTTTCAGGAAGGGGGAAAAATATTGGACTGCATCGTTCGCTGATTGCAGATGAGGCGCCTGCGGCCGCGGACGCCATTGTCTCGAGCGTCGGGCGTCCCTACCCCCCGCCGAGCACGCCCCGCATCGCCCCGTCGGTCTCCTGCGCGTAGCGCCGGGCAGCGAACGCTTCGCCCAGCGTGCCCAGCGCCTGCCCGGTTTCGCGAGCGGTCACGGCGAGCGTGTCGGCCTCCGCTTCGCTCGAACACATCAAGCGCCGTGCGGACGTCGTCGTCGGGGTGAAGCGTTGTATCGGGCAGCCGCGCGATGGCGCCGATCGGGCCGCCGTCTTCGCCTTCGTCGAAATGGAGCGCATGCGCCTCGGCCACGTGGACGAGCCCGTGGTAGCGCCCCTCTTCGCCGACCGCGACCACGACATTGGCGCTGCCGAGCGGATAGGCTTCGCGGAAGGCGCGCACGCTCTCCTCAGCCGGGAAGGTCGGCGGCGAAGGAATCATCATGCGGGCGACCGTCAGGTCGCGCAGCCAGCCGACGTCGAGCGCGCCGCGGATCGTCTCGCCGCGAAGATGCAATCTCCAGGTCGTGAACGAGTATCCGAAGGTCGCCCGGACGGCGAGCGTGGTCGCAATGGAGGCCGCGAGCACCCCGCCCGCGATCCCGAGGTTGCCGGTGCTTTCGAGCACCAGGAATGTCACGGTGAGCGGGCCGCCGACAATCGCGGCGCTGAGCGCGCCCATGCCGACCAGCACGCAGGCGGTCGTGTCGATTCCGAGCGAGGGGAACATGGCGTCGACGCCGATCGCGTACAGCTTGCCGAGCAGGGAACCGACGAACAGCGACGCGAAGAACAGGCCGCCGCGAAAGCCGGAAGCAAGGGAGACGAGGCTCGCGAACAGTTTGAGCGAGATGAGGACAGTGAGTTCCGTCGCAGTAAGCGGCCAATAGAAGTCGAGCCCCAGCGCGCCGTGGCCCGCCCCCAGCACCTGCGGGGTATAGAGCGCCATCGCCCCCAGCATCAGGCCGCCAACGACCGGGCGGAACAGCCGCGAAGGCGCGGCGGCATGAAACGCCCGCTCGATCAGCGCCGCCGCCCGCATCGCGCCGACCCCGAGCGCCGCCGCGACCAGGCCGAGCCCGATCAGCGCGCCATAATGAAGGACGGTCAGCGGGGAGACCGCGGGCGCGACGATGTCATAGGGCGCGCCGCTGATCGCGTTGGTGGTCAGGGTCGCCGCAAGCGTGGCGGCGAACACCGGGACCGCATTGGCGAGCGAATAGGCGCCGATGATGAGTTCGAACGCGTAGAAGGCGCCGGTCAACGGCGCGCCGAACGCCGCCGCGATCGCCCCGCCCGCCCCGCACCCGACGAGCATCCGCAAGTCCTGCCGCCTGAGCCGCGACCCTATCCCGAGCCTGGAGGCGACGCCGGCGCCGATCTGCGCATAGCCCGCCTCCAGCCCGACCGACGCCCCGCAACCGTTGGAAACGACGGTCTGCGCGGCGACGAGCGCGCTTTGGCCAAGCGACATGCGTCCGCCACGCAAGGCGTTGGCCTCGACCGGATCGACGGCGGGCGGCAATTTCTTGCGCGCGCGCCAGGTTTCGACCGCGCCAAGCAGCAGGCCGCCGAGCATCGGCGCGGCGAACGCCGCGATCGGGGTCACGCGCTCTGCGGCGCTGAGGCGGACGTCGAATGGAATGCCGTAGATCAGCACATGCGCTGCGGTCACGACAAAGGTCATGACCCCGACACACACGCCTGCCAGCACGCCGACGCCGACCGCGAGCGCGACCATTCCGACTTCGCTTGCCCGCAAGCGGGCGCGCGCGGTCGCGAGCGCGACCAACGCCGGGCGCGGGAGCGTGGTCATCGCGGCGGGGCGCGGCGATTGGAGGGCGAGCGCATCCCTGGTCTTATCCGCCGCGCGGCGTTTGAAGCCAAGGCGCGCCCGCTACCGGCCGGCCAGCGCCATGTCGTCGCGGTGGATCATTTCCGCCCGCCCGGCGGTTCCGAGGATGTGGGCGATATCGCGAGAATTGCGTCCGCGGATGCGCTCGGCGTGCAACGCGTCGTAGGCGATCAGCCCACGGCCGATTTCGGCTCCCGCGCTCATCGCGAATGGCGACGCAATCGCCGCGCGCGAACACGCCCTCGATGCGGGTGACGCCGGCTGGCAACAGGCTCTTGCCCTGGGCAAGCGCGGCGGCGGCGCCGGGATCGACGAACACCGCGCCTTTCAGTTCCAGCGATCCGCCGATCCAGATCTTGCGCGCGGCGATCGGGTTCGACGGAGTCAGGAACCATGTGCAGCGCCCCCCCTCCGCGACGCGGGCGATCGGATGGGCGATGCGGCCGTCGGCGATCACCATATGGGTCCCAGCCGCAGTCGCGATGCGCGCGGCCTCGATCTTGGTGCGCATGCCGCCGCGCGACAGCTCGGATGCCGCGCCGCCCGCCATCGCCTCGATTTCGGGCGTCACGCGTTCGACGATGGGCAGGAATTTCGCGCGCGGCGTTCCGCCCGGGCGGCGAATCATAAAGCCCGTCGACGTCGGACAGGAGAATAAGGAGATCGGCGCTGGTCATGGTGGCGACCCGCGCCGCGAGGCGATCGTTGTCGCCGTAGCGAATCTCGCTTGTTGCAACCGTATCGTTCTCGTTGATGATCGGGATCGCGCGCATCGCAAACAGGCGGCGCGAGCGTCGCGCGGGCGTTGAGATAGCGGCGGCGTTCTTCCGTATCCTGCAAGGTCAGGAGCACCTGGCCGGAGACGATGCCCTTGGCTGCGAGCGCCTGCGACCATTCGCTGGCGAGCGCAATCTGTCCGACCGCCGCGGAGGCCTGGCTGTCCTCGAGCTTCAGCGCGCCATTCGGCAGGCCTGCGATCGTGCGGCCGAGGGCGATCGCGCCCGAGGAGACCACAACCACGGTCGCGCCCCGTCCGTGCAGGGCGGCGATGTCGGACACAAGCGCCGCGAGCCAGGCGCGCTTGACCGCGCCGCGCGAGCCATCAACCAGGAGCGAGGAGCCGACCTTGACGACGACGCGGTTGAATTGATCGAGAGAGGGAACCTGGGCCACGAACGCCGACTTGCAGGGGGTTGATCTCCGCCGCCCGACAAATTCCGGACGAAGTGAGCAATTTTCCGTCTAGAGCAGCAGTGTTTGGATGGCAAGGACGCGCGCGATCGAAGCTTGACCAGGGAGACGGGCCGCTTCTAAAACCTCGGGTCGATCGATCTTCACGGCCGCGCGCGTCGGAATTCCGGCGCCGCCGAGCGCCGCGCAGGATCAGCGGCAAGCGGAACTTCGGGAAGTCGCCATGCGCAACTTCGACGATCTTTCCGAGCGCGAAATGCTGGCCCTCGCCATCAGCAATGAGGAAGAGGACAGCCGCATCTACGCGGATTTCGCCGAGGGTCTCACGGAGAACTACCCGGCGAGCGCCGAGGTGTTCAATGAAATGGCCACCGAGGAGAACGAGCATCGCCGCCGGCTGATCGACCTTTTTGTCTCTAAGTTCGGCGAGCATATCCCGCTGGTGCGGAGGCACGACATTCAAAGGTACATCCCCCTGCAGCCGGTATGGCAAGTCCGGCCCCTCAACATCGACGTTGTCCGATCCCGCGCCCACGAAATGGAGCGCGCCGCGGCGTTTTTCTACCGCCAGGCGGTGACGCGGACCTCCGACGCCTCCATCCGCAAGCTGCTCGGCGACCTCGCCGAGGTCGAAGACAACCATGATCGGCGAGCGCTCAGCCTGGAAAAGGAGCTCTTGACCGACAGCGCCCGCGATCGCGAGGACGAGGGCGAGCGCCGGCGCTTCATCCTGCAGATCATCCAGCCGGGGCTTGTCGGGCTGATGGACGGCTCGGTTTCGACCCTCGCGCCGGTTTTCGCCGCGGCGTTCGCGACCCACAATACGTGGAACGCCTTTCTGGTGGGTCTGGCCGCCTCGGTCGGGGCCGGCATCTCGATGGGTTTCGCCGAGGCGTTGGCGGATGACGGCAAGCTCTCGGGACGCGGCGCGCCGCTGCTGCGCGGCGTCGTCTGCGGCCTGATGACCTTCAGCGGCGGCATCGGCCACACCCTGCCCTATCTCATCCCGAACTTCTACACCGCGACCGCCGTCGCCATGGGCGTGGTGGTCATCGAATTGCTGACCATCTCGTGGATCCAGTGGCGTTACATGGACGTGCCTCCGCTGTCGGCGGCCGCCAAGGTGATGATCGGCGGGGCGCTGGTGCTGGGCGCGGGGATTCTGATCGGCTCGAGCTGACCGCCGTCCGGGAGCGGGGAGCGCCATTTGCGATCACAGACAGACCTGTCATTAGATGGCTCACAGCGCGCGGCGCGGCGGCGATTTGAAAATGGGCGGGCGATTCTTTGCAGCCGATCACATTCCCGACCTTGCATTGCCTCAAATGGCTGAGCGCGCTTGCGCTGATCGCGGTCGCGGCCGCCCCGGCTAACGCCCAGGGATACGAGCGTCCTCCCAGCTACTCTCCGGCCGCGGCGCTCGGAGCGGCGGCGCGCGGAGCGAATTATTCCGTGTCGGGACCGGTCGTTTCCGACGGCATGCTTCGCCACTACACGGTCAACACGTCCTACGGCGAGTTCGAGACGACCGGCGACCAGTTGATGCATGAGCGTATCAAGGAGCTCGATGCGCTCAACACTCTGCAAAAGACCAACGGCGCGCAAGAATTTGGCCAAGCGGCGGCGAAGGCGGGGCTCGGTCCGGTCATCTTCGCGGGAAACCTGATCGCCCACCCGGTCGATACGACGCAGAACACGGTCGCCGGGGTCGGCCAGTTCTTCAACGGCGTGGGCTCCGGCCTCAACAACATGGGCAAGTCGCGCGACGACGCGATCGCCAGCATCACCGGCGAATCGCGGGAGAAACGCCTGATCGCCACCCAGCTCGGCGTCGATCCCTATACGGATTTCAAACCCCTCGCCAACAAGCTCGACGCGCTCGCCAGCGCTGCCGCCGCCGGCAACCTCGCGGTGACTGGCGCGTTCATCCTGACGCCGGGAGCAGCCGGCGCGGTCGCCGCGAACACCTCGACCGCCAGCACCCTGAACGGCATGGTCAAGGACTATTCCGCCGCCCAGCTCATGGACATGAACCGGGAAAAGCTCGTCCGGTTGGGCGTGAGCAGCGCGACCGCCGAGCGGTTGCTCGTCAACCGCAACTATACCCCGCTCGACGTCACCGCGATGGTCGAAGCGCTCGCAAGCATGGGCGCGGTCAAAAACGTCGATGCGATGGTCGCCGGCGCCGCCTCCGCCGACAGCCGGGACGAAGCCTATTTCATCCGCCGACGCATCGAGCTGACGGCAGCCTATCAGCGGCGGACCCACAGCATCGTCGCCTTCGCCAACCCCGATGACCCAAGATTGGCGTTCGGCGTCACGGCGAGCGGGAGCGCTGTCGGCGTCTTTCCAATCGACGCGCTCTCCTGGACTCCGGAGACGGCGAAAGCCGTCGAGGGGATGACGTCGGCCGCCGGACGCGACGGGGCGACCGGCGGCAAGAGCCTGGTCATCACCGGCACTGCGACTCCGCTTGCGGCGAAGAACCTGGCTTCACTCGGCTGGACGGTCCGGACCGGCGAGAAGCCTTGAAGTCGACGAAACGCGCGTCGGCGCTCCTCAGAGACCGGTGGCGAATTTGGCCATCACGACGATGATGGCCACCTGCATCGCGCCTTGAAAGGCGACGACATAGAAATAGCGACTCATCAAGGCGCCGATCTTGGCGCCGTCCGGCTTGGGCTTCCGCAACTCGAGGTAGACGCGAAGATTGGTCGGCAGCAAATAACCGAGCCCCTGGATCGTCAGGATAGTGACGATCGCAAGCGCCGCGGCGACCCAGGCGAACTGCGGGTAGGGCAGGTTGAGGAAGTCGAGCCGCTGAGCGAGGAACCAGCCGCTTGTGCCGGTCGAGATGGATAGGGTCGGCATCAAGAACAGGGTCTTCGGCGTCAGGCGGGTAATGATCGCCCGGCGCGCCTCGAATGGAGCAGCGCGCAGGATCGGCCCGATCACGAATCCCATGAAGAGGTCGATGCCCGTCCACAGGGCGCCGGTCATGACGTGAACGAAATTGAGCGCCCAAAGGCTGCCGAAGGCGATGATCCCCGCAACGGCCGCGAAGGCGCCAGCGACCCAGACGAAATTGATGGGATTGATGGCGACTCCGGCGGTCGGCGAAGCGGCGAGGCCCGCGTTGACGGACATGTTATCCCCTCCCCTTTTCAGGACGCGTGCGAGCCGGTGAACGGCACGAACGGGATGATCGCGCCGCCGTAAATATCGGAGCGGACCACGGTCATTGAGCCATCGGCCGACCGCCGCTTGACCGCCTTGATCACATGCTGCGCGCCGGGCGGCCCTACCGGAATGACCATGATCCCGTCCGCGGTCAGTTGCTGCAACAAAGGCGGCGGGATGTGATCGATGCCGCAGGTGACGATGATCTTGTCGAACGGCGCCGCCTCCTCCCAGCCATAGTAGCCGTCGGCGTTGCGGGTGCGGATCGCCCTATACTCGCCATAGCCGCGGGCGATGAGACTGTCGTAGAGCGCGCGCGTGCGTTTCGCGAGCGGCGGGATGATCTCGATCGAAAACACGTTCGGGGTCAGATTGGACAGATAGGCCGACTGGTAGCCCGATCCGGTGCCGATCTCCAACACCTTGTCGCTTTGCTTGACCTCAAGCGTATTCGTCATGCGCGCGACGGTGTGCGGGCCGGTGATCGTCACGCCGAAGCCGATATTGAGGTGATGCCACTCATAGGCGCGATCGAGGTTCTCGGCGGTCACGAATTCCTCGCGCGGCGTGAGGAGAAAGGCGCGCATGTCGGCCTCGTCCCACACGTCATGATGGGCGATGAGCTCGCGAAACCGGTCGAAGCGCTCGCCCAGAAAACGCGGGCCCTCGCCGCGGTTGGCGACCATCCATTCGACGAACGCCTCGCGGCTCTCGCGCGGCGGCGAAGCGGCCCAGTCATAGGCCCGAGGCACGTTGGCGAAGGCGGGCTTCGCCAACGCCGCAGCCGCGGCTCGCGCCGATCAGGAACTCACGCCGATCCACTGTGTGCGCCCGAATCGGTAGCCGCCGCGCCCCGAAAGCTGGCATCGTCTCACTTTGCGAGATTGTCGGCTCCAGCCTTGTAAACGCCTTCCATCACCTTCTTGGCGTCCGCATCGCTGGCGCCCTTGGCGTCGAATTTACCGGTCCAGACAATCGAAGAGCCTGCGCCCGCCGGCTGCACGGAAATCGTCGATTGGTAGTTCGCGACCGGAAGCGGGCCCGCGCTGACGATCGTATAGGTATAGGTCCGCGCGGCGTCGTCGCGGCTGTCCAGTCGTTCGACGACCACGTCCGCCGTCCGGCGTCTTCAGGGTGCGCGTCTTTCCGTCTGCGGACAGCGCGCAGGTTATCCCGGGCAGCCAACTCCCGATGCCGCAAAAATCTCCGACCTTGGCCCAGACCGCATCGGGCGAGGACGCGGACGCAACCGTGTAGCTCGCGTCGACCGCCAAGGCGGGCGCCGTAAACCAGGCAAGCAAAGCGACGCCGCAAACGAAGCGGATAGAATTTTTCATGAGCGAATTCCTCCAAAGTTGCCCCCCAATTTCTTCTCGGGCAGACCCAATCTCATACATCAAAAAGCGCGCACGCTGGGCAGGAAATACGGTCGTCAGCCGTCGCCCAAGCGGCGCCCGCGCCAATCAGAACCAAGAAAACGGAAGGATTTGACAAGCTTTTGCCCCTCCACGAAACTCGTCTTTTCAATGG
Organism: uncultured Alphaproteobacteria bacterium; assembly: GCA_963839185.1. Classification (GTDB taxonomy): domain Bacteria; phylum Pseudomonadota; class Alphaproteobacteria; order Rhizobiales; family Beijerinckiaceae; genus Roseiarcus. The sequence goes on along the minus strand of CAWIUD010000047.1, from coordinate 17,544 downwards.
TTTACGATGGTTTGCGGCGCAAATCGCGTTGGTCTTGAAGTTGCTTGCGCAGTCAGGCGGCCAGATTCCGATTTATCGATGCCATTTTAACACGGTTCCTGATTTTCGCAAATCGTTGGCGCCGACGCTGTCGCTAGCACACGATATGTCCGGTTTAGGTAGCGCGCGATCTGTCCGGTAGTCCGAGCCCTTTTGGAGGGGTTGGGATGCGCCGGACGGAGGCCCTTCAGGGGGTGCGCATGGCGATGTTTTTGAACCTTCTCAACCGCTGGGAATTGGCGGAGCTCAATCAGGAGGAGGCGGCGGAGTTGCTCGGGGTGAGCGAGCGGACGTTCCGGCGCTGGACGCGCCGTTACGAGGAGGAGGGCGAGGCCGGGCTCGTCGACCGCAGGCTTGGCAAGGCCTCGGGCAAGCGGGTCCCGGCGGACCGGGCGGACGAGGTGGAGCGGCTCTACCGCGAGCGCTACCAGGGTTTCACGGTCAAGCATTTCCACGAGCATCTGATCAAGGATCACGGCTTCGGGTGGGGCTACACCTGGCTCAAGCTGCATCTTCAATGGGCGGGCGTTGTTCCGAAGGCGCCGCGCAAGGGGGCGCACCGACGCAAACGCGAGCGGCGCCCGCTGCCGGGCATGATGCTGCATCAGGACGGCTCCCGGCACGCCTGGCTCGAGGGCCAGCCCGCGCTCGACCTGATCGTGACCATGGACGATGCGACGGGCGCGATCTACTCGGCCTTTCTCATCGAGGAGGAGGGCACGGGCTCGACCTTCCGGGCGCTCAAGGAGGTCTTCGGCAAGCACGGCCTGCCGATGAGCCTCTACACCGACCGCGGGGCGCACTACTTTCATACGCCCAAAGCCGGCGGCGAGATCGATCGCGGCCATCCGACCCAGGTCGGGCGGGCGCTTGAGCAGCTTGGGGTTGAGCATATCGGGGCCTATTCGCCGCAGGCCAGGGGCCGTTCGGAGCGCACGTTCGGGACGCTTCAGGATCGGCTCGTCAACGAACTCGCGCTCGCCGGCATAACCGATATCGAGGCGGCCGACGTCTTCATTCGCGAGGTTTATCTACCCGCCCACAACGCCCGTTTCGCGGTTCCCCCGGCCGGCGAAGGCTCGGCCTTCACGCCCATTCCCGGCGTCGACCTCGACGAGATCCTGTGCGTCGAGGAGGAGCGGCAGGTCGGCCATGACAATTGCGTGTCCTACCGAACGCTGAAGCTCCAGATCCCGGAAAGCCCGATGCGGCCGCATTTCGTCAAGGCGCGGGTGAAAGTCCACGTTTACGCCGACGGATCGCACGCCCTTTTCCACGGGCCAAGATGCATCGGCCGCTACGACGAAAAAGGAGCCCTGAGGCAACCCGATCAAACGAAAAACGCCGCCTAAATCCGCTCGGCGGCGAGCCTGGGGACGGCATGGACAAGCCTCCGGCTCGCCCACCCCGCCCACAGGAGAACAAAAGCAGAAGAAGCGGACATATGACGCGCTACCAAAACCGGACAACTTAATTCGCTATCGACATCGTTGGCGCCGACGCAAATGACGCAGCGCGCCTGGCCTCACGCCGCAGTCCTCTGGCGCGGAACTTGATACCGGTCCGGTGACGATGGGGAGCCGCCATGCCAGTGAATTCTGTCGAGGTCATTCGCATTCCGACCAGCGGGCCCGGCGACGTTTCGGGCCTCATGGCGCTGATCGACCGCGGCGCTCTGGCGCCGGCGTCCGTTCTTGCCGTGCTGGGGAAGACCGAAGGCAATGGCGGGGTCAACGATTTCACCCGGGAGTTTGCGGTCACGGCGCTGTGCAACGCGCTTTCGCCGCATCTGAAGCTCGCCCCGCGAGCGGTCGAGAACAGAATTGCGTTCGTCATGTCGGGCGGCACGGAAGGGGTGCTTTCCCCGCATATGACAATATTTGCCCGCAGCGAAGCCTCCGCCAAGGAAGCCGCGAGCGAGAAGCGTCTGAGCGTCGGCATCGCGCATACCCGCGATTTCCTTCCCGAAGAGATTGGCCGCAACGCGCAGATTGACGAGACGATGCAGGCCGTCCGCCAGGCGATGCGCGACGCCGAAATTGACCAAGTTGGTGACGTGCATTTCGTCCAGATCAAGTGCCCGCTGCTGAACAGCGAGCGCGTTGCCGACGCCCTGGCGCGCGGCAAGACGGTGGTCACCGCGAGCGGCTACGCGTCGATGGGCTATTCGCGCGGCGCCTCGGCGCTGGGGGTCGCCAAGGCGCTTGGCGAAATCGGTTCCGATGTGGATGAAACTCAGGTGCTCCGGAACTGGGACTTGTACTCCTCGGTCGCCTCCTCTTCAGCCGGGATCGAGCTCATGCACAACGTGGTGATCCTGGTCGGCAACGCTGTCTCTTCCCAGAGCCCTTTCAAAATCGGCCATGCGGTCATGCAGGACGCGCTCGACCTTCCGGCCGTTTTGAGCGCGATCGAGAGCGTCGGCCTTGCGCCGCTCGACCCGCGATCGCAAAGCCGGCTCGCCAACATTTTCGCCAAGGCCGAAGCCTCGCCGGACGGCGCCATTCGCGGCATCCGCCACACGATGCTCGACGATTCTGACATCAACGCCACCCGGCACGCCCGCGCCGCGGTCGGCGGACTGATCGCCGGAGTGGCGGGAACCGGCGCGATCTACGTATCCGGAGGCGCCGAGCACCAGGGGCCAGCCGGCGGCGGCCCGGTCGCGGTCATTGCTCGCGTGTGAACGGACCGCAGGCTGCGGCGGAGCTTGACTTCGACCTTCCGCGGGCAATCCTGTTGTCGAACCGCGCATTCCAATCCGCGCGGCGACGCAGGGAGGACTCCAATGGCGGACCGGGCAGAGGCAGAGGGTTCAGCGCTCAGTCGGCGCTTGGTGCTCGGCGGCGTGTCAGCCGCGCTGATCGCCTCAGCCCGGGGCGGCTCAGCGAGCGCCGACGAAGCGAAAGCCCCGGTCAGTCCGCTGTCGGATGTGCCGATCGTTCCGCCAAGGACCGAATTCGTCTACGAAGCCATCTTCGACCTTGAGCCGATGATGCAGCTTGGCGAAGGTCCGCTCGGCGAACGGCGCATGGTGCCGATCGTTGGCGGGGTGTTCGAGGGGCCTCGGATCAAGGGAACGGTTCTGCGCGGCGGGGCGGACCGGCAGCTCGTGCGCAAGGACGGCGCGAAGATGCTGAACGCCCTCTATGAGCTGCAGACCGAGGACGGCGCGATCATCACGGTCAACAATCGCGTGCTGCTCGACAAGCGCGCCGGACGGGACGCCATACTCGTTCTCCAGCCTCGACATCGCCGCGCCTGAGGGGCCGCACGACTGGCTCAACCATCTCGTGTTCGTCGGAACCCTCCACAGCATGGCGCCGAAACCGAAGGTGCTCATCCGGGTCTATAGCCTCACGTGACGGTTCGCCTGTTTATCGCGCCGCTTGACTTCGATCATCCGCGAGCAATCATGGCGTGAACCGCGCATCTCGGCGCAGGGCGCAGGGAGGACGACCATGGCGGACCGGGGAGACACGAACAGCCCCGCAGTCAGTCCGCTGTCGGATGTGCCGATCGTCCTGCCCCGAGACCGAATTCGTCTACGAAGCCCTCGTCGACCTCGAGCCGATGATGAAGCTTGGCGAGGGGCCGCTCGGCGAACGGCGCATGGTGCCGATCGTTGGCGGCGTGTTCGAGGGACCCCGGATCAAGGGAACGATTCTGCGCGGCGGCGCGGACCGGCAGCTCGTACGCAAGGACGGTTCGCGCCTCCTGAACGCGCTGTACGAATTGCAGACCGAAGACGGCGCGATCATCACCGTCAACAATCGCGTGCTCCTCGACAAGCGGCCGGACGGGACGCCCTATTCGTTCTCCACCCTCGACCTCACCGCGCCCGAGGGGCCTCACGACTGGCTCAACCACCTCGTATTCGTCGGCACGCATCACAGCATGGCGCCGCAGCTGAAGGTGCTGATCCGCGTCTACAGCCTCACGTAACGCTTCGCCTGATCGTCCGCGCCACAAGAAAGATTCCGCCATGCTTCGACTTTCGCTCGCCGCCGGGTCCGCTCTCGCTGGATTGCTCCTCGCGTTCGCCGCGCCGGGCGCGGCGCTCGCCGACAACGAGGGTTGCACGCCGGTCACGACCCAGTCTCTGGCTATCGCCGGTCTCGTGATCTCCGGCTCGAAAATGCAGGAGGCGGGCGACGGCCTGCCGAAACATTGCATCGTCAGCGGCGCCGTCAACGAGCGCACCGGCGCCGACGGCAAGACTTACGCGATCCACTTCGAGATGCGGCTGCCCGCCGAGTGGAACGGCCGGTTCCTGCATCAGGTCAACGGCGGCAACGACGGCGTGGTGCTGCCCGCGACCGGCGACCAGCCGAAGGCCCTCGCCTCGGGCGGCGTCCCGGCGCTGGCCCGCGGCTTTGCGGTTTTGTCGTCCGACAGCGGCCACTCCGGCGCCGATCCGGCAAACAAGGCGCTGGGTCTCGCCAGCGGCGCCGCGTTCGGCCTCGATCCGCAGGCGCGGCGGGATTACGGCTACAGCGCCGACATGACGCTGTCGCCGATCGCCAAGGCGATCATCGCCGCCCACTACGGCCGAAAGCCAGACTATTCCTACATGTTCGGTTGCTCGAACGGCGGGCGCCACACGATGGTGGCGGCCTCGCGCATGCCGGAAAACTACGACGGCTTCCTGGTCGGCGATCCGGGCTTCGACCTGCCCCGCGCCGCAATTCAGCACGCCTGGGACGCGCAGGCGTTCACCAAGGCCGATCCCGACATCCGCAAATCGATCAGCAAGGAGGACGCGGCGCTGATCTCGCGCAAGATCATTCAAGCCTGCGACAAGCTGGACGGCCTCGAGGATGGGCTCACCGCCAACCTCGCCGCCTGCCAGAAGGCGTTCGACTTCGGAAGCCTCATCTGCGCTCCCGGCGCGACCGCCGACTGCCTGCCGGAAGCCAAGGTCAACGCGCTCAAGATGAGCTTCGCCGGGCCGAAGAACGCGAAGGGCGAGGCGCTCTATTCCGACTGGCCGGTCGACGGCGGCGTCGGCACGGGCAACTGGAGGCTGTGGAAAATCGAGAGCCCGATCCCGCCGTGGAACAACTATCCGATCATCGCCACGATGGGCGCGGCGTCGCTCGAATATATCTTCACCACCCCGCCGACGCCGGTCGAGGGCACGAACGAGGCGCTGATGAAGGCGCTTCTGAGCTTCAACTTCGACACGGACGCGCCGAAGATATTCGCCAGGACCGACGCCTTTCCGGAATCCGCGATGGACTTCATGACGCCGCCCGGCGTCGACGACCCGAAGCTTGACGCGTTCCGCCAGAACGGACGCAAGATGATCATCTATCACGGCCAGGCGGATCCGGTGTTCTCGATCGACGACACGATCCGCTGGTTCGAGAAGCTCGACGCCAATACGGGCGGCAGGGCGGCGGACAATGTGCGCCTGTTCGCCGTGCCGGGGATGACCCATTGCGAGGGCGGTCTCGCGCTGGAGAAATTCGACGCGCTGACGGCGCTCACCGACTGGGTCGAGAAGGGCAAGGCGCCGGAGGCGATCATCGCCTCGGTCAATCCGGCCAACCCGGAAATCCCGGCCTCATGGAGCCCAGGCCGCACCCGCCCGCTCTGCCCCTGGCCGAAATATGCGAAATATGCCGGCGGCGATCCGGAGAGCGCGGCGTCGTTCACCTGCGCGGCGCCCTAGGCGCGTCGGCTGGTAAGGGCGCGGCAGCGTCCAGAAGACGGCGTCCTACGATCCCTGGATCGCTTCGCGTTCGCTCGCGATGACGGATTCAAGAAGCAGCGGCGATCTACCCGCGCGCCAGCACCTCGCGCACGCGCTCGACGAGTTCGGCCTCGGGCCAGGAGCTTTGCGCCCTGCCCCGCAACTCAAGATAATCCGCGCGGTCTTTCGTCGCCTTGGCGAGTTCGGCCCCGAGCTTCAGATCGCGGATCGCGACCAGCGGACCGCCCGGCGCGTCGCGCTCGTTTGCGCCCTGGATCACGGCGACTCTGCTCCGGCGCCGGTCAGCGTACTTGAGCTGGGCGTTCATGCCGCCTGATCCGAGATAGAGTTCCGACGCAATGCCGGCGGCGCGCAGCCTCGCGACGAGGCGTTGGCTCGCCCGCTCGGATCGCGGTCGAGCGCCAGCACGACGACCGGCCCCGGCGCTTCCGCCGCCGCGACGATCGGGCTCTTGATCGCGCGCAAGCGCCGCGAGCAGGCGCGACACGCCGATCGAGAAGCCGGTCGCGGGGACGGGCTCCGCGCGGAAGCGCGCGACGAGGCCGTCATAGCGTCCGCCGCCGCCGACCGAACCGAAGCGGATCGGCCTCCCGTCCTCGCCCGGCGTCTCGAAGGTCAGCTCGGCTTCGAAGACGGGACCAGTGTAATATTCGAGCCCGCGAACGACGGAGGGGTCGATCACGAATCTCGCTCGGAACCGTAGCCGGCGCTCACAGCTCCGACGATTGCTTCGAGTTCGTTGAGCGCCTGATCACCTGCCGTAGTTGAACCCAACGCTGCCAGTCGCCGATCGTGACGAAATCGTCGACATGACAGCTCGCCTTCGACGTCCGCGGCCGGAGTCGCGGCGAAGCATGTCTCGACGAGCGGTCTCCGACTGCGATTCTTGAATAGCCTTTCACTTCCGGTCAAGTAACAGGCCGAGACCATGTCAATCGCCTCGTCGCAGTTCCGCGCCCTTGTAAAGTCTCCGCTCTCGTCCTTGCGCCCCGCGCCGAGCAGCGCACGCACGCCCTCGGTCCCAAGCGATCCAACTTGTCGATCGCGCGCAGCACTGTCAGCCGCCGCCCGGCGTTCTCCGCGCCGCCAAGGCCGATCGCCTCCATCACCCCGTCGAGCACCTTCCGGTTATTGACCTTGATGACGTAGTCGCCGCGCTTGATCCCCACCGCCTCCATCACGTCGGCCGCCATCATGCAGATTTCCGCGTCGGCGGCCGGCGAGCTTGAGCCGACCGTATCGGCGTCGAACTGCATGAACTGGCGGAAGCGGCCCGGCCCCGGCTTCTCATTGCGAAACACCCACCCCGCCCGATAGGAGCGGTAGGGCTTCGGCAGCCGGTCGTAGTTCTCGGCGACATAGCGGGCGAGCGGGGCGGTCAGGTCGTAGCGCAGCGACAGCCATTGCTCGTCGTCATCCTTGAACGAGAACACGCCCTCGTTCGGCCGGTCCTGGTCGGGCAGGAACTTGCCGAGCGCCTCGGTGTATTCGATGAACGGCGTCTCGACCGCCTCGAAGCCGTAGAGTTCATAGACCGCGCGGATCTTGGCCATCATCGCCTCGGCGGCGGCGATGTCGCCGGCGTCGCGGTCAATGAGGCCGCGCGGCAGCGCGGCGCGAACGCGTTTTGGGCCGTCGGATTCAGCCATCGAAGGTCCGGTTCCTGCGGTCTCAGCGGTCAAAAGAGGTTCGCCGCGATATTGATCGTCAGCGCGAGGATGATCGCGTTGAAGAAAAACCCGACCACCCCCTGAATCACGCAGATGCGCCGCATCCGCTTCGACGTGACGTTGACGTCTGAGGTGGCGAAGGTGCAGCCGATGACGAACGCCTGGTAGAAGAATTCGATCCAGCCCGGCTCAGTGATCCCGGGAAATTCAAGGCCGCCGACAAATCCGCCTGGGCGGCGCCCAAAGTAGACGCCCGTATAGTGCAAGGCAAACATCACCTGGAGGAAGGTCCAGGCGCTGAGAACCGTCGCGGCGACGAGCGCCAGATGCCCGGCCTTAAGGAGGCCGGTCATGTCCTTGACCGGGCCGAGCTCCCAGACAATCGCGGCGATCGCCGCGCAAGCCGCGACGATTCCCACAAACCACCAGCACCCACTGGTTCTCATCTTCCGGCCTGGCGTGAACGCGCGCGCTCCGCTTCGGGTCCACCACCATCTGCGCGATCATAAGAAGAAACGCCCAGGCGCCGACGTTCCATGCGACAAGCAGACGCGTCGCCTCTCTCACCTCGAAGCGAAACGCGAAATAAGTCACCACCATAATGACCGCTCCCGCCAACAGGCGCGGCCTGTGGGCGAAAGTCGCCAGAAAACCGGTCCGGGCAATTTCGGCTTTTGGCGGAGGCGCTGGGGCGGCTTTCGGCGGACGGCGCCGGCTTTTTCGACATGTGACGGCCGTTCGAGCTTTGACGCGCCTGCCTTGCCCGACCCTGCCGGGAGGGTCAAGCTCGGCGCGCCGCCCTCGCAGAAAAGTTGACTTGAGCGCCGGTTTGGCTGAGGGCTGCTTCAAGCCAGCGTGAGGGCGCGACCCATGGCGGATGAGGACGAGGAACGCCTGAGAGCCAATCTCGCCAGACTCCGAGGTTCGCTATCGAAGGCGCGCGGCGATCCCGGAGCCGATAGGCCCGAGCGGGCGCGCGCCGGCGGCGCAGCAGGGCGACTCGGGAATGTCGCTCGGCCTGCGGGCGGGCAGCGAGTTCGTCTCCGCGGTGATTGTGGGCTTGGGGATCGGCTGGGCGCATCGACAAGCTCTTCCACACGAATCCCGCTTTCCTTATTCTGTTCTTCCTTCTCGGGGTCGCGGCGGGAGTTTGGAACGTGATCCGGGTGACCTCGCCCAAACGGCCGTCGTCCGATCGCAATTCGCCCTTGTCTCGCGCGGAGTCGCCGGATAAAGACGTGCGGCGCCCGGCTGCCGAGACCGGGCGGAACGCCTCGTTGGGGGGGCGCCGAGCCCCCGACGGGGCGGACGACGACGAGGACTAGAGGGCGTGGCGACAGAAGTCCGGACCGGCGATCAATCCGATCGAGCAGTTCTCGATTCATCCGGTCTTTCCGATCAAGGTCGGGTTCAGCAATATCGACATCTCGCTGACCAATTCCGGCCTTTTCATGCTGCTCGCGGTCGCGCTGAGCTGCCTTATCGTTGCGATCGGCGCGAGGGGCGGCGCCGGCGTGCCTGGCCGGATGCAGGCGATGGCCGAGATGGCCTACGAATTCGTCGCCGGCATGGTGCGATCGGCGGCGGGCGAAAAGGGAATGCAGTTTTTCCCGTTCGTCTTCTGCCTCTTCCTGTTCATCCTGCTGTGCAACCTGATCGGCTTCATCCCCTACTCGTTCACAGTGACGAGCCAGATCGTCATCACCGCCGCGATGGCGCTCCTGGTGTTTTTCACCGTCGTCATCATCGGCATCAAGGAACACGGGCTGCATTTCTTCAAGCTGTTCGTCCCTTCCGGCGTGCCGATCTACATTCTGCCGCTGGTTGTCGCGATCGAGATCTTCTCCTTCTTCGTGCGCCCGGTCAGCCACTCGGTGCGCCTGTTCGCCAACATGCTCGCCGGCCACATCACGCTCAATGTCTTTGGCGGTTTCGTCGTCATGCTGCTTGGCGCTGGCGCGGCGACGAAGGCGCTGGCGGTGCTGCCCTTCGCCATGACGATCGGGCTCGACGCCCTCGAATTGCTGGTCGCGTTCCTGCAGGCCTACGTTTTCGCGATGCTGACCTGCATGTATCTCAACGACGCGCTTCATCCCGGTCACTAGCCTTCCAACCTGAGAACGAGCTTTCGCAAGCGAAATAGGAGATACGCATGGAGCCGCATGAACTCGCGACCGCCGCCAAGTATATTGGCGCTGGCCTCGCCGCCATTGGAACTGGCGCCGCGGGCATCGGCGTGGGGACGCTGTTCGGCCAGTTCCTCAACGGCGCGCTACGCAATCCGTCGGCGGTCGACGGCCAGTTCGGCCGGCTGATCTTCGGCTTCGCGGTGACGGAAGCGCTCGGCATTTTCGCGCTGCTGATCTCGTTCCTGCTGCTGTTCGCCGTCTGAGGCGTCAGATCTCCTGTCGACCGGCGGGGAGTCGCATGAAGCACGCCTTCCCGGCCTTTGGCTCCTGAGGGACCCAGGATGGCTCAGTCCGCACAATCGACGTCCTCCGACGCGACGCAATCCTCTGTCGGCCAGGAAGGGGGCGGGCATTCGAACTTCCCGCCGTTCAATTCCAGCAACTTTCCTTCGCAGCTGGTCTGGTTCGCGATCGCTTTCGGCTTTCTCTACTGGTTCATGTCGAAGCGCGCCCTGCCCCAGCTCGGCGCGGTGATCGACGCCCGCAAGGCGCGGATCGCCCGCGATCTCGACGAGGCGACGGCGATGCAGCAGAAAGCCGACGCGGCTGCGGCGGCGCATGAAAAGACCCTGGCCGACGCTCGCGCCAAGGCGCAAAGCCTTGCCCAGTCGGCTCGCGACGCCGCCGCAGCCGACGCGCGAAGCCAAACGCAAGGTTCTGGAGGACGAACTGGCCGCCAAGCTCGCCGCCGCCGAGCGGCAGATCGCCCAGACGCGCGCAGAAGCGCTGACCCATGTCGCCGACAATCGCCCGAGAGGCGGCGGCCGCGATCGTCGAGCGCCTTGGCGGACGCCCGGCCGATCCGGCGGCGGTGGCGGCCGCGGTCAATTCGGTCAGGTCGCAGTGAGCGGAGCCGCATGATGGATTTCGGCGCGGAATTTTACGTCCTTCTCGGCTTCCTGGTCTTCGTGGGCGGGCTGATCTATCTCGGCGTGCACCGCACCGTGCTCAAGGCGCTCGACGCGCGGGGCGAGGCGATCGCGGCCGAACTCGCCCAGGCGGCGAAGCTGCGCGAGGAAGCGACCGCCCTGCTCGCGAGCTTCGAGAAGAAAAGCGCGGCGGCGGAAGCCAACGCCGCCGCCATCGTCGCCGAGGCGCGCGCCCAGGCGGACCAACTGGCGATCGACGCCGCCGATCGGCTGAAAGATTTCATCGCCCGGCGCACCAGCCAGGCCGAGGCCAAGATCGCGCTTGCCGAGGCGCAGGCGGCGGCCGACGTTCGCTCCGCCGCGGCGGATCATGCGGCGACGGCCGCGGCGATCGTGCTGCGCGACCAGATGCAAGGGTCCGCGGGGACCGATCTGGTGTCGCGCGAGATCGGCGACCTTGGACGTCGTCTTTCCTGAAGCCTCTCAGGAAGGAATCGCGGGGCCTTGATTTGGCGCACGCCGCGCTTCATGGTCCGAGGGGCCGCTCGAAATCCGTGAGAACGGGACGTACCGGCGCCCGGATTGCGGCCCTGTTTCGGCGACTGCCCGGGTAACGCTGCGGAAGGGGACCATACGCCAATGAATCGCGTGATCTTCGGCCTCTTGCTTGTTCTCGGCATGCAATCGCTGGCGCAGGCCGCGGGCATACCGCGCGGGGACATGTTCTATGGAGTCCCGGCGGAGGAGCGCTGGTCGCCGTTCTACCAAAATATGCCGGCGTGCGAAGACTCGGGCGTGCTGTCGACAATCACCGGCCGGTTTGCCGAGACCCAGCGCACATTCTGGAACTCTCAGCTCGCCATCGGCGACTTCGAACAGGTGCGCGAAATCGGCTTCCGGGCCAATGGCCTTTCCTACATTCCCCGCCGCTATTGCGTCGCCCGCGCGACGATGAGCGATCTCAAGCGGAGAACCGTGGTCTACGCGGTCGGCTCGAATCTGGGCATCATCGGACTGACCTGGGGCGTCGAATGGTGCGTCGTCGGCCTCGATCCGGAACATGCCTATGCGCCGGACTGCGACGTGATCCGGCCCATCATCGAGCGGGAGCTCAGGACAACTCAATGGCTCGGGGATTACGGCCTCAAAGCGCGGTACTGATCCACGGCGACAGCATCGGCGAGGATCTGACGGTGTCGCGGTTCGGGCTCAAGGCCGTCATGGGCGCGCTTGGGTTGATTGGCCTCGCGGGGCCGACGCTCGCCCAGAATGTCCTGCCAGCCGCGACCATGCCTTTCGACTACTACTTGATGACCCTGTCGTGGTCGCCGGGCTACTGCAACCTCGGCGGCGAGGAGAAGTCGCCCGAACAATGCTCGAACGGCTCGGGCGACGGCTTTGTCGTCCACGGACTCTGGCCAGACAACAGCTTTCGGCCAAACCCGGAGGAGTGCGACCGAAACCAGGAAGCCTCGCCTGCGGATCTGGGTGAGACGCACGGAGTCTATCCAAGCGAGGGCCTCGCCGCCTACGAGTACCGCAAGCACGGAACCTGCACGGGCTTGAGCCCCCATGACTATTTCGCAACCGTCCGCAGCGTTCGCACGCGGCTCAACATTCCCCCGATGCTGCAGGCGCCGCACGAGCAGTTGCGTCTCTCCCCCGCCGATATTCAGCAAGCGTTCGTCGCGGCGAACGCCAATCTGCGCGCCGACAACATGGCGATCACCTGCAGCGGGGGCCAGCTCGTCGATGTGCGAATTTGCCTGTCGAAGGACCTCACATCCTTTGCGCTGTGCCCGAAGGTCGCGCGGCATAGCTGCCAACGCGCGTCGATTGTTGTCGCGCCGATCCGCTGAACGGCGCAGTCGCGAGGCGGTCCGCGCAGACGTCGAGCGGGCAAGCCGGCAATGAACTATCGCCATGCATTTCACGCCGGCAATTTCGCCGATGTGTTCAAACACGCGGTCCTCGCGCGCATCCTCGTCTATCTCTCGCGCAAGGACGCGCCCTTTCGCTTCATCGACACCCACGCCGGCGCGGGACGCTACGATCTTTCCAGCCTCGAAGGGACGCGATCGCCGGAATGGCGCGACGGGGTGGCGCGCGTCCTGACGGCGCGGCCGGGCGCTGAGATCGCCGGGCTGCTCGAGCCCTTATCGTTCAGGCGATCGGACCGCACGGCGCCGACGGCCGCCCCGCGTCGTATCCCGGTTCGCCGGCGATCGCGCCAAGCGCTGATGCGCGCGCAGGACCGGATCGCGCTCTGCGAGGCCAATCCGGAAGAACGCGCCGAACTGGTCGCCGCTCTTGGGCGCGATAGCCGCCTCAGCATCGTCGGCACGGACGGCTATGTGGCGCTCAACGCTTATCTGCCGCCGAAGGAGCGGCGCGGCCTCGTCTTGATCGACCCACCGTTCGAGGCGCCCGACGAAGCCGAGCGCGTTGTGAAGGCCCTGGCGGGCGCCGTTCGCAAATGGCCGGCCGGGGTCTATGCGGCGTGGCGGCCGATTCGCGACAGCGTGTCCGACGCCCGCTTCCTGAACGCCGTGACGGCGTTCAGCGCGCCGAACATCTTGCGGCTTGAGCTTGACGTCGGCCCGGGGCCGATCGGCGCGCATGGCCAGCAACCGCTCGCCCGCGCCGGCCTTATCGTCGTCAATCCGCCCCACACCCTGATCGACGACGCGCGCATTCTGCTGCCCTGGCTCGCCAAGCTCCTCGCACGCGACGGGCGCGGCGCACATCTCTGCGGATGGCTGACTCCGCCGAAGTGACGCAGCGTTGAGCGCGGCCTTGCCGGCGCGGCGTCATTTGGTCTATGGCGGACCAACGGCGCGACGAGCGGCCGTGAACCGTGCGAGCCTCCGTCGGCCGATCCAACGGAAGCAGGGCGTCCACCCCGTCCAGTCGGAATTTGCTCGAGATTGATCTTTCCTCTGGGGTCTTCTGATGGCGCTGCCGAACTTGCTCAAAAACGAACTCCGGCTGCCGGTGGTCGGCGCGCCCCTGTTCATCATCTCGCATCCGGCGCTGGTGATCGCCCAGTGCAAAGCGGGGATCGTCGGCTCGTTCCCATCGCTCAATGCGCGCCCCGTGTCGCAGCTCGACGAGTGGCTGCACGAAATCACCGAAACGCTCGCCGCCCATGACCGCGCGCATCCGGAACGCCCGGCCGCGCCCTTCGCGGTCAACCAGATCGTCCACAAGTCGAATAGCCGGCTGGAAGAGGACATGGCGCTCACCGTCAAGTGGAAGGCGCCGATCGTCATCACCTCGCTGGGCGCGCGCGAGGACGTCAACGCCGCGGTCCACGCCTACGGCGGGTTGACGCTGCACGACATCATCAACGACCGCTTCGCGCACAAGGCGATCGAAAAGGGCGCCGACGGGCTGATCGCGGTCGCCGCCGGCGCGGGCGGCCACGCCGGCTCGATTTCGCCGTTCGCGCTGATTCAGGACATCCGCGCATGGTTCGACGGGCCCTTGTTGCTGTCGGGCGCGATCGCCACCGGCCAGGCGGTTCTCGCGGCGCAAGCGATGGGCGCGGACCTCGCCTATATCGGCTCGGCCTTCGTCGCGACGCCTGAGGCGCGGGCGATCGACGACTATAAGCGGGCGATCGTCGAGGGCGATGCGTCCCACGTCATCGGCTCGACCCTGTTCACCGGCATATTCGGCAACTATCTGCGCCCTTCAATCGTCAACGCGGGGCTCGATCCGGACAACCTGCCGATTGGAGAGGCGAAAACGATGAATTTCGAATCCGCCGTTGCATCGAAGGCCAAGGCGTGGCGCGACATCTGGGGAAGCGGCCAGGGCATCGGCGCTGTCAAATCGGTGCAGCCGGTCGCCGAACTCGTCGCACGATTGGAGCGCGAATACGTCGAGGCGAAGCGGCGCGTTTGCACGTCGACCTGAGCGCGTCAAGGCGCCGCCGCGCCGCGCGTGGATATCGGGGACAACCTATCGCTCGCCGCCGATCAATCTAGGCGCCAGCCACGTTCATGAGCATGGTGCGCCGCTATCGGCGCGGACCACCTACGAGTATCATTTCTGATTCGCGTGAGACGTGCGTTCGGCTCACCCTGAACAAGAGAGACACGCACAGCGCCATGGCGACCCTCGACGAATTGCTGCAGCGCCAGTCGCCGCCGCAGGAACGGGCCTATCGCACGCCGCCGCACAACCTCGAGGCCGAGCAAGCCCTGCTCGGAGCGATCCTCATCAACAACGACGCGTTCGATCGCGTCTCGGACTTCCTGAGGAGCGAACACTTCGTCGAGGAGATTCATCGCCGCATTTTCGAGGTTGCCGGATCGCTGATCCGGGCTGGCAAGCTCGCGACGCCGGTGACGCTCAAGACGTTTCTCGGCGAACACGATCTCGGCGGCGTGACCGTGCCGCAATATTTGGCCCGCCTCGCGAGCGAGGCGACCACCATCATCAATGCCTACGACTACGGCCGCAGCGTTTACGATCTCGCGATGCGGCGCGAGCTGATCTCGATCGGCGAGGATGTCGTCAACGTCGCCTTCGACGCGCCGGTCAATTCGAGCCCCGCGACCAGATCGAGGAAGCGGAGCGGCGCCTTTACCAGATCGCAGAAGCAGGACGATATGACGGCGGCTTCCGGCGCTTTTCCGAGGCGTTGACGACCGCAGTCGACATGGCCGCGAAGGCTTACGAGCGCGACGGTTCCCTTAGCGGCATCGCAACGGGCCTCACCGATCTCGACCGATACATGGGCGGCCTGCAAGCCTCCGATCTCGTGATCCTCGCCGGTCGTCCCGGCATGGGCAAAACCGCGCTCGCGACCAACATCGCGTTCAACGTCGCCAGGGTCTACCAGGCGCGAACGCGCTCCGACGGGGTGGTCGAGGCTGCGAACGGCGGCGTCGTCGGCTTCTTCTCGCTCGAAATGTCCGCCGAACAGCTGGCGACCCGGATCATCGCCGAACAATCCGGCGTTCCTTCCTACAAGATCCGCCGCGGCGACATCACGGAGAACGACTTCCACCGGGTGAGCGAAGCGGCGCGGGAGATGCACCAGGTTCCCTTCTACATCGATCAGACAGGCGGCGTTTCGATCGCGCAATTGACGGCCCGCGCGCGCCGGCTCAAACGCCAGCGAGGGCTCGACCTTCTGGTCGTGGATTACCTGCAGTTGCTGTCGGGCTCGCGGACGCGTGTCGAGAACCGGGTTCAGGAACTGACCGAGATCACGACTGGGTTGAAGGCGCTCGCAAAGGAGCTCAGCGTCCCAATTCTCGCCTGCTCCCAGCTCTCGCGCCAGGTCGAACAGCGCGACGACAAGCGGCCTCAGCTCTCGGATCTGCGCGAATCGGGCTCAATCGAGCAGGACGCCGACGTTGTCCTGTTCGTCTACCGCGAGGAATATTACCTTAAGAACAAGGAGCCCCGCCCCGGGTCGGAGGAGCACATCGCCTGGATGACGCAGATGGAAAGCGCGCACGGGCGGGCGGAAATCATCATCGGCAAGCAGAGGCACGGTCCGACCGGCACGATCGAACTCCAGTTCGACGCGGAGGTGACGCGGTTCAGCACGCTCGCGCGGGAAGACACGGTCGCGGAAATCCGATAAGAACGCCCGCGAAAGACATAACAATGTTGCAATCGTCGCCCCAATAGGGCGAGGACCATAAGGCCCCGCAGCCCGCCCGAGGCGAGGACGCTTGAGTTTGGAGACGCGAATGAAACTGGCTACCGCCCTCAGCCTCGCCGCAGCCCTGATCGGGACGGCGTTTGTCGCCATTCCTGTGAGAGCCGACGAGTTCACCCCGGCGCAGAAGCAGGAGCTGGGCGCTTTCATCAAGGACTATCTGGTCAACAACCCGGAGGTCCTGCGCCAAGCGATCGAAGCTCTCGACAAGCACGACAAAGCGGAAGCCGAGGCCGAGCGCCAAAAAGTCGTGACGACGCAGGCCGGACCGCTGTTCAGCTCGAAGTATCAGGCCACGATCGGCAATCCGAAAGCGAGCGCCACGCTTGTCGAATTCTTCGACTACAACTGCCACTTCTGCAAGGGCGCGCTGCCGGACGTCACCAAGCTGATGAAGGATGATTCGAACCTGAAGCTGGTTCTCAAGGACTATCCCGTACTGGGACCCGGTTCGGTCGAGGCTGCGAAGGTCGCGAGCGCGGCCCGCAATCAATTGCCCGGCGACAAGTTCTGGGCGTTCCACACCAAGCTGCTCGCGACCCACGGACCGGTCGGCAAGAACGAAGCGCTCGCGGTCGCCCGCGAACTCGGCCTCGACATGGACAAGCTGGCCAAGGACATGGATAGCCCTGAGGTCAAGAGCGGCCTCGACGAAGTCATGCAGCTTGCCGATTCCCTGCAAATCAACGGCACGCCAACGTTTGTCGTCGGCGATGATGTCGTTGTCGGCGCGGTCGGATACGACCAGCTCAAGGACAAGATCAACTCTGTGCATAAGTGCGGTCGCGCAGTCTGCTGACGGCGTTCGGCGCCGGGCTTGGCGCGCGGGACCCTATGAACGCGCCCCTCCGGAATAGCTTTCTTTGACTGGCGGGGCGTTTCTTTGACCGCATTCCAAGCGATCGTCATGGCCGTGCTGCAAGGCGTGACGGAGCTTTTTCCGATCAGCAGTCTCGGCCACGCCGTCATTCTGCCGCGGCTCCTGAATTGGGGCATCGATCTGAAGGCGCCCGACTGGCTTGCCTATCTGTCTGTCATGCACTTGGGCACGGCGATCGCGCTGTTCATCTTCTTCTGGCGCGACTGGGTCAATTTCGGTTTGTCGCTGATCGATCGGTCTGGCGGGGTTCGGCGGCGAACAGGAGGGTGTTTTTCTTGGTCGTCCTGGCCACGATCCCGGCGGTCCTGATCGGATCGGTGTTCCGGAAGCTCCTCGGCGACGCCTTCGCCACCCCGGCGGTTGCGGCCGCGTTCCTGATCGTCAACGGCTTTTTGCTGTTTTTCGGCGATCGGATCGCTGACGAATCGGTCGGGACGCTGCGTCAGCTCAATTGGAAGGGTGCGCTGGCGATCGGCTTCGCCCAATGCCTGGCGC
>CAWIUD010000046.1:0-18964 GCA_963839185.1 uncultured Alphaproteobacteria bacterium | reverse complement strand
AAGCCATCGGATCCCGCGAAATACGACGGGCCGCACCAGCAAGGACCGAGCGAGATTTCCTTTGGGACGTCCGGACCGCCAGCGACATAACCTCCCATCGAGCCCGGCGCGCGGTTGAAGATGTACAAATACCCGGACTTTCCGGCCGCGACCGCGAGGTTCGGGACCGGTCCGCTCTGGGCAGGCAGCAACATTATGCCGCCCGCGCTGAAATCCCCATCGTTCAGGTCGAGCGACGCATAATTGTAAGGCGTGAAGAAATCCTTGACCGTGGTCAGGTCGGACGACAGCCTGACCGCGCTCTCTGGAAGGTTGTCTGTCTGTACTGTGTCAGAATTTCCCGTGGTGAAGAAAGGGTCACCTGAGGAATCAGAAGCGACGCCATAACCAGACATCCATATCGACGACAGGAAAACGTTGGCAGTGCCGTTTGGAGTTTGAGCTAAAGTTTGCGTGTCGGTGAGTTCGTTTGCGGCCAGCGGCGTCAAGGTCTCCGCCTGCCAACCCAGAACCCAGCCGCGTGAATTGTTCCCGCCAAGATCGCAAAAGCTTGCAAACGCCGGCATACACATTCAAGTTCTGCAAAAGCAACGCCGCACGCTGCCGCTGATATTGGGGGTTGAAATTGTTAACCGAACCGTCGCTCAGTGTGTGAGACGCCGTAATGATTGTATTCTTGATCTCGGTCAGGTTGGTGAGCGACAGCAGGTGAAGCCGGAAGACGGGAGCGTTATTTTCCCACGTGTAAGTCACAACCCACATCAGGCCTGCTACGGCATTAATGACCGGGGTTGAATTGATTCCCGACGTGTTGCCCGTTGTTGTTGCATGGTCCGGGGAGACTGCTCATCGCGACCGGCGCGCCCAGATGATTGCTGTTGAGAATGGCGCCGGTGTTGGCATTGATCGCATAGACCGTGTCGTTTTCGGTCGCGACGTAAACCACGTTATTCACGATCAGAGGCTGAGCGTCCACTTGATCGTCAAGGGCGACCCGCGCCAGAGGGCCGAACGTCGAGGAGTTCACATTGCTGGTGGTCAGAACGGTTTCGTTTTGGTTCCAGCCGGTCCTGAGATTGTCGTAGTGGTAAGTGACGACGTTGACCGAATTCTGCTGGGCAGACGCGATCTCGACGCCTGCACACGCGGCAAGGCCAATTAAGCCAAGCCCAAGTCGCGAAATCACCTTTTGAGCGCCCCCGAAATGGTGTTATCAAAGCAATGCGGTTCGGCGGAGCGTGTCGCGAGACGCCCTCTCCCGCACACGGTGATTCTACGCGCACCCCGCTCCGCCACTGCGACCGAGCCTCTCTGTTTGTAAACCTGCCGGGTGCCGAGATGCCAGGGAATCGCATTGTCGCGCGGCCAGCGGTTGGTCGACAGGTCTGGAAAACCCCAGCTTTCTCGCTACGTCGAACAGTTCGTCGCCCGGACGCTCAGGGCGCGCGGCGACAGTTCATTTCCGCCCCGCCCCACCGGGTCGATCGCACGGTCGCGCAAATCCTGAGAAACGGCTTCAGCATCCCTGCTGGCCTCCGCCCGGTGCACAGGTTGAATCAGAAACATCGCCAATTCAGGAATCCGTTACGATTCAACCCAAGGTCAATCCGCTCCTGTTGGCAAGGGCCTGGAACGCGCGTCTAACTCTTGCCGAAGGTTTCGTCGAATGCGTAACCCGTGCCGCGCACGGTGCGGATGGGATCGCGTTCGCGCCCGCGCGACAGAGCCTTGCGCAGGCGGCCCACGTGAACGTCGACCGTGCGCTCGTCGATCTCCGCCGCCTGGCCCCACACGCCGTCGAGCAACTGCGCGCGCGAGAACACCCGGCCCGGTTTCTCGAGCAGGTATTCGAGCAGCCGGAATTCGGTTGGTCCGAGGTGAATGTCGCGCGCGCCTCGCCGGACCCGGCGCGTCTCACGGTCGAGGTCGAGATCGCCCGCGTAGAGCCGCTCGGCGATCCGCTCGGGCCGGCTACGCCTGAGGAGGGCGCGCACGCGCGCCATCAGTTCGGGCACCGAGAACGGCTTGACCACATAGTCGTCCGCGCCGACCGACAGGCCTCGGACGCGCTCGCCTTCCTCGCCGCGCGCGGTCACCATGATGACCGGCAGGGTGCGGGTGGCCTCGCGGGCCCGCAGCCGCCGGCAGATCTCAAGACCCGATACGCCGGGCAGCATCCAGTCGAGGATGACGAGGTCGGGCGCGCTTTCCGCGAGGCGCAGCTCCGCTTCGTCGCCGCGCGACACATTCTCGACGACATAACCCTCCGCCTCCAGATTATAGGTCAGCAGCAGAGCCAGATCGGACTCGTCCTCGACGATCAGATATGCGAGGCGCCGACGCGGCGCCGGGACGAGCGATTTCCTTGCGCGCCTGATTCATGGCGCTTCCCCTCCGGCGTTGGCTTCGATGTCCGCATCCTGCCGCCCCCGGGGACGTTCAGCGGGCAGGTTCGAGCCTGTGACAAGGTAGAACACAGTCTCGGCGATGTTGGTGGCGTGGTCGCCGATCCGCTCGATGTTTTTCGAGCAAAACAACAGATGCGCGCAAAAGGTGATGTTGCGCGGGTCCTCCATCATATGAGTCAGGAGATCGCGGAAGACCGAATCCTCCAGCGCGTCGAGTTCGGCATCCCGCTCCCACACGTCGCGCGCCCGGTCGATGTCGCGTTGGGCATAGGCGTCGAGCACGTCCTTCATCAGCTCCGTGGCGACGTCGTTCATGTGTTTGAGTCCGACGATGGCGCGCGGAACGCGAGATTCGACGCTGATCTTGAGCGAGCGCTTGGCGATGTTCTTGGCGAGATCCCCGACCCGCTCGAGATCGCCGGCGACGCGGATCGCGCCGATGATCTCGCGCAAGTCGATCGCGACCGGCTGTCGGCGAGCGATCGTCAGGATCGCCTGTTCCTCGACCTCGCGCTGCAGGTGATCGAGTTTAGGATCTGTCCCCACGACATTGTGGGCGAGGGACGTGTCCGCGGTGGCGAGCGCGTCCATCGCGTCGATCACCATCTTCTCGGCAAGGCCGCCCATCTCCGCGATGCGCCGCTCGAGCGCGTCGAGGTCCTTGTCATAGGCCTTTACGGTATGATCCACCAACGCCCTGTCTCCTTCAGCCGAATTGGCCGGTCACGTAGTCCTGAGTGCGCTTGTCGCGCGGCGAGGTGAAGACCGCGTCGGTCTCATTGAACTCGACCATCTCTCCCAGATACATGAAAGCCGTGTAATGCGAGACGCGCGCAGCCTGCTGCATGTTGTGGGTGACGATCGCGATCGTGTAGTCGCCAGACAGCTCGTCGATCAGCTCTTCGACCTTGGCGGTCGAGATCGGGTCGAGCGCGGACGCTGGCTCGTCGAGCAGGATCACTTCCGGGCTGATCGCCACGGTGCGGGCAATGCAAAGGCGTTGCTGCTGCCCGCCCGAGAGGCTGAGACCGCTCGCGTTCAGTTTCCCACTGACCTCGGGCCACAACGCCGCGCGGCGTAGCGCCGATTCGACGCGAGCGTCCAGTTCCGACTTTGGCAGCTTTTCGTATAGGCGGATTCCAAAGGCGATATTGTCATAGATGGTCATGGGAAACGGCGTCGGCTTCTGGAACACCATGCCGACGCGTGCGCGCAGAAGATTGACGTCAAGGCGCGGAGAAAGGATGTTCTCGCCGTCGAGCAACACCTCGCCCTCGGCTCGCTGGCCGGGATAAAGGTCGTACATCCGGTTGAGCACCCTCAGCAAGGTCGATTTGCCGCAACCCGAGGGACCGATGAACGCCGTCACCTGGCCCTCATACAAGCTCAGCGAGACGTCTTTCAGGGCGTGCGTTTCCCCGTAGTAGAAATTGAGGCCGCGCACGATGACCTTGTCCTTCTCGGCGGCCGCGGGATTTGCCGGCTTCTGCGCCTGTACGTCGTTGTTCATGCGCGAGACTCTTTCGGCTCTCATTTGTGGTCGCTCGACGCGGATAGCACGCGAGCGACGATGCTCAGCGCGAGAACCGCCAGAGTGATGATTAACGCGCCGGTCCAAGCCAGCTGTTGCCATTCCTTGTAGGGGCTGAGCGCAAACTGAAAGATCACGGCCGGCAGACTCGACATCGGTTTGAGGAGTTCCGTGCTGAAGAACTGATTGTTGAGCGCGGTAAACAAAAGCGGCGCTGTCTCGCCGCTCACGCGCGCAACCGCGAGCAGCACGCCGGTGACCAGACCGGCCCGGGCGGCGCGGTAACCGATCCGCTGGATCACCAGAGAACGCGGCAAGCCTAGCGCGGAGCCGGCTTCGCGCAATGCGTTGGGCACAAGATTCAACATGTCTTCGGTGGTGCGAACCACCACCGGGACGACCAGAACCGCCAGGGCGATCGCTCCGGCGAGTGCGGAGAAATGCCCCATCGGCGCCACCACGATCTCGTAGATGAAAAGGCCGACCACGATTGACGGGGCGCTGAGCAGGATGTCGTTGATGAAGCGAACGACAAAGGCGAGTTTGGAATAGCGGCCGTATTCAGCCAGATAGGTGCCCGCGAGCAGACCTAAAGGCGTGCCGATGGCGACTCCGATCGTCGTCATGATCAGGCTGCCGACGATCGCATTCAGCAGACCGCCGTCGCTTCCGGGCGGAGGCGTCATCTGCGTGAAGACAGCGAGCGACAGCCCCGCGAATCCCTTCCAAAGAAGCACCGCAAGAATCAGGAACAACCATGTGAGGCCGAAGGCCGCGGCCGCGACGCTAAGCCCCATCCACATGGCGTTTCGGCGAAGCCGGGCGGGGTAGAAGGACATGAGGCTACCTCCCCGCCTTGATTTCGAGTCGCATCAGCATAAGCCTGGCGACGGCGAGGACGATGAAAGTGATCACGAACAGGATTAGGCCCAGGGCGATCAGCGAGGACGTGTAAAGGTCGCCGACCGCCTCCGTGAACTCGTTGGCGATGCTCGCGGAAATCGTCGTTCCCGGCGCGAACAGCGACGGTGATATCTTGTGCGCGTTGCCAATCACGAAGGTGACGGCCATCGTTTCGCCAAGCGCACGGCCGAGCGCCAGCATCGCGCCGCCGATGACTCCGACGCGGGTATAGGGAATCACGATATTGCCGACGACCTCCCATGTCGTGCAGCCGATACCGTAGGCCGATTCTTTCAGAATTGGCGGCACGGTCTGGAACACATCGCGCGAAATCGACGCGATGAACGGCAGAACCATGATCGCCAGGATGAGCGACGCAGTCAGCATTCCGATGCCATATGGCGGCCCGGCGAACAGCGAAGACATCACCGGAACGTTGGCGAAGAGCGCGATGACGCCGGGCTGGACGTATTGCTGGAGGAACGGGGCGAACACGAACAAGCCCCAGATTCCATAGATTATGCTCGGGATCCCCGCCAATAACTCGATCGCGATACCAATCGGACGGCGCAAGAACGGCGGGCATAGCTCGGTGAGAAAAATGGCGATCCCAAGGCCGACCGGCACGGCGATGGCCATGGCGATGACGGACGTAACGATCGTTCCGAACATCGGCGCGCCTGCGCCGAATTTCTCGGTAACCGGGTTCCAGACCACAGTCGTCAAAAAGCTCAGTCCGAACGTCTGAAACGCCGGGATCGAGCCTTTGATCAGCGATAGGATCACCCCGCCAAGGATCAGCAGCACCGCGACCGCGGCGCCTTGCGTCAACCGACGAAAGAAACTGTCGCCGGATGCGAAGCGTTTGATCGCGCGGCTGCGCACATTATTTTTCGACGCCGCGGCTTCGATCTGCGGCATGACGATCTCAGTCATCGCTGGCGACTCCCGCGGAATCCCGCCGCTACGCTCCGGGAGGGTCGCGGTAAATCCGGGGCCGGGTCGCCTGAGGACTTCCTGACGATCCGTTGTTGTCGACCTCACTTGGCATAAACCGGTTTGCCGTCGGGTCCCTTGACTTCCATCGCCCAGGTCTTTTCGATCTGGGCAACGACGGAAGGCGGCAACGGCACGTAGTCGAGTTCTTCGGCTGCCTTGCCGCCCTTCGCGTAAGCCCAGTCGAAAAACTTGAGCGCCGCGGCCGAACTGGCGACATCCTGTGGCTGCTTATACATGAGGATGAACGTCGCGCCCGCGATCGGCCAAGTGTCCGCGCCGGGCTGATTGGTCAGGATCACGTAGTAGTTGTCGGCGTGCTCCCAGTCGGCGTTCGCCGCCGCCGCCTGAAAACTCGCCGCGCTCGCCGAGACGGCTTTGCCGTCGTGATTGACCATTTTTACGGTCGTCATCTTGTTCTGCAAGGCATAGGCGTATTCGACGTAGCCGATCGCGCCCTTCGTCTGAATCACATTGTTCGCCACGCCCTCGTTGCCCTTGGCGCCGATGCCAGCCGGCCATTCGACCGCCGTGCTGGCGCCAACATTGGATTTCCAGTCCGCGCTGACCTTGGACAGGTAATCCGTGAAGATGAACGTCGTCCCCGAGCCGTCAGAGCGGTGCACGACCACGATCGCGCTCGATGGCAGCTTGGCGTTCGGATTCAGTTTCTTGATCGCTGGATCGTCCCACTTGGTGATCTTGCCAAGGAACATGTCGGCGAGCGTCGGCCCATCGAGAACGAGATCGCCCGGGCCGACGCCGTCCAGATTGACGACCGGCACATCGCCGCCGACGACGGTTGGGAACTGAACCAGGCCGGACGCAGACAGGTCTTTGGGCTCAAGCGGCATGTCGGAGGCGCCGAACGTAACCGTCTTCGCCTTGATCTGCTTGATTCCGCCGCCGGAGCCGATCGACTGATAGTTGAGGCCGAAGCCAGTCTCCTTCTTATACATATCAGCCCATTTGGCGTAAATCGGGTAGGGGAAAGTCGCGCCCGCCCCGGAAATATCCGCAGCTTGCGCAACCGCAACGGTCACGCCGCAAATGGCGAGCGCAATCACGCGAATGAAATTCGTGAGTGTCATTGAAGGCCTCTCAGCGCCGGGTCGAGTTCGGCCCCGCGTCGTCTTTCGGTGAGCGAAATGCCCGCGCCCAAAATCTATAGGATCGGCCGATAAGCCTATTGTGACGGTTCGATGACGTTTTTACGACAGTGTCCGCTGCGTTGGCCCTGGTGGCGGGACAATGTCGCCGGGACGAAGCGGTTCCTCTTCCCGCCGTTTGGAGCTGCGTTCCAAAGGGAGCAGGTTAAATGTCGATAAGTTGACGAGTTCTCCGCTAACATCAACTCCGTGAGAGGGTGTGCGTCGCCCCTGGGCGGCGCGGGCGGCTTCGCCGACGCCCGCAAATGATCCTGGGCCTCGAAACGGAAGCGTCCCCTGTTAGGCCGCGCCCATGCGCAACGCGGAACTGGGCGTCAATTTCCCCACGCAGGTCAAGGCGTGGAACGAATGATCGCCGCCGTGAAGGGGCGCGCCGCCAGGAGACGCGCCGGTCTTGCTTGCTGAACCATTTTTGACATTGCTACGCGCCATGCCTAGCTTTGCCAGCGTACGCATGCGCGCGCCCGGTCTTTGGAACTGGATTTTCAGACCGGCGTCGCCGCCGGCCAAGGGAGCTCCCGATGGCTGAGGCGACCCTGAAGACCATTGTCGTCACCGGCGCGAGCAGCGGCATCGGCAAGGCGACGGCGCGGCTCTTCTTCGACAAGGGCTGGAATGTCGTTGCGACGATGCGCAAGCCCGCAGGTGAAGCCGACCTGAAAGAATCCGCGCGGCAGAAACTCGTCGCGCTCGACGTGCAAGATCCGGACGGCCCGAAGGCCGCGGTCGCTGAGGCGATCCGGGCTTTTGGCCGGATCGACGTATGGCTCAACAACGCGGGCTACGGCGCTTATGGCCCAGTCGAGGCCGGCACGCGCGAGCAGATCCAGCGGCAGTTCGATGTCAACGTGTTCGGCCTTATCGCCTGCACCCAGGCGATCGCGCCGCATTTCCGCGAGCGGAAAGCCGGCGTGCTGGTCAATGTCTCGTCGATCGGCGGTATCCTGACCGTGCCCGCCTTCGCGGTCTACAACGCGACGAAATTTGCGGTTGAGGGGCTTTCGGAAGGGCTGTGGTACGAACTCGGGACGTTCGGGATCAAGGTCAAGGTGATCGAGCCCGGCGCGATCAAGACGGAATTCGGCGGCCGATCGCAGGACGCCTGGGATATCTCGCGCGTGCCGGCCTATGCGGGATTCATGGCCAAGGTGGACGCCGCCCGCGCCAAGTACACAAGGAGTTCGAGCACGCCTGAGTTGGTCGCCCAGGTCATCTACCGGGCGGCGACCGATCCGAGCGACCGCATGCGCTACCCCGCCGGACCTGACGCGCGCCGCTTCATCCCGCTCAGGCGCCTACTCGGCGCGGGCGCCACGATGGCGATGGTCAAGCGTCGGTTCAAGCTCTGAGCGGGTTCCCTCACCGTCCGCCGGAAATCGTCATTACGCTTCCGGTCGCGAAGCTTGCGGCCGGCGAGATTAGCCACGCGACCGCTTCAGCGATGTCGCCGGGCGCGCCGATCCGGCCCACCGGCGTGCCTGCGACAATCCGTTGGCGCACGGCGGGGTCGGCGAGAAGCGGGGCGGACATATCGGATTCGATCATGCCGGGCGACACCGCATTGACTCGGATGCCCTCCGCGCCGACTTCGTTCGCCAGGGCGCGGGTGAAGCTCTCGACGGCGCCCTTCGACGCAGCGTAGGCCGCTAACCCCGGCACGCCGCCCGTTCGGGCGGCGATCGACGAGAGATTGACGATCGCTCCGCCCGTTCCGCCGTTTTTGGTCGAGAGTCGGCCAACGGCTTCCTTGCAACAGAGCATGGTCCCGATCACATTGACCGCGAAGAGCCGTAAAAGCTCCTTCTGGTCCAATTCTCCGGTCCGCGCCGGCCGGCCAGTGACGCCGGCGTTGTTGACCACGCCGGTCAGCGGCCCGAGAGCGCCTGTCGCGTCGTCGAAGAGGCGCGGAATCGTTTCCGGGTCGGCCACGTCGGCCTGGAACGCTTGCGCCCGGCCGCCAGCCCCGACGATCCCTGCAACGGTCGCCGCCGCGGCCTTCGCATCGGAGGCATAATTCACCGCGATCGCGTAACCGTCGGCCGCTAGCCGGCGGCAAATCGCCGCCCCGATTCCCCGGGCGCCCCCTGTGACGATGATCAGGCCTGAGGGCATGCGCATGATCTCCTGGCGGTATGTTTGAATCCGTGCATGGCGGCTGTTCCACTGTCAAGAAAGCCGCACCGCGTCCTCTTTTCATCCCGATCCAGAGAGCCTAAGCGGGAGGAACGGCTCACGGGGCTCGGCATGTTGCGGCGCTTCTCATCCGACGGCGTTCACATCGCCTATATCGACGTCCCTCCGGAGAGCCATGACCGGGGCGAGCCGATCCTGCTCATTCATGGCTTCGCCTCGAACCATCGCATCAACTGGGTGAACCCGCGCTGGGTGGAGACGCTCACCCGCGCCGGTCGGCGGGTCATCGCGTTCGACAATCGCGGCCATGGCGACAGCGAAAAACTATACGCGCCCGCCGACTATCGGTCCGATCTGATGGCCCGCGACGCGGCGAATCTGCTGGCGCATGCCGGCGTCGAGAGGGCCGACGTCATGGGCTATTCGATGGGCGCGCGCATCGGAAGTTTCCTCGCGCTCGCCAGGCCCCAGCTCGTGCGCGCGCTCGTTCTCGGCGGCCTCGGCGACCGGCTGGTGCACGGGGCCGGGCTTCCGGAAGGGATCGCCGAAGCGATGGAGGCGCCGTCGCTCGACAGCCTCTCGGACCCGATGCAGCGCATGTTCCGCGCTTTCGCTGATCAGACCAGGAGCGACCGCGCCGCGCTCGCCGCCTGCATCCGCGGCTCGCGCCAGAGCCTCACCTCGGCCGGCGTCGGCCGCATCGTCCAGCCGACGCTGGTTGCGGTCGGAACGCGCGACGACGTTGCGGGCGATGCGCATGAGCTCGCGACGCTGCTGCCGCGCGGGGAGAGGCTCGACATTCCCGGCCGCGACCACAATCTCGCCGTCGGGGACAAGAGCTACAAGGCGGGGGTGCTCGATTTCCTGGAGCGGCGCCCGTAGCGAGCCCGCCACGCCGGCCCTATAGCGTCCACCGTGTCGTCAAAGAATACCGCGTGACAAGCCTGTCGGAAACGTCAAGACTGCGCACTCAAGGGCGGTCCCTACCGGCCGAAAAACGACGGGAACGGAAGTCCATGGAGTTGACCGAGGCGAGAGCCGGAGTCGCGAAAAGCGCGACGAAAGCGCATGCCCTGGCGCTGCTCTCGGTCGATGGGGTGACGATGCGGTTTGGCGGCGTCACCGCGCTCGATGACGTCTCCTTCGATGTCGGGCGGGGCGCGATCTGTGGCCTAATCGGGCCGAACGGCGCCGGCAAGACGACGCTCTTCAACTGCGTTTCGCGCCTCTACAATCCGAGCGCGGGGTCGATCGCCTTTGACGGCCGGCCGCTCGCGAGCTTCGCCAGACACGAACTGGCTTCGCTCGGGATCGCGCGCACATTCCAGAACGTGGCGCTGTTCTCGACGATGACGGTGCGCGAGAACGTGCGCGTCGGCGCTCACGCGATCGCATCTGGCGGATTTCTCGCCAACGCCCTCGGATCTCCGCTCGCACGGCGCGAGGAGCGCGAGATCGCGGAGCGCGCCGACGCGCTGATAGAGGAATTCGGCCTCAACTCCGTCGCCGACCGGCCGGCTGCCGAATTGCCGTTTGGCGTGCGCAAACGCGTGGAGCTTGCTCGCGCGCTCGCCAAGGGTCCGAAGCTCCTGCTGCTCGACGAACCTGCCGGCGGCCTGAACCATTCGGAAGTCGACGGGCTCGCCGAGGAAATCCGCGCTATCCGCGACCGGCGCGGCGTCGCGGTGCTGCTTGTCGAGCATCACATGAATCTCGTGATGCGGGTCTCCGACCAGGTTGTCGCGCTCGACTTCGGCCGGGTGATCGCCAACGGCCGCCCGGATGCGGTCCGGGCGAACCCCGACGTGGTGCGCGCTTACCTCGGGAGCGCGGCGTGAGCGCCCCGATCCTGGAGGCGCGAGGCCTCAAGGCCTATTATGGCCCGGCGCGCGCCCTGCACGGGATCGATTTCGTCGTCGATGATGGCGGGGTGACGGCGGTGCTCGGCGCGAACGGCGCCGGCAAGACGACGATCCTGCGGGCGCTGAGCGGCCTCATCCGCCGCGAGGGCGACATCCGCTTTCGCGGCGCGCCGATCGGCGCGCTGGCGGCGGAAGACATCGCCCGGCTCGGGATCGCGCATGTGCCCGACGGGCGCGGGACCTTCGTCGATCTTACCGTCGAGGAGAACCTGCGCCTCGGCGCCTATGTCCGTTCGGACAAGCTGGGCGTCCGCAAGGATTTCGAGCGGGTATTCGGCTTGTTCCCCCGCCTCGCCGAGCGCCGCCGACAGCAGGCGGGCACGCTCTCGGGCGGCGAGCAGCAGATGCTGGCGATCGCGCGCGCGCTTTTGATGCGCCCGAGCCTCTTGATGCTGGACGAGCCGTCCTTCGGCCTTGCGCCCTTGGTGGTCGCGGAGATTTTCCGCGTCCTCGCCGAGATCAACCGCGACGAGGGCGTGAGCCTCTTGTTGGTCGAGCAAAACGCTTCGCTCGCCCTTGATCTCGCCGACCGCGCTGTGCTGATCGAGACGGGCGAAGTCGCGCTGAGCGGCCCCTCGCAGACGATTCGCGCCGACGATGCGGTGCGCCGCTCCTATCTCGGCTACTAGCGAGAGGGATCACACAAGCTTGGCTGAGTTCCTCCACCAACTCGCTTCGGGACTTGCGCTCGGCGGCGTCTACGCGATCATGGCGCTTGCGCTGGTGATGATCTACCAGGCGACGCAGCTCATCAATTTCGCCCAGGGCGAGATGGCGATGTTCTCGACCTATTTCGCCTGGAAGCTGATCGACATGGGCGAGCCCTACTGGTTCGCCTTCTTTGCGACGGTCATTCTGTCGTTCGCCGGCGGGATTGTGATCGAGCGTCTGGTCGTCAGGCCTTTCGCCAATGCGCCGGTGCTCGCCTCAGTGATTGTGTTCATCGGCCTCAGCCTGATCTTCAACGCTCTGGCCGGATGGCTCTATGGCTATTCCGTCACGTCGTTCGACTCGCCCTTCACCGGCCGCCCGTGGTTTGGCGCCGGCTATATGTCGGCGCATGAAGCCGGCGCCGTCGTCGTGACTTTCTGCGTGCTCGCGCTGGTCTACGCGTTCTTTCGCTTCACCCCGCTTGGCCTGGCGATGCGCGCGGCGGCGCAAAATCCGGTGTCGAGCCGGCTGGTTGGCATTCGCGTCGGCTGGATGCTGGCGATCGGCTGGGGTCTTGCCGCCGCGATCGGGTCGGTCGCCGGCATGATGGCGGCGCCGATCGTATATCTCGACCCCAACATGATGGGCGGCGTCCTGCTCTACGCGTTTGCCGGAGCGGTGCTGGGCGGGATCGACAATCCGTTCGGCGCAGTATTCGGGGGCTTCGCCGTCGGGGTGCTTGGCAATCTGGTCGGCGCTTACGTGGTCGGCGCCGAGGTGAAACTCTCGGTGGCGCTCGCGATCATCATCGCCGTCCTGGTGTGGCGGCCGTCGGGCCTCTTCGGGCGGCGGCTGGTGGCGAGGGTCTGAGGATGGCCGAGGCCGACGGAACGCTCGCCCGCCTCGCCGCGCTCACGGTCCTCGTCGTCGCGCTCGCTTTCCCGTTCTTCGCCTCGGGTTATCACCTCTATCAGGGCGCCCAGGTTCTCATCTTCGCCATCGCGTTGCTCGGGCTCAATCTGTTGACCGGCTTCAACGGACAGATCTCGCTCGGCCACGGCGCGTTTTTCGCCATCGGCGGCTACGGCGCGGCGATTCTGATCGCGAAGTTCGGACTGCCCGTATTGGGCCGCCATTCCGATCGCCAGCGCTGTATGTTTTGCCGCGGGTTTTCTGTTCGGGTTTCCCGCCTTGCGGTTTGGCGGCCTCTATCTGGCGCTCGCAACCTTCGCGCTTGCCGTCGCGATGCCTCAGATGCTCAGCTACAAGGGTTTCGACGCGGTGACAGGCGGCTCGCAGGGCGTGTCAATTGTCAAACCGCACGCGCCATTCGGCTTGCCGGTGAACGCAGACCAGTGGCTCTATCTCGTCTGCTTGGTCGCGGCGGGAGCGCTCTACTGGGCGGCGAGAAATCTCGTGCGCGGGCGCGTCGGGCGCGCGCTAATCGCGATCCGCGACCAGCCGATTGCGGCTGAGACGATGGGCGTCAACGCGGCGCTCTATAAGACGACATGCTTTGGCGTCAGCGCGCTCTATGCGGGCGTGGCGGGAGGCTTGAGCGCGATCGCCGTCGGCTTCGTCTCGCCCGAAAGCTTTGGCCTACCGCTGTCGCTCGCGTTCCTCGTCGGCATCGTGGTCGGGGGCCTTGCCTCGCTCGGCGGCGTGCTGTTTGGGGCGGTGTTCATCGAATTCGTGCCGAACCTCGCCGATCAGCTGACGGTCAGCTTCGGCGAGGGCGCCAAAGCGCTGCCCGGAGCGGTGTATGGCGTGCTGCTCATTCTTGCGATGTTCCTGATGCCGGCGGGCGCAGCAGGCGTTATGCGGGCGGCAGCGGACTCTGTCGCCAGCGATTGGACGCCTCGCGCTCCGGCGCGGGCGGAAACGGGAATTGGCCGCGCGGATCGCGCGGCCGAAGTGACAAAGGAAAGGGAGAGAAGCACATGATTACGCGACGTACGTTCCTGCAGTCGAGCGCGGCCGCCGCCGCTTTCGCGACGAGCGCCGGCTCGGCCCGCGCCGACAATGCGCCCGGCGTCACAGATACGGAAATCAAGATCGGGCAAACCATGCCCTATAGCGGCCCCGCGTCGGCCTATGGCGTGATCGGCCGAGCCGCGAGCGCCTATTTCAAAATGATCAACGAGCAAGGCGGGATCAATGGCCGCAAGATCAATCTGATCAGCCTCGATGACGCCTATAGCCCGCCGAAAACAGTCGAACAGGTCCGCCGCCTCGTGGAGCAAGAACAGGTCGCCTTTCTGTTCAATACGCTCGGCACCGCGCCGAACGCGGCAATCCGGCAATATCTCAACGACAACAAAGTGCCGCAGCTATTCGTCGCCACCGGCGCCGCCATGTTCAGCGATCCACAGCATTTTCCGTGGACCATGGGCTGGCAGCCGAACTACCAGACCGAAGCCAGAATCTTCGGCAAGCATATTCTTCAGACGAAAGCAGACGGCAAGATCGGAGTGCTCTACCAGAACGACAGTTTCGGTAAGGACTACCTGGTCGGACTGAAGGCGGGTCTGGGCGCGGATCACGCGGGCATGGTGATCAAGGAAGTGTCGTACGAGACCTCAGAGCCGACGGTTGATTCGCAAATCGTCACCCTTCAAGGTTCCGGCGCGGATGTGCTGCTGATCGCCGCCACGCCCAAATTCGCCGCCCAGGCGATCCGCAAGACGTTCGACATCGGCTGGACGCCGGTGCGCTATATGACCGACGTGTCGCAATCCATAGCCTCCGTCATGAAGCCGGCGGGTCTCGACAAGTCGAAGGGCGTGATCACCGCGATCTACGGTAAGGATCCGACTGACGCGCGCTGGAAGGACGACCTCGGGTTCAAGGAATATTCCGCGTTCATTGCCAAATACATGTCGCCCAATGACCTGATCGACTCCAACGCCGTCTACGGCTTTGGGACCGGGGCGACGATGGTCCAGGTGCTCAAGCAATGCGGCAATGACCTGTCGCGCGAAAACGTCATGAAGCAGGCGGCGAACCTCAAAGACCTCGACCTGCCGATGACTTCTGCCGGGCATCAAGATCAATACCTCCCCCGACAACTTCAGCCCAATCCGACAGGAGGCGCTCGCCAGGTTCAACGGCGAGAGCTGGGAGCAGTTTTCCGAGATTCTCCAGGCTTGAGCGTCGCCGCGCCGCGCGTTTCCGCGCGGCGCTTCACCAAATTCGCACGCCAGCCCAGACATGCGTGTCAAGCAGGAGGATCGTCAGCGGCGACCCTCCCAGGCGGCAAGGTCGTCCTCGTCCATCCGGGCGAGAAAGTCAGCCCACCTCCGAGCGCGCCCGCCTCGATGGGCCGCGAAGCTGTTTTTTGCGACGTGCATCGAGACGGTCCGCAAAGCGCTTGGGGGTCATCAATGCGTTGGCTTGTCAAGCGTTGG
The DNA here is from genome assembly GCA_963839185.1 of uncultured Alphaproteobacteria bacterium. Taxonomy (GTDB): domain Bacteria; phylum Pseudomonadota; class Alphaproteobacteria; order Rhizobiales; family Beijerinckiaceae; genus Roseiarcus. The sequence goes on along the minus strand of CAWIUD010000046.1, from coordinate 3,844 downwards.
TTCAGGCCCAAGCCTTCAGCGAAGCGAAGCGCGCGAATTTCTTGGTGTGGTGGCGGTCCATGCGGGCGAGCACGTCGCGCAGGAAGGCGACGCCCTCGGCGAGATAGGGGCCCTTGTTCAGCATGACGCAATCAGCGCCCTGCGCCATCGCCGCGTCAGTCATTTCGGCGCGGCTCGCCACGCCGTCGCGCACATAATTGTCGAGCACCTGCGTCGCCCACACGACCGGCGTGTGCGCCGCCTCGCAGAGCCACAGGATTTCCTCCTGCATTTCGGCGAGCCGCGCAAAGCCGAGCTCGACCGCGAGGTCGCCGCGGGCGATCATCACCGCGGTCGGATTCTGCGCCGCCGATTGCAGGATGAGGCGAGGTAGGTTGCGCACGGCGAGCGGGGTCTCGATCTTCAGCACGAGCCCCGGCGGCTGGCGTTTGGGCGCGCGCGCCACAAGATGGTCCTGCAAAAGCTCGATATCGTCGGGCCGCTGCACGAACGAGAAGCCGATGAGATCGGCGTGCTCCGCGATGAAATCAAGATCGCGGAAATCCTTCGAGGTGAGCGGCGGCAGATCAAGCTCGGCTGCCGGAAAATTGACCCCTTTGCCCGGCTTCAGCCGTACGCCCTTTTCGCGCGCCGCGTAAACCTCGATCTCAGCCCGCCCGGGGGCCTTGGTCACGACCCGCCCCGCCGCTTTGCCGTCGTCGATGAACACTTCCGAGCCGATGGTAAGCTGGTCGACGAGTTCGGGGAAATTGAGCGAGAAGGCGATCGGTTCCTTGGTCTTTTCCCGCAATTCGTCAACCAGGACGACTCGATCGCCGCGCAGGAGACGCGTTTTCGGCGGCGCCTTCACCCGGAGCACGCGGCACTTCGGTCCGCCGATGTCCATCATCACCCGGCAGGGCCGCTCGAGTCGCAGCGCGGCCTCGCGAACGTGAGCGATCATGCGCTCCCACAGGTCGGCGTCGTCGTGCGCGCAGTTGATGCGCGCGCAGTCCATCCCGGCCGCCACCAGTTTATCGACGAGGTCGGGCTGGCTCGCGGCTTCCGGCGGCAGCGTCGCCATCACCCGGGCGCGGGGAACGTTCGTGTGTCGCGGACCGAACAAACGGTCGGCCTCCGCCTCGAGCTCGGCCGCGCCCGCTGACCCCGAAGCCTCGGCGGGGTACGGGGCACGCGGCTCCCCGGTGAGGCGCCTCAGCGTCGCGATCAGCGTGTCCAGGGCCAACGCAACGCACGCCTCGCTGCGGCCGAGCGATGAAAGGCCGCGCGCAGCGAGCCGGTATTGCAGATCGGTGAGGTCGTGTCCGCGCAGCGCCAGATACCGGGAGAGGTTCAGCGCGTGAGGAACCTGCCTCTCTCCGCCGACGCCCCACTCACGCCTGAAGTCGTCGCCCTGGTGCTCGACGGTTTCGCGTAGCGCCCTGACTTCGGCGAGGAGGCCGCGCAGGTCTTCCCGGTCGTTATCGGTTTTTCCAGCCATGGGCGTCGCTTCAAAAGAGCGAATCGTCGGCGGGCGGCCGCTGATCGTCCGTGAAACCGGTGTTTGACGCGCGAATGTGACGCTGGTGTAACAAGCAGCGCTGAAACCATTGTTGGGCGGGTGCGTATTATAACTGGAAAAAACCGGACGCGAGGCGGCCATGAGCGTCGTGAGGAGAACGATCGAGGCAATCGTTGTTGCTGCCGTCCTGTGGGTCGCCCCAGCCTCGGCGGAGGAATCGACCGCCGCCCGCTCGCGGGCCATTGTCGAGCGCCAATTCGAGGCATTCGCGCGAGACGACGCCGAGGCGGCTTATGCCCTTGCGGATCCGACCATCAAGGACATGTTCGTCGACGCCGACCACTTTCTGGCAATGGTTCGCGAAAGCTATCCGCCGGTCTATAGACATCGTAGCGTCGAGTTTGGCGATTTCGCGGAACTCGGCGACGAGGCCAGCCTGAAGGCGATACTCGTCGACAATGACAACGTCGTGTGGACGGCGCTCTACAGTCTACGCCGGGAGGCGAATGGGGATTGGCTCATATCGGGCTGCGTCCTTGAGAGATCGGACGCGAGCGCGATTTAGAGTTTGGACCGCCGTGGGCGCGGTGGTAATTCAAGTCACCGAGGTCGCTATGACCTCGCTGGGCTTGCAGCCGGGCAACTGCTAAAATAGCCGTGAGGAGCCCGCCATGCCGAACGGCTACCAAATCACTTTCTTCAGTCATCAGGATCGCCGCCACAAGGGTAAACAAATAGGCGATTGGTTGATACATCTGGTGCAGGAACTTGAACTACGCGGCGCGACTCTGCACTCGGGCGGCGAGAGTTTCGCGCGCGGCGGCCGTGTCCATTCGGCGCATTTCTTTGAGCTTGCCGATCAGCCAGTCGAAGTGCAGATCGCAGTCACGACCGACGAAGCGGCGCGATTGTTCGAAAGGCTCAAAGCCGAGGGCGTACGTCTCTTCTACGTGAAAGTTCCTGTGGAATTTGGCGTGCTCGGTCGTGACGTATGAACCGGGATTTACGCGCGCCGCGCTGCCTGAGTCGCGCGCGAGCGGCGCAACTTTTTCGGTAGCGCTAGTCTAGGGCCTGTTGAGATTCAGGGATTCCCAACTGAGCTTGCTCGTGATTCAAGCTCCGGATGGATCGATTCGTTTTGACTGACGCCCAATGGTCGAAGATGGAGCCCCACTGCCGCGGGAAGCCGACGGACCCTGGGCGCAGCGGGGGCGATAACCGGCTTTTTCTGGAAGCGGTGTTGTGGATCGTGCGCACGGGCAGCCCATGGCGGGATCTTCCAGCGGCGTTCGGGCGCTGGAACACCGTGTTCAAGCGATACCGGGATTGGGTCAAAGCCGATGTCTTCGTCCGGCTTTTTGAGGCCTGCTCGGACGAGCCGGATATGGAATACGCCCTGGTCGACGCCACCATCGTCAAGGTCCACCGCCACGGACAGGGCTCAAAAGGGGACTTCAAAGCCAGGCCATCGGCCGCTCCAAGGGCGGCATGACCACCAAAATCCTCGCCCTCACCGACGCCCTCGGCAACCTGGTGCGTTTCGTCCTGCTGCCCGGACAGCGCTTCGACACGGTCGGCGTGCCGCCGCTCATCGACGGTCTGTCCTTTGGAGCGCTGATCGCCGACAAGGCCTTCGACAGCAACGCCATCATTGCCGAGCTGAACGAACGCGGCGCCAAGATCGTCATCTCGCAGCATCCCCGCCGCGCGTTGCCCCTGCCGCTCGACCAGGAAATGTACAAATGGCGTCATTTGATCGAAAACTTCTTCTGCAAGCTCAAGGAGTTCAAACGCATCGCCATGCGCGCCGACAAGACCGACACAAGCTTCGCCGCCATCATCAGTCTTGCCGCAGCCGTGATAAACTCGCGATGAATCTCAACAGGCCCTAGTCTAGCCGGCAGCTAGGACTGGGCACTTCGCCAGACGGACAATGCGAGCCTCCCGTGTGCCCGACATATGTCCGTAGATCTGCAAGCGGCCCCATAGGCCAATAACGACGAATTCCACGCGGGGATCGGTGGCGGGCTTTAGTACAACTCGCACAGCGTGTCCGAGTAGATCGGCTGATCAAGCGGCGAAGAAACCGGCCTCCGCGGGGCGAGTGTGAACTCCGGCGGCGAAAGTTTCCGCCGCGATGACGCGCGCATTCGCCGCATTTCTTCGAACTCGCCGACCAGCCGGTCGAAGCGCCGATCGCCGTCACGGCGGACAAGGCGCCCGCTTTTCGACCGCCTCAAGGCCGAGGTCCATCTCTTTTTTGTCAGACCCAAGTCGAGTTCCCGGAGTTTACTTCACCGCCTCGACAGTCGCAGCGGCGGCGTGGGCGTGCGGGCGCCTGTG
>CAWIUD010000045.1:0-152429 GCA_963839185.1 uncultured Alphaproteobacteria bacterium | reverse complement strand
GTCAATCCAGTGACCTGAGCGGCCCCGGCTTTGGCGAGATGGGCGCTCAGGGCCCCCCAACCGCAACCGATTTCCAGGACGCGCTCGCCGCCCCTGATTCCGAGGAGCTCGGTTATCCGTTCGAGCTTGCGCTGTTGAGCCGCCTCCAGCGTCGGCGTCGCATCGTCCCAAATGGCCGACGAATAGAACATCGTTTCGTCCAGCCAGACTTTGAAGAAGCTATTGCCGAGATCGTAGTGGGCCATGATGTTGCGCGCGCTTCCGCGCTTGGTGTTGGCATTCATCAGGTGCCGGATTCGGAACGCCAATCGAAAGAGGCGCGAGCCCTTGGCTGTCCCAGCAATTGCGCGGAGATTCCGCGCGGCGAGACGAACGAGCGAAATCAGGTCCGGACTTGAGCAATCCCCGTCGATCCAGGCCCGGGCAAAACCGAGGTCTCCGCCCGTCAGAACACGCCGGATCGCTCGCCACCGATATAAAACCACGCTCGCCTCGGGGCCTGGCTCAGCGCCGACCTGGGTCAACCTCGATCCCCCAGGCAGAGTTACGCTCAAGCGGCCGTAGCGAAGCCCGGAAAGCAGCCGAGCCAGAACGCGCGCGCGGGGATCCCAGCTCCCGATCGGGGCGTCCCGCCTTTCGTTCGGGCGGGCGAGGCCCGTGTGTTCGGCTTGGATCATGACACCCCAGGTCGCAAGTGTGCGCGCCATTCAACCTTGATGGATAGACCCCGATCGCGCGGAAGGTCGGAACCTTGCTGACGCGCCCCGTTCAATCCTACCGTTCTACGCCGGCGCCGCCGCTTTGGTTCAGCTATCGCCAACAAGTCGTTGGTTGCGCGCCGGATGACTCGCTGTCGGCGATCCGGCCAGCTTGTTCCTGCGTATCAAACCTGCGCCCAAATCCAATTTGCGCCCAGGGGGCGGCTCTTGCGATCGTTCGCCAACGCGTCAGCGGATATTCCGATTGATCCGCTGACTGCCGCCAGCGTCGCTGTGGCTCGCGTGGTGGTCGCCAACAAGCCTTTCTACCCGCTCTACGTCTGGTGGTTTGTCGGCGGCGGGTTCGAGGCCTCGCTGGTGACGCTGATCGCGGCGCCGTTTTACGCCGCCGCAGCCCTCTTCGCTCGCCGCGCTCCGCTCGCCGCTCGGGTCGCGACGCCGCTGACCGGGGTCTTCGACAGCCTGCTGGCGGCCAAGGCTTTCGGCGAAGGTTCTGGGGCGGAGCTGTTCCTCTTCGCCTGTGGAACTCCTCGCGGCGCTCTCGTTCCGGCCCAGCGAGGCGTGGTGGTCGCGCGGGCTGATTGGTTTCATATTCGCAGCGTTCCTCGGATTTCACCAATTTGGCGGCGGTGCGCTTTATGACTTGCCGCCGAACCAGATTGAGCGGTTGCTCGAAATCAACATATTCTCGGCCGCGTCGCTTTTCGCGTTCATCGGCCTCCGTTTTGCGCATGTTTCGCGCGCGTAACGCGGATTGCTCGCGGATCGCTTTCGTCACGTCGCTCCGGCTTCGACGGCCCCAGCGTTCGGGCGTTCTGGCTTGCTGCGGCGGTTTGCTCCGCTGTCCCGGGCGCACTTGCAGAATAGCGCTCGATGGCCTTGGAGCGGCCCGCTGGCGCGCCGATGAAAGAAGCGCCCTTTCGCCACAGGCGGAGGGCCTCCCAGTGGATGGCGGCTGTCACTTTGACAGTCTCGAAAGGGGATGCGCAGAAACGCGGCAAGCAACTCACGATCGGAAAGCGGTCGCCGACGCCCGGTCATGGCGGCCGACATCAGGAGCCCGTCGTTGTCGTAATCTGCGATCCCGAGGCTCAGCGCGTCGTCGCTCTCGGCGACGCGAAATCGATATTCGATCTCCATGTCGATGAACGGCGAAACGTGCAATTCCTTGCGGCAGCGCTGGCGATGGACCCTGGCCGTCGGGGTCATTGACGCCGATGACATAGGAATGGCGCTCGCCGAAGGTGCTCGACACCTCCCAAACGATCGCCGTCAGCTGCTCGCGCGTATCGTGGCAGAAATAGACGCTGAGCGGGTTGAACACATAACCGAGGACGCGCGGCATGGTCAGAAGCAGAATTGGCCCGTCGGCCGCGAAGCCAGCCTCTGTCGCCAATGACGCGATCCGGCCGCGCAACGGCGCGCCGCGGCCGTCCGCATGATCGCGCGCATAAAAGCTGAAAAGATTGAAGCGCTCGATGGACAGGAGCTTGAGCCGGCGCGCGGTCGTCTCAAGCCGATCAAGATCGACCACCAGCCAAAAAGCGCGATATTCGAACCGATGCCGGCATGGCCTGACCCGACGATGCATCACCGAGCCGACATAGAGCCCAGGTTCGATCATTCTGCGCTGACCATGACGGCCGGTTCGGACCGGACGCCGCTGAGATGAAGCCGATCGTTCTCGCCGGTCACCGACCAAGGGCGGCGAGCGCCGCCAATTTCCTCCGCGACCGCGAGTCCGGCCTGCAGCCCATCCTCATGAAAACCATAGCCGAAATAGGCGCCGCAAAACCACACGTCGCCGACGCCCTGCAGCGACCAAAGGCGCTTCTGAGCCGAGAGAGTCGCATCCGTGAACATTGGATGCTCGAACCGCATACGGCGCAAAATACGCGAGTCGGCGATGTCGATGAAAGGATTGAGCGACAGGAACGCCGGCGGGCGATTTGCGAGGTCTTGCAGGCTGTTCATCCAATAGGTGACCGAGAGAAGCCGTCCGCCGTCTCCTTGCCGGGCCATATAGTTCCAACTCGACCAGACGGCGCGGCGTCGCGGCATCGCACGGTCGTCAGTGTGCAGGATCGCATCATTGCGGATATAGCGGAACGCGCCCAAAAGTTCACGCTCCGATCGGGTCGGAGAGTCGAGCATCCGCAACGCATCGTCGGCATGAGTCGCCAGGATGACCCGGTCGAAGCGCCGCGTCTCGCCAGCGGCGTCTGTCACGCAGACGCCGTTCTCGGTCCGTCTGACGCTGCGCGCGGCCCGTCCGCAGAAAACCCGCTCCAGCTGTTCGGCGAGCGCCTTTACGTAGACCCGGCTCCCGCCCACGACCGTTCGCCAGTTCGGACGGTCGGCGACATCGAGCAGGCCATGGTTGAGGTTGAAACGAATGAAGCTTTCGGCAGGATAGTCGCCCACTTGCATCGCCGGGGTGGACCAGACGGCGGCTGCCATCGGATAAAGATAGAGGTCGCGAAACGCTCGGCCGTAACCGTTGCGGTCGAGATAAGCTTCGAGTGAGCCAAGATTCTCGCGGCCGATGTCTTTTCGAGAGTCCCGGAAGAACCGCAGGATATCTCTTCAGCATCGACCAATGGCGCGGCCGCAGCAGGTTGGCGGGCTGCGCAAAAAGGCCGCGGAGCCCGGAGCCGGAATATTCAATGCGGCCATCGTCGATCGATACGCCGAACGACATGTCGCTCTCGCGGGTCGGTACGCCAAGATGGGCGAAGAGAGCCGTGAGGTTGGGATAGGTCCGCTCGTTGTAGACAATGAAACCGCAATCGACCGGCGCGCCGTCCCAGTCGAAGGTGTCGCTGTGACCGCCGAGACGCGAGGCAGCCTCGTATAGCGTCACATCGCAGGTCTTGGAGAGAAGCCAGGCCGCCCCGAGCCCTGAAACCCCGCCGCCGACGACAGCGACCCGAAGCGGGTTCGTTCGATCTGCGGTCAACATCAAGCCCCCCGTCTGAGGGGTGTACGGCCGGGTAGGGCGTCTGGATCATGGGTGATCCGCAATTTGGCGCCGTGCGTAGAACGGACGTCAAACGGAGCATGGGTGCTTGCCGGTCTCACTTGCGCGCCATGGACGTTTACGGAATAGGTCGGACGCCATGGCTGCGCCCGCCCCCTCCGCCGACGATATGAAGCAATGGCTGAAGGCCGTCGCAGAGGAGCAGGACCGCGGAGCTTTCGGGCGATTGTTCCAGTTTTTCGCGCCTCGCATAGCGTCGTTCATGGAGCGCAGCGGTCTGAGCGCCGCGGAGGCCGAGGAGGTCGCTCAGGAAACGATGGTGGCTGTCTGGAGGAAGGCTCAACTGTACGATTCGGCGCAAGCCGGGGTGAGCACCTGGGTTTTCACGATCGCCCGCAACCTGCGCATCGATCTGGCGCGCAAGGCGTCACGGGCCAACGCCGGCCTCGCCGCATTGAGTGAATTGCCGCTGCAGCTCGAAGCTTCTGTCGAGGAGACGACGCTCGCCGGCGAGCGGGACGCGCGCGTGCGCCGCGCCATGGCGACCCTTTCGCCGGAACAGGCGACGGTGTTGCGGTTGTCGTTCTTTTCCGAGAAGCCGCATGCCGAAATCGCCCGGGAACTGTCCCTTCCGCTGGGCACGGTGAAGTCACGGACGCGTCTCGCCATGGCGAAGATTCGCGCCATACTGGAGCAGGAGCAGTGATCGCGCACCATCCCTCCGATGACAGTTTGGCGCGCCTGGCCGCCGGGACCCTTGGCGCCGGCCCGCGGGTTGTCGTCGCGACCCATCTTTACGGGTGTCCGCAGTGCCGCGGGCGGGTGCGAACGTTCGAGGCGGCCGGCGGCGCGATGTTCGAAGACGCGGCCTCCCGCCCGCCTCGGTCCGGACGCTTTCGCGCGAGTGCTGCGCGAACTCGACGCCGATCCGCCGGCGCAGTCCAAGACGCCAGCGTGCTGCACCCTGAGCTTCCACCGCCTCTGCAGGCCTATGAGATCGGTCCCTGGCGCTTCGTCCACCCCGGATTCCGCTGGCGACGATTGACCTTGCCCGAGTTGCGCGACGCCAATGTCATCATGTTGAAGGTCGCCGCTGGACAGGCCGTCCCGCACCACGGCCATTCCGGGACGGAATATACGCAGGTGCTAACCGGCTCTTTCGCCGACGCGCTGGGCCGCTATCGCGTTGGCGATTGCGTGGAGATGGACGAGGAGGTCGATCATCAGCCGGTCGTCGACGCAGGCGGCGAATGTGTTTGCCTGGCCGCGGTCGAAGGAAGACTGCGGTTGAGCGGATGGGTCGGCCGCCTCATTCAACCTTTGATCGGCATATGAGGGGGCATGCCCTTCCTCGCGCTACCGGTCGCGCTATTCCTGTCGGCAGCCATGGCGCTGGCGTGGCGGGTCGCGCTGAGGAGCGGCCAATCCGGCCGCGCTGACGCCATCTGGGCTCTTGCGACCGGCGCAGCCGCGATTGCGGCCTCCGCCTTTTCTTCCGGCGATCCTGCCCGACGGTCGGTTGTCGCCGCGATGGCCGCAATCTGGTCGCTGCGGCTCGGCGTCTATCTCTGGCGCCGGGCGGTCGGCGGAGGCGACGATCCGCGCTATGCCGCCCTGAAGAAGGACTGGGGCGAGCAGGCCCCGCGGCGTCTGTTTGAATTCCTGCAGCTCCAAGCCGTCGCGTCCTGGCCTCTGGCGCTGACGGTCTTTTGCGCGGCGAGCGCGCCGCGACAGGCGCTGGACGGGCGCGACGCGCTGGCGGTCGCGCTTTTCGCTGCTCGCCATTGGCGGCGAGGCGGTCGCCAATTCGCAGATGGCCGAGTTCAAGCGGGATGCGCGCGACAGGGGGCGGATTTGCGACCAAGGGCTGTGGGCCTGGTCGAGACACCCGAACTACTTTTTTGAGTGGGTCAGTTGGCTTGCCTATCCGCTGATGGCGATCGGCCTCGACTATCCAATGGGATGGTTCTCGCTTTCCGGTCCGCTGATCATGTATTGGCTTCTCGTCCATGTTTCCGGAGCGCCCCCGCTCGAAGAGCACCTGAAACGCTCGCGGCCCGAGGCGTTCGCAGTCTACGCCAAACGCGTCAGCGTTTTTTGGCCCCGCCCTCCCCGCCGCTGACCATGGCTCGCTCATATGCCGCCAGGGCGCCATATCCGCAGGCCGCGGCGACTGCCGACAGCAGCGTCCCCCAGGCGAGATCGACGAGCGACAGCGACATTGGCCAATGGTTTAGCGTCGCCTGGTTGGTCAGGTCGTATGTCGCGTAGGCGCAAAAGCCATAGACCGCGCCGCGAAGGATCGCCTGCATCGAGCTTGAGGCCGGACGGATCGCCAGGACGACGAGCCCTCCAACGTAGATAATGTAGAACGCCGCCGCCGGCGCCGCGGCAAAGTCTGGACGCAGCAATTCGCCGATCGCCGCGCGATAGATCGTCTCTCCCGCAAAACTCAACCAGGCGAAGTCGAGGCCGCAAAATACCACGAGGGCGACGACATAACCGACCGCGATCGCACGCAAGCGGACATCCTTTCCGTTCGGCACTGCGCTTACTACGAACCGAAAGCCGTTGAGGATCACGCGATCGTCGCCCGCGACAGTGTATGTTTGACGCCTAAAGTCATCCAATCTAGAAGGAACGGCGCCCCGCTACAGAGGGCCGCAATCGCCGAATATCCAAACTGGATTCGCTAGGCTGACCTCCGGAGTCGCTTGGCTGGCAACGGGAGAGAAACGATGCTCACGATGAAGGCGGGTATCGCCGGCGCGCTGGCTTGCGCGTTCGCCGCGACCTCGGCGTTGGCCGAACCCAAGACGAACATGCTGCATCAATGGTCCGAGGGCTCCGATGCGGCGGCCATCGCCAAGCTCGGCGAAATGTTCACCGCCGCCGGCGGGAAATGGGAACAGACCTCGATCGCGGGACACACCGCCAACACGCTGGCCAAGCTCCGCGCCGACGTTGTCGCCGGCAACGCACCGCCCGCGGTCCAGCTCAAGGGCCCGGAGATCGCCGAATGGAACGAGACCGGCATGACCGCCAATCTCGACGACCTCGCCAACAAAGAAGGATGGGACAAGGTCGTCGCGCCTGAGCTTCTTCCGGTGATGAAGCCGACCGGTCACTGGGTCGCCGCGCCGATGAACATCCACCGGATCAACTGGATTTGGGCCTCGACCAAGGCGATGGAACAGGCGGGAATCAAAGACCCTGCCGAAGACCTGGGCCGAATTCAACGCCGACTGCGACAAGGCGGTCGCCGCCCATCTCATTTGCCTCGCCCACAACAGCGCCGATTGGACCGACGCGACGACGTTTGAAGTGGTCGTTTATGGACAGAACATCGACCTCTTCCGCAAGGCGTTCGTCCAGGGCGACACCGAGGCGATGCGATCTGCCCGACATGGTCAAGGCGTTCGAGCAATTTCGAACCATGGTGTCCAAATACATGGACCCGGCGATCGCCGCCCGCGACTACCAGGGCTCGCTCGATCTGCTCACCAAGAACCAGGCGGTCTTCATGATCATGGGCGATTGGAACATCGGAAACCTCAACGCCGCCGGACTGAAGGCGGGCGTCGATTACTCTTGCGCCCAGGCGCCGACCGATTGGGGCAAGCCTGGCTTCATTCTCAATTCGGATTCGGTCGTCTTCTTCAAGCAGAAGGATCCCGACTACGTCGAGGGTCAGAAGCTGCTCGCGCATCTCATCCTGTCGCCGCAGTTCCAGACCGTGTTCAACCAGGCGAAAGGCTCGATCCCCGCGCGTCTCGACGTCGATCTCAGCCAGGGCTTCAACGCCTGCCAGCAAACCTCGCAGAAGGACCTGCAAGCTTCGATCGCTGGCGGCACGCTCGTACGCTCGATGGCCCACAACATGACCATTCTGCAAAAGTATCGCGGCGCGATCATGGATACGATCACCGCCTTCGTGAACGATCCCAAAATGACCGCGAAAGACGCGGCCAACGCCATGGCTGACGCCGTCGACGCCCAGAAGTAGGACACGGGCGGCCGCGCGGGCGAAACGCGCTCGTGCGGCCGCCGGTCTTCATTGGAACGCGAGCGCTATGGCGAACGCTCTAAGTGGGATTGAAGCGCTCCGGAAATCGAGCCCCGGACGCGACAAGCTGAGCGCTTGGACCCCGCGGCTCATTATCCTGCCGTCGGCAGTGGCGAGCTTCATCTATGTCTTCGTCTTCACGCTGTGGACGCTCTATCTCTCGCTGTCCAACAGCGCGATGTTGCCGACCTACCAATTTGTCGGCCTCAAGCCGTATTTCGACCTGTGGTCGAACCGGCGGTGGGCGATCGCCTATGAAAATCTTTTCCTTTTCAGCCTCTTCTATGTCGTTCTGGCGCTCGTTATCGGCCTTGCGCTCGCCATCGCCATCGACCAGCGGGTGAAAGGCGAGGCGTTGTGGCGAACGATTTTTCTCTATCCCCTGGCCGTCTCCTTCGTCGTCACCGGCTCGGTCTGGAATTGGCTTTACGGCCCCGACGCCGGCATCGAATTCCTGGTGCGCAGTTGGGGCTGGCATGATTTCACCTTCCGCCCCACCACCGACAAGGACTTCGCTATCTATACCATCATCGCCACCGGCGTCTGGCAGTCGTCGGGCTTCGCGATGGCTCTGTTTCTCGCCGGACTGCGCTCGGTCGATCCCGACATCGTCAAGGCCGCGCAAATCGACGGCGCGGGCCCCGCGCGCATCTATCGTAAGGTGATTCTCCCCTCGATCGCGCCGATCTTCATTGCGGTCGCTGGTCGTCCTTCTGCAATTCGCCATCAAGACGTTCGATTTGGTCGTCGCGCTGACGCACGGGGGGCCGGGGATCGCGACGACATTTCCGGCGCTATTTGTCTATGACGTCATGTTTCAGCGCGGGCAGATCGCCATCGGCGCGGCGGGGTCAATGATGATGCTGGCGGCGCTCGCGGTCGTGCTCGTCCCCTACGCGTTGTGGACGGTCTGGCGCTCGCGGCGGGCGGCCGCATGGTTGACGCGACCTTCGATCTCGCGCTCGATCCGCACGCTCGCGCGGCGAACCTTCGCTATGCGGCGCGGCCGGATCGCCGTTTACGGCTTCCTCGGGTTCTTCGCCGTCATCTATCTCCTGCCGCTGTTCGTGATTGTGGCGAATTCATTCCGCGACTTGCCGGAGATCACGCGCAATGGCCTCATCGCGCTGCCGCAAACCTTCACGCTCGACGCGTGGTCGCAGGCGTGGGCGCACTATTGCGTCGCCGGCACCTGCGAGGGCATCCAGCGCAATTTCTACAATTCGCTGATCATGACGATTCCGGCGACGATCGTCTCGACCCTGCTCGGCGCGCTCAACGGCTACGTTCTCTCGAAGTGGCGCTTTCCCGGATCGGAGACAGTGTTCACTTGCATGACTCCTCGGGGTGTTCATGCCCGGCCAGATCGCGCTTCTGCCCTGGGCGTTTATCCTCGGGTCCCTACACTTGTCGAACACGATCTACGGACTCATTTTCGTCCATGTGATCCAGGGTCTCTCGTTCGCGACGCTCTTCTGTCGCAACTACTACGTCAATATCCCGGACGACCTCATCAAAGCGGCGCGGATCGACGGCGCCGGCTTCTGGCGCATCTTTCATAAAATCGTTCTCCCCCTCTCGCCGCCGATCCTCATCGTCACCGTCATCTGGCAGTTCACCGGAATCTGGAACGAGTATCTGTTCGGCGTCGTTTTCACCGGCGGGCGCCAGCAGCCGATAACGGCGGCGCTCGTCGCCCTGCAGACCGGTCAGATGAACGCCCATCCGTACAATATCGCAAGCTGCGCGGTGCTGATCGGCGCCGTGCCGCCGCTTCTGATCTATCTCTTCGGCGGCAAGTATTTCGTTCGCGGACTGACCCAAGGCGCCGTCAAATGATCAATCGATCATGGCGACCCTGACCATCTCGCGCCTGCACAAGCGCTTCGGCCCGGTCGAGGTGCTGAAGGGCATCGACCTCGAGGCGCGCACCGGCGAGTTCATCGCCCTTGTCGGACCGTCCGGCTGCGGCAAGTCGACGCTGCTCGCCATGATCGCCGGCCTGGAAACCGTCAGCGAAGGCGAGATCCGCATCGACGGAACGCTCGTGAACTCGGTCGCGCCGAAAGACCGCGACATCGCGATGGTGTTTCAATCCTACGCCCTCTACCCGACGATGACCGCGCGCCAGAACATGACCTTCGGCATGGAGAGCCGGGGCGTCCCGAGAGCCGAGCAGGACGCGGCGATCAAGCGCGTCGCCTCGCTCTTGCAGATCGAGCCGCTTCTCAATCGCAAGCCCGGCCAGCTTTCCGGCGGCCAGCGTCAACGGGTCGCGATGGGCCGCGCGCTGGTGCGCGATCCGAAGCTTTTCCTGTTTGACGAACCTTTGTCCAATCTCGACGCCAAGCTGCGCGTCGACATGCGCACCGAGATCAAGAAACTGCACCTGAGAGTCGGCAAGACCACGATCTACGTCACCCATGACCAGATCGAGGCGATGACGCTCGCCTCCCGCATCGCCGTCATGCACCAAGGTTCGATCCAGCAATTCGACGAGCCGCAGGCCGTCTATGACCGCCCGGCCAATATGTTTGTCGCCGGCTTCATGGGATCGCCGTCGATGAATTTCATTCCGGGCGAGATCACGAAGCTCGATGGCCGTCCGGCGGTGGTGATTGCGCTTGCCGGCGGCGAAACCGCGACGCTGCCCCTTCCGAATATGCCCGCAGCCCGGCCCGCCAGCGGCAAGGTGGTGCTCGGCGTGCGGCCGGAGCACCTATTCCGCTACGACCCGAGCCTGAAAGCGCAGAAGGCGGGCCTGGCGATGCTGACGGCGCCTGTCGAGGTCGTCGAGCCCACCGGCGCCGAAACTCACGCCGTGTTGAAGATCGGCGAGCGGGAAATCGTCGGCCGCTTCGACCCCGACGGCGCCCCGCGACTCGGCGAAATGCTGCCGCTTGGGATCGACATGGCGCATGCGTGCCTGTTCGATCCCGACACCAAGGCCCTCATTCCTCAGGGGGCTGCTTGAGTTTCGCGATCTATCCCAGTTTGTCGGGGCGCACGGTGTTCGTCAGCGGCGGCGCGAGCGGGATCGGCGCGGACATCGTGCGTGCGTTTGCGGGCAATCACGCACGCGTCGCTTTCATCGACGTTCAACGGGAATCGGGCGAAGCGCTGGCGGCGGCGCTCAAAGGCGAGGGCGAGCCGGCCCTCTTTCTCCGCTGCGACGTCACCGACGTCGCCGCGCTTCGGTCGGCGATCGAAGAGGCGCGAGCGAGGCTCGGCCCGATCGCGGTTCTGGTCAACAACGCCGCCAATGACGAGCGCCATGCAGTGGCCGAGGTGAGCCGCCGACTATTGGGATCATGCGCAGAACGTCAATCTGCGACACCACTTTTTTGCCGCCCAGGCCGTCCACCCGCAAATGCGCGAGCTGGGTTTCGGTTCGATCATCAACCTCTCGTCAATAGCCTGGCGCGGCGGCGGGGCCGACATGCCCGCCTATTCCGCAGCGAAGGCCGGGGTCGTCGGTCTCACGCACGCGCTCGCTCGCGCCTTCGGAACCGACAACATCCGGGTCAACGCGATTGAACCCGGCGCGGTCATGACCGACCGTCAGCGAAAGCTATGGTACAAGACTCCGGACGCGGTCAGCGCGATCGTTGAGCGGCAATCGATAAGGCAGCCGGTGCTTGGCGATGACGTTGCAAGGATGGCGCTGTTTCTCGGCGCAGATGACAGCCGGCTGATCACCAAGCAGTCGATCGCGATCGACGCGGGGCTCCGATGAATACACAACTCGCCGCAGATTCGACCCGCAGCCTCCAGGCAGCGTTCGTGTTCGGCCTCAACCCCTATGGCCTCACCTATCATCTTGGGCTGCAGGGGGCGGGCGGACCGCGGGCGAATCGGCGGGGCGCAGGTCTCGACGGCTTCATCGCCATCGCTACCGAGCTCGGCGGGAAGGCGCTGGAGATCTACGATCCCTGGCTTCGGGCGCTGAACGACGACGAGCTCAGCGCGCTCCGCGACCGGCTGAAATCGCTCGGCATCACGCCCATCGTCAGTTCGGGACTGATGATGGGTCCGTTCGAAAGCGCTCTGCGCTCGGCTCGCGGCCTTGGCGCGACCACGATACGCTACGGCCTGACGACCGTTCTTTGCGGCGATCGCCACGCGCTCGGCGACAAGTGGCCCGAGCTCGTGGCCGCGGTGCGCTCCGCGCTCGCCGAACGCGGGCAGCGCGCCTTCGACGAAGGCCGCGTCTTGGCGATCGAGAACCATCAGGATTTTGGCAGCGACGAGCTCGCAGAGTTTTGCGAGACGACCAAAGGCGTCGGAATCTGCATCGACACCGGCAACGCCTTCCCGGTCGCCGAGGCGCCGCTCGATTTCGCCCGCCGGGTCGCGCCGCACGTGCGGCACGTCCATCTGAAGGACTATCGCGTCCAGTTCACCGACGAAGGCTTCCGCCTCGTCCGCTGCGCGATCGGCGACGGCGCGGTCCCCTTCGCGGCGTTGCTCGATCTTCTGGCGGCGGGGGGCAAGACGCTCACCGCAGTGCTCGAGCCGGGCGCGCTCGAAGCCCGCCATGTGCGCCTCTTCCGGCCGGAATGGTGGAGCGGCTATCCTGCCAAGCCCGCCTCGGCGCTCGCCGCCTGCCTTGCGGCCGCGCGCGTCAACCGCCTCGCGGAGGACGCCGACTTTCGGACGCCTTGGGAAAAGGGCGACGACGCGGCGATCGCCGACTACGAATTGGCCATGATCCGCCGCAGCGCCGACAACATGCGCGCGCTCGGCGTATTCGCCAGCCAGGGGATCGACGCATGACCAAAGAGCTCAGCGGCAAGACGGCGTTCGTCACCGGCTCGGGGCGCGGGCTCGGGCGGGTCATGGCGGACCGTCTGGCCGAGCTTGGCGCGGACGTCGCCATCCACGACATGTCCTGGACTGCGCCGGCCAAATACGGCGAGGCGCCGGATCTCGCCGCCGTCGCCAAGGAAATGTCCCGCCATGGGGGCCGCGTTGTCGCGGTCACCGGCAACATCGGAGACAAGGCGGCAGTCGCGGCGATGAAGGCCGACATCGACGCCAAGCTCGGTCCGGTCGATGTTCTGGTCAATTGCGCCGGCGGCGATATCGGCGCCTCGGGCGGCAAGCCCGATCCCAACGACGCGCTCGGCATCCCGCTCGAGGACATCAAGGCGCTGACCGAAAACAATCTGTATGGAACGATCCTGGTCTGCCAGGCCTTCGTGCCGCCAATGGTCAAGGCGGGCAGCGGCTCGGTGATCAACATCGCCTCTGCCGCGGCGCATTTTGGCGTGACGAATGGGGTCATCTACGCCGCGCTGAAAGCCGCCGTGATCCATTACACCCGCTGCCTCGCCAAGGACCTCGCGACCGAGGGCGTGCGCATCAACGCCGTGAGCCCGGGCGCGACCAAGACTGCGCGATTCCAGGCGACCCGCGTCGTCGATCCGCAGAAGATGGACTTCCTCCGGGAAGTCGCTCGTTCGCTACGCCGAGCCGGCCGAGATCGCCGAGGCGGTCGCATTCCTGGCGAGCCCGAGAAGCAAGTTCATCAACGGTCAGGTCCTGAGGGTCGACGGCGGAGAGACGCTATTTCCGGGATGACGAACGGCTGAGAACAAGAACAGGAGATTTGAAAGTGTCGGACGCCAAACGGTTTGAGGGAATGACGGCGGTGGTGACGGGCGGGGCGTCCGGCATTGGGCTCGGCGTTGCGAAGCGGATCGCAGCCGAAGGCGGGCGGGTCACGATCTGGGATCAGGATCCCGCGCGTTTGAAGGCGGCGGTCGCCGAGGTCGGCGCTAAATCCGCACGAGCTGACGAGGTCAACGTAACCGACCCGAACGCCGTCGAGAAAGCGACCCTCACCGCCGCAGGCGAGATGGGCCATATCGACATCCTCGTCTGCTCGGCAGGCGTCGCGGGCAAGAACGCCCTCGTCATCGACTACCCGATCGACGAATGGAAGCGCGTGTTCGACATCAACGTGCACGGCCTCTTCTACTGCAATCGCTTCGTCTCGAAGCTCATGAAGCATCGAGGCTACGGGCGCATCGTCAACATCGCTTCGATCGCCGGCAAGGAGGGCAATCCGACGGCGTCGGCTTACAGCGCGTCGAAGGCCGCAGTCATTGGCCTGACCAAGTCGCTCGGCAAGGAACTCGCGAAGGACGGCGTTTGCGTGAATACGATCACGCCGGCGACGATCGACACGCCCATCCTCTCGCAAGTGTCGGAGGCGCATATCGACTACATGCGCTCGAAAATTCCGATGGAGCGCTTCGGCACGGTTGAAGAGGCGACGGCGATTGTCTGCTGGCTCGCGAGCCGCGAATGCTCGTTCACAACCGGCGCGGTCTTCGATCTCTCGGGCGGCCGCGCCACCTACTGAGGCGTCGAACGGGCGCCGAGGACGTGCGAGCAGAGACTGCGTTCATCGAGACCGGCGATCTGATCGAGCCCCTGCGCCGCATGGGCCTCCTGAAAGCGGGAGAACCCGCTCGCCTCACGCCTCTGACCGGCGGCGTGTCGTCGGACATCTCGCTTGTCGAGGCACGCGGACGACGCTTCTGCGTCAAGCGCGCGCTGCCGAGGCTCAAGGTCGCCGCCGTGTGGGAGGCGCCGGTCGGACGCAACGCGGCGGAGGCCGCGTACATGCGCGCCGTCGCGGGCTGGCTGCCGCGCGCGGTTCCCCGCATTCTTGGCGAGGATGCGGAGGCCGGCTGGTTCGCGATGGACTATCTCGCGCCCGACGATCATCCCCTGTGGAAGGCCCAGCTTCTCGCCGGGATTGTGGACGTGGACTTCGCCGAGGCGGTCGGCCGTGATCTCGCAATCATCCATGCGCGGAGCGCCGCCGACCCAAACATTCCGGCGGCGTTTGCGAACGACGAGACGTTCGAGGCGATCCGGATCGAGCCCTACCTGCGCGCGACCGGCCGCGCGCATCCAAGTCTAGCATCGCAATTTGACGCGCTCGCGCGCACGACATTGGCGACGAAACGCGCGCTCGTTCATGGCGACGTCAGCCCGAAGAACATCTTGAAGGGGCCGCTCGGACCGGTGTTCCTGGACGCGGAATGCGCCTGGTTCGGCGATCCCGCCTTTGACCTTGCTTTCTGTCTCAATCATCTTCTGCTGAAAGGAGCGCGCGAAGGCGCAGACCGGGCGCGTTACGTTTCGCCTTTTTCGGCGCTGGCGCACGCCTATCTCGCTGGCGTCGATTGGGAGAGCGCGGACGCTCTCGAAGCCCGGGCGGCGGCTTTGCTGCCGGCCTTGTTCCTCGCCAGGGTCGACGGCAAGTCGCCCGTCGAATATCTCACCCGTGAGAGCGAGCGTGCGGCCGTGCGCCGCTGCGCGATACCGATGATCGCCCAACCGCCACTTCGCCTGAGGGACGTCGCCGACGCTTGGGAGCGATCCCGGTGAGCGAACCGGTCATTCAATCCTTGCGCGCGCGGCGCATCTGGGACTCGCGCGGCCGCCCGACCATCGAGGCGGAGGTCGCCCTGAGCGACGGCGCGGTCGGACGTGGAATCGCCCCGGCGGGCGCTTCGCGCGGAAGCCGCGAGGCGATCGACAAGCGCGACGGCGGCGGGCGCCTCGGCGGCTTCGACGTGCAGGATGCGCTCGCCGGGGTCCGCAGCGAGATCGCGCCAGCTCTCGCCGGTCGCGATCCTTTCGATCAGGACGGAGTCGATGCGAGGCTCGTTGCGCTCGACAGCACGGAGAACAAGTCGCGGCTCGGGGGAAATGCGCTGACCGCCGTTTCGCTCGCCGTCCTTCATGCGGCGGCGGCGAGCCGCGGCGTTCCCCTCTGGCGACATCTGCTCGGAGACGGGCCGGCGGTGATTCCGCTGCCGGAAATCCAGATCTTCGGCGGCGGCGCCCACGCCGGCCGGCGAACCGACATCCAGGACTTCATGGTCGTCGCGCCGCGGGCCGAGACGTTCGCCGAGGCGCTCGAAGTTACGGCCGAGGTCTATTCCGCCGCCGGAGCCATCATGGCCGAGCGGGGTCTTTTGCAGGGCGTCGCCGACGAGGGCGGCTGGTGGCCGGCTTTCGCCAGCAATGAGGCGGCGCTCGATACGCTCGTGCGGGCGATCGAGCGGGCGGGATTTCATTCCCGGGGCCGATGCAGCGATTTCCCTCGATGTCGCGGCTTCCGAATTCGGCCGCGGCGGGCGCTATCGTCTGGGGCTCGAGGAACGCGAACTCGACCGTGACGGTCTCGCCGAAGTTCTTTTGGGCTGGTGCGCCCGATATCCTATCGTCTCCATCGAAGACCCGTTCGCCGAGGACGACGACGCGGGGTTCGTGCAATTCACTGCCGCGGTCGGCGACCGCATTCAGGTTATCGGCGACGACTATCTCGTCACCAACGCGGAGCGCGTCCGCGAGGCGGCTCGCCAGCGCAGCGTCAACGCCGTGTTGATCAAGGTCAATCAGGCGGGCACGGTCAGCGAGGCCAAGGCGGCTTGCGACGAGGGGCTTCGCCACGGCTTCGGCACGATCGTTTCGGCGCGCTCGGGAGAAACCGAGGATGTGTCGATCGTTCACCTGGCGATCGGCTGGAGCGCTGGGCAACTGAAGGTCGGCTCCTTCGCCCGCTCCGAGCGGATGGCGAAATGGAACGAAGTCCTGCGAATCGAGGAGGCGCTGGGCTCAAAGGCGCGCTTCGCCGGCCTCGACGCGTTGCCGGCGGGGCGGCAGGCTTCGAACCCCGTCGAAACGAAGCGCGAAGGTCTCCAATGACGAATGCTCTCTCGATCGAAGGCGGCGCGCTCGCTATCCCCGCGCCTGATGCGAATGGCGTGCGCGCCTATAAGGGCATCCCCTACGCGGCGGCGCCGCTCGGGCCTTTGCGCTGGCGCCCGCCGCAGCCGGTTCAGCCTTGGCTCGGGGTGCGCGCGGCGGGCGCCTTCGGACCGAATTCCTGGCAAGGCATCGTCTTCGACGACATCGACCCCTATCAAGCGGGAGTCTCCGAGGACTGCCTCTATCTCAACGTCTGGACTCCGGTCGCCCCCAGCGCCGAGAGCGCGATTGCCGGCGATGGTTTGGATTCACGGCGGAGGCTTCGTCGTCGGCTCCGGCGCTGAGCCGCGCTACGACGGCGCGCGTCTCGCGGCCCGCGGCATCCTCGTCGTGACGCTGAACCATCGCCTCAACGCGCTGGGCTTTCTCGCCCATCCCGAGCTTACCGCCGAGTCTGAGCATCGCGCTTCCGGCAACTACGGGATGCTCGATCTCGTCGCGGCGCTTGAGATGGGTGAAGCGCAACATCGGGGCCTTCGGCGGCGATCCGGATCAAGTGACGATCGCCGGCGA
Source organism: uncultured Alphaproteobacteria bacterium (assembly GCA_963839185.1). GTDB lineage: Bacteria > Pseudomonadota > Alphaproteobacteria > Rhizobiales > Beijerinckiaceae > Roseiarcus. The sequence goes on along the minus strand of CAWIUD010000045.1, from coordinate 135,355 downwards.
ATCCGCCGGATCGGAGGCGGTCAGCGCTCTCATGGCTTCGCCTCTGGCGAGGGGCCTTTTCGTGCGCGCAATCGGCGAGAGCGGCGCGATGTTCGCGTCGCCCGCCCGCGCGCCGGCAACCCTCGCCAAGGCCGAAGCCGCCGGGGTCGACTTCATGCGCAAGGTCGGCGCGAGGACGCTCGCCGAGCTTCGCGCCGCGCCTGCCGAGGCGATCCTCGCCGCCGCTCCCGGACTGGGCTTCCGCCCGATTGTCGACGGATGGTTTCTTCCGCGCCCGCCCGCCGAGATTTTCGCCGCTGGCGATCAGACCGACGTGCCGCTGATGGCCGGCTGGAACAAGGATGAAGGCTTCAATTTCACGCTGCTACAGGGCGCGAATTCGAAGCGTCCTTATGCCGATCTGGTGGGCGAAATCTTTCGCGAGCGCACGGAGGCGGCGCTTCGCCACTATCCCGGAGGCTCGTCCGAGCGCGATGCGGCTTCGGCGCGCGCGTTAGGCGGCGATCTCGCCATCATTCATTCGACATGGGCCTGGATTGAGGCGCAGAAGCGAACGGGCGCCGCCGAAATCTTCCGATTCCGCTTCGATCGGGCGCCGCTGACCCCGCAAGGCTGGTTCGGCCAACGCGAGAGCCGGGACGCAGGCGCGTTCCACGCGGGCGAACTTCTCTATGTGTTCGACAATCTGCACGCCTTTCCGTGGCTGATCGACGACGCCGACCGCGGCCTTGCGGCGCTGGCGTCAACCTACTGGATCAATTTCGTCAAGCGGGGCGATCCCAATGGGCCGGGGCTGCCGGCTTGGCCTTCGTATCGCAGCCCGGAAGCCCCGGTTATGACGCTGGACGCCTCCGTCCGGGTCGGCCCGGAAGAGGGGCGTGAGCGGCGCGTCTTCTTCGAGGAGGTTCTCAAGCGCGGATCGTAATAACATATTCGTACTAGTATAATAGCACGCTAAACCCGCCGATCGCGGGGACGACGCTAAACCGGGTCGCAGGCCCCTGAATTGATTGGAGCGCTGCGCTAAAATGGCGAAACCGGCCGGCTTCATTCCGTCAGGCGCGCATAGGCTGCGGCCAGCGAAAGGATGATCGCCCCGTAGAGGATTTGCTTGATCGGCTCGGATATGTCGAGAAGGGTCAGCAGGCTGGTGAGAACAGTCAGGATCAAGGCGCCGATGATCGTTCCCCCATAACCGCCGCGTCCGCCGAAGATCGACGTGCCTCCGATCACCACGCAGGCGACCGAAGGCAGGAGATAGCCGTCCGCGAGACTGAGGTCGGCTGCGTTGGTGCTCCCGACCAGCACCAGCCCGGTGATCGCCGCCAGCACCGCGCACAGCAGGTAGTCGGCGAGCAGAACCCGCCAGACGCGCACCCCCGAGAGATGACACGCCTCCCGGTTGTCGCCGACCGCATAGATGAGGCGGCCGAAGCCGGTCCGGTGGAGGCCAAACAGAATCAACGCGCCGATGACGATCCAGAAGAAGAGATCAACCGGCACGAGGCCAAGGACTTTTCCCGCCCCAAGCGTCTGGATGACGGCGGGCACATGGGGCTGGCTCGCCATCATATGCTGGCTGTAGACGATCATCACCCCGCTGGTCATCAAGCCGGTGCCGAGCGTCATCACCGAGCGGCTGCACGCGCAACAGCGCGACGCCGATCCCATTGACGATTCCGACGACGATGCCCAGCAGAATTGCGATTCCGATGGCGTAGCCGTCGCCGGCGGAGGCGTTGGTCGCCAAAAGATAGGCCGACCCGGTCGCCACGCTGGCGACCGAGAGGTCGATGCCGCCGGTCAGCATGACCAGGGTCTGTCCGGCGCCCATGATCGCCAGCGGCGCCGCGAACAGAACCGCGTTCGACGCCCACAGCGGGGTGACCGTTCCGGGCCGCACCAGCTCGACGCCAAGCACGAATACCGCCAGCAGCAGGATCAGGGCATAGATCGTCCGCGCGCGCAGGAACTCGAGGACGAGCCTCATTTGCGTTCCTGCAGATAGGCGAAGAACCCCGCGACCATCACGACCAGAACGATCAGCGTGCCCTGGATGACCTGGCCGTAGTTCGGGTCGATGCCAAGAAACACCAGATCCATTGGCGCGAGGGTCAGCAAAAGCGCGGCAATGACCGGACCGACCATCCCGCCCCGGCCCCCGGCGAGGCTGACGCCGCCGATCACGATCGCGGCGACGCTGCTCAGCGTGTAATAGGCGCCCGCCAGCGGCGCCCCGATCCCGGTCGTCATGGTGAGCGCCATTCCGCCGACCGCGCAGGCGATTCCGCTAAAGACGTAGGCCATCGTCCGCGCGTTGCGCACGTTGACGCCGCTACGAAAGGCGGCGACCGGATCGCTGCCGGCGGCATAGATCAAAAGGCCGATCCGGCTGAGTCGGATCGGCAGCCAGATCGCGGCGATCGCCACGACCATCACGACGAGTGCGTTCGGCAGCCACGGGCCGAAATCCCCGCCCGCGGCGATGTTGAGATAGTCCGCCGGGGCGCCGCCGCCGGGGCGCTCGAGAATCAGCAGGGCGACGCCGCCCCAGATGAACCCGGTTGTCAGCGTGGCGACGACATCGGGAATGCGCGAGGCGGCGACAATGAGGCCGTTCAACAATCCCTGCGCGGCGCCGCAGGACCAGGACCAAAAGGGAAAGCACAAGCGCTTCGCCGAAGGCTGGCGCGCTGCATGAGGCTGGCCGAAATAACGTTCGACACCGCGATCATACGAACCGATCGAAAGATCGATGCCGCCGCTGATGACGACGATCGCCTGCGCGGCCGCCGCCAGAGCCAGCGGCAAGGCGCCGAGCGCCAGCGATTGAATCGTCGAAGCCGCCGAAATCGGGATGCACGATCTTGGTCAGCGGAATGCCGCCGCCAGCAGCGCCGGCATCCCGATGGCGCGGGCGATCTTTCCGAGCGAGCGCAGCGCCGATTGCGCTGGCGCCGGCCGCCTCGGCATTCAAAGCCTGGCCTCCGCGGCCTCGATCGGAATGCAGGCCGTGCGCGGCGCGCATCAGGCGCGCTTCATCGGCCTCGGCGGCGCGCATTTCGCCGGAAATCCTGCCGCCGAACAGGACGATCGCGCGATCGCAGGCGAGGCGGATTTCCGGCAGTTCCGATGTGAACAGCAGCACCGAGGCGCCCTGCTCGGCCACTTCGCGCAGAAGCGCGTAAATCTGTCTCTTGGTGCCGATGTCGATGCCGCGAGTTGGGTCGAAACAGAGCAGGGTCTTGAATCCCGCGGCGATCCAGCGGGCGATCACCACCTTTTGCATGTTGCCGCCGCTGAGTCGGCGGACTTCGGCGGCGGCGCGCGTATCGATTTGCAGCTTGCGCGCGGCGGCGTCGACCCGTTGTTTCTCCGCGCCAAAGGAGAACGGGCCCCAATTCCCGAGCGGGCCGAATGCGGGCAGCGCGACATTCTCCTGGACCGAGCGCTGCGGCAGCAGCGACACGAGCCGGTTCGCCGGCACCAGAACGAGGCCGGCGCGGATCGCATCCGCAGGATGGCGGAGCTTGAGCGCCCGTCCCTCGGCGCGCACTTCGCCCGAGTCGGCGCGGCGCACGCCGGCGATGCAATCGAACAGTTCCTCCTGTCCCTGTCCCTCCAAGGCGGCGACCCCGAGCACTTCGCCGCGCTCGACCCGAAACGAGACGCCGTGCACCGCGTGGCCGTAATTCAAGCTCAACCACTTCGAGCGCCGGGGTCGATCGCCGCCTCGGGCCGGTCGGCGCGCGCGATCGGGGCAGCGGCTGCCTTCGCGACCTCCGAACCCAGCATCAAATTGACGATCGTCTCCTCCGCGCCTTGCGTCGGGGTCACGCCGACGGTGACGCCGTCGCGCAGAACCGTCGCACGGTCGCAGAGCGCCACGACCTCCGCCATGCGGTGCGAAATGAAGATCACGCTCGCGCCCCGCTGGCGAAAGTCTCGCACGACGCGAAAACGCGCTCGGAGAGATCCGCCGGCAATGCGGCGGTGATCTCGTCCAGCATCAGAATGCGCGGGTTTGACGCCAGCGCCCTGGCCAGGTCGATCAATCGCAGAATCGCGAAGTCGACTTGCCGCGCGGGGGACGCCAAATCGACGCGCTCGATGCCAAGGGCGCCCATCGCCGCCTTGACCGCGTCGAGCGGAACGCGAGCGAGGCGCATATTCTGCGCAACCGTCAAATCGGGGACGATCGCAGGGTCCTGATAGACCGACACGATGCCCGCCTTGCGCGCCTCGGCTGGCGACCTGAATGTCGCCGGCCGACCGGCGAGCGCCATCTCGCCCTCATCCGCCGGGAAGACTCCGGTGATGATTTTGACCAGCGTGCTCTTTCCGGCCCCGTTCGCGCCCATCAATGCGTGGACTTCGCCCGGGCGCACCTCCAGGTCCGCCGAGCGCAGCGCCCTGACCGCTCCAAAGGTCTTCGCGACGCCACGGATGCGAAGAAGCGGAGCGTCATTCATCCTGCGAGTCCGAAAAAGGCCGGCGGTCCGAGCCGCCGGCGTCGCTTTCGGCTATTCAGCCGAGATCAGGGGCCTTTGCAAGCGATCAGCTGTTCTGGCGTGTAGTGCGTGTAGGGCGGCACGCTTCGCGACGCTGAAAAAGGGATCGAGCTTCGGGTTGTACACGGCTTTGAGATCACTCAAGCCGTTGCCGTTGTCCCAGACCGCTGGCGTGATCTTGACGACGTGCGGGTGTTCCTTCTTCGCCAGGACGTCGAGCGCAAGGCTGAGGCCAGCAGCGCCGACCGCCGGCGGATTGGTGACCGCGGCCCCCGAGAGACCCTTGCTCTTCAAGTCGATGAGCTGGCCGATGAAGCCGTTGTTGTCGGCGCCGACCACGGGCACGAATGGTTTCCCGGCCGTCTGGTAGGCGTCTACGACCGTCTTGTCGATGCCGGAAGTCCATACGCCGTCGATCGGCTTGCCGGAGGCCAGGAGATCCTTCGTCTCCTGTGCGGTCTTATCGAGCGCCCAACCGGAGAACACGCTCGTCACCTTGATGTCGGGATAGTTCTTGGCGACTTCGGTGAAGCCCTGGTGACGATCCGCGTCGGCGGGCACGCCGTCGATGCCGCGCATCTCCACGACCGCGCCCTTGCCGCCCAGTTTGTCGAACAGCCACTTCGCGCCGAGCTTTGCGTATTCGACCTGGTCGTTGGTCAGAACATAGGCTTCGGGCGCGGAAACCGCCTGGTCGACGGCGACGACGACGATGCCCTTGTCCGCGGCTTGCTTGATCACCGGATTTAACGCCTCACGGTCGGAAGGGTTGATGATGATGATGTTCGCGCCGGCCGAAATGAGGTTGCGGATGTCGGCGATCTGTTCCGACGGTCCGCCGTTGCGGTTCGCGACAACGACCTTCGAGACTTTGCCTGAAGCTTCGGCCTCGGCCTTGATCGAGCAGATCATCTCCTCGCGCCAGCCGTTGCCGATCAGCGTGTTGGAGACGCCGACGACGTACTTGTCCGCCGCCTGGGCGCCGCCAGCCCCCATCGCCAAAGCAGCCAGCGAAATGCTTCCGATCATTCGACTTGTGTTCATCGCTTCCTCCCTATCAAACTGCCGGGCCGCGGCGCGGCAGACGTTTCCTGTTCATGTCGTCAACCGATGCGGGTCGAAGTCCAGGCGCCGTTCATGCGGCTGGACTTCACCGCCGCCTCTATAAACGCTACCCCCCTCGCCCCGTCCAGCACGTTCGGAGTCAGCAACGCCGACGCGGCGCGGCGAGCGGCCGGAGCGGCGGGCCGAAATCAGTTCCGCCGCGCCGCGGTACAAGTTGGCGAAGCCCTCGACATAGCCTTCCGGGTGGCCGCCCGGCATGCGCGAGCCCTCGACCGCGAGCGACGTGTTTCCCGGGCCGCCGCGCTGGAGCATGCGCGACGGCTCGCCATAGGGCGTGAAGCGGAGAAATTCCGGCGTCTCGCCCGCCCATTCGAGGCCCGCGCGGGAGCCATAGACCTTCAGGCTCAGATTGTTGAGATTGCCGACCGCGACCTGGCTGGCCGCGAGCACGCCGCGCGCCCCGCCCGCAAACCGCATCAACACATGCGCGTTGTCGTCGAGGCGGCGGCCGGGAACGAACGTCGTCAGGTCGGCCGAAACCGCCTCGAGTTCGAGGCCTGTCACGAATAGCGCCAGATTGTGGGCGTGGACCCCGATGTCGGCGAGGCACGCGGACGGCCCCGCGCGCGCCGGATCGGTGCGCCACTCAGCCTGTTTGTGTCCGTCGGCGTCGATGGGGAGGGTAAGCCAGTCCTGGATATAGCTTGCGTGCGCGACCCGAATCTCGCCGAGCGCGCCGCGACGCGATCATTTCGCGCGCTTGCCGAACCATCGGATAGCCGGTGTTGTTCAGCGTCACCGCGAAGACGAGCCCCTTGGCGCGGGTGAGTTCGACGAGCTCCGTCGCCTCGGCCAACGTCGTCGACAGAGGCTTGTCGCAAATCACATCGATCCCGGCGTCGAGAAACGCCTTGGCCACCGGAAAGTGGAGATGATTGGGCGTGACGATGACCACCGCCTCGACGCCATCGGGCCTTCCCGCCTCGCGGGCGGCCATTTCGCGATAGTCGGAATAGGCGCGATCGGGGGCAAGTCCGAGGTCGGCGCCGGATGCGCGGGCGTTTTCAGGCTCCGAAGACAACGCGCCTGCCTTCAACTCGATCTGGTCGTCGAGCCTCATCGCCATGCGGTGGACCGCGCCGATGAAAGCGTTGCGCCCGCCGCCAACCATGCCGACCCGCAGGCGCCCGCCCGTCGCTCCTTCGATGGCGGTCGCGTGCACCATGCTTTCAGCCCCGAACGCCGAGGAGCTTGAGATTGGTGTCGCGATCGGCGCCGGTCGCGGCAAAATCGTCGAACACCCGATCGGTCACTTCGATGATGTGGTCGGCGATGAATTGCGCGCCTTTGCGCGCCGCGACTTCGGGATGCTGCAGGCAGCATTCCCACTCGTAAACGGCCCAGCCCGCGAAATCATAGGCCGCGAGCTTCGAGAAGATCGCCTTGAAATTGACCTGGCCGTCGCCGAGCGATCGATCGCGTCCGGCGCGCTCGAGCCAGCCTTTGTAGCCGCCATAGACGCCCTGCTTCGCGGTCGGATTGAACTCGGCGTCCTTGACGTGGAACATCTTGATCCGGTCGTGATAGGCGTCGATGAAGCCGAGATAGTCCATGCATTGCTTGATGAAGTGGCTGGCGTCGTAATTGATGTTGCAGCGCTTGTGGCCGCCGACCGCGTCGAGGAACATGTCGAAGGAATCGCCGTCGAACACGTCCTCGCTCGGATGAATCTCAAAGCAGAGGTCGACGCCGTTCTCGTCGTAGACGTCGAGGATCGGTTTCCAGCGGCGGCCCTGCTCGGCGAAGCACTCTTCGACGAGGCCCGCCGGGCGCTGCGGATAGGGATAGAAATACGGCCAGGCGAGCGACCCGGTGAAGCTTACATGTTCGGTGAGGCCGAAGCGGCGTGAAACCCTCGCCGCCTTCCGCACCTGATCGGCGGCCCAATGGCGCCGCTTTTCCGGATTGCCGCGGACAGCGACCGGGCATTGTCCGTCGAACAAGGCGTCATAGGCCGGATGGACGGACACCATCTGCCCCTGGAAATGAGTGGAAAGCTCGCTGATCGCGATGCCAATGTCGGCCAGCGTCCCCTTGATGTCGTCGCAATAGGCCTCGCTGTCGTAGGCGCGATCAAGGTCGAAGAAGCGCTGGTCCCAGGTCGGGATCTGGATGGCCTTGTAGCCATAGCCCTTCGCCCATCGGGCGATATTGGCGAGCGTGTTGTGCGGGGGCGTGTCGCGTGCGAATTGGGCCAGAAACAAGCCCGGGCCCCTGATGGTGCGCATCGCGCTCTCCCCCCGATGGCATCTGCCTGCGCGGCGGTCCTGCCGCCGGAATTATCGTGCCGTTCCACCGATACTCGCAAAAATCTTCGATTTGTCAATCCGCCGCCGCGCCGTGACATGCGTCTCAGTCTCTTCGCAGCCGAACCGCTCGATTTTCCTTTTATTAATACTCTTTTTCAATTCTCTTTCTTAGAGCCTTACTTCATAACATCTCAGCTATATCTCCCTCAATACCTCTCAAACTATATACTTCAAAAATTCCTAAACCTTTCCTTATAACCTCAACAACAAACCAAAATTTCCACCTCTTTTACCACCTCATTTACACCCAATACATACCCACACTCTAAAACCATTTTACTTTTTACTTTTCCTCTATTTACATCACTCCATTACTAATAATACACAACTTACATCAAATAATCTAACAATAAATAAAACCAATTACAAACTTTTTATCTACATAACTCAATTTTTCTCACTAAAATCTCAATCCATATATACCCACATTACCTATTATATCTTCTCAAACATTCAACTCTTTTACACAACCTCAACGTAACTTCTTTCATTCTTTTAAAAAATAATTTTCAAAAAACCATAAAATTACAACTATAACCTTATAATTAAACAACATTCTACACCCACAATTGTTTACACCTATTATCTTCACCAATTCCTCTTTAACCACCCTATCAATAAATCAATTATAACAATTACATCCCTTTCATATACACTATAAACTAACTTCAACATTACTACATAATCTTCATTATACTACACTCTTACACTCCTATCAATATTATTACCAAACCAAACATAAAATCACTCTCATCAACCTAAAACTTCCAAAAACACACACCTACCTTAAACACCACCTCCATATAAATTAATACTCAATTAATCTCATCTATTATCACTTAAACCAATCCCAAACTACCACTATCCAACATACAATCTCTAAACTCTCACTAACTTTCAAATTGTACAACAATATTTATACTCTTCACCTTACCTAAGCAGCGAACCAATCTTCTACCTAAAATATTAAATATCAACTCTTGAGTTTACCAATACTATTCCTATTATCAATACTTATTTCAATATCTTTCTATCAGCACTTATTACCATTCAAGATATATACCTTACTTTTACAGAGCTGTTAAAAATACTCTACACAACAAACCCTACTATTATAAAATTACCCATATATTATCATATCCTCTATCAGCAATCTCACTATTAACACACTTTACCAATATAACCTAACTTAACAATCATTTAAAACCAAACACCCAATTCTTTCACTATCTAATAACTACCAATCTCTAAAAAAGCATTAAAACCAAAGCACAATTATCTTCCCCTTTATTAACCACAATTTCTTATAATTACTTTATCAACCAATTCATACTTCCACTTAAAACTACTTTACTATACATTACTAACTTACTGAACTTTTCCATAACTCTTAGTTCTATGCGCTTTCTTATCTCCCTCCCTTCTTCTCTTACCACATTAATTACGCACCACAAAGCGCAAACTTCATTATCTTCCCTCTACCCTAATTCAAAATACTAATTTGCTTACCTATCATACATATACCTATATTCATACTCATTAACAATCTCTACCCTCTACCCTTATTCTCATCCTTCACCTTCTTTGCAATTCATCTCACTCCATTAACTAACTACTCACGCACAAAGTCACATTAGTAATCTCCTTTGCACGCTGCTTCATACCCTCCTATCACTACTCTCACTTGCGCTATCTGAAATCGAACGCGTCAACTCGATGCGATTTGCGCGTGCGTTTACGTCAAGCAAAAAAACTTCATAAGCACCAAAACCACACCATTCTACTCTAACTACATTTAAACTTATAACTCTCTCTACTCCTATACTAATCTTATCACCTCATATTTCTTCTACTATCGCTATATTGAATACGTCATATATTTTGTATATTATATGCTCTCTCTATTTTTCAATCTCTTTCATATTATTTTTTACGACAGGATTTTCCAAAGTTTGACATTCGGAATTTCTGATCCAGAATTGCGCGACAGGCGACAATCGCCTTTCGGGGAGGCCGGGCATGAAGGGGCGGGCGCTCATCGTCACGGGCTCGAGCCAGGGCATTGGCCTCGCCATCGCCCGCGCCGCGGCCTTGGCCGGCGCCGAAGCCGTCGTCCTGACAGGAAGAGACGCGGCGAAAGGCGCAGCCGCCGCAGCGGAGATCGAGGGCTGCGGCGCGCGCTGCGCATTCGTCGGCGCTGATCTCGAAGACCCCGCTTCGCCCGATGCTCTGTTCGACGCGGCGCTCAACCGCTTCGGGCGGGTCGACGCCCTGGTCAATTCTGCGGCCCTCACCGATCGAGGCTCGCTGGCCGACGCGGATTTGGGGCTCTGGGAGCGCCTGTACGCGGTCAACGCGCGCGCGCCGTTTTTTCTCATGCAGCGGCTCATCAAGCATTTGCGCGCCCGCGGCGCGCCCGGCTCGATCGTCAACATCCTCTCGATGCACGCCCACGGCGGTTCTCCGGCGCTTGCGGTCTACGCGTCCACCAAATCGGCGCTCGCCGGTCTGACCAGGAACGCGGCCAACGCACACCGTTTCGATCGCATCCGGGTCAACGCGATCAACGTCGGCTGGGTTGACACGCCGGCGGAACGGCAGATGCAGGCGGTCGCTCTCGGCAAAGGCGAGGGATGGCTCGCCGAGGCCGCCGCCGCCCAGCCGTTTGGCCGCCTCCTGACTCCGGAGGACGTCGCGCGGCTCGCGCTCTTTCTGCTGTCCGACGCGTCGGCGCCGATGACCGGCGCGCTCGTCGATCAGGCGCAGCATGTCGTCGGCGCCCTGGACTGAGGCGGCGATGCGCCGCCTCTCCGCCGATCGCCTGTCCGGACTGCCCGCGTCGCTGCGCCGTCCGCAGTATGATCGCGCGCGCTTGCGGACCGGCATCGTGCATATCGGCGTCGGCGCCTTCCATCGCTGCCATCAGGCCGAATTCGTCGACGACATGCTTGAAGCGAGGTTCGGACCTTGGGGGGTGCTGGGCGTGAATCTCCTGGCCCCGCGTCTTACCGATCTCCTCGCGCCGCAAGACTGCCTCTATTCGCGCACCCTGCGCCAGGACGCGCGCTCCGAGACGCGTCTGATTGGCGCGTTGCGCGAAGTGATCGACGTCGAGGATCCGGCCAAGCGCCGAGCTCGGCGGCGGCGGCGATCGCCGCGCCGACGATCAGTCTCGTCACGATGACCGTAACCGAGAAGGGCTATTGCCTGATCCCGTCGACCGGCGCGCTTGATCGCGACAATCCGGCGCTTAAAGCCGACCTCGCGGGCGCTTCGCCGCCGCGCACGCTGCTTGGCCTGCTCGCGCTTGCTTTGGAGCGCCGGCGCAGCGCGGACGGGGCGAGGCCTCACGCTCGTCAGTTGCGACAACATTCCCGTCCAATGGAGCGCGGCTGCGATCGGCTGTGCTCGAATTCGCCGCCGCGCGATCGGCGGCGCTGACGCGCTGGATCGAGGAGCGGGTCACGTTCCCCAACACGATGGTCGACCGCATCGTGCCGGCGACGACGCCGGACGACATCGAGGAGATTTCGCGCGCGATCGGCGTCCGCGACGAGGCGGCGGTCGTCGGCGAGAGGTTCCGGCAGTGGGTCATCGAGGACAAGTTCGCCGGCGATCGTCCGCCGCTGGACCTGGCCGGCGTGCAGTTCGTGGCGGACGCGAAGCCCTACGAACAGATCAAGATGCGCATTCTCAATGCCGCGCAGTCGACGCTCTCGCATCAAGGCGCGATCCTCGGCCACGAATTCAGCTATCAGGCCGCCGCCGACCCCCTGCTGTCCGCCCTACTCGCCGGATGCTGGAGCGCGAGACGTCCTCGACCCTGCCGGCGGTCCCGGGCATGGAGGTCGCCGCCTATATCGAGACCTCGATGGCGCGCATCCGCAACGCGGCGATCCGCCATCGCTGCCACCAGATCGGCACGGACGGATCGCAGAAGATCGTCCAGCGTCTCCTCGACCCGTTGCGCGAGCGTCTTGCCGCCGGAAGACCCGCGGACCTTCTCATGCTCTCGGTCGCGAGCTGGATCGCCTATTGTCTCAGCGGAGCGCAACGATTCGGCGCGCGCTGGACGCCCTCCGACCCGTGGGCGCAAACACTGATGGCGATGGGCGACCGCATCCCTGACTTTGACGATCTCGGAAGGTCGGCGCTCAGCATCGCCCCGATCTTCGGCGCGGACCTCGCGCGCCCCGAGCTCGTTGAACCGGTCGCGCGACACTTGCGCGGCCTCTTGTGCGGCGACCCGCGCGACTATCTCGCTCGGCGGCTCGGCGATGGATAGCCGGCAGAGGGGAGGCCGCGGCGACGCTGCCGCCGTCGTCGACGCGGCGCTGGCGCCGCGCTCGGCTATTCCCGGCCCGGCAGTTACGAAGAATTGCGGGCGGTGCTGTCCTCCGGGCACGGCGCGGCTGCCCAAGAAGCTCCGGCAGGTCGCCATCCATCTCTGGCAGCATCCGATCGCCGTGGCGCTTGGCAATGTGACCAGCGTCGCGGATGAGGCAGGCGTCCAGCCCTCGACGCTCGTGCAGATTTGCGCAAGCATTCGGCTATTCCGGGTTCTCCGATCTGCAGGACGTGTTCAAGGCCTATCTCGCCGACGGGGGGCGGCGGAGCGACAACGCGAGTTCCCAATGGCCGGGCGCTTCGAGCGGCGAAGCCGCGCGCCTCGTCGACGGCTTCGTTGGATCGTCCGCCGCGTCTTTGGCGCGGGTGCGGGACCGGCTCGACCTCGCCCAGTTCGAGCTGATGGCGCAGACCCTGGCGGCGGCCGAGCTCATCTACATCATCGGCTCCAAGCGCGCCTTTTCGCTCGCCGGCTATGTGTCGCTGGCGCTCGCCAATCTCGGCGTTCGCAACATTGCGCTCGACAATGTGGGCTCGACGGCGTTCGAACTCCTGCGATGCGCGACCGCCAGGGATGCGGTTCTCGCCATCAGCTTTACGCCCTACAATTCGATCACGCCGGAATTCGCCGCCTCGGCGGCGCAGCGCGGCGTCCCGATCGTGTCGCTGACCGACAGCGCCTTCAGCCCGCTGGTGCCGATCTCGAAGGCCTATGTCGAGGTTGTCGAGGAAAGCTTTTCCGGCTTCAAGTCGCTCTCCGCGACGCTTGCTGTGGCGATGGCTCTGGTCCTGCGGGTGGAGCAGCGGCGAAGCCAGGTCGATTCAGATTTTCGCTGGACACGGCCGCGCCAAACGTTGCCCGGCGGCGCCAGCCGGGCGAAGACTGAATGAAACCGCCGGAATTTGGGAGGAACCCGCATGCGAAAATGGCGGATCGTCGGCATCAGCTTCGAACACATGCACATGGGCGACCTCCTGCGCGAGGCTCACGAGCATCCGAACGCCGAGATCGTCGGCGTGTGCGACGCGAACGGCGCGCGCATGGCGGATGCGATCGCAAACTTCTCCATTCGCCCGAGACCGCGTGTTTCACGACTTCGCAATGCGTGCGGGAGACGCGGCCCGATCTCGCCATCCTCTGTCCGGCGACTGCGCGCCATGCCGAGCTGGTCGAACAGGTCGCCGCGCTCGGCGTCGACATCCTGCTCGAAAAGCCGTTCGCCGCCTCGCTCGCCGACGCCGACCGGATTCTTGCCGCGGTCGCCAAGTCCGGCGTCCGCCTCGCGGTCAACTGGCCTCTGCGCTGGTATCCCTCGCATGTCACGACCAAGCGGCTGATCGACGAAGGCGTCGTCGGCGAGGTGATCGAGGTGCATTTCTACGACGGCAATCGCGGGCCGCTCTATCATCGCGCCGACAAGGTCGTGGTGTCGGACGAGGAGGTGCGCCGCGAGAAGCCGGCTTCGTGGTGGTACAGCAAGGCCGCTGGCGGCGGCAGCCTGCTCGACTATCTCGGGTATGGCGCGACGCTCGGGACCTGGTTCATGAACGGCGAGGCGCCGATCGAAGTCACTTCGGTCGTCGATCAGCCGGAAGGCCTCGAGGTCGACGAGCACTCGATCACCGTCTGCCGCTACAGCGCGGACTATCCAAGATGGAGACGCGCTGGGGCGCCTTCACCGACCCCTGGATCACCCAGCCCCAGCCCAAATGCGGCTTCGTCATCGTCGGGTCGGAAGGCACCATTTCGAGCTACGATTACGACCAGCATGTCGGCGTGCAGACCCGCGCGCGACCCGCGATCGCCGAGGTTCCCGTCGATGAGCTGAAGGCGCCGTTCCGCAAGCCGGTCGAATATGTCTTGCATTGCAAGGAGACACGACCTGCCGTTCGAGGGTCCGCTGGATCCGGCGTTTTGCCGCACCGCGCAGCGCATCGTCGACACCGCGGCGCTCTCCGCCAAAGAGCGCCGCACGCTGGCGCTGCTTCTGTGAGCGCGACGAAAGCCGACGAGGCCGGCCAGCCTTCGGCGAGCGACTACGCGCTGGTCGCCAAGGTTGCGGCGGACATCGAAGCGCCGGACTTGCCGTATCTCCCGCCGATGCCGCGCGACCGATCAGCGCGCCGATCGCGCTTGTCGGGGCGGGCGGCATCAGCGCCGCGCATCTCGACGCCTATGTCCGCCATGGTCTGAACGTCGCCGTCATCTGTTCGCGCGATCTTGCGCGCGCCGCCGCCCGGCGCGACGCCTATTATCCGCACGCGCGCATCACCGACGATTTCGAGTCCCTGCTTGCGAGACCCGGGCCTGCGCGTTCTCGACATCACGACCCACCCGCAGGTCCGGGTCGATCTGATGCGGCGCGCGTTGAACGCGGGAAAGCACGTCTGTCGCAGAAGCCTTTCGTCGAGGACCTTGCAGTCGGACTCGAGCTCGTCGAACTGGCGGAGCGGCGCGGGGTGAAGCTCGCGGTCAACCAGAATGGGCGCTGGGCGCCGCATCTGGCTTACATCAGGGAGGCGGTCCGCGCCGGGCTCATCGGCGAGGTTACCGGCGCACATGTTGAAATCCGCTGGAATCATGGCTGGATCGCCGGCACCGCGTTCGACGCGGTTGACGACCTGATCCTGTGGGACTTCGGCATTCATTGGTTCGATTTTCTGGCCAGCGTCATCGGCGCGCGCGCGCTCCGTTCAGGCGACCATGGCGCGCGCGCGGGCCAGTCGGTGCGCCCTCCCCTGCTGGCTCAGGCGCTGGTCGCCTTCGACGGCGGCCAGGCCTCGCTCGTCTTCGACGGGGCGACGCGCGCCGGCGCGCATGATTCGACCGCCGTGATCGGAACGAGGGGCGTCGCCTTCAGCCAGGGACCCGACCTCGGCCGCCAGTCGGTCGAGCTGCATACGGAGGCGCGGCGTCGCCCGGCCGGCCCTGACCGGCGCCTGGTTCAACGACGGCTTCGCCGGAACCATGGGCGAACTGCTCTTGGCGATCGAGGAACGGCGCGAGCCTTTGAACTCGGCCCGCGACAACCTCAACTCGATCCGCCTCTGCCAGGCGGCGGTGCGGTCGGCGCACAGCGGCGCGCCACATAAGTTTGATGAGGGAGAGCTGTCGCAATTGGGCGGATAGCGCGGCTTCAGGATCGCCGCGAGACGGAACCGAATTTGGGCGAAACCGGCATTCCGGTGCGAGCCCGAAATGACGTCCACTACCCCTGCAGGCATCGACCGAAGCATCGACAGAACGTCGCGATGGGCGGGAAGCCGACCCAAGTCCGCCGCGGCGGGAGTTCCAGTCCTCCGTCTACCATCTGCACTCGACGCAAAAAAGAGGACTTCATCTATGCGGGCGCGGCCCGCCGAGCGCTCCGCGCTCCAATCGGCACGGTACGCGTGCTCGCATTGAGACGACAGCGCCGACACTATTCCCGAAATCTCACAGGTGGTAGAATTGCTTTGCCAATCTGGCCTTGGCCGCATGGGCGGCGTCGAGGGATTGGCGGTGGCCAGCGACGCATCGAACGTCGCCGCTCCGATCAAGTATCGAATATTGAAGAAAGCGCCGCGTCTGCGAGGACCATAAGATGGAGCACACCACGCGCTACGCCAAGAGCGGCGAGATCCATGTCGCCTATCAAGTATTCGGCGAGGGACCCGACCTGATAATGGCGCCTGGCTTCGTCTCTCATTTCGAAAATTATTGGGACGAACCGCGTTTGGCGCGCTGGTTGAACAAGCTCGGCGGCTTTTGTCGCGTCATCCTTTTCGACAAGCGTGGCACCGGCCTCTCTGACCACGTCGCGAACCTGCCGGCCATGGACGAGCGCATGGACGATGTCCGCGCTGTGATGGACGCGGTCGGCATCGAGCGCGCTTCGCTGTTTGGACTTTCGGAGGGCGGCTCGCTTGCCGCGCTTTTTGCCGCCAGTCATCCCGAGCGGAGCCAGTCGCTCATCCTCTATGGCGCGTTTGCGCGCTTCTTGCACTGGCATCCGACTGACGAAGGGTTTGACGCGTTGATCAAGTATATCGACGAGGGCTGGGGCACCGGCGAGAGTTTGCCTGCCTTCGCCCCGTCGAAAGCGAGCGACCCCGCGCTGCGGCGGTGGTGGGGCAAATTCGAACGGCTTGGCGCAAGCCCATCCGCCGCCATCGCGTTGATGCGGATGAATTGAGAAATCGACATTTCCGGGATTCTTCATTCGATAAGGGTTCCAACCCTGGTTATCCACCTGACGGATGACACGTTGGTGAGCGTCGAAGGCGGCCGCGAGCTGGCCGCAGGCATCCCCAGCGCACGATTGGTTGAGATTCCGGGGACCGACCATCTCCCGTTTCTCGATGCCGGCGACAGAATACTCGCTGAGATGGAGGAGTTTCTGACCGGTTCGCGATCTGCCGTGGAGATCGACCGGGTGCTCGCGACCGTGGTCTTCGAGGATATCGTTGACTCGACCGGGCGCGCCGGCGCCAATGGCGATCGAGCCTGGCGCGACCTTCTCAATGCTCATGATAAGACGGTGCGCCGGGAGCTTTCGCGCTTCCGCGGAAGGGAGGTGAAGTCCTTGGGCGACGGCTTCCTGGCTACGTTCGATGGTCCGGCGCGGGCGATCCACTGCGCCAGCGCAATCCGCGACTCGCTGCATGGGCTCAACGTTCCGGTGCGCATCGGCGTGCATACCGGGGAGGTCGAGTTGGCGGAGAACGATGTGCGCGGGATCGCCGTTCACATCGCATCGCGCGTGGCGCACATCGGCGGCACCGACGACGTGCTCGTCTCCCGCACAGTGAAAGACTTAGTCGCGGGCTCTGGCATCAAGTTCGAGGACTTCGGTGTGCATACCCTGAAGGGCATTCCCGAGGACTGGCAGATCTTTCGCGCCGTCGGCTAATTCCTTCTGTGCGGCGAGTACCCGCACGCACCCCACGCCATCCTCATGCATTCCTGCGCCGTCGAGAATATTGGCCCCGTGGGACTGGGCGACGGGAGCGTTCCAAAAACCAGACACATACTCAACCCTTCGCGGCCGCCGGGGGACGAACCTATGCGCGATCCTGGCCCTCGCTGGCGACCGGCAGCGCCGGACGCAGGGCTTCAGTTCCAATAGCTCGCAAGTTGGCCAGGCGTGGCTCGTCGCTGCCTTATCAGCGGGCCGGCGCGAACGGCCCCGAAGACGGGAGCCGAGGTTCGCGTCTCATAGGGAGCCTACGCGGCGAGCGCGACCGCCAGCAGGAAAGTCTTTGAAGCAATGAGGAACGAAAGGATTCCGGGCGCGGCCGGCGCACCCCTAGCCAATTCGTCCGGCGCGGGGCGGGATTTAACCGCGACTTGACCCTGCCCTTATACCTGCCGGTGCGCCTCTACCGGCCTGCGCGCGATACCCGGCAAAGCCGAGGCCGGCGAAGCCCAGCCCCATCAGAAGCCAGGTCGAGGGCTCGGGCACGCCCGAGACGGTCACGTTCCCATGAAGGTACCGGGTTTCCGAATTGATCGAATCAAAATTCCCGGGTTGGATCTCCCCGCCGCCAGGATAGGGAAAATCGAACTGAATCCACGGACCGACGTTCACACCGTCGATGAACGAAACATCCGTTCCGAAGAAGACGAACAGATAAGGCGACCCGCCGAAGATGGAGCCGCCGCCCGGTTCGTAGGTCACCGTCGCCTGCGAGGGCTCGTCGAAGGTAAACGACGAATAGGTTGGACTGCCGAACGCGCCCCCGATCGTGTAGCCTGGGTCGTTTGTCTTTTCGGTCAGATCGACCGAGGTGATGGTCCAGGCGCTCGTGTTGACGGCGAAGGTCCCCGTGACAGTGCCCTTTCCCGTTCCGCCGTCCTCCGTCGTGGGGTCGTAGTTGAGGTCGGCGTCATAGGTGACGATGCTCGCCCAGGCCGATGCGGGCGCTGCGACACATACCGCAGCGACAAAACAAACGAGCGCGGCGCCAAGTCTCATGAACAGCCCCCGTCAATCGGCTAGGGAAAATCGACATCGCTTCCCGGGTAGTGTCTCAGTTTGAAATTTGAGGGGCTTGACGCGCGCTCGCGCGGCCCCAATGTCCCTGCTATGGTTCAAGCGATACTCGCGACGGTGGCGATAGCTGCCTTCGTGATTTTCTGTGTGTGGCTCGCTCGGGCAGATAGTGCAGTTTACCAGCGGGATGACTGGTCATGACGTGCGAAGGAGTTTGGTATGCCTCGCGGGCCTAAAGGCGAGAAGCGCCCCGCCGACGTTATCGGCAACGCCGTCATGGTTATGCGGATTGCGACCGGCGAGGAAACCGAAACGCTTCCGATTGACGACGGCAAAGACCCCGCCGCGAAGGCGCTCGGCAAGAAAGGCGGTGCGGCCCGCGCCAAGAGCATGACGCCAGAGAGACGCGCTGAAATCGCGAAGAAAGCAGCGGCGGCTAGGTGGAAGTCTTAGACTTACGTCCAGACTCAGGGTGTTCATAGAGCATTTTTGACGCATCTACAACAATCTCTGGCGGTATTTTCATCTCTGGCGTTTCTCTTTGAACGCCTACTCCCTGGAGGACGACCGCCACGCCAGGGGCAAGTTGCGCAGGCCCAGGGCCATAGTTTCCGGGCGCAAAGCCAAAAGTCGCCACCAAGAACCATTTACCTTCGCGAACGTTGGCCGACTTCAATATCAGTTCAACCAACTCTTGCGGGCGAACGTTGTATTGGTTAATCTCGGGCATTAAAGCGCTCCAGACCGGAAACGACATGAACTGTCGACAACATTCCAGCGAATTGGTTTATGTTACTCAGTCCTTCTTGCCCAAATGCTTGCGGCGTAAACGATGTAACGGCATTGCCAATTGCTGTAAATTTACTGTCTATCCAATCTGTAATAATGTTGCTTGTAATAGTTGTAGTCGCAGAGACAAAACTGCGGCTATAATACTTCTCTCCGACACTCTGGGCGAGACTGCTGGTAATAAATTGATTTAAACTCACGCCTTCACGCTCAGCGATCCTCGTAGCTTTCTTATGTAGGCTTTTTGGAATCCTTAGAACTAGTTTCCCGCTGTAATCGTTATTGTTTTCGATTGGGCCTGGAATAGGTTGCCCTGCGGCCATGGCGGCCCTTATCCACCCATCAGCAGCATCTTCCAACGAGTTCAGGGTCTCAGCCGCAGTTTCCCCACTGGCGATGCAGCCAGGGAACTCTAATATTTCCCCACGAAATGTTCCGTCGAACTCGGCATGATAATCCTGGCATAAGCATTGCCAAGAATTTCCTTCACGACATCATCGGTACTGCGCTCGGCGGTTGAGAGTGTCATTTTACATCTACTCTTTTCAATTTAAACGCATGTCCCACGAATTTATATCATCCTCAAGTTGCGTGAGGATTGCGTTCCTTGTTCCTACAGAGAGTTCCTTTCCGCCATGGTCCGGAATGGAAAGAGGGCGTAGCCCAGGGAATTCTTGATTTTCCCATGTTGGTTCCTTTCCTCTCTTGACCATTTTTCGACCCAGCCGCTTTGCAAGCCTTTGGATCTCAATCGCTTTTGGCGATGATCGTCGGAAACTTTCCTCAACTCCCGGCTCGCGCTGCTGAGCTTCTTGCGATTCATAGTATCATATGCGATACTATTTTGGAATTGAAAAGCGGCCTCTGGCGTCTTTTTCGAAGCAGCCTTAACCGGGAGTCTCTCATTCGAGAAGCCAAGGCCCCAACGCGCTCAAGGGGTCCCCAAGAGCGAAAGCGGCCAAAATTGACGTTGCACCGTCAACTCTGGCCGAAAGGGTTTTCACCCCTAAATGCGCCCGTAGCTCAGCTGGATAGAGCCGCTCCTAGTAAGGGCACGGTCGAGAGTTCGAGTCTCTCCGGGCGCTCCATCCTGCATCGCGCGCAACTCTGTTTAACACAGGTTGGCGTCGCAGGGAATTCCCTTGTAAGGTGAAAAAAACTCTTGACGCTAAGCATGAAAGTTCATATTATGTCGGGCATGAACAAGCTCGATATCGCCACAGCGCGCCCAAATCCTCTCCATGCTTTGCGAGGGCGCTTCGATGCGCTCTGTCTCGCGCCTGGCGGACGTGTGCATCAACACCGTCTCCAAGCTCTTGGAGGATGCGGGCCGCTTCTGCGCGGGCTTCCATGACGCCAAGGTCCGCAACGTGAAGGCGAAGCGCGTTCAGGTCGACGAAATTTGGAGCTTCACGGCGGCCAAGCAAAAGAACGTCGCGGCGATGAAAAGTGCCGGTTGACGGCGCGGGCGACACTTGGACTTGGACCGCGATCGAAGCGCAGACCGAAATTGATCATCTCGCATTTCGTCGGCGGTCGCGATGGCGATTGCGCCCGTGGTTCATGGACGATGTTGCGGACGCGTCGCCAATCGCGTCCAGCTCACGTCAGATGGTCACAAGGCTTATCTTGAAGCCGTTGAGGGCGCGTTCGGCGCGGACATTGATTACGCCATGCTGGTCAAGATTTACGGGGCCTCGCCAGAGAGCGCGAAGGGCCGCTACAGCCCCGCCGAATGCATCGGCGCGCAAGAAGCATCGGATCGAAGGCAAGCCCGACATGGCGCATGTCAGCACGTCCTATAGCGAGCGCGCCAATCTCACGATGCGGATGCACAATCGCCGCTTTACTTGCCTTACGAATGCATTCTCGAAGAAATTCGAGAACCATGCGCACATGGTCGCGATTTATGCGGTCTGGTACAATTTCGTTCGCATCCATAAAACGCTTCGCGTCACGCCCGCGATGGCCGCTGGCCTCTCAAAGACGCTCATGAATTGGTCGGACCTTATCGCGCTGATGGACTCGGAAGCGCCAAAGCCGGGACCACGAGGCACCTATAAGAAAGGGGGCTCCGATGAGCAAAGTTCACCCGCGTAACTTTGATTGCCCTCAAACGGGTGAGCGCTGCACTAACGGAGGATGCACGCCGCCGTTGCGTTGCATTGAGACCGAACGTGCGCGAATTGCGCTCAGTTCGGCTGCAGCCACCGCTCCAGAGCGTCGGCAGCGCGAGGCCGTTACGAGGGTCGTTTCGAAATTTCTTAGGAAGAAAGAAAATTCAAACTGAGACACTACCGATGTCTGCCGCAGCTTTTAACATCTACACATGTGAAGTATGATTTGTCAAACCGCTGTCCTGGCGCGTTCAAGACATCGAGGACGGCGAGAGCGGACCGACCCGAAGCCCGCCTTCCCCTCGCTCTTTTTATTCTTGAAGAAACAGATTTTTTCGAGACCGAGCGTGGGCTGCTCAGCAAGCGCGCCAAGTCGACTTCGCGTCGGAGGGGGTCGAACGGTGAAAAGCCGGAACTTCCGGCTTGGAATTGGCCTGTCGAAAGATCGGCGTCTTTCTGCGCCGATTCCCGAGCGCATCTGCTCTTTAGCGACAATGCATGTTTTGGCGGATTATATAACAGAATATTATGGTATAAATACATCCTGCTCAGCTCCAAAATCCCCGGGGCGGGAAGCGACGCTAAACCGGGTCGCAACCGCCTGATCTCGTTGGGGCGCGGCGCTAAATTTGCGGAATGCAGGCGCTTCCAACGCTCCGCCTAGCCAAGTCCGCCGTCCTCCAGCATGATGAATTCGAACCGGAGGAAACGCGATGGCGAAGGGACGCAGGCAATCCCTGCATCGGCCGCTCGACCTCAATCCCGAGCGGGCCAGGCGCGTCGGTCGACCGCCCTACGCGATCGTCGATATCGGCTCGAACTCGGTGCGGCTGGTCGTCTACGATCAGCTCGGCCGGGCGCCGCTGCCGCGCTTCAACGAAAAGTCGCTGTGCCGCCTTGCGGACGGGCTAGCGGAAACGGGGGCCATCGCGCCGGACGGCTTTCGCCGAACGGTCGAAGCTGCGCGGCGGTTTCGCGCCATCGCCGACGCGATGGGGGTCACGCGAATCGACGTCACCGGGAACCGAGGCGATTTGCCGCGCCTCCAACGGGCCGGAGCTGGCCAAGGCGATCGCCGCCGAGGCGGGGCTGAAGGTCCGCATCCTCAGCGGCGCCGAGGAGGCGCGATTCGCGACGCTCGGCGTCATCTCGGGTTTCTTTCGGCCGGTCGGGTCGGTCGGCGACATGGGCGGCGGCAGTCTCGAAGTTGCGGAGGCGATCGACGACCATGTCGGCGACCGCTGGGTCAGTCTGCCGCTCGGCGCGCTGCCGGTCGAGAGGATGCTGTCGGAGGGTCTGTCGGCGGCGAAGCGGCAGATCGACGACATCCTGCAGCGCAGCCTTCCGCGCGCGCTGGGGCGGCCAGTGTTCTATCCGGTAGGCGGCGGCTGGCGAGCGCTGGCGAGGGCGCACATGGAGGCGGCGGCGCGCCGGTCAAGGTCGTCCACGGCTATTCGATCGGCAGTCGGGAGGCGCGGGAGTTCGCCAGAGAAGTCTCGCGGCTTTCGCCGGCAAAACTGGCGACGACGCCCGGCGTCGCCGAGCGCCGGGCGCGCACGCTGCCCGCGGCGGCTCTGATGCTCGACCGCCTGTTGAAACATTTGACCCCCGAACAGGTCGTGTTCTCCGCCCTCGGTCTCCGCGAAGGCTTTCTCTACTCGCAACTCGGCGCCGAGGAGCAATATCTCGATCCGCTCATCGAGGGGGCGCAGCTGATCGGTCTGCCTCTCGCGAGGGTGCCCGATTTCGCCCCGGAGCTCGTATCGTGGACCGCTGGCCTCAGCCCTGGGGAAACGGCGGCTGAGACCAGGTTGCGGGTCGCCGTTTGCGCGCTCTCCGACATCGCCTGGCGGGATGCGCCGGACTTACGGGCCGAGGAGAGCTTCCGCCGCCTGCTGCAATTTCCGTTCATCGGCGTCACTCACCCCGAGAGGGTGTTCATCGCCGCCGCGGTGCACGCCCGTTACGCCGGTAGACCGGACGCGCCATGGCTCCCGCCCGCGATCGGCCTGCTCGGACCGGCGGAGCGCCGCCGCGCGCAAATTCTCGGCCGTGCGATCCTGTTGGCTTACCGCTTTTCCGGCGGGGTGCCCGCCGTGCTCGAGAGCGCCCGCCTGCATATCGAGCCCGATTGCGTGCGGCTCGAGGTCGCGGCGGCCGCGCGCGCCCCCGACAGCGAAGTCGTCAGCGAGCGTCTGAAGTTGCTCGCCAACGCCATCGGCGTGCGACGCAGCGAGATCATTGACATCAACGTAGGTGCTTAGTCGGATCACGATTCCGGACGTTGATCGGCCGATCTCTTGTCCAGCGCCTGTCTCACCCGGCCCAGAAGATCACGGCCGGTATAGGGTTTAGCCAGGAGCGGCTCGACGGTTTGCGGGACTTCGGTCCTTAAAGCGCCCCCGGTGGTCACCAGAACCTTGACGCCGGGGCGATTGCTTAAGACCCACTCGGCCAGTTCGAGGCCGGTCATTCCCGCGGGCAAATTGATGTCGGTGAACACGAGATCGACCGCGAACTTCGATCTCAGCGCCTCAAGCGCTTCGTTGGCGTTGGCGGCCTCATGGACGCGATAACCGCATTCGCGCAGAAACTCCGCCATATCCATGCGGATCAGCGCTTCGTCCTCGACAAACAATATTGTCTCCGGCGGAGCCGGGTGATCGGGCACTGCGTCGCTCGCCATTTCGATTCGTCGAAGCTAAGTCTTCATTGAACCTGAAGACCGTTTAATAGTTCCCCGACCTCTTCGGTTTCGTCGGCGACGGCGGTCGCGTCTTTCCGGGTTCCTGTACCGGCGGACGCCGTTCTGTCAACGCCGAAGCCCGCGT
This sequence comes from uncultured Alphaproteobacteria bacterium, assembly GCA_963839185.1. Taxonomy (GTDB): domain Bacteria; phylum Pseudomonadota; class Alphaproteobacteria; order Rhizobiales; family Beijerinckiaceae; genus Roseiarcus. Next base: position 111,351 of record CAWIUD010000045.1, on the reverse strand, counting down.
TTCCCGCGCGTCGTTTGCGTCCCATCGCCTGTCGATTGCGGCGTCTCCGACGCGGCCCGCCCGCTTATCCGGATGGCGTCGGCGCCGCGCGTTCCCGATTGCGTGCCGCGCGATTGCCCGCAGATCCGCGTCGGCCTCGCGCATGTATGCGCCCTTGCGGGTGCGCCCGTAATTATGGGTTCCGGGGTAATGGTAGACGCGCGTTCGAAGATTGACCCACACGACGGTGTCCGCAGGGCAACGGCGCCGGGCCTGGAGTTCGGCGTCGTACTCGGTGCGCGCCAGCGGCCGCAGGCGCGCCATACGAGGCCGGCGCGGATGCCGGCGCAGACGGCTAACCATGGGAACAGTGAGCCCGTCTGCGGCGGCGGGGCCGGGGCGAACGCCGCCGAAGGGGGCGTAGCGCCGCCCAGTCGCGTCCGACATTGCGCCAGGAACTGCGGCCAAGTTTCGCCGCCGGTCGTTCCAGCCGCTTGAGCTTGCTTCCACTGGCCGGCGCACGCGCTCATGATGTTTTCGGCGCTGGCGCGCGGCGGACCCGCAGCGAGCCCGAAAGCGACTGCGGCAAGCGCGGACAATCGAAGGAAAGAATGGCGCATCACGAAATGGGCCCAAAGCGCTAAGTTATCGCGGGCAACGCCGGTTCGCAAAGTCCACTCGCGTCTAGCGGCCAAGGATGCGATCTCTGGCGGATGAGAGCTGTGGTTCGCGAGAGCAAACGGCCCACCGCCCGAACTGACGCCCGCATCGCTCCTCGATGTTCTCTGTTTCGCCTCCCTATATCTGTTGCTTGCCAATGCCGGATTATGGTAGGTATGTGGCATCAGGAAGTCGATGTTTGGGCGGGAGTGAGCCCCCCAAGAGACCCAAAGACATGAGCGGGCGTGGAAAGCGGAGAAGCCCAAAGATCAACGAATTGATTCTTGCAGCTTCCGAAGCACGCTGGCCAATGAGCCTTCGCGTCGAGTCGACCGACTTAGGCGCGGATATGACCGGGAAGCATTGACCCGTCAGCAGGGTCAATCATTTGCAATGTCCGGGATAAAGCGGGATTATCGGAATTTGTTCGTAGTATTCTCGATGTAGGCCCATGGCAAGTATCACTATAGATTCGGCGGCGATAAGACTAACAGACACTATACTTGGTTACAACGATCAAGACCTGGAAGAGACGCTAAAAGCAATAGCGTCAGACATCGGTGTGTACCACATCGCATATTTGCGGTTTTCGCCCGAGAAGAGTTCTGACACCAGTCTTCTTACCGCCATCGTTACCTACCCTATACGATGGCAGAACCGATACTTTGAAAAACAATATGTGCTAGTCGATCCGGTTATCTCACACGGAAGCAAAGCTGTTCTTCCATTCGATTGGGATGAACTGGTCACCGACGACCCGGTTGTTCGGGCGTTTTTTATTGATGCATCGACTTATGATATCGGCCGAAATGGCCTATCGATTCCAGTTCGCAATCGGAGAGGCGCTTATTCGCTGGTTTCCTTTACTAGCAATCATGCGAAGCAAGAGTGGCATGATTACAAGGCGCGCAATATCATCAAGCTACAACTGATGTCTGTGCTGATTGATTTGCCGCCAGTATCAATCTAAAATTGAATAGTCCAGCAATTAAACTATCAAAGAGAGAAGAGCAATGTCTAATCTGGGCAGCGCGAGGGAAGACTTACCAGGATATCTCAGAAATCTTAAATATTTCTTTTGGAAGTGTTAAAAGCTATTTAGATACGGCCCGGCACAAACTGAATTGCATCAATCTCACACACGCGGTAGCGGTTGCGGTGGCGACCGGAGTGATTCCGGCCAAGGCCCTGAGATGATTCGAAAAAATGTCAACTCAGCTATATAGAGGGATTGCGACACTGTAGATAATAGTTAACATTGGGTTATCTCACAGCAAGGGAGATGTCACAGTGTTAAAGCTTATCGAGGGATCGCAATCCGCGTTGTTTCCGAAAGAAATGGACGCGATGTTTCGCAATAGAGCGCTCATTTTCTCTCAACGACTTGGCTGGGATGTTACAGTAACGGATGGATACGAACGGGACGTGTTTGATGATGCGAACCCGTTATACCTAGTTTCGGTCGATCCATATACAAACGAATACTGGGGTTCTCTTCGGCTGCTGCCGACCACGGGTCCAAACATGTTGCGCGACGTATTTCCCTATCTGCTTGGAGAAGGGCAATTTATCGAAAGCGCAACCATCTGGGAAAGTTCGCGCATCTGCGCCGTCCCGGCAGAAGGACAGCCGGATCGTAGCAAGAACGGGGTAAGCCTCGCGCTGGGCGAGTTGCTCGCCGGGATTGGAGAGGTGGCCATAATCGCCGGTTTGACTCAAGTTGTCTCGGTCTTCGATGCGCGCATTTATCGCGTTTTGCGGGCGGCGGGATGCAATCCCCAGATTATAGGAAGGCCGCGCCGAATTGGCGGAACGATGAGCTATGCCGGATTGTTCGATACGGGCGAAGGTCCATTGCAGTCGATCCGCAAAGCGCTCGGGATCGAGGGATCGGTTCTGACTCCCGAAACCCGGGAACTGGCGTTTGCAGCGTAACTGACGCTGACTGCGGCGACACAGGCCGCGATTTGAAGCGCCTGTAAGCGGTTCCGATCGCGACACTCTGTTAGCGAGGCTGTCGCTTTTCGCCCCGTCGACCACTTGGCGCCGATGGCCTCGCGGACAGTTGATTGAGTTAGGTCATTTTGTGCGCCTCTCGATGGGCGAGCGATTTCCGGCCTGCGGGCCCAGGAAGTATGTCGGCGGCGCAGCCGAGGGGCCGCCGATCGGGCGCCAACCCGCTTCGCGCCCCGCCCTTTCGTATGGACTGTTCGTCCGGCCAAAGCCGAAAACCAGGCGACGGGACAGGCCGGGCGGATTATGTCGATCCGCGCTCTTCCTGACCCCGCTTGTCTCCATTCACAGGGACAATGCGTAGCGGCGACCGATCTCAAACGCGGCGCGCGCGTCCTCCGGCGACATCGCGTCGTCGTTCGCGGCGCGGAACGCCTTGATCGCATTGACGAGCGGCGCCGGGCCTTTGATGTCCATCAGATCGCCCGATCCATTGCCGATACGATCCCGCACTATGGTCTGCGTCTCATCATCAGCGAAGGCGACCGCTTGCATCAGCGCAACAACCGGTCGAGGCAGGTTTGAACAGCGGGCCATTCGATAGGCATTGAGGAAGCGCTTAGCGTCACGCGGCGAGTGCGCGGCCAGAGGGACGAGGGCCGTCAGCAAGGCTGATTCCGGCCCGGAAAGCGGCTCGATCAGGGCCGCGGCGGTCTTATAATCCGGCGTCGAAGCCGAATGCCGGCTCTTCGACAGAAGCTCCGCGACCAGCCGCTCCCCGGCGTCATAGCCGCTAGGCAGATTGACGACAAGCTGGAGCCACTTTCCGAAGCGCCGCCGCGCATTGCGCAGGCCGCCGAGAGCGTCGACGAGCCGGGTGGGATCGAGGGCCAGCAACCCCAATGCGCCCGGTCCGATGACGCTCTGGGCAGTGTCAATCCACGCGATCGCCGCCGTCGGAGTGAGCCCATCGAGGTTGTCGACGACAAACACCAGCCGATCGGGCGCGAGGCCGGCGTACGACGCCTGCCCGATCCGGCCGCCTAGCCCGGCGAGGAATGCGTGCGCGGCCGCCGAGGGGCCATGGCCCGCTTCGAGGAACTCAGGCCCTGGCGCGCGCGCAGACGCCCGCCCGCCGAGGCGGCGGTTCGCCTCGTCGGCGTGTCTGGCGGCCGCCTCGGCCTCCGCGGTAAGCGCGACCACACGCTGATTGAGCCGCCCAGCGCGGGCGTCCAAATCGCGGCGCCGGTCCCGCGCTTCGTGGTTGAGCAATCGAACGCCGCGGAACAGAAGAGACGAGAAGCTGAACGCACGCCAGAGATTCAGAGCGAGAGCCAGCGCGCCGAGCGCGAACAAAATCTCCGACGCCTTGTCAAACCAATCGGCGTGCGCCGCGATCCAACCTGAGGCCTGTTTGAGGGAGTCATTGCGTTCCATCGCCGCGATCGCAGACCCGCCGTGCACCGCGCTTGCGGCGAAGGACAGAGCAAAGGCGACGATTGCCCAAAACAGAAGGCGGGCCTGCCCGCCATAGCCCCAGATTGACCGAAAAACGATCGCGGAACGTGCGCCCGCCCCGAGACTGGACAGGTCACGCACGAGATCGCGATAGCTCACGCCCGCGTCCGCGCCTCCGAGACCGAACCGGCGCAAACGCGCCTCAATCGTTCCTCGATTCGAGCGCGCGAAGACGTCGATGCGCGAGCCGGGCGTATCAAATAGGAGGGTCTCCGCGAGCCGCGCGCGGCGAGCCTCCACGTCATCGCGTTGTGAGCGCTCGGCCTCGAGCTTTCTGACAATTTCCTCATGGCGTTCCGACGCTGCGGTTGCGGCCCGCAACGGGTCGCCACCCGCGTGCGCGGATTCTTCGAGCAACGCGGAATAGTCCGCGCCTCCAGGATTGCGATCAAGCGCGGCGTATGCGGCGCGGGCGATCGCAATGGGCGCCTCGACGCCGCCTCCGGCGTCCACCCACGCCACAACGACGCGGGCCGGAGCGCTGGCCCCAGAGGCGGAGGACGAGGCGCTGAACCGTTCGATCGCCTCCGCCAGCCGCTTCAGCGCGAAAGTCTTGCCCGAGCCGGACGGCCCCGCTATCGCGGCCAGGAATGGCGTCTGGACCTGCGCGGTCACACAAAGTTGAGCGACCGGCTGGAGAATCTGCTCCACGTTCAAGACGTCGGGACCATCCGCGGCGTCGCACAGGAATATCGGCTCCTCGGGTGGTATCGGGGCCTGCAACTCGACTGGCGGGGCGACCGATGCGGGTTGCGAGGGAGCCCGCGAAGATAGCGGCAAATGGGGTTTATCCGCTGACGCGAGCCCGCCGAGCAGGCGAACCGGCGAATTCACGCTGGGCTCGGACAATCGATCCTCCACGACATCGGGGCGCTCCGGCGAACCGACCGACAAACCGCTGATATGAGTGCGAGGCGGCTTTGAAAGCAAGCTCTCGAATGCGAATTACCTCGCGCCGAACCGTGGCGCGGCGCCGGTCTGTCAACCTCCAACGAGATCCTCCTCCTTCCTCGGGATCGCGCGCCTCGACGCGAGTACCCGGGAAAAAGCGAATTGGGCGCAGGTTTACGCAATTTCCTTGCGCCCTTTCAAGGCGCGACAGCGAACATGGCGGGTGCGTCGAGCGGCGTCCGTGGTTGATCCGACGGAGGCGGGCGATCCTACCTGCGTCCGGTCGCCTGCGCCCTGACCGGCGGGCCCTGCGTCGGGCCGCGCCTCGTGCCCCTGCGAGGCGCGGCCGCGCCGCGGCCCTGCCGGCTGCGCTCGATGACGCCGCCGGCAGCCTATTCCGAGGAGCGAAACCGGTATAAGCCCGGACCGGACTTCTGCCGGACGGAGACCGCTCTTGCTCGCATTCTCCCCCCTCGACGCCCGACGCCATCCCTGTCTGGTTGGCCAGCGCCGAAAATTGGGATTCCGTCAAGGCTTCGATTGGCGAACCGGGCGCGGACTTCGCCGAGCGGTGCGGCTTCAGGCCGAAGGGAGGGCGATTGCAGATTTTGCCCGGCGAGGCCGGAACGATCGGCGGCGTCCTGTTCGGGGTCGACGCGGTCGACGCGCCCGTCCGCGATCCGCTCGCCGCGGGCAAGCTCGCGACGCTGCTGCCCGAGGGCGTCTACCGATTCGCCAACCCGCCGGCGGACGCCGAGCTCGCCGCCCTTGGGTTCCTGCTCGGGCTTTACCGCTACGATCGCTTCAAGCCCGATCCCGCGCCCCGCCCCCGCCTCGTCGCGCCCGACGGCGTCGACGCGGACCGGATCGAGCGCATCGCGGCCGCGGTCGCGTTTGGCCGCGATCTTGTCAACACGCCCGCCAACCTGCTTGGACCGCGGGCGCTCGAGCAGGAGGCGGTGAGACTCGCCGAAGGATTCGACGCCAGCGTCCGGATGATCCGCGGTGACGCGCTTCTTGCCGCCAATTTTCCGCTGGTTCACGCGGTCGGCCGCGCCGCCGCCGAGCGGCCGAGGATCGTCGATTTTTCCTGGGGCCGCGTGGACGCGCCGAAAGTAGCGCTGGTCGGCAAGGGCGTGACGTTCGACACCGGCGGCCTCGACATCAAGCCCGCCTCCGGCATGGAACTGATGAAGAAGGACATGGGCGGCGCCGCGACCGCGCTGACGCTGGCCCGGCTCATCATGGAGGCCCGGCTCGATCTTCGGCTCCGGGTCGTCGTCCCGATCGTCGAGAATTCGATCTCGGCGTCCTGCGATGCGGCCGGGAGACGTGTTGATGAGCCGCAAAGGCCTCAGCGTAGAAATCGGCAATACCGACGCCGAGGGGAGGCTGATCCTGGCGGATGCGCTGGCGCTCGCCGACGAAGACGAGCCGGAGCTCATGTTCGATTTCGCGACCCTGACCGGCGCGGCGCGGGTCGCGCTCGGCCCCGACCTGCCGCCCTTCTACACCGACGACGAGGCGCTCGCAGCCTCGATCGGCCAGTGCGCGGCGCGGACGCGCGATCCGCTATGGCGGATGCCCCTCTGGCGGCCTTACGATGCGATGATCGAGGGCGTGGTCGCCGACATCAACAATTCGGGCAGCGGCGGCGGCTTCGCCGGCTCGATCACCGCGGCGCTGTTTCTCAGGCGCTTCGTCGACAAGGCCAAGGCCTGGGCGCATTTCGACGTCTACGCCTGGAACCCGAAGCCTCGCGCACACGGTCCCGCGGGCGGGGAAATCCAGGCGGCCCGCGCGCTGTTCGAACTCTTGTCGGAGCGCTATCCGAGCCGGTGAAAGAAGCCGGCGGGCCCTTCGCCCTCGAGCGCCGGGGCTTGCGTCGCAATCCCTCTTACCCACAGGTGCCGGCCGCCACTTTGCGCGCGACCGAGCGATTCCAGTTTGCGCCGTTTTTTCGACGTGCTCGATGCGCTCCGCCAGCCTGCTACCGATTGCGAGACGTCCTCGCCGTGAAGGTTCTCGAATTATGAAAATCGAGCGCAATCAGCCCTGCACTTGCGGTAGCGAACTAAAATTCAAGAGATGCTGCGGCTCGCTAATTACCGACAGAAAAGAAACTAGCTAGCTCGCGCCGCCCGAGTTGCAACTCGTATTTGAACTACAGCGTGCAGATGAAAGAATTAGACTGCAGCAGCAAGCGCTTGGAAGACCGATTGTAGCGTTTAAAGCTGATGATCGTCAGTTTGTTGCGGTAGACGATACCATTTATTTTTCCGCTTCTTGAAAGACATTCCCTTATTTTCTTGCTTATTACATTAAGAAAGTCCTTGATCCTGCATACGTTAATAGCGAATTATTGAAACCTTTTGAGGTAACGACCACCAACCAATTTACGATGCTTTTTGCCGATATCAACAGACTACCAATAAGGTGCCGCGCGAGGCTGCGCAGGCGGCCGTTACTGGTGTTGTCGCCTGCTATTTAGCGCTTGCCTACAGCCTCTACCTTCTCGCACACAATATAGAGTTGCAGAACGGTTGATTAGGCTGCTTAAGGTTCTTTACCAATTTCCGAGGGCATACGACAATTAATCGTAGCAAATAGGTTGATAAGAGCTGCGTTTGAGCTTGTTTTAGAGGATGAGACTAATAGCAATTCCGGGCATTGACCGTTCTCCGCACGGGCTATGCGAAATTGCAATACATATTGGTTGAGGTAAAGATGCGCGCCGTTGCTCTATTGCTCTGCAAAACTGAGCGCGACTGAACCACCGATCCTATTCGCTTAATCGCTTTGTACCGCAATTGAACTACGCGCTCGCAAAGCTCGCGGCGGATTAACGGCTGATTTTCATTGATCTCAACCCCGTATGCTGCCGGGTTCCGCGTCGCAAGACCCTTCGGTCGAGCAAGCCGTACGGCGTCTTGAACGATACGAAAAGAGAGAATTGGCGAAGCGCGCTATTGCTTATGTTTTTGTCACAAATTTTGCTTTCCATCCGAGCCTAAATGACCCCGCGTCATTTGCAGCGTTCTTCTTTCGATTAGAGATTCCCGACGAAATCGACCGAGTGTTCGCCGCGTCTCCGACGCCTATCGCAGCAAACTTAAACACATTGATGTGTATCACATCGGCGACGCTCTCCTGACCTATGCGAAATTTCCGAGCACGTTTGACGGGGGTCTGCCTTCCGAAAACTTGCGAGGCACATCGCGCGTGATCATCGGCAACACCTATTGCTTTGCGGACCCGGAAAAAGGCCGCATTATAGGCACTGTAACAAATGCTTCCGTCAACGAAGTGGAAAACTCCGTTTATATAATCATCTCTGATCAACGAGGTAATTCGTCCATCATTCGTGAACCGATGTCGTCAGATCAAATGGCCGACTGGCGCGCACACAAAGATTTGTACTTCGGAAAAGTGCTGCCCGTTACGGGAAGCTAAACAACGCCTTTGACCTATTCGAGTGGTTTGTTGAAAATTACAAGGCTTAACCCGAGATCAGATGCTTGAGAAATTTGCGGGCGCTCCTGATTTAAGGCGGTCCGCGCATTGAGCGATGAAGACCTGCTTTATCAATTCTGTGAGTGTATGGTCGCCGCAACACCTGGTTTCAGTGCTTCAGAGGCTCTGGCCGAGCGATGAAGCCCGCCGCCCCGCTCACACCGCCGTCCCCCATAAATCATAGGCGTCGGCGCGGTCGATCCTGACGGTCGCGATGTCGCCGGAGCGCAGGGGCCGGCGGGTCGCGATGTGGACGGCGCCGTCGATCTGCGGCGCGTCGCCCTTGGTGCGGCCCTTCGCGGCGTCAGCGCCGCCTTCGTCGACGATGACGGACAGGCGCTTGCCGACCTTGGCGGCGAGGCGCCTGGCGCTGATCGCCTGGGCCTTGTGCATGAAGCGCTTGTGGCGGGCGGCTTTGACGTCGTCCGGCACGGGCGCAAGGCCGAGATCGTTCGCCGCCGCGCCCTTGACCGGCTCGTATGGGAAGGCGCCGACGCGGTCGAGCTTCGCTTCGTCCAGCCAGTCGAGGAGGAAGCGGAAATCCTCCTCCGTCTCGCCGGGGAAGCCGACGATGAAGGTCGAGCGGATGGTGATGTCCGGGCAGATCGCGCGCCAGGCGCGGATCCGCTCGAGCGTCTTTTCCTGGGCGGCGGGCCGCCGCATCGCCTTCAGAACCGAAGGCGACGCGTGCTGGAACGGAACATCGATATAGGGCAGCACATTGCCGCCGTTCATCAGCCCGATGACCTCGTCGACATGCGGATAGGGATAGACATATTGCAGGCGCACCCAGGCGCCGAGCGAGCCAAGCTCGCGCGTCAGATCGAGGAAGCGGGCTGTCACCTCGCGGTCGCGCCACGCGCTCCCGGCGTATTTGATGTCGCGGCCGTAGGCGCTGGTGTCCTGCGAAATGACGATTAGCTCCTTGACTCCCGCCTTCACCAGCCTCTCGGCTTCGCGCAGCACTTCGCCAGCCGCCCGAGAGACGAGCCGCCCGCGCAAGGATGGGATGATGCAGAAGGAGCAGCGGTTGTCGCAGCCCTCGGAAATCTTGAGATAGGCGTAGTGGCGGGGCGTGAGCCGCACGCCCTCGCCGGGAATGAGATCGACGAACGGATCGCGCGGCGCGGGCGCGGCGGCGCGCACCGCCTGCATCACGCTGTCGAACGCCTGCGGCCCGGTGATCGCCGCGACATTCGGGAACGCGTCGCGGATCGCGTCGGGCTCGGCGCCCATGCAGCCGGTGACGATCACCTTGCCGTTCTCGTTCATCGCCGCGCCGATCGCGGCGAGCGATTCGGCCTTGGCGCTGTCGAGAAAGCCGCAGGTGTTGACGATCACAGCGTCGGCGCCCGCATGGGTGCGCGCAAGCTCGTAGCCCTCGGCGCGCAGCCGTGTCAGGATCCGCTCGCTGTCCACGAGCGCCTTCGGACAGCCGAGCGAGACGAAGGAAATGCGCGGGGCGGTACGGGGAGCGGTTTCAGCGATATCGGTCATTCAAGCTCGCCTTGCCACGAGCGGACGGAAGGGGCAAGGTCGCCCTCCGCCAGCGCCCTGCGACGCCTCACGCTGAGCGCCTATTGGGTTCTTTGTCTGTGGCGGCCAATCCCGTCACCGTTGCTTACCGCTGCGTCGCCCAATCCTCGACATGCAGCCCTGCGACCCGCGACAACTCGCGGGTGTTGTTCGTGACCAGCACGCAATCTGCCGCGAGGGCGTGCCCGGCGATCATGGCGTCATTGCCGCCGATCGGCGTTCCTTTGGCGGTCAAATCCCTTCTGACGCGCATAGCCTCCTCCGCGGCGACGCGGTCCCAAGGCAGAATGGCGGAGAGGCGTGCGACAAAGGTCTCGACGAGGCTCGCGTGACGCGGCGAAGCGTTCCTGCCGATCGCGCCCAGCAGCATCTCATAGTAGGTGATGACGGAAATCGCGATGCTGTTGTGCCGCTCGACGGCCTGTTGCAGACGATCGAGCAGGGCTCGCGGGCGCTCACGCATGATGGACGAGCAGATATTAGTGTCTAGCATGTAGATCGCGCTCATCGATCCGGCTTGCCGTCTTCGAGCGAGAACCGCCCTTCCTCGATCAGAGCGGGCCGCTCGCCGAGGAAGTCCGCGTCCGGGCGGGATTCGTCAAAAAAAGACGCCCAACTCTGCCGGACGGGACGGAGCAGAATGGTATCGCCTTGTTTTTCCACGGTGAGCTCAGTCACTCCATGGAATTCGAATTCCTTGGGCAGACGGATCGCCTGGTTTCGATTGTTGCGAAAGATCGATACGGTGCGCATCACAGGTCAGTAGCATATGTCAGTCATGCTCAAGCAATTGCGCAATCATTTTCGAATGCGACTAGGTTAAAATCCGCCGTGACGCGGCTTGAGCGAACAGCATCGGATCAGAGCTTCATCTCAGGCCCCAGCGGCACGATGCCGGTTGGATTGATGCGCAGGTGGCTGGCGTAATAATGGTGCTTGATGTGGAAGAAGTCGACCGTCTCGGCGACCTTCGGCCAGTGGTAGAGCTCGCGCAGATAGCGCTGAAGCGCCGGATAGTCGGCGATTTCCCGTAAGTTGCATTTGAAATGGCCGAAATAGACCGGATCGAAGCGGATCAGCGTCGTGAACAGGCGCCAGTCCGCTTCCGTCAGCCGCTCGCCGCATAAGAAGCGCTGGTCCGCAAGCCGCTGCTCCAGGAGGTCGAGCGTCTCGAACAGCGCCCGGAACGCTTCTTCGTAGGCTTCCTGCGTGGTCGCGAAGCCCGCGCGGTAGACGCCATTATTGACGGTTCGATAGATGCGCGCATTGAGCGCGTCGATCTCGGCGCGAAGCTCGCTTGGATAATAGTCGCCCTCCGCCGCGCCGACGCCGTCGAAGGCGCTGTTGAACATGCGGATGATTTCCGACGATTCGTTGTTGACGATCGTCCCGGTCTGCTTGTCCCAGAGGACCGGCACGGTGACGCGCCCGGTGAAATCGGGCCGCGCCTTGAGATAGAATTCGCTGAGATAGGCCGCGCCGAAGATCGGATCGGGAATGACGCCGCGCCCTTCGTGAAACGTCCAGCCGCGCTCGCGCAGCAGCCAATGGACGACCGAAAGCGAGATCATGCCCTCGAGGCCCTTGAGCCGGCGGAAGATCAGGGTGCGATGCGCCCACGGGCAGGCGAGCGACACGATGAGATGATAGCGGCCAGGCTCGGCCTTGAAGCCGCCGGCGCCGCTCGGCCCCGGTTCGCCGCTCGCGGTCACCCAGTTGCGGAACGGCGCGTCGGGCCGCACGAAGTGGCCCGTCCTGTCATGGGGAAAGTCCCCCTCGGCGCGCCACGCGCCCTTCACAAGATCGCCCATGTCGGATGGCCTCACAGGTTGGTCGAACAGCGGCGCCCCAGCCCGGTCATAGCATGGGAGGGGCGCCGGCGCCGAAGGCGGCTCAGACCCGGCCCGACACGGGGATCAGCGCTCCGGTCACCGCCTTCGCCTCGTCGGACGCCAGGAACAGCATGACCGCCGCGAGATCGGCAGGCGCGACCCAGCGGTCGAACTCGGCCTTCGGCATGTCGCGCCGGTTGGCCGGCGTGTCGATGATCGACGGCAGGACGGCGTTGACCGTCACGCCCTTGAGCTTGAGTTCGGCGGCGAGGCTCTCGGTCAAGCGATGCACCGCGGACTTGCTCGCGGCATAGGGGCCCATTCCCGACGCCGCCTGCAGGGCCGATTGCGCCCCGACGTTGACGATGCGCCCCGCGCCGCTCTCCAGAAGATAGGGCAGCGCGGCCTGGCAGGCGTTGAGCGCGGTCTTCAGGTTCAGCGCGAACATGCGCTCCCAGCTCTCCGGCTTCCCGTCCTCGATCGTTTCCCACTGAAAGCCGCCGGCGATGTTGAGGAGCGCGTCGAGCCGTCCGAATTTCGCCTTGACGGCGGCCATCGCCTTGCGGGCGCCCTCGGACGATGACAGATCGACCCCGCCGAGGAGCAGCGCGTTCGCCCCGAGCTGTTCGGCGAGCCCCGCGGGCGGGGTTGGCCCGATGTCGAGCGCCGCGACCGAGGCGCCGCGTTCGGCCGCAGCCGCGGCGACGCCGCGGCCCAGCGCGCCGAATCCGCCGGTGATGACGATCGTCTTGCCGCGCATCGATGCTCCTCTTTTCCGCGTCCACGCTCGCGATCGCGGCCAATCTCACGCGGCCTTATCCGCCGGCGCTTTGGCCGCCTTCAGCTCCTGCAGCGCGCTCGCCCGGGCTTTCGCCGCTTCGGCGGCGTTCGCTTCTTTGACCCGCCCGTAGCCGCGAATCGTCTCGTAGACGCTCGACGACGCGGACGGCGGTCGGATGGGTCGCGGCGGATAGGCGCGCAAGAAGATCGCCGATGTCGGCCTCGAACTCCGCAATCAGTCGCCGTTCGAGCTTGCGCTCGTCGCTGTTGCGGAACGGGTCGAGCCAGGTGCCGCGCAGGAACCTCAGCCGGGCCATGGCGCGGAACGCGGTCATCATCCAGGGGCCGGCCTCGCCTTTGCCGATGACCCCGGTCTGCGGATCGGGGCGGGCGAAGGGCCAGGCGCCGATATGGAAATGCAGGCGATACGGGCCTTCGAACTCCTGATCGAGCGCGCGCTGAAATTCCCACGTCGAGAACAGGCGCGCGACTTCCCATTCGTCCTTGATCGCGAGCAGCTTGTGATAGGAGCGGGCGACGGCCATGGTCAGCGCTTCGCCGAGGCCTGCGCTTTTTTCGGCGATGCGGACGCGCTCGACCAGATCGCGGTAGCGCGAGGCATAGGCGGCGTCGCGATAGTCGGTCAGATGCCGGGCGCGTCGCTCGATGAGCTCATCGAGCGACTGAGGTTCGGCGCGAGGCTGGCTCGTCCTTGGCGACGAGCCCTTCGACGCTGGCAAGATCATGCGCCGCGCGGCGGCCCCATTCGAAGGACCGCTTGTTGGCTTCGATCGCCACGCCGTTGAGCTCGATCGCGCGCTCGATCGACTCGCGCCGGATGGGAACGAGGCCTTTCTGCCAGGCGGCCCCGAGCATCAGCATGTTGGCGGCGATCGCCTCGCCCAACAGCTCCTCGGCGAGGCGCTGTCCGTCGAGCACGAATGCGCCGTCGCCGAGCACGCTTTTCAGGCGCTCGATCAGCCCGTCCGCGTCGACGGTCCAGTCCGGATTGCGGGCGAAATCGGCGGTCGGCGTCAGATCGGCCGAAATCACCGCGCGCGCGCCGGGTCTGAGTTTCGACACGCATTCGTCGCCGGCGGCGACAATGAGGTCGCAGCCGATCAGCGCGTCGGCTCCGGCGACCGGGATGCGGGTCGCATGCAGGGCGCCGGGATCGCGCGCCATGCGGACGTGCGACGTCACCGCGCCGTACTTCTGGCTCAAGCCCGTGAGATCGAGATTGGAGCTGTACAATCCGTCGAGATAGGCGGCGACGGCGAGCGTCTGGCTGATGGTGACGACGCCCGAGCCGCCGATCCCGGCGACGAGCACGCTATAGCGCTCGCCAACCTGCGGCAGGACCGGCTCCGGGATCGCCGGCAGGTAGCCGCTCAACGGAGCCGCGACGTCGACCTTGCGCAGGCGTCCGCCGTGAATTGTCACGAAGCTCGGGCAGAACCCTTCGACGCAGGAGAAATCCTTGTTGCAGCTTGACTGGTTGATGCGCCGTTTGCGGCCGAACTCGGTCTCCAGCGGCTCGATCGCCATGCAGTTGGAGACGCGCCCGCAATCGCCGCAGCCTTCGCAGACCTCAGGATGAATGAAGGTGCGGATCGCCGGGTCGGCCCATTTGCCGCGCTTGCGCAGCCGCCGGCGCTCGGTCGCGCAAGGCTGGTCGTAGAGGATGACCGAGACGCCCTTGAATTCGCGAAACTCGCGCTGCGTCTCGTCCATCGCGTCGCGATGGCGAAGGCTGACGCCCGCGGGCAGCGCAACGCGGGCGTAACGCTCGGGGTCGTCGACCACGAGCGCCATCTTTTTCACGCCCTCGGCGGCGAGCTCGGCGAGGATCTGGGGCGGGGTCATGCCGCCCTCGATCGGCTGTCCGCCGGTCATCGAGACGAATCCGTTGAACAGGATCTTGTAGGTCATCGGCACGTCGGCGGCGACGGCCTGACGGATCGCCAGCATCCCGGAGTGGGCGTAGGTGCCGTCGCCGATGTTGGCGAACACGTGGCTCTGTTTGGTGAAGGGCTGCTGGCCGAGCCACATCGCGCCTTCGCCGCCCATGTGCGAGACGGTCGTGGTTTGCAGCGGGCTCACCTGCATCGCCATCGTGTGGCAGCCGATGCCGGCCAGCGCGCGGCTCCCCTCGGGGACGCGGGTCGAGCGGTTATGCGGGCAGCCGGCGCAGAAGCCGGGACTGCGGACTGGCGCCAGCCGATTGCCGAGCGCTTCGACGGCGCCGCCGGCCGGTTCGGCGAGCGTGCAGTCCGGATCGCGCCGCGTGAGCGCGCGGTACAGCACTTCGGCGATCATCTCCGGCGAGGTCTCGCCGAAATTGGGAATGGCCAGCGCGCCATGCGCGGGATCGAACGCGCCGCCGTCGAAAAATTTGCCGACGATGCGCGGCGTGTTCGACCCGCCGTAGAGGATGGAGCGAATCTGGTCCTCGAGCAGCGGGCGCTTCTCCTCGATGACGACGATCAAATCGAGCCCGCGCGCGAACTCGCGCACGATGACCGGGTCGAGCGGCCACACCATGCCGACCTTGAGGAGCCGCAGCGGAAGCGCGTGTGCCTTATCGGCGAGGCCGAGCCTGTCGAGCGACTCCAGCACGTCCTGCCAGGCCTTGCCCGCCGCGACGACCCCGATCCTGGCGTCGGCGCTGTCGCTCACGATGCGATTGAGCCCGTTCGCTCGCGCATAGGCGAGGGCGGCAGGGAGCTTGTGAACGTAGAGCCGCTCTTCCTGCGCGACCGCCTGGTCGATGAGCCGCGCCGAGACGCCGCCCGGCGAATGGCTCGGCCGCTCCGGAATGACGATCGCGGGCGAATCGAGACCGACATAGACCGTGCCGCCGCCCTCGGCGACGTCGGTGACCACCTTCATCCCCACCCAGCAGCCGGAAAAGCGCGACATGGCGATTCCGTGCAGGCCGAAGTCGATCAATTCCTGGGTGTTCGACGGATAGATGACCGGCATGCCGACCGCGATGAACGAGGTGTCGGAGAAATTGACCGCCGTCGAAGACTTCGCCCCGTGATCGTCGCCCGCGAGCGCGATCGCGCCGCCTTTGGGGGAAGAGCCGGTGAAATTGGCGTGGCGCAGCGCGTCGCCCGAGCGGTCGACCCCCGGCCCCTTGCCGTACCAGATGCCGAACACGCCATCGACGGTCGCGCCCGGAAAGTTCGACACATGCTGCGCCCCCCAGATGGCGGTCGCGGCCAAGTCCTCGTTGAGGCCGGGGCGGAAAACGATGTTGTGCTGTTTGAGGACCGCGCCCGCGCGCCATAATTCAATGTCGTAGCGGCCCATCGGCGAGCCGCGGTAGCCGGAGATATATCCGCCGGTGTTGAGTTCCGCCGCCGCGTCGCGCAGGCGCTGCTGGATGGGCAGGCGAACCAGCGCCTGCATCCCTGTCATGTAGAACCAGCCTTCCGGCGTCACATAGCGGGATTTGAGAGTCGACTCCGACCGGGCGAGCGCGACGGTCATCAATGGCGCCTTCCGCAGCTTGTGTATTTGCTATGCGCGGTCCTCCGGCCCACCGCAGAGGCCAGCGAAATGGGCGGGAAAGGCCGCGTCGAAACGGGAAAGTAACGCCGAATGGCGGAGATGTCGAATGCCAGGCTGTTCAACCGATCAGTCGACGGTATTCGGCCTCGGGCGTGCCGTAAGCCTCGCCGGCGACGCGCTCCAGTCCCTTGCGGTCTTCGACCGTGACTTGTCCGCGCCGATACGAAATCAAGTCTTGTTGTCGAAGCTCCTTCAACGCCACCGTCACGCCGGGGCGGCGGACGCCGAGCATCAGCGACAGAAACTCGTGCGTGATCGGCAACGTATCGTTTGCGATCCGGTCGTGCGCCATGAGGAGCCAGCGAGCCAACCGCACGTCCATCCTGGACTGCGCGTTGCTGATTGCGGTGTGGGTGGTCTGGACGCCAAACGCCTGCACAAACTTCAACAGCGAGTCGCGAAGCGACAGGCTGGACTGGGTCGCGCTGCGCAATTCTGCGGCAGGAATGGATTTGCCCGCTCCGGCCGCCTGGATGTAGGTGGCGTGAGGCGACCGATGATTGCCAAGCACGATCGGCAACCCGGTCATGCCTTCGCGGCCGATCAATCCGACCTCGACCTGCTTGCCGTTGGATTGAACGGCGACCACCGATGCGAATCCCGACTCGGGGAAATAAGCGGCGTCGATTCGCTTGTTGGGCCGTTCGAGGTTCTTCCTGATCTCGAGGGTCACGGATTCGAGGTGCGGCTCCAACAGATCGAAATCGCTGGTCGAAAGGGACGCAAGCAATCGATTGCTGCTACTGGGCACGGGACGCTCCTCGCTTCAGGCGGGAGCGCACTCATCTCTCAGCCATCGACGCCTGAGGCGCGGAGCCTTCGGTCGATGATGTTCCTCTCATAGGCTCTAAAAAGCTCGATAGCTATGAGAAATGTACGATTTCGGACTGACTCCAAGCTCGCCAAGCACCCGAAACGGCGCAAAGATGTCATCTGCAAGCGAATATCAGGCGCCGGGTTGGTGGTGGAGAGGAGCGTCAGCTGCCCCGTTTGCCTCTGTGGAGGGACAACGATGAGCATCGCGGCTTTATTCAAAGACGAGGCTTTCGGACCCGATGACATCAAAGCGATGTCAGCGGCTCTCGGGGATGTCTGCAAGACCCTCGACCTGGGGGACGAAGCAAAAACGGAAAAAGAGGCCGTCGCGGAGCGTATTATCGCCCTTGCACGCGAAGGCGAGCGTAGTCCCGCGGGTCTGCGTGATCGCGTCCTCAAGGAGTTTGGCAACCTCGCCGCCCGATGACGGCAGCCGTCTTCGGCTTGGGCGCTATCTAGGCGCGACTCCGAGGCCCGTCGCCGAAGCGCGCGAGATAGCCGGGAAACGCCGCGTCGAAATCGGGAAAGTAACGCCGAATGACATCCATGTCGAAAGCGGCGAGGATCGCCTCTTTTGGTTCGCGGTCGATGAGAAACGCCATCGCCGCTTCGACGCAGCGCGCCGGGTCGGCGCCCGATCTTCCCCATCGCGCCGCGTCTTCGCCCGAAATCGTCACCCGATGACGGCTCTCGCCGCGCGAGTTGCGGACGATGACGTCGAAAGCGAGCGGGCGGGACGGGTCTGCCCTGACCGAAATTGACACGTCGCTCATCGGCGTATTTCCTTTCGAGGCCATCCTTGGAGGCGCAAAGGTGCCAGCTGCTGGATGATTGACGTCTAACCGCAACGTCCTCGGTCGTCCAAGCAGCCAAGGCGAATCCAGGATCGCGTGGGCATTCACATTCTGACAGGTTCAGCGCGGCGCGGCGCGCGAATTGGGTAGGGAACAAATCGCCCGTTTCGCGAGTTGCATGGCCGCGTCAACTGCGCGAACCGGGATAATTGAAAATGCATCGGAACAATGGACATGCGGGCCGCCGCGCAGCCACGACGCCACCACGCAATCGCCTGAAATATGGCTTAGCTCGGCCCCAGAGTTGTCGGGAGCCACGATGGTGGATGAGCTGAGCGCGCCGCCTCTCATCGGGGCGGCGACGGGCGAAGCCGCGGTTCCGACCGATCAGCCGCTCGCCTTGTTTTTGGATGTCGATGGGACGCTTCTTGATCTGGCGGATCGGCCGAGCGAAGTGGTGACGCCCGCTGGGCTCACGGACACGCTGGCCAAGGTCGAGCGCAAGCTCGACGGCGCGCTGGCGCTGATCAGCGGCCGCCCCGTCGAGGATCTCGATCGTTTGTTTGAGCCGTTGCGCCTGCGCGCAAGCGGCGTCCACGGCGCCGAGATGCGCCTTGATCCGGGCGCGCCCACGACCGCAGTGCAAGCAGCGGCCGAGTTGCCGGACTTGCTGCGCGCGCGCGGTGGCGCGGGCGGTCGAGCGCTTCCCGGGCGCGTTCGTCGAAGATAAGCGTTTCAGTTTGGCGGTTCACTATCGGTTGGCGCCGGAGGCCGAAGGCCCGCTGCGCGAGGCGGTCAGCCAATATGTCGGCTCGGAGGTACAGCCGGCGATCGAAATCATGGACGCCCACTGTGCGATCGAGTTGAAGGTGCCCGGCTCGAGCAAGGGCAGCGCGATTACGGCCTTTCTCGCGACGCCGGCGTTTCGCGGGCGGACGCCGATCTTCATCGGCGACGACAGGACCGATGAAGCGGGCTTCGCGGTTGTCGCCGCGCGCGGCGGCTTCGCCTACTCCGTTGGCCAGCGGCGACCTGGCGCCATTGGCGCTTTCCGTGAGCCGCGGGGCGTGCGGGCGTGGCTCGCCGAATTCGCCGCGCGCGGGGAGGCCGCATGACCGGCGAGCGGCAATCGAAGAGCCAGAACCTCGACCTCGCGCTCATCGGCAACAGCTGCTCGGCTGCTTTCGTCGACCGCAACGCGCGCATTGTCTGGTGGTGCTTCCCGTATTTCGATTCGGATCCGGTGTTCTCGCGGCTGCTGGCGGGCGACGAAGAGAAGGGATTTGCGATGTCGTCCTCACCGGAATTGTCGAGAGCGAATTGCGTTACCTCCGCAACACGGCGATCGTCGAGACGATCCTCACCGACACGCACGGCGCCAAGGTGCGGGTCGCCGATTTCGCGCCTCGCTTCGATCGCTTCGAGCGCGAGTACCGGCCGCCGCAAATCATCCGGCGCATCGAACCGCTCGCGGGACTGCCCCGCGTCGCCATTCGGGTGCGGCCGACCCACAATTACGGCCGCCCGACGACCAACGTCGTGGTGGGCTCCAATCACATCCGCTATGTCGGCGGCCGAGAGGTGCTGCGGCTGACGACCGACGCGCCGCTTTCATACATTGTCAATGAGATCGCTTTCCCGCTCACCCGGCCGGTGAACCTGATCTTCGGCCAGGACGAACCGTTCCTCAGCGCCATCGATACGACGAGCCGGGAATTTCTCGACCGGACCCGCGATCACTGGCACGCGTGGGTCCGTAATCTCGCGGTGCCGTTCGAATGGCAGTCTGCGGTGGTGCGCGCGGCGATCACCCTCAAACTGTGCAGTTTCCAGGAGACCGGCGCGATCATCGCCGCGCACACGACCTCGCTGCCGGAAGCGCCGTCGTCGTCGCGAACCTGGGACTACCGCTTCTGCTGGCTGCGCGACGCCTATTTCGTCGTCGACGCGCTGAATCGCCTCGGCGCCACGCAGATCATGGAATTGTACATCAATTACATCACCACGATCGCAACCGAAGACGCCGAGATGCGGCCGGTGCACGGCATCGTGCCGTTCTCCTCGCTTGAGGAAACAATCGCGCCCGATCTGAAAGGATTTCTCGGACATGGCCCGGTTCGCGTCGGCAACCAGGCCGCAAACCAGACGCAGAATGACGTCTATGGCAGCATCGTGCTGGCGGCGACGCAAATGTTCGTCGACGAACGCCTGCCGAAGATGGGCGACGAGTTGCTTTTTCGCCGCCTCGAGACCCTGGGCGAACAGGCGCTCGCCCGCGCCTTCGAGCCGGACGCCGGGCTCTGGGAATATCGCACCCGCGCGCGCGCCCACACCTATTCCGCCACGCTCTGCTGGGCGGCTTGCGACCGGCTGGCGGGAATCGCGCGGCGTCTCGGCATCGTCGACCGCGCCAAATATTGGGGGACGAACGCGCGCGCCTTGCGCGAGCGGATTCTCAGCGAGGCCTGGGACGAGAAGCGCGGCGCGCTGACCGGCGCGTTCGGCGCGCCCGATCTCGACGCTAGCGTGCTGCTCGTCTCGGAACTCGGGCTGCTGCCGCCGACCGACCCGCGCTTCATCAAGAGTTGCGCCACGATTGGCCGCGAACTCATGCGGAACGGCCGGATCATGCGTTACACGGCGCCGGACGATTTCGGCGCGCCGGAGACCGCGTTTCTCGCTTGCAACTTCTGGTACATGGACGCGTTGGGCCAGATCGGCCGCGCCGCGGAGGCGCGCGATCTGTTCGAGTCCATCCTCGCGCGCCGCAATGCCTACGGATTGCTGTCCGAGGACATCCATCCTGACACCGGCGAGCTGTGGGGAAACCTGCCGCAGACCTACTCGATGGCAGGCGTGATCAACACTGCGACGAGGCTTTCGTCGAGTTGGGAGGAGGCATGGGCCCGCGACTTATTATAGTTTCGAACCGCGTTGCGGTTCCAGACTTGCCCCGCACTCCGCTCGCAGGCGGCATGGCGGTCGCGGTGAAGGCCGCGCTGAAGAATTGCAAGGGGATGTGGTTCGGCTGGAGCGGCAAGGTCACCGATCAGCCCACTAGCGAACCGCACGCGGTCGACGTCAACAAGGTCACCTACGTGCTGATCGACCTGTCGAACAACGACATCCAGGAATATTACAACGGCCTCGCCAATAGCGTGCTGTGGCCTATTCTCCACTACCGGGTCGACCTGCAGGAATATTCCCGCGCGGACGCGAGCGGCTATATGCGGGTCAATAGCATGTTCGCCGACCGTTTGAGCGCGCTGCTCAAGGAGGACGACGTCGTCTGGGTGCACGACTATCACCTGATGCTGCTTGGTCGCGAATTGCGCTCGCGCGGCCACCGCAACACGATCGGATTTTTTCTCCATACGCCGTGCGCGCCGCCCGACATCCTTCAGACCTTGCCGCGCCACATGGCGATATTCGGCGGCTTGACCCACTATGATCTCGTCGGCTTCCAGACGGAGAACGATCGCGACAATTTCGCCCATTACCTGACGACGCAGGGCGCCGTTCAGGGGCGGGGCGGGGCGTACGAGATCGAGGGCCGGCAAGTGCGTCTCGGCGCTTTTCCGGTCAGCATCGAGACCAAGGCGTATATGCGGCTGGCGCGCAACGCCGGGCGTTCGGCGATGGTCTCGCTGGTGAAAGAAAGCCTCAGCGGCAATCGCCTGGTCTTCGGCGTCGACCGGCTCGACTATTCGAAAGGCATACCGGACCGGATCAAGGCGTTCGAACGGTTCCTCGAAAACAACGAGGATTGGCGCGGGAAAGTGACGCTGCTGCAGGTGACGCCGAAGAGCCGCTCCGACATCAAGCAGTACGGCGACATTGAAGCTGAGGTGACGGGCCTGATCGGCAAGGTCAACGGCCGTTTCGGCGACGCGGCGTGGACGCCGATCCGCTATGTCAATCGTTCCTATTCACGCACTGTTTTGGCGGGCCTCTATCGCGCCGCCGACGTCGCAATGGTGACGCCGTTGCGCGACGGCATGAACCTCGTCGCCAAGGAGTACCTGACGGCGCAGAATCCCGACGACCCAGGCGTGCTCGTGCTGTCACAGTTTGCCGGCGCGGCGAAGGAGCTCGACGGCGCGCTGATCGTCAATCCGCACGAGACCGACGCGGTCGCGGCCGCCCTCAAGCGCGCGCTGGAAATGCCGCTCGACGAGCGCCGCGAGCGCCATGCGCCGATGCTCGCCCATCTCATGGAGAACGACATCAAGAAATGGGCGGAGGACTATCTCGCCGCGCTGGTCGAAGGTCCGCCGGCGCGCAGTCTGCTCGCCGGCATACGCGCGTTCTTCCGCGCGCCCTCGGAACAAGCGCCCCCTACCGATTCAGTGAGCCACTTTCGACTCGCGTTCCGCCCCGCGCAAAGGCCGGCCTGAGAACTGCGCGCTCCTCAGTATTTCTGGATGCCGAACCACTGCTGATCGGAATAGCGTTCGCCGGCCGCAAACCCGACCGGCAGCACGCGCTCGATTTCGCCGAGTTGCGTCGCGGTCAGCTCAAGGTCCGCCGCTTCCGCGCATTCGTCGAGATGGCTCGCGGTGCGCGTCCCGGGGATCGGCACGATGTGCGGCGCTTTGGCCAGCGTCCAGGCGATGGCGAGCGTCGCCGGCTTCACGCCCCACGATTTGGCGAGCGTAAGATAGCCGTCGAGCCGGTCGCGGTTGCGTCGCCAATCGATTCCTTGAAACCGCGGATTGATGCGACGGAAGTCATTGTCGCCGAAGGTCTCGACCTTCTGCAGGACGCCGCTGAAATAGCCGCGGCCCAATGGCGAGAAGGCGACCAGGATCGCCCCCGTTTCCGCGCAGGCCTGGATAAGGCCAAGTTCAGGACTGCGGGTCCACAGCGAATATTCCGACTGGACGGCGGCTATCGGGTGCACGGACTGCGCGCGCCGCAGCGTGTCAGGGGCGACCTCCGAGAGGCCGATCGCGCCGATCTGGCCTGCTTTGACCAGACGGCCCAACTCGCCGACCGTATCCTCGATCGGCGCGGCCTTGTCCACCCGGTGCACGTAGTAAAGGTCGACGTGGTCGACGCCAAGGCGCTTCAGCGATCCTTCCAACGCCTCGCGCATATGCGACGCGCTGTTGTCGTAGAAGCGCGTTCCGTCCGCGCCGCGCCGGATGGCGAACTTGGTGGCCAGCGTGACCTTGGCCCTGCGGCTGCGGTCTTCCGCCAAGAATTTGCCGATCAGCGCCTCGCTGAGACCTTCGCCGTAGACATTGGCGGTGTCCCAGAAATCGACGCCGAGTTCCAGCGCACGCGCCATCGCCCGCATCGACTCGGCTTCGGTTGTCGGCCCGTAGAAGCCGCCGAAGCTCATGCAGCCGAAGCCGACGGCCGAGACCGTCCCATTCCGCCAAGCGCGCCGCCGCATCCAGACCCCCCGAAGCCGTCAAACTCCCCAAAGCTCGCCGTTGCCTGTTGCCGCGCTCCATGCCTCCGATGGGCGGAGCGCGGCCGGACGCGGTCAGCGACCGCGTCCACAATCGTGCCTGCCGCTGCGCGCCTAAAGCTTGGCGGCCGCCGCGTCCTCGATCCCTTCGGCGAGCGCGTGGGCGAGGCAATGGTAGCCGAGATCGTTCATGTGCAGGCCGTCGCGCGAAAGCAGCGAGCCGAGAGCTTTCCCGTTCTTCGCGACCCACCGCTTCATCATCGTATAGCGGCTCAGCACCGGCACGCGATGTTCGGCGCCGACATTGTCGACGATCGCGACAAAGCGCTCATAGCGCGCGGTATCGGGACTGGTCAGGGTGAATTGCGGGTCGACAAGCACGAGCGGCACGCCAGCGGCGCGCGCCGCTGCGACGCCGCTTTCTACGGTCGCGCGGAACAGCGCCTCGTCAACGCCGACGATCGCGTCGTTGGTGCCGACCTGCCAGATCACCAGCCGCGCCCAGCCGGACTTCAGCGCGTTCTTTAGCCGCTCGAGGGTCTTGGCGGCCAGTTCGCCGCCGATTCCGGCGTTCTTCACGTCGAAGTCGACGCCTGTCCGCTTTTCGAGTTCGGCCTCGAGTCTGGCGGGATAGGCATTCGCGGGTGAACTCGCGCCGATCCCTTCCGTCGATGACGAGCCGATGGCCAGAATGTCGAAGGGGCCGCGGCCCACGCCTTTGACGAAAGAAAGCGACGCGCCGTTCGAATCGAAGACGCCCATCGCCTCCGGGCATGACGCCTCGTCGGCGCGCGCCGGGATCAATGTGAATAGGACCAGCGAAACGCCCGCCAAACACCCGAAAACGGCGGTCGCCCATCGGAACGGTCGGTCTTGAGGCGTGCTTTTCGACACTCGATCCAGTGGGCGACGGCGAACAGGGCGGCGATGGCGACGAGCGTGTACGTGAATCCGGCGAACTGTTCAACCCCGGCGGAAGCATGCGGGGACGTGGCGGCGAGCGCCGCTTGACCGCAAGCGCTCAACAAGGAGCCTGCGGCGAACACGGGAAGACTGTTGCGGCCGAGGCTTTGGACCGCGCCGCCGAGCGAGCCAGCGACCAGACGCTGAAGGTAACGGCCAAACCCCGGCGCGACTGCGACAAGATAGGCGAGCGCCAGGAAATGGACGAGGCGCGCCAGCCCGAGATCCTGCTTGGCGACATCGAGATGCGCGGTCGCGGCCTCGCGAAGGCCCGGCGCGAGACCACCCTCGCCCGTGACGACCAGGGCCGCCGCGGCGACGATCGCCGCGCTCAGCGCTATGGGCCACGCCGACGCTCGGGGCGGCCCGTCACGCCACAATACCGCGCAAACGACCCCGATCGTGAACACAAGCTGCCAGGCGATCGGGTTGAAGAACCACCCGCCCGCCTCCGGCCAGTTCGGCAGATTGAGGCCGAGCGCCCGCGCCGCCACGTAGAGGGCGGCGGAAACAACCAGAGCGAACCAAGGATCGCGCAGCGTCATTGCGAGCGCGAACGGCGCCCACAACATCAGGACGATGTAAAGCGGCAGGATATTGAAATAGCCGAGCTGGAGGCTGAGCAGGGCGACGCCCAGGAGCCCGTTTGGCGGCGAACCGAAGACGTAGGATCGTCCGTGGGCCTCGATAAGATCGCCGACCCCGCTCAAGCAATAGACTCCCGCGAAAATGGCGAGCGCGGCGAGGGTCAGCGCGATATGCGCCCCATAAATCTGGAACGCGCGCTGAAGACAGGCGCGGGCGACCGCCCCGAAGCCGTCGGCGCGCGCCCTCGGCAGATAGATCAGGCCGATCGACAGGCCGGACAGGAACACGAAGGCTTCGGCGCTGTCGGAGATTCCGAAATTCCTCGGGGTCACATATTCGAGCAGGTTGCCCGGAATATGATCCACAAGGATCGCGATCAGTACGGCGCCGCGCCAAAAGTCGATGCTGCGGACCCGGTTTGCATTAGCCATCGGCGGCCTCGTCTCAAGAACGGCGCCACCCCCTCAGCCAGTCCGAGCGAACCGGACCTCCTCGCTGTTGCGGCAGATCCCAATCGCGAATCCGGTCGCAAAGCATCCTGAACCGACGATATGGTGCGGTGAACTCCGCCCGGCAATTCACGTTCCCGAAACCAGGGCGCTGTTCACCACATGTTGATGACGGAGCCCTTCTCAATCCGCAATAACGCGCATGTGCGAAGACGATGACTGCTCTCAGCCGGCCTGGATCAGGCGCGCCGCCTCGTCGCGCTCGAAGAGGTAGAGCAGCAGCCGGAGACCGCGGTTCTCCTCGCCCATCAGCGTTTCATCGCGCCTGAGCGCGGCCTCCGCCTCCGCCCGCGCGCGCGCCAGCAGGCCGCTGTGAATTTCGAGCCGGGCGAAATGGAACCCCGGAGCGCCGGCCTGCCGCGCGCCCAGCACTTCCCCCTCGCCGCGGAGACGCAAGTCCTCTTCCGCGATGCGGAAGCCATCCTCGGTCTCACGCAGGGTCTCGAGCCGCGCCCGCGCTGCTTCGCCGAGCGGTCCCTTGTAGATCAGAAGGCAGGCCGAACGTCCCGCGCCGCGCCCGACGCGCCCGCGCAGCTGGTGAAGCTGGGCGAGGCCGAAGCGTTCGGCGTGCTCGACGATCATGATGGTCGCCTGCGGCACGTCGACGCCGACTTCGACCACCGTGGTCGCGACCAGGATCTTCGTCTCCCCGCGCTGGAAGCGCTCCATCGCCGCATCCTTGTCCGCGCCGGCCATCCTGCCGTGGACCAGGCCGACCGCGTCGCCAAAGATCGCCCGCAGCGCCTCGGCCCGGTCCTCGGCCGCCGCGACGTCGAGCGTCTCGCTCTCCTCGACCAGCGGACAGATCCAATAGGCCCGCGCCCCTGCGGCGAGGGCCCGCGAAAGTCGCGCCACGACCTCGTCGAGCCGCTCGACTGGCAGGACGCGGGTATCGATCGGCTGGCGTCCGGGCGGCTTCTCGCGCAACGCCGAAACGTCCATGTCGCCGAAATAGGCGAGCACCAGCGAGCGCGGGATCGGCGTCGCGGTCATGACCATGAGATCGGCGGCTGCGCCCTTGGAGGCGAGCGCCAGCCGCTGTCGCACGCCGAACCGGTGCTGTTCGTCGACCACCGCCAGCCCGAGATCGGCGAAGACGACGCTTTCCTGGAACAGCGCATGCGTGCCGACGGCGATGTCGATCGTCCGGTCCGCGAGCGCGGCGAGCGAGGCGCGGCGCTCGGAGGCCTTGTCGCGGCCGGTCAGCAGCGCGACGCGCAGGCCGACGCGCTCGCCTAGCGGGGCGATCGTCTCGAAATGCTGGCGGGCGAGAATCTCGGTCGGCGCCATCAGCGCCGCCTGCCGCCCCGCTTCCACGACGTCCGCCATCGCCAGCAGCGCAACCACCGTCTTGCCCGAGCCGACATCGCCCTGCAGCAGCCGGAGCATGCGCTTCTCGGCTCTCAGGTCGGCGCGGATGTCGTCGATCGCCGTCGACTGCGCCTTGGTCAGCGAAAAGGGCAGCGCGGCCTCGAGGCGCTTGCCCAAAGCGCCGTCCGAGACATGCGCCCGGCCGGGGATCGCCCGCAGGCGGGCGCGCATGAGGAGTAGCGCGAGCTGATTGGCCAGAAGCTCGTCATAGGCGAGGCGGGTCGCCGCCGGTCCGGCCGGGTCGATGTCCTCGGGCTTCTTGGGGTGATGCATCGCGGCGAGCGCGTCGGCGAAGCTGGGCAGGCTCAGCTTGCGAAGCGTCTCGTCGGCGACCCATTCCGGCAGGCGGGGCAGGCGCTTCAGCGCGGCCTCGGCGGCGCGGGCGACGGTGCGCAGATAGAGCCCTTCGGTCAGGCCATAGACCGGCCTCGACCGACGGCAGGCGGGCAAACTCTTCCGCGTTCAGGACCCGGTCCGGGTGGACGATCTGTCGGCGCCCGTCCCAAAGCTCGAGCTTGCCGGAGATCCAGCGCGTCGCGCCGATCGGCAGCCGCGAACGCACCCATTCGTGGTTGGCGAGGAAGAACACCAGCTCCACGTCGCCCGTGTCGTCCTCGACCAGCACCTTGAACGGCGCACGCGAGCGCGCGTTCGGCGGCTCGCGGTGCTCGGTCACCTTGGCCTCGATGGTCACGATCGTGTCGGGAACCGCGTCGCGGATTTTCGGCCGCGACCGGCGGTCGACGGTCGCCTGCGGAAGGTTGAACAGCACGTCGACGACCCGCGCGCCATCGGGCCTGCCGAGCAGCCGGTCGAACAGCTTGGCGTTCTTCGGCCCGACCCCGGGCAGCGCGCCGGCCGGGGCGAACAGCGGATCGAGAAGCGAGGGGCGCATTGGGGGGTTATATCAAGGCGGGCGAGGTCCCGGCGGATCATACGATGCTGAGAAAGAGGGCGAGCGCCCGATTGACGCGCAACAGAAGCCCATCGTCGGCTTCGCCGATCACGCCGCCAATCTTGGCGGCGGGAATCGCGGTGATTTTGTCGATGGCGATCTGCGAGACCTCACGAAGACCGTTGCGCTTCGTGGGATGAACCTCAAGCCGGAACTGATCGGCGTCGTCGCGCAGCATTGACGTGAGCGGGCAGATCACGACGGAAGGCAATTCGTCGAAAAGATCGCTCTGCACGATGAGCGCGGGACGCGGCTTGCCATAGTCTCCGGATGTCGCCACCACGACGAATTGACCGCGCCGCACTACGCTTCAGGCCACTGATAGACCTGAGCGATGAAATCCATGATGTCATCGCCCGCAGGATCGCTGGCGGCGACGGCGCGCGCCTGACGCCGGCACTTCTCAGCGAAATCGGGAGCGCGGCTATCCGGAACCCAGATTTGCACGGGTCGCAGGCCAGCCGCACGCATCCGCTGGCGATAGCTCGCCATGCGCGCGGGCGCGGAAACGGGTCGGCTTGAGCGGCGGGGCATCGGCGCATCCTTTTTCGTAACATGTTACATGAGCTTGACTGGCATGTCACGAGAGTTTTCGCAGGGTACGAATAAGCCCTAACTTCGAGCCCCTCATCCCTTCGTGAACGTCAGCATGCAGGCGCGGCGCTGGTTGCGTTGCCCAGAGCCACTCCGTGCATCGAAATGGGCATTCACGGTGTAGCGGAACGGCGTGCCCGACCGGACATGGCCGATCGCCTGCGGAACAGGCCCGGTTCTTCCGACCAGCGTCAGCAGCGCCTCGCCATCGGGCCGGATGCGGCCGCTCAAGTCCCCCTTCGCCTCGTTGGTCGGCGACTGGTAGTGGCCGGAGAGGACGCCGCCGGACACGTCGGCGGGAAACCGCCAGTTGTAGCCGAGGACGTCGCCGGCATCCGGGCAGTCGACTTCGACGTTCCACAGTCCGTCGAACGGTCTCGGCGCCCGCCGCAAGCCCGGGTTGCGCCGGCCCCATGAGGACGCCGAAGCCGATCGCCGCCGCCGCTTTCGAGGTTTTGCGCATGGGGTAAGCCTCCCTTGCTCTCGTTCTGCCGCGCAATTCTACGCTTTGGCGCCGCGAAGCGCCGCGGTTCGCGGCAAACCGCTCGCTTACCCTGGCAGCGCCACAAATCCGGCGCGCGGGAAGTGGACGACGACCTCTCCGAGCCGCTCATCGCGGCGCCGGATCGCGATGTGCTGCGCGGACAGCGAGACGATCTCGCCGGAAACTTCGATCTTTCCATAGTCGTCCGGAACGACCCGAACCCGATCGCCCACTTTGCGCCCATTGGGGTCGCCGGCGTCCTCCATTGCCGGCGTCTGCGGGCTTGCCTCAGCGGCGATCGCGAGCGCCTCCTCGCCTGACATCTCGGCGCGCGAGCCGTGTCCGAGCGCTTTGACCCGGCTTTCCCAGGCCCGCGTGCGAGGGACTTCCTCGAATATTTTGTCGAGCCCGACTGCGGCTTGATCCTCCTTCGGCAGGCTCGACTGCGCGTACCAGACGTTCATATAAGCGTTGATGTCGGCGAGGCTGAAGTCGGCGAGCAGCCATTCCCGGCCGTCGCTGAGTTGCGCCTCGATCCAGCCGAGATGGGCGCGAAACTGATCGCGCATTTGCGGGATCGCCGCCTTCATGGCCTCCACGTTGAACTTGGCGCCGCGCAGCTGGCTGCGGTCCTCGATGAATTCCGCGGGCACCCTGTCGCCAAGGACGCCAAAAACCAGATTGACGGTGTTCTGAAAAAACGTGCGGTCGCTCCACAGGCTAAGAGCCCACGGCATGCCGAGGCCGCCGCCCGGGAACAGGGTCGGCGACGGAAATCGGCGTTCGAGCTCGCGGATGATGATCTGGGTGTCGCAGAACACATCGGCGCCGATCTGCATCACCGGCGTGCGCCGGTAGCCGCCGGTCAGGGGCATCAAGTCGGGCTTCGGCATGATGCGCGGAATGCGGACCGAGCCCCAGGGAAGCCGCTTGAAGCCGAAGACGAGCCGAACCTTCTCCGAGAACGGCGATTGATCGAAATGGTGCAGAATGATCGGATGTTCGCACGACAGGATCGCTCTTGGGACCGCCGGAGCGGATGAGAAGGCAACGCCCCGGCGCAGGGGCCTCTAACCGGCGAGCCGCTCGACGAGTTGGTTAAGCCGCCGCCGCCAGCCGCCATGAAAGCCGCCGCCGTGAAAACCGCCCCGTACGCCGCCGTGGTAGTAGCCGCCGCGGGAGAAGACGCCATGGCCATAAGCGTAGCCATGGCCGCCAGCCGTATCCGCCGTAGCCGTATCCGCCGCCGTAATATCCCCCGCCATAGTAGCCGCCGCCGTAGTAGCCGCCGCCATAGGGCCAACCGTAGCCGCCGTAATAGACGCCGGCATAGCCACGACGCCATAGCCGGCGTAGCCCGCCGGCTGGCAGCCGGCGAGCATAGACGGCAAGGCCCGCGACGACCGCGCCAAAGAGAACTCGATTGCGAATCATGGCCGCTCTCCTTCGCCTGCTTCACTATGGCCGGCGCGCGACCCCTCTCCTCGCCGGATTCTCGGTCCCAGGCGATCGTAGCGGCGTTGGCGGACATGAACAATCGCCTTTGATCGGGCGTCTCCTGCGGCCGCGTCTCGACGCTAGCCTGCTGTCGACGTCGATGGCTGCCGCTTGCAGAAATCTCGCGTTCGGTTTGCTCCGAGGGAGGACGCCATGACGCTTCTCGACCGCATCAACGCCAATCCGCTGCCGTTCGCTCAATTGCTGGCGATCGAGTTCATCAGCGCCGAGCCGGACGGCGTCGCCGCGCGCATGCTTGTCCGTCCTGACCTTTGCACGCTCGGCGGCTTCGTCCATGGCGGGGCGATCATGAGCTTCGCCGACACGCTGGGCGGCGCCGCCGCCTTCGCCAATCTGCCGGCGGGCGCCAAGGGAACGACGACCATCGAGAGCAAGACGAACTTCATCGGCGCCGCGGCGGTCGGCGTCGACGCTGATTGGCCATTCGATGCTCATCCATCAGGGCCGCCGCACGTCGGTCTGGCAGACCCGCATCGCGACCGACGACGGCAAACTCGTGGCGCTGACCATGCAAACCCAGATGACCCTGTGAGGAGGCGCCCTCCGTTCAATCGTCAGGCGCTTTCCCACCGCTGCGCCGGGGCTAAGCGTGGTCTAGTCCGGGCGCCTCCGGGGTCGAAGGCGAGAAAGTGGTTTCGGTTGGCGCCTGCGCGCCTTCGCGTCGGTTGAGTGGGTGAGCGAATCTCGCACGCACATCATAGATCGCCGGACCCGCGTTCGTCGTCGCCGTGGAGAATCCCCGTGAGAAGCGCCGCTTTCTTCACCAGCCAGAAGCGCTGCCGACCACGCTGACCGCGCCAATACCCGCCCCGAACAGGAAACGGTCCTTGTTTGACCTTAGCGCCCGCAAGAGACTGGATCTTTGTGTGAACTTGTGAATTTCGGCCTCGTTCTCTCGAAACTCCTCACGAAAAGCATCCTCTATCTCAGTCTTAAGGTCGTGATATTGTTGTTTCTCGTCTATCTTGCAAAGCGCGCCTTCGACAAAGCTCCTAAATTTCTCAAATTCCTCCTCTCGCCTAATTGTTACAATATCATCGATCGAAATATTCTTCAAATTAATCGCAGTCAATTTCCCCCATTACGCCTACTCTTCGAACCGGTCAACAATGTTTCATCGAATGGCGTCGTCGAGCGCTTCGCCCGTGCCTAGAGCCTGCAGACCTGGGCGATGATCGCAGGTTTGATCTGGCGGGGATTGGGCTATCTCGACGTCCTCGCGGAAGCGCGGAAACACGTCGCGCCCGCTCGCACCGGGAACCCGCGGCCTCTCTGAAAAACAGAGATTCTCTTGCCAAAAGGGCCAATCCATCGTTTACTTTTCTCAGTCCTGCCCGGAGCGACGTCAGGCCGAGAGGAACAGCGACTTGAAGGAGATTTCGGTCAAGGATTTCACGCTTACGCGGCTAAGCCATTGAAAATGTGGAAAATGGCAAGGGGCGAGGCCTTGTCAAAAGTTGGCATGGATTTGGGTTCGGCGCCGCATTGGCTTGGGTTCGGCGCCCGCCAGCTTGGGGTCGCCGACGCATTGTTGTCTGCTGATGCGCCTTCATTGCCCGCGATCCCAACCGCGGCCCGCGCCAGCGCGGCGAAGCCCGCGACGCTAACCTCCTCGGCCCGCATCGTCGGGTCGAGGCCTGCGGCGGCGATCAGCGCGCCAACCTCGAGGCCGCGCGCGGCCGCGAAGCCCTTCAGAGACTGGCGCAGCATCTTGCGCCGCTGGCCGAACGCAGCCTGCGTCGCGGCCGACAGGAGCCGCGCCTCGCACGGTTCGGGGCTCGCGCGCGGGATCAGTTCGACCAGGCTGGAGGTGACCTTGGGCGGCGGCGTGAAGGCGGCGGGGGGCACGTCGAACAGGATTTTCGCCCGCGTGCGCCAGCCTGCGAGCACGGCGAGGCGCCCATAGTCGGCGCGCTCGGCCGGCGTCGCGACGATGCGCAGCGCGACCTCGCGCTGGAACATCAGCGTCAGGCGGTCGTAGAACGGCGGCCACGGCTCAGCCTCGAGCCACCGGGTCAGAAGCGCCGTCGCGATGTTGTAGGGCAGGTTGGCGCAGATCCGCAGCGGCCCGCCGCCCGCCTGCTCGATCAGCGTCCCCGGCGGGATCGCCAGCGCATCTCCGGCGATGATCTCGAGCTTTCCCGGCCAGCGCGCGCCAATCTCGGAGAGGGCGGGCAGAGCGCGCCGGTCGCGTTCGATCGCAATCACCTTCCTCGCCCCTTCGGACAGGAGCGCGCGCGTGAGCGCCCCCGGCCCAGGACCGACCTCGACGACCACGACCCCCGCAAGCGGCCCAGCCGCGCGGGCGATTTTTCGGGTCAGGTTGAGGTCGAACAGGAAATTCTGGCCGAGCGCCTTGCGGGCGTCGAGCCCGTGGGCGGCGACCACATCGCGCAGCGGCGGCAGTCCGTCGGCCGCGAGGCTCATCGCGTCAGCCGGTCGGCGAGCCTCAGCGCTGCGATCAGGCTCGCCGGGCTGGCGACGCCCTTTCCGGCGATGTCGAAGGCCGTGCCGTGGTCGGGCGACGTCCTGACGAACGGCAGGCCGAGCGTGACATTGACCCCCTCATCGAAGGCGAGCGTCTTTGCCGGGATCAGGCCCTGATCGTGATACATGGTGAGCGCGACGTCGTAGCGCGCCCGCGCCTTGGCGTGGAACATCGTGTCGGCCGACATTGGACCCGTAGCGTCAATTCCCTCGGCGCGCAGGGTCTCGATCGCCGGCGCGATAATCGTGATCTCCTCTCGCCCCATTGCCCCGCCCTCGCCAGCGTGCGGATTGAGGCCGGCGACGGCCAGGCGCGGCCGCGCGACGCCGAAACGCGCGCGCATGTCCCGGTCGACGACCCGCGCGGTCCTGACGATCAGGTCGGCGCTCAACGCCCTCGGCGCGTCAGCGAGCGCAATGTGGATCGTCACCGGGACCACGGCCAGCGCGTCCGACCAGATCATCATCACCGGAAAAGCGTCGGCGCGCCAGCTTTTGCGAGCTCGCCGAGATACTCGGTGTGCCCGGGAAATCGGAACCCGGCCTCATAAAGCACGGCCTTGGCGATCGGATTGGTCACGATGGCCCTCGCTTCGCCTTTGCGGACCGCTTCCACCGCCCGCGCGATCGATTCGATCGTTGCCGCGGAATTGGCCGAATTCGGCCGGCCGGGTATGGCTTCGACCGGGTTGACAAGCGGGACGACCGGAATGCCCCTCGAAAACGCCGCTGCGGCGCCGGCCGGCTCGATCTCGATGACCGGCGCCTCGAAGCCGCGCGATCGGCGGCGGCCGCAAGCACGCTTGGCGCGGCCAGGACGAAGAACGGCGCGTCCAGGCGTGCGGTCGCGCCAGGCGGCGAGCGCGAGTTCCGGACCGACGCCCGCCGGATCGCCCATCGTCATCGCCAGCGGCGGCCTCTCGGCGGTCATCTTCGAGGCCCTAATGACTTTCCGCCGGAAGGATCCGGCGCTCAGAGGCCGACGTTCGACTTGACGTCGCCGAGCGTCCGCAGCACCAGCTGGATCATCAGCGTCTGACTGCGCACCGCCGGATTGTAGATGACCGGGCCGCCGGGAAACTCGCTATAGGCGGCCGGCGCGCTCAGCGCTGACGAATAGCGCACCGTCAGGGTCGTACACTCGTCCTTGTAGCCGATGCCGAAGGAATAGCCGACGGGATAGAAGATCGGCGTATCCTGGCCCGACAGTGTCGTAGTAATGGCGCGACATGTCGAGGATGAGCGAGCCGTCGACCGTCCAGCGGTCGCGGAACGTGTAGGCGACGTTCCCGGTGAGGCCTTCGCGCGGGTATTCCCAACCTAGCAACGGCTGGGCGGCGTAGAGCGCGTAGTCGACGCTGCCGCTGGCGCCGCCGTAAGCCGCCTTGGCGATCCCGTCAAAACGCTCGAGCTGGAAAGTCGTGCTGTCGAATTGCTGCTTGCTCATCAGCGTGATCGGCGCGGAGGTCGGCTGCAGCGTCTCGCCGGCGACGAAGTTGGACAGTTTCTTGTCCAGGCCGGATTCGAGACCCGTATTGGTCGGGTCGAAGAGCGTGTAGGAATTCTGCCCGGCGACCTGGACCGATTCCCCTGCGACGAAGCTTCCGTGGCCGCCGTTCGAGAAGTCGGCGGTGTATTTCATCCCGTAGTTGAGGCGCGTGCCGCCCTCGATGCGGTCATAGCCGGAGAACTTGCTCCAGGCAAAAAGGTTCGTGTCGTCGAACACGAGGCTCTGCGAGTCCTCGTTCGGCTGAATCCTCGGGATGATCTCGTTCGGTCGGGCGATGAACTGGGCGACCGGCGTGATCGTCTGAGTGCCCCATGAGGAAACCGAAGTGAACGGATATTGATATTCGAGGCCGAGGCCCCCCATCCCCCGGGCGAAGGCTCCGCTGCTGGCTCCGGAGAAGAACGCGGCCTGGCTCGAATTGGCGACCGTGCTCATGCCCGCGGCGCTGGCGTAGGTGATAGAGCCTGTCTCGTTGAGCTCGGTCGCTTCGCCGTCGAGCCTCGCGAAGACGAAGGGTTTCCACACCTCTCCTATGGGATCGATATAGCTGCGCTGCCATGACAATTGCCCCGTGGCGCGCGTGTAATCGCCTGCTATGCCGCGCAGCATGCACTGGCCGGGGACATAGGTCGGCACGTAAACCCCGCTGACTATCGTCTCGCAGACGTTATAGAGATGGTAGGCGTTGTCGAAATCCTGGACGCCGGTAGATTGGAACGCGGCGTTCGTCTGATCGATATTGGCAACGTTGACATCGACCGTCAGCGCACCGCCCAGGCCGTTGGTTCGGTCGGCGGGAAGGTTGAAGACGCGATTATAGTCGAGCACGGGGGCAACTGCGGTGGGAAGCGTGCGGTTGTCGTCGTTGGGGGTAAGTCCCTCGAAATGGTATCCGCTAAGGTCGAAATAGCTCTGCGGCCCTTGACCGCGCAGATAGATCGACGAGACGACGTCCTGGAAATAGTAAGTGTCGAAATTGATGCCCTGCAGACGATAATCGTTGAGGAAGAACTTGTCGCTCAGCCATGTGCCGTCCCAGCCGAACTTCCACATATCGTTGAGCAGAAAATTGCCCGTGGTTTCGATCGAGCCACGCAGGCGCTGATCGCCCGCGTCGTAGGGATAGGCTGCAAAAGCGCCCGGATCCTGCTCGTCGATCCCTGTGGCGCGAATGCTGTAGGCGCCGTTGTCAAGCCGCTGGCGCCATTCGACCTCGCCGAGCAGTCCCTGCTTCGACAGATAGGTTGGATCGAGCAACAGATCGTAGTTCGGCGCGAGATTGATGAAATAGGGCAGGCCTAGCCCGTAGCCGAGATTGGAGCCCGAGACGAATTGCGGCGCGAGCAGGCCGGTCTGCTTGTTGACCGTACCGTCGGGCGCGGAGAAATAGGGCATGTAGAGAACGGGAAAACCCCAGAAGAGGAGTTGGGCGTCCTCGAAATAGATCGTGTGGGTCTGCTGGTTCTCGATGATCTTGGTCGCTCGCACCTGCCAGAACGGCGGGCGCTCCGGATGATCCTTGCAAGGTTCGCAGGCTGTGTAGGAGCCCTTCTGCAGGACCACGACGTCCCCGTTCTGCCGCTCGACTCGCGGGGAACTGAACCGGGTCTTGTCCGAGGTGAGAAGCTGGACGCTTTCGATGAAGCCGTCGCGGAAATTGTCGGTTAGGTCGAATCGCGTACCATAAACGATATCGCCGTGCTCGTCGGTCATCTTAGCGTGGCCTTCCGCATAGACGCGCTTGGTCGCGCGATTGTACACGACGCGGTCGGCCTGCAGCACGCGGCCCTGGTAGAAGAGTTGAACCGACCCCTCAGCCGTGACTGTGTTCTTGTCCTTGTCGTAGATGAGCTGGTCTGCGTCGATGACGAGCTTGTCCTGGGGCTTGGCCTGCTGCGTCGGCGCTGGAGGGGACGGGGGGCTTGGAGCGGGCGACTGCGCCGCCGCACGGCCGCTGAGCCACGAGACTACTGCAAGCGCCGCCAGCGCAAACCACAGGCGCCCGCCCCGCGGGCGGCGCGTTTTCAATTCGAAGGGAAAGCTGACGGCGGACCCCATCAACCATCCTCTTGCTTCAGCAGTACGTAAACGCCAGACAAACACCCGATGATCCCGGGCGACCAGCCCGCCATAGCGGCGCTGATGAAGCCCGCTCCGCCGAGATCGTTGACCACCTTGGTCGCAACATAAAGCACGAACCCGACGGCGACGCCACCGGAAACCATATATTCGATTCCCCCCATTCGGAAAAATCTTAACGAAAAGCATGCGGCGACCAGCACCATTGAGACGAGCATCAGCGGACGGGCCAGAAGCTCCTGATATTGCAGCCGATATGCGGTCGGGTCCAATCCGGCTCGCTCGGTCTGATCGGCGAGTCTCTGGAAGGCTCCAGAATGACACGGTCTCAGGCGCGACGAACGCTTGGGTGACCTCGCGGCGACTGAGACTGGTCGCGAGCAGATAGGTTGACACCGAAAGCGTTTCGAAGCCTGGCGTCACGACCTTCACATCGCGCAATTCCCAATAGCCGTCGTGCAACTCACCGGACGCGGCGTCCAGACGCTCTGTGAAGTTGCCCTTGTCGTCGAAGTTGAAAACCTCGACACGACTGAGCTTCGCGCCGCCCGCATCCATTCCGAGAGCGTGGACGACCGCCTGGCCGTCGACGCTCTTTTGTCGGATCCACAAGCCCGCCGAGCCCCGCGGCGGCCCGCCGAATACGGTTGTCTCGATTTCGTCTGACCACTGTTTCATCCGCGTCGAGGCAGGATTGTAGGCGACGACGGAGAGGATCCCGATAAAGCCGATCACGATCAGCGGGGGGGCCAGAAACTGCCACACCGATACGCCGGCCGCACGCGCCACGACCAGCTCCATCTTACGCGACAGGTTGAGGAAAGCGATCATCGAACCGAACAGAACCGCGAACGGGAGCGCCTGCTCGGCGATCGTCGGGGTTCTCAGGAACGAAAGGCCAGCCATGAGAATTCCTGTCGCGCGTTCGGAGTCGCCGGAACGGCGCAACAGTTCGACCAGATCTACAGCGTAGATGAGGACGAAGACGGCCAGGAACGCCGCAATGACCGTGCGGGCGAATCGGTTGGCGAGATAGAGCCAGAGCGTTTGGCCGATCATGCCGCGCTCGGGCGGGTGCGCGAGCGCGCGCCAATGAGCAGCCGGCCGAAGATCGTTGCCAGCGCGCAAAGGCAGGCGGCGACCGGGATCAGCCAGACAAACACGGACGCGACTGGGACGCCGACGGAAAGCGTCGTCGCCGCGATGCCGAGCATGCGAACGCCGAGGAAGGCAAAAATTGCTCCCCCGATCGCGATGCCGCGCCCCTGGCGCGTCGTGCGCGCCTCGCCGAGAGCTGCGAAGGCGATGAGGCCGCCGACAAACGCGTAGAGCGGGCTCGCCAGGCGGTCGAGGAGCTCGCTGCGGATATGGCCGATCAGCGCTGCGTCTGCCCGGTCATGCTCATCGGGCGCCATCAATTGCGCGGTTGTTCGCTCGCGCGGCTTCCGGATGGAACTGACGGCTCGAATGAATTGCGAAAGATCGATCGTATAGTCGTCGAACGTCACCATCGCCGAATCCTCGGCGGACTTTGGGCGAAGAAGAACACCCTTCGACAGCTGAAGATAGCTCGTCCCATCGCGATCGACTGTTTTTCCCGCCTCCGCGATATAGGTCGTCACCCGCGAAGGGTCGCGGAGGTCCTGCATGAATATTCCGCGCAGTGCGCCCTCGGGGGTCCGCTCGCGGAAATGGAACACAAAGCCAGCCTCGAGTTGTGAGAAAGCGCCCGGGCGCGCAAAGTTGGCTATGAAGTCGGCATGAACGAAGGTGGTGAGATTCTGGATCGCACTGAAGCTCCAGGGAAGAACCTGGATATAGAGAGCAGCCACAACCGCGAACACCAGCGTGGAAAGGAGCGCCAGCGGCCGCAACAGCAAGGCGGGCGATACGCCCGAGGCGGCCATCACGACGAGTTCACTATCGCCGTTGAGTTTGTTGAGTGTGTAGAGGATTCCAGCGAACAACGCCACCGGCGCGATGACCGCCACCAGCGACGGCAGCGCCAGGCCGGTCATCATCAGGAATATGAGAATGGTCTGACCTTTGCTCGTGATGAGGTCGATCTGCCGCAGCGCCTGAGTGACCCAGACGACGCCGGTCAGCACGACCAGCCCCGAGAGAAAGGCGACCGTCGCGGTCCTGAACAAATACCGTTCAATCTTAGTCATTATAGCGGTTTATGCTGACGCGGCGGACCTTGATCGTCCCACGGTCCCCTGCCACCTGCGGCTACCGGTTGCCCCTCATGGTCTTGCAGGACGTTGCTCCTCTGACCTTCTGGCCGCCTTTAGCGCCTAACTGGCTGAAATGTGCGGCTCAATCGCGGCGGCTTATTGACGAGCGCGCCAAACCCACTGATATGTCGGCGCCGGCCGCCCCACGCGTCCCTTTGAGGGTGGCTCGCATCTTTCAGTTAAGGACGAGGGAACCAGCTGGCCATGAGCGGAGCCGTCAAGATCGCCTTTGGTTCCCTAACCGCGACAAAAGGGAGCGCGCTTGTCGTGTTCGTCGGCGCGGATATGAAGCCGGCGCCCTCGGTGACAGCCCAGTTTGGCGATCTTGAGCCGCTGATCCGGGCCGCGGCGAAAGCATCCAACTTCCGCGGCGCTCAACGGACCGCGCTTGACATCCTTGCGCCCGCGGGGCTCGACGCCTCGAGGCTCGTGGTCGTTGGGGTCGCCCCCGGCAAGGATAATGCGCCGGTCGATTTCATCACCCTCGGCGGCTTTGTCTTTAGTAAGGTGACCGGCGCAAAGCGAGTCGAGGCGGCGTTTGAGGCGCCGACGGGAACTTGGGACGGAGCGGCTGCGGCGGACTTCGCGCTCGGCCTGCGCCTCCGTGGATACCGGTTCGAAAAATACAGGACGCGCAAGAAGGAATCGGACGAAGACAACGTTGAAGTCGCCTGACTTCGTGATTGGGTCAAGCCACGCCGCCGGGGCGCGTCAGGCGGCCCAGGACCGCTTCGCAGTCGCTGACGGCGTCGAATTGGCGCGCGACCTTGTTAACGAGCCGCCGAACGTTCTTTTTCCTGTCGAATTCGCCAGTCGCGCGAAATCCCTGGAAAAGCTGGGGGTCGAGGTGAATATTCTCGACGA
The DNA here is from genome assembly GCA_963839185.1 of uncultured Alphaproteobacteria bacterium. GTDB lineage: Bacteria > Pseudomonadota > Alphaproteobacteria > Rhizobiales > Beijerinckiaceae > Roseiarcus. The sequence continues at coordinate 71,922 of CAWIUD010000045.1, read as the reverse complement.
GAAGGCGATGGGCAAGCTCGGTATGAACGCGCTGCTCGGGGTTGGACGAGGGTCGGCGCGTGAGAGCCGGCTTGTCGCGATGCGCTGGAACGGCGCCCGCTCGAAGCGGACGAAGCCGGTCGTTGTCGTCGGCAAGGGGGTCTGCTTTGATTCGGGCGGAATCTCAATCAAGCCATCGTCCGGCATGGAGGATATGAAGGGCGACATGGGCGGCGCGGCCTGTGTCGTCGGGCTTATGCACACGCTCGCGGCCCGTAAGGCGAAAGTCAACGTGGTTGGCGTCGTCGGCCTTGTCGAGAATATGCCCGACGGCGACGCGATCCGCCCGGGCGACATCATTACTTCGATGTCGGGTCAGACCATCGAGATCGTCAATACCGACGCCGAGGGACGGCTCGTGCTCGCTGACGCGCTATGGTACGCGCAGGAGAATTTTTCCCCGAGGGCGATCATCGATCTTGCGACGTTGACCGGGGCAATCATGGTTGCGCTCGGGCACGAAATTGCAGGACTTTTTTCGAACAACGACGAACTCGCGCAGCGGCTCGCCGCGGCAGGCGAGGCGACGGGGGAGAAGGTTTGGCGCATGCCGCTCGGCGCGGCTTACGACAAGCTCATCGACTCCAAATTCGCGGATATGAAAAACGCCGCCGGCCGGAGCGGCGGCTCCATCACCGCCGCCCAATTCCTGCAGCGATTCATCAAGGAAACGCCTTGGGCGCATTTGGACGTCGCGGGGACCGCCATGGCTTCGCCGCCCTCGGACATCAACCAATCGTGGGGTTCCGGCTGGGGCGTCCGCCTGCTCAACCGTCTTATGGCGGACTCCTACGAAGATTAGCCTTGCTGCGCGGCTTTGGTTCGAGGCTGGAGGCCCAGGGGATCAGGATGCAGCTTCGGTCCACGGTCTTGGCGCTGGCGGCCGCCGCCTGGGGCGCCTCCGCTGAATGCGCGTGGGCGGTCGCCGGCTGCGACGCCTTCTCCGCCGCTTTGCGCGCGGACGCAAGCGACATGCAGGTGGAGTTATCCCACGCGATCGTGGTATCGCGGACCCGCTCGGACGCGAATGTCTTCGACGTCACGACCAGGGTCGACATCGACGCGACCTTGAGCTGCCGCGGCGACGAGTTCATGCGCTTTGAGGCGCGCATCAGCGAGCCGGCGAATGCCCGCACCAATACGAACTTCGAACGCTTCCAGACGGCCGCACTCCACGCGGCGCTCGGTTGGGATGCGGCCAAGAGTCGCGGCGTGTTGCGCGGAATGAGCGCGGACGCCCGCGAGTATCTTGGCGCCTCGCGCGAACGCGGCGACGTCTACGTAGCCGGCAAGACCGAAGAGCACGAACCGGGCGGCGTGAGCCTGGGGTTGATGGCCACTGGAACGGACCGTACGTTCGTCATCGTCGGGCCAGCCGGAGAGTAGACACCGGCGCCCTTCCGGGCCTCACAAACTGCTCGGAACCCACCGCGGCGGCCTTTTGAGCGAGGGCGGCAGCCCCAGCAAGTGTCCGAATGACAGAGTTCCGGTTTCATCATCTCGAACGGCGGCGCATCGATCAGGCGCTGCCCAAACTTCTTGAGCGCGCGCTGGAGGAGGGCCGGCGCGTGGTCGTCCGTGCGCCGTCGGACGAACTCGTCGCAGCTCTCAACGAGCGACTGTGGACCTACGACGACGCGAGCTTCCTGCCGCACGGCGCCGCGGGCGATGGCGAGCCGATGACGCAGCCGGTGTTCTTGACGTCGGAGGCGCAAAATCCGAACGGCGCGACGATGCTGGTCCGTCTTCCTGGCGTCGATGCGAGCCCCGCCGACGAGGCCTTCGAATCTGTCGTTCTGCTGTTCGACGGACGCGACGAGGCGGCGCTCGCCCAGGCGCGGGGCGAGTGGCGGAGGCTCAAGGACGAGGGCCGGGCGATCAGCTATTGGCGCGAGACCGACGAGGGCGGCTGGGAACGAGCCCGATAGGCGGCGTCGCAGCAAGACGCGGGGCCGCCAATACCAAGCGGCCATGGCGCCGACCCCAAGCAGATGCGGCGCCAACCCCAAATCCATGCCAACTTCTGACAAGGGGCGCCCCATTGCCGTTTCCAGCGATTCCAAGCCGTTGGCTGTGATTGGGTGACGCGCACGGGATAAATTCACCTTTGGCGCTGTCTCCGCCTCAAGGGCAGTCCACCCTCGCGGCGCGCCTTCTGAAGTATAAAACCGACTGGGCCGCCTGGCAAGTAATTTATGTTTTTTAGAAATTATGGCAGCCAGCCGCGACGAAAGACCGCGCCCGGAACGCCTCCGGCCGGTCATACCCGCGAAAAGAGACGTGCCCGATCCGCTGTGGCGCGTCGCGTTGACAGAGGCCAATAAAGTGCATATACACGTATAATGGAGCCGGTCGACTTTTTCGCCTGCCGCCAGTGCGTATGCACCCTGGCCCGCCGCAAAGCTCGGGAGCTTAGCCGCGCCTACGAAAAGGCGATGCGCGGGTCCGGAATCCGCGCCTCGCAATTCACGCTGCTTGCGACGCTCGTGCAGACCGGGCCGCTGCCCGCGACCCGGCTCGCGGACTTCCTTGGCGTCGAGCGCACGACGCTGACCCGGAACCTCAAGCCTCTGCTGCGCGAACGATTCGTGCGCATCGAGGATGACGCGGACCGGCGGGTGCACAAAGTCGCGATCACGCCGACTGGGGGAAGAGGCCGCGCGCCGAGGCCTTCCCGTTCTGGAAAAAGGCGCAGGACGCTCGCGCTGGCGGCGGGAGGAGCGTAGCAAGGCGCGGCACGGTAAAATTTTGGCCCTATAGGTGTATATACACGTAGAGGAGACGTCAGCATGTTCGACATTCTGCCCACAATCGAAGTGACCATCAGCGCGGCGATCGTCGTGTGTTTTCTCGCTTTTGCGCTCGGCCGCACCGCGAGCGGCCGCCTCGGAATTCGTCGGGGCGCTTGGCGCCTGGTTCGCGCTCGTTGTCGCGATCGGGGCAGCCGGCGCGCTCGACCCTCAACGCGGGTTGGGCGCTCCCGGACTTGGGGTCGGTCGTTGCGCTGCCGGTGATTACGCTCGTCGGCGCGTGTCCTCGCCGCGTCCCTTCGCTGCGCAGCGCGCTAGCGCAGTCCGCCGCTCGAGGCGCTGATCGCCGTCAACGCGGTCCGCGTGATCGGGGTCAGTTTCGTCATTCTCTACGCCGCGGGACGCCTTCCCGCGCCGTTCGCGCCGAGCGCTGGGATGGGGCGATATTTTCATTGGCGCGACCGCGCTGCCGCTGGCCTGGGCGGCGGCGCGGTCGCTTGAGCGCGTGCGCGGGCTTGTCTGGCTATGGAACGCGATGGGAACGGTCGACCTGCTATCCGCAATCGCGCTCGGCGACCCTATCGGCGCCGGGCCCGCTTCAGGTCTTCGCCGGCCCGCCGACAAGCGCGATGATGACCACCTTGCCCTGGCTCATCATTCCGGGGTTTCTTGTGCCGACCTTCATTTTCATTCATGTCGTCATCTTTTATCGGCTCGCGAAGCGCCAAGCCGCGAGCCGGCGGCTCGGCCCAGCAGCTCTGCCTTTGATGGCGCACAGCCGGCGTCAACCGCATTCGACCGCGGCGCTCGATTGATATCGTCCTTCGCCAGTTCGACCACGAGCCTGACGATCGCCTCGCGCAGGAAGGCGCTCTTGATGCCAACGAAAGCCCGATTGAGGCGCAATCCCTGGTCGGGCAGGGTCGCTTGCCCGCCCGTGTGGGCGTCAGCGCGTGCCCCATCTTGAGGCTCGAAGAAGTACGTCGGCCGCACAACCAAGACTTGTGAAAGGCGGAGCAGGTGATCAGCGCTGATGCGCTTCGTGCCCCCTCATAGGCCTTGATGTCTTTGGGATCGATCCGCAGCGTCTCGGCCAATCGCTTCTGCGACCAGCCGATCGCTGCCCTTTTGTTGCGCAACCGGGATCCGACGAATTCATCGATCGGGTTCGAATGTCTGTCCATAGCCCTACGCACCGCGCTCGGCCACGTTTACATGCGCTTGGCGTATCCCCAAGCGAAACGGCGGCGCGCGACCCTCCCAGTCGGCGCGCCGCCGCCCGTCCCCTAGGCGTAAGCCGCGTTCACGCCTTGGGGAACGGGACGGCCACGAAGCGGTCGCCGTCGGCGGTCTGGATTCGCATCATCACCGCCTTCTTGCCCTGGCTCTTGGCGCTGGTGATTTGCGACTTGACGTCTTGCGGCGTCGACACTGGCTTGCCAGCGACGTCGAGGATGATGTCGCCTGCGCTCAGTCCCTGCGCCGGCGGCGGCGCCGTCCGGATCGACAGTGACGATCGCGACGCCCTTGTCGCCGGCGCCCGCAACCTGGTTGGCCGGCGCGAGCTCGACGCCGAGGGTGGCGGCGGGTTGATCCTGCGCCGCCTTGCCCTCGTCGGCCTTGGCGACGGTCGCCGTCTTCTGGTCGGCAAGCGTCGCCTCGGCGGTCTGCTCGGCGCCGGCGCGCAGATAGGTCAGCTTGACCTTGTCGCCCGGCTTGAACGAAGCCGACGCGGCGGGTGAGGTCGGCCGCGTCCTTGACGGGCTCGCCGTTGAGCTTGGTGATGACGTCGCCAGACTTGAGTCCGGCCTCGGCGGCCGGCGTTCCCGGCATCGCCTGGTCGACAATCGCGCCCGCGGCCGACTTCATGCCGAGAGCTGTCGGCCATGTCCTCGGTCACCGGCTGGATGTTGACGCCGAGATAGCCGCGCGGAACGACGCCGCCGTGCTCCAGCGCGCGCGACGACGCTGTCGGCCGTGGTGGCCGGGATATCAAAGCCGATGCCGACGCTGCCGCCCGAAGGCGAGATAGATCGCGGTGTTCACCCCGACAACCTCGCCTTGCATGTTGAAAGTCGGTCCGCCGGAATTGCCGCGGTTGATCGGCGCGTCGATCTGCAGAAAGCGGTCATACGGGCCGTCGCCGATGTCGCGGCCGTCGGCCGAAATGATGCCTGCGGTGACGGTGCCCCCAAGCCCGTAGGGGTTGCCGATGGCGACGACCCAGTCGCCGATCTTCGGCTGCTGCTTGGAGAAGGCGACGAACGGGTAGTCGCCGGACTCGCTGACTTTGAGAAGGGCGAGATCGGTCTTCGGATCGGTGCCGACGACTTTGGCGTCCATCGTCTTGCCGTCGATCGTCGTGACGGTGACGGATTTAGCGTTCTGCACCACGTGATTGTTGGTGACGATGATAGCCGTCAGCGGAAATGAAGAATCCTGATCCCTCGCCGATCATCATGGGATGGCGGCCCTCGGGCATGCCGTTGGACCCGCCGCCGAACTGCCTGAAGAACTTCTGAATTTGCGGCGGCAGCTTGTCCATCTGGCCGGAGGCGCCATCCTCCGTTCTCATCGGCCGCCATCTTGACCTTGACAGACACCACCGCCGCCTTGACGCGGTCGATCAGCGGCGCAAACGACGGGGCGGACTGCGCCTGCAAGTCGGCGGTCGAGATCGCGGCCGCTTTGGCGACATGCGCGCCGGGCATTGCGCCCTCGGCAAGCGCGCCTGCGACTGCAAGCGAAGCAACCGCTGCGGAAGCGAGAATTGTCCTGCGCCACGCGCGCGGGTCTGAAAAGTTGGTCATGCGAAGCCTCCAGATTGGATTCGGCCGAGACAATCGGCCGACTGGAGGCAACATGCGCCTTCGCGCCTATCCGGAATTTGGCCGGCGCATTAAGGTTTCTCAAGGAATAGGCCGGGGTCGATCGCTTCCCGGCATCCGGCCAAAAGCTCCACGCTACCGCCTGAATTCCTCCCTGACGGCGCCATAGAGCGCCTTGAACCGCGCCCTCTGCGTGATGAACATCTCCGCGAGCCGCGGGTCCGGCTCCGTTACGTCGGCGATCTCAGGCGCTCGGCAGACGGCCTCGGCCCGCTCGCCAGTCGCGGCCATCCGCGCGAGCCGCGCGGCGCCATATGCAGGGCCGGTTTCGCCGCCTCGCATGCGGACGACCGTAAAGCCGGTCGCGGCTGCAATCATCCGCGTCCAGAGCGCGCTCTTCGCGCCGCCGCCGATGAGGCCGACGCGCTCGACTTTCGCGCCCGGCGGCGGCGAGGCAGTCGCGCGCATCCATCAGCGTCATCGCCACGCCCTCCATCACCGCCCGCGCGAGATCCGCGCGCGAGGTTGTCTCGCTCATGCCGAACAGCACGCCGCGCGCATAGGCGTCGTCGAGCGGGGTGCGTTCGCCGGAGAGGTAGGGCAGGAAGAGAAGCGCGCCCGGACCGCGATAGCCGGCCGCGGCCTCGCGCTCGAGTTCGTCGGGACTTGCGCCCGCCAGCCGTCCGGCGAAGGCCAGCGCGCCCGCGCCATTGAGCATGGCCGCCATCACGTACCAGCGGTCCGGGAGCGCATGGGCGAAGCCATGCACCAGCTTTTCCGGCGCGCTCATGTAACGATCGGTCGCGACGATGAGCTGCATCGCCGTGCCGAGCGAAATGAACGCCTCGCCCGGCGCGATCGCCCCCAGGCCGACGGCGCCGACCGCCGCATCGCCGCCGCCAGCCGCCAGTAGAACGCCGTGCGGCAGGCCGAGTTCGTCAGCGGCCTCGCGCGTGACCTGGCCGGCAAGCGCCGAGCCCTCGAACAGCCGCGGCGCCCATGCCGGATCCGCGTCGCAGGCGCGCGAAGGCGTCAAGCGACCAGTCCCTCGCCGCCTCGTCGAGAAGCCAGGTCCCCGCCGCGTCGCTCATGTCGGCGCCCCGTTCGCCGCTCAACGTGAGGCGCAGATAATCCTTCGGCGACAGGAGACACGCGACAGAGCGGCGAATCTCCGGCTCGTGCCGGGCGATCCATTTGAGCTTCGGCCCGGTGAAGCCCGGCATCGGCTTGACGCCGACGATCGCGGCGAGATCGGGGAAATCGCGGGCAAGTTCGTCCGCCTCGCGATAGGCGCGCCCATCGTTGTGCAGGATGGCCGGGCGGACCGGCTTGTCGGCGCGGTCCACAAGCACCGCGCCGTGCATCTGGCCCGAAAAGCCGATCGCCTTCAGGGCGCCGAGCGCCTTGCCGGCGGATTTCCTGATGTCGGCGATCGCGCCGGCCATTGCGGAGCGCCAATCTTCCGGATTTTGCTCCGACCACTTGTCATGAGGACGGTCGGGGAGATAGCCGCGCGCGGCGCTGGCGACCGCTTCGCCCTCAGCGTCCACGAGCAGGGCCTTGAGCCCAGAAGTGCCGCAATCCAGCCCGAGATACATGGCTGGGAGCTTGCCCCGGCCGCTAAGCTTTCACAAGCGCCGGGACATCGCACCGACACGCGGTGGAGACTCAGTGGCTCCAGGCCTGTCGAGGAGACTCCGCCCGCGCGGCGCGCGGGCCATCCTTCGGGGAGCCTCCAGCAATCCTCGTCCGCTTCAAGGCCGCGCTCGAGGATATATCTGAGGCCAGACAGAATCGGCTGGTCCACGCCGCGCGCCGCCTCTCTCAATTTCCGCCAGTCGCTGCTCTCCGCCTCACGCGAAAACCAGCGGACAATGCCGGCGGCGAACGCACCGCTCGACAGATTCCGCTTGGCGGCGTCATCCGAGAAGCGTCGTGCAAACGCGCCCCCGATTGATGCAACAGCCGCGCGTGCGACATGGGGATTGGAGCAGGTGGCGACGATCTCTTTCACAATCACGAGAAGTCCTCCTCCAGAGTCGACCAACTACCCCCTTGGACCCAGTCTATCTGACCGATAATTTTGTCGTCAACGTGTCTCCGAGATTATATTTCTGTGTTCCCGCGCTCACGAATTCGTAAGCTGACGCACCGTCAAGATTTTGTCATAAACTATAGTGTGCGTCGCAATATAAAGTTTCTTTTGAATCCATCTCGATACAATTGTCCAACATGGAGCACAAAATTAATTCGCTAAATATACGGGCGGCCGTCAACAAAACGATCAACTCAAGGATCAGGGCCTCTGCGCCCCAGATATCGGCGGTCGCGACCAGCTCATTCGGTCGTATCGCCCTGCGTTCCGCATCGTCGCGGGCGGGGTGTCACGCCTGGAGCCGCAGCGCGTCGATGCGCGCTTTCGAGCTTCTGCGCGTCCGCGACGGTCATCGCCGCGCGCGGATTCGAACTTCGATTGCGCCAATCACATGCGCCGGGCGGGGCGAGAGAACGAAAATCTGGTCGGCGAGCCGGATCGCCTCGCCGACGTCATGGGTCACCAGAACGGTCGTCGTCTTCCGCGCAGCGACAAGCGCGGCGAGTTCCTGCTCCAGCGCAAGCGCGAGCGGCGCGTCGAGCGAGACGAAAGGCTCGTCGAGCAGCAGCAGGGCGGGCTGTACGGCGAAGGCGCGCGCCAGCGCGACGCGGCGCGCGAGCCCGAGCGACAGTTCGCCCGGATAATGGGCGCGATGCCCGGTCAAGGCCGAGTGGACCGAGCAGAGCGTCGAGATCCGCCTCGGTCGTGCGCGGCGCCGCAAGGCGAATGTTGTCCTCGACGCTGCGCCACGGCAGGAGCCGCGGCTCCTGGAACGCCATCCCGATGGGTCCCGGCGGACGCTTGACGATCCCCTTCGTAACGATCGTCCAGGCCCGGCGACGATCCGCAGGAGCGTCGATTTGCCGCAGCCCGAAGGGCCAATCAGCGCGCCGATCCGCCCCGGTTCGAGGCGAAAGGCGAGATCGGAGATGACATCGAACGTCTGGCCGGACGCGTTGCCGAGGCGCTTGAGCGCCACGCGCACCTCAAGCAGGCCGAGGCCGCCAGCGAGAGACTCGACGTTCAAAGGGCTGCACCAGGAAAGTTTCGATCATCAGCATCGCCGCCGTGAATGGCAACGCATAGGCGAGGAGGAGAGAGACGTCGAAGAGCTGGAACGCCATGCCGATCTCGAAACCGACGCCGTTGGGGCGGCCCAGCAGTTCGACGACCAGCACGATCTTCCAGACCAGCGATAGGCCCGATCGCGTCGCCGCGGCGAAATAGGGCGCGAGCTGCGGCAGCGCGACGTGCCGCAGGCGCTTCAGCCGCGAGAAGGCGAAGACGCGCGCCATTTCGTCGAGCCCCGGATCGAGCGCGCGCACGCCCTCGCGGATCGTCACAGTCGCATTTGGCAGTTTGTTGAGCGCCACAGCCGCGATCGCCGCCACTTCGTTGAGGCCGACCCAAATGTAGGCGAACACGATGATGACCAGCGCCGGCAGATTGAGAAGGACGACGACCCACGGATCGGCGAACCGGTCGACGAGGACGTTCCGGCCCATCGCGTAGCCGAGGGCCGAGCCCAGCGCCATCGCCAGGACAAAGGAAGCGGCGACCCGCGCCATCGTGACCGCAAGCGCCGCCGGCAAGGCGCCGCTGGTGGTTTGCGTCTTCATGGCTTCGAGCACCGCGAGCGGCGGGGGCAGCACGCGCGGATCGCCGAAATGGGCGCACACCTGCCACAGGGCGATCAGCGCCAGAACCGAAATCGCTCGAGCTATCACGCCCTATCCATCTCATCGCGGATCGTAGAACAGGCGGGTGTCGAGCTCCGTCGCGTCGCCGACCAGTTCCTTGCCCCCAATCCCGACGATCGCCGAAAACAGAGCTTTGGCGTCCGCCGCTTCCGCGGCGATCGGGCGCGCCGGGACGCCTTGCAGATAGCGCTGGCGGTAGGCGGCGAGCGTCGCATCGTCGGCGATATTCAGCCGCTCCTTGATCGGCGCCCAGGCGCCCGGATCGTCGGCGAGCGCCTTGCGCGCCTTGGCTGCCGCGTCGAAATAGCGGCGCAGCGCGTCCCCGTGACTATTGGCGAAGCTTTCGCTGAACGCATAACCGGTCATCGCCACCGGGCCCCCGGCGCCAAGCTCGCGTTCAACGTCGACCAAGTCGATTGCTCGTCTCGCGCCTTGAAGCTCCAGGTCGACGCACAGGTTCCAGAATTCGAGCGCCGATTCAAATGCGCTCTTGCGGAACATCTCGGCGATCAGGGACGGAGCGCCATACGCGACGTTGGCGCTCGTGGTGAGATCGACGCCCTCGCGCTTGGCGGCGGCGCGCAGCATGAGCCAGCTCTTGTCCAGCGGTCCGCCGGCGACCCCGATCGAACGGCCGGCCAGATCGCCAACCGCGTGGATCGGCGAATCGGCCTTCACCATCACCGCGCCGAGCTCGGTCGAATAGGGCGTGAACAGGAGTTTGTCGCCAAGCGAGCGCTCACGCTGAACCCACAGCCAGTCGGTGACGATCATATCGACCTGCGCCGCCTTTCAGCGCGATCTTGCCGGCGTCGGTTGAGGCAAGCTCGGTCGTCACGATGTCGAGATCGGCCGCCCGGTCGAAACCGCGCGCCTTCATCACGGCGATCTCCCAGGCGACCGTGCCGGTCTTCAGGATCGCCAATCGGATGGTGTCGGCGGCTTGCGCCGCGCTGCGAGACGCAAAGACAGAGGGACGCCGCGGCGGCCCATCGGGCGAACTTCATGGTCCTCATCGCGTACCGCTTTTCGATCGACTCTTCATCCGCCGCGCCGCATCAGCATGCCGCGCGACGGATCGTAGGCGATGATCGCGGCGCCGAGAAAAGCGGCGGTGCAGCCAGCCACGACCGCAAGCGAGAGCGGCTCGACCTTGCCCCAAAAAGCGAAACGGATGAGCTCGACTGCGTAAGTGAACGGATTGAGCCGGCAGACCGTCGCGAGCCACGGGCTTCCCTCCTGCACGCGCCACAGCGGATAGAGCGCGGAGGAGGCGAAGAACATCGGGAAGATGACGAAATTCATTACCCCGGCGAAATTCTCGAGCTGCTTGATGAGCGAGGACAGCGCCATGCCGAGCGCTCCCAGCATGAGGCCGGAAAGCGCCAGCGCCGGCAGGATCGTGAGATAACCCCAAAGCGTTGGCGGCTCGATTTCCCAGAACCAGGCGATGACCAGATAGGCGTAGACCTGCAGGATCGAGACGGCGACCCCGGCGATAAGCTTGGAGGTGAGAAGAAACCAGCGCGGCGCCGGGCTCACCAGCAGCATGCGCATCGAGCCCATCTCGCGATCGTAGACCATCGACAGCGACGATTGCATCCCGTTGAACAGCTGGATCATCGCGATGAGGCCGGGCGTGATGTAGACGTCGTAGAGAATGTAAGTCTCGTAGGGCGGGATGATCGAGATGCCGAGCGTCTGGCGGAAGCCGGCGGCGAAAATGAACAGCCAGACCAACGGTCGGACGAGCGCCGAAACGAACCGCTCCCGCTGATGGAGGAAGCGCAAGCCCTCGCGCCAGACGACCCCGTAAAGACAGATCAGATAGGCGTTGAGGCCAAATGTCCGCGGCGGCGCGCTCTCGATCGCGGTCACGGCGAAGCGTCCTTGCCGCCGGTCAGTTTGGCGAACGCCTCGCCGATCGACGGCGTGCCGGTTGCGTCCATGATCACCCGCGCGCGATCGGAAGCGAGCACACGGCCCTTATGCAGCACGACGACTTCATCCTCCGGATTGACCTCATCAACGAGGTGCGTCGTCCATAGCACGCTGACCCCGTCATCGGCGACGAGATCGCGGGTCAGCGCCAGGATGTCAGCCCGCGCCCTGACGTCCAGGCCGGCCGTCGCCTCATCGAGCAGAACAAGGCGAGGATGATGAATGAGCGCGCGCGCGATCTCGACGCGCCGCATCTGACCGCCGGAAAGGTGGCGAACGCGGTCCCGCACCCGGTCCGCGAGCCCGATGCGCTGGAGGAGCGCGCCGGACCGGGCGCGCAACTCGGCGCGGCCGATGCCGTGCAGCGCGCCTTGATACAGCATGTTCTCGTCGATTGTGAGGTCGGGATCGAGCGTGCGGCTCTGGAACACGACCCCGAGCTGCGCCAAGGCCGCGCCGCTCTGACGGGCGACGTCGTAGCCGAAGACTCTCACCGCGCCGGCGCGGCTTGCATAGAGATGGGTGACAATCGAAAACAGCGTGCTTTTGCCGGCGCCGTTGAGGCCGAGCAGCACCGCAAACGTCGCCGGCGCGACGGAAAAACTGACGTCGTCGAGCGCTTTGCGGGCGCCGTAGGCATGCGAGACGCGATCGACCGAAAGGGCCGGCGCGACGATCGCGGCCGAAGCGGACGTCAAGCTATCGTTCATTGCCGGGTGATCGCGACGCCCCAGGGATAGGAGCCGACGGCAATCGATTTCAGCACTTTTTGCGCCGGCACGTCGATAACGGACACGTCGTTCGATACGCCGTTGGTGGTCAGCAGCAGCTTGTCGTCCGGGGTGAGCGCGAGGTGCCAGACCCGCTGACCGACGAGCAGATACTTGAGGACTTTCTTGGTTTCGCCGTCGATGATGGCGACGCGGTTGGCCGGCCCGAGCGCGACGAAGCCGAGCTTGCCGTCGGAGGTGAAGCGAATCCCGACCGGCTGGATCGCCTCCTTGCGCAGCCCCGGCACCTCAAACGTGATCTTCTGCGTGACGACCTTCTTGACCGGATCGATGATCGACACCGTGCCCCCGACCTCGGAGGAGACCCAAAGCTCGGAGCCGTCCGGCTTGAATTCGGCGAAGCGCGGACGCGAATCGACGAGAATGTTGGCGACGATTTTCTTCTCCCGCCAGTCGATCAGATGCGCCATGCTCGTCGTCTCCGACGTATTGACGACAATCTGCCCGTCCGGGCTGACCGCCACGCCCTCGGGCTCGACGCCGACCTGAAACTCCATCACCGCCTTGCGCGTCTTGACGTCGATCGCGGTCAGCAGCGCGTCGTTTTCGTTGGCGACGAACACGAGGCTTCCGTCGGGGCTGACGCGGAGCTGCTCCGGATCCGGACCCGACGGCAAATCCCCGATGTTCTTCATTGTCTTGACGTCGAGCACCTCGATCGTGTCGTCATCGCCGAGGCAAACGAACAGCTCGGAATCGTCCTTGGAGAGCGCGATCCCGCGCGGGCGCTGGCCGACCTTGATCGTTTTCGTCACTTCCATCGTCGCCGTGTCGATCACCGAGATCGAATTGCCCTTCTCGTTGGTGACAAACGCGGTATAGGCGAGGCTTGGGGCCGGCGCCAGACAGGCGACGGCCATGGCGCACGCGGCGACCACGCGAGGCGTCAATGGAGCTTGCATTTCGTCTCCGGCTGATCCAGCCCCAGCGTATCAAGTTCCGAGACCTGATGCAGGAACCCTTCCTGCGGCGAAACGGAGACCGTGCCGCGCCCGTCGGTGAGGAGGATCGGCTGGCGAAGCTGCTGGTTCCAGGGGCGCAGCGTCAGCGCGCCTCCCTTGAAGTCGGCGACCTGAAAATCGGGCGACAGCATGAGTTCGCGGACCGCCTTCGTGTCCGCGGTCTTGGCCCGATTGACCGCGTCGCCGATCATCCGCATCGCCACCCAGGCCTGATTGTCGCGCGCGTTCATGCCGCGATGGAACATGCGCTGGAAGCGGTTCTGCAGTTGCTGCGCGCCCCATAGCTCATGCGAAGGGTCCCAGCTCTTCGGCTGCAAGCCGCCGGAGCCGGTGACTGGCCGCGGCTCCCAGGTCCGGTAGGGAAGATAGCCGGCGAACACTTCGTTCTCGTCGGCGGCGACCAGCACGTCGTAGTCGGGCGCGCTCTGGGTGAAGACGGGCATCTGGCGCTGGGTCTGCACGACGCCCGAATCGGAGCGCCGCCCCCCGCCCGTATCCTCAAACACGCGCTTCTCGACGATCTTGGCGCCGAACTTTTTCGCCGCGCGCTCATAGGCCTGGCCGAGCGCTGCGTCCTCAGGATGGGAGCCGACGACAAGGAACCATCGACGCCATTGTTTCCAGATCAGATATTGGGCGAGCCCATCGGCGAGCATTGAGCGGGTCGGCGCCGTATGGATGACGTTGGCGCGGCAGTCTTCTTCACGCAGGCGGTCGTCGGGCGCTCCGGCGTTGAACACCAGCGCGTTCTGATCGCGGGCGGCGTCGGCGACCGCCAAAAGCTTGTCGGCCGGCAGATCGACGATCAGATAGCGCACGCCCTTGTCGAGGAGCGCTTTCGCCGCCGCGAGCGCGTCGTCGTCGGGCGTGAGCTTGACGTCCTCGACGGTGAAGGACTGGTCGAGGAATTTGCCGGTTGTGTTGTTGTCGGCCATCGCCATCTCGGCGCCGGCGACAAAGTCGTCAGCGGCGGGAATATCGGTAATCGAAATTGTCTCCCGCGAATGTTCGATCCGGAGAACGCCGACCTTGACTTCGAGGGGATCAGCCGTCGCGACATTGACGACAGCGGAGAGCATCAGCAAGGCAAGCGCGCAAAGCGCGATGCCGAGGCGTTGCAATCGCCAGAATTTGACGCCATGAACTGAGCCTGCCGCGCTTCGGCGTGAAGGCGGCGCCAGGAGATCAATCACGATGCGCGCAATCGCGCTCGCCTTCGTCGCGGCCATTCTTGCCCAGCCTGCGTCGGCCAAGGACACACGCTTCTGGAACTTGACCTCCTCCACGGTCAAGTCGCTCGAACTCGCGCCGGCCGGCACAACCGCGTTCGGCCCGAACCAGTGCGCGAACGATCCCGACGGGGCGGTCGACCACGACGAGCGGGTGAAGGTGACTGGCGTCGCGACCGGCGCGTATGATGCGCGGCTGATGCTTGCCGACGGACGCGTATGCATGGCGAAAGGGGTACGCATCGAGACGGGAAAGCCGTTCTCCATCGAGGACAAGGATCTCGTGGGTTGCGCCAAATGACCTGCCGCAGCGCTCGGCCTGGGAACCGCTGGTCGCGCGGAAGAGCTCACGCCGGCGCCGCCGCCAGACAAAGGAGCGGACGCTGCTCGCCAGATTGTGAAGTGGGAAAAACGTCCCGCGCGTCGCCGCCGTTCAGGGACCCGGCCAACCGCTCGGTAATCAGCACGCCGACCAAGCTACAGAGGAGCCTGCTCGGTGCGTCCCACGGTCGGGCGCTTTCGTCGAAGCGCCCGTTCGCCTCACATTTCGGCGGTCAGATAAGCCGTCACCTCAAGGCCCGCGCAAATTTCGACAACGACCGGGGCGGTCCAGCTCATGGGTTTCTCCTTCAGGCTCGTTTCCCTGCCGGGGCGTTCCCCGGATGGGTCAAACTAGCATCTCGGTCCCCGCCCGTCACCTATTGTTTGTTTCAGGCTCGGGAGCGCTCTGCAGGCTCGGAGGCGCGGGTCGAGCAGGAAAGTCTTGCGTCCAGCGCGAAATTGTTCTCGCAATCAGGCCAGGATGCGGGCAATCGTCCGGCGAAGCTGCTTTTAGGGACGCGAGCGGTTGCGATTTTCGTTTGTCAATGTGGCGTTGCAGGCCCTCTCGCACAATTCGGGCTGGCCGCAGCAGTGGCGCGACCCCGAGCCGAAGGCCGCCTATGACGCGATCGTCGTCGGCGCCGGGGGGCATGGGCTCGCCACGGCCTATTATCTCGCCAAGGAGCATGGGGTGACGAATGTCGCCGTGCTGGAGAAAGGGTGGCTTGGGGGCGGCAACACCGGGCGCAACACGACGATCATCCGTTCGAACTACCTGTGGGAGGAATCGGCGGCGCTCTACGATCACGCGTTGAAAATCTGGGAAGGCTTGTCGCAGGAGCTCAACTACAACGTGATGTATTCGCCGCGCGGCGTCATGATGCTCGCGCATAACACGCACGACGTTCAGGTCAGCAAACGGCATGTCCACGCCAATCGGCTGGCCGGGGTCGACAACGAATGGCTGACGCCCCAGGAAGCCAAAGCGTTTTGCCCGCTTCTCAACATTGCGTCCGACATCCGCTATCCGATCCTTGGCGCGGCGCTCCAGCGGCGCGGCGGCACGGCGAGGCATGACGCGGTGGCGTGGGGCTATGCCCGAGCGGCTTCCGCGCGCGGCGTCGACATCATCCAGAATTGTGAAGTCACCGCGATCCGCCGCGACGCGTCCGGCGCCGTGTCGGGCGTCGAGACGACGCGCGGGTCGATTGCGACGAAGAGAATCGGCGTGGTCGCCGCCGGGCACACCTCGGTTGTGATGGCGATGGCCGGCGTCCGGATGCCGCTCGAAAGCTATCCGTTGCAGGCGCTGGTCTCCGAACCCGTCAAGCCGATGATGCCCTGCGTCGTGATGTCCAACACGATCCACGCCTATATGTCGCAGTCGGACAAGGGCGAGCTGGTCATCGGCGCCGGCACCGACGCCTATGTGTCCTATTCCCAGACCGGCGGCCTGCACATCGCCAATCACACGCTGGAGGCGATCTGCGAGCTCTTTCCGCCGGTGCGCAGGATGCGGATGCTGCGCAACTGGGGCGGCGTCGTCGATGTGACGCCCGACCGATCGCCGATCATCGGCTTAGACGCCGGTTCCGGGCCTGTTCGTCAATTGCGGCTGGGGCACCGGCGGCTTCAAGGCGACGCCGGGGTCGGGCCATGTGTTCGCCCATACGCTTGCGCGGGGCGAGCCGCATCCGACTCGCGGCGCCGTTCGCGCTCGACCGTTTCCGCGCCGGGCGGCTGATCGACGAAGCCGCCGCGGCGGCCGTCGCGCATTGAGGGGGGGATGAAAGCCAGAAGCCGTCAATCTCGCGCGGCAAGCTTGCGCTTTTCAGCGACCATTGGTCGCCGAAGGCAGTCGCCGACCTTCAACGGTCACCAAGTTATGGTCGTCAAGGTCAAGGGGCGTTTCGTCTGGCATTCCCATGCCGACACGGACGACTTCTTTCTTGTGCTCAAGGGACGTCTGACGATCGAGATGCGCAGCGGCACCGTGGCGCTCGGGCCGGGTGAACTCTATGTCGTCCAGCGCGGAGTGGAACATTGCCCGGTCGCAGAAGAAGAGACGGAGCTTTTGCTCATCGAACCCGCCGGGACCCCGAATACCGGTGACCCGGCGACTGCCGCAGTCAAGACAAGCATCTGAGCGCCCATGCTGCTGATCGCCTGCCCCTATTGCGGGACGGAACGACCGGAACTCGAATTCCGCTATGGCGGCGAAGCGCATATCGCGCGGCCCGCAGACCCGAGCGCGCTCAACGACGAGGAATGGGCGAAATTCCTCTACTTCCGCTCCAATCCGAAAGGCGTCATCGCCGAGCGATGGCGTCATAGTTTCGGCTGCGGGCGCTTCTTCAACTGCCTGCGCGATACGGTGACCGACAGGATTCTCGCCGTCTACAAGGCGGGCGAGGCGCGGCCCGAACTTGGCGCCGATCAGCCCCGGCGCGGCCCATGAGTCAATGGTTCCGCGTCGGCGAAGGCGCGTCGATCGACCTCTCCCGCCCGCTATCATTCACGTTCGACGGCGCAGCGCTATGCGGGCTACGCAGGCGACACGCTCGCATCCGCCCTTCTCGCCAACGGCGTTCATCTCATCGGCCGCTCGCTCAAATATCACCGGCCGCGCGGGATCATGACCGCCGGCTGCGGAGGAGCCCAACGCGCTGGTTGACGTCTCGCGCGGTCCGCGGCCGCTTCACTCCGAATTTGCGCGCGACGCAGGTCGAGCTCTTCGAGGGCCTCGCCGCGACAGGCCAGAACTACTGGCCCTCGCTCAAATTCGACGTCGGCGAGGTCAACGATCTCCTCTCGCCGCTGATCGGCGCCGGCTTCTACTATAAGACGTTCATGGGTCCGGACTTCATCGGCAGACTGGGCCTGGACTCAGCGTCTACGAGCCGTCGATCCGCCGCGTCGCAGGCCTCGGCGCCGCGCCGAGCGAGCCCGATCCCGACCGCTATTTTCGCGCCTATGATCACTGCGACGTGCTGATCGTCGGGGCCGGCCCGGCAGGGCTTGCAGCGGCGCAGGCAGCGGCCGCGAACGGCGCAGAGATCGTGCTCTGCGACGAAAACCCTGCGCCGGGAGGCTCGCTCCTTGCCGAGACGCGCGCGGAGATCGACGGCAAGCAGCGCTCGCGATTGGCTCGCCCGAACCATCGCGGCCCTCAAGTCCGCGCCCAACGTGCGCTTGATGACCAGAACGCAAGCATTCGGCTATTACGCGCAGAACTTCGTTGGGCTCAACGAGCGCGTTCCCGAATCTGACCTCATCGCCGATCCCGATCTTCCGCGCGAGCGGCTTTGGCAGATGCGCGCGCGAGAGGTCGTCCTCGCGACCGGCGCGATCGAGCGTCCGCTCATCTTTCCCGACAACGACCGGCCGGGGGTGATGCTCGCCGACGCCGCGCGGCGCTATCTCAACCAATATGCGCGTCAAGGTCGGCGAACGCGTTGTGGTGGCGACCGCGCACGACAGCGCCTATCACGCCGCGCTCGATTTGCGGAAGGCGGGCGACCGAATCGAGCTGATCGCTGATCTGCGCCACGAGGCCAGCGGACCGCTGCCCGAAGCCGCTCGTGCCGGCCGGGATCGAGGTCGCAACGCAGGCGGAGATCCGCGGCGTCGACGGGCGGCTTCGCGCCAAGGCCGTCCGCATGAGCCTCGCCGGGCGGGCGCGAAACGTCGCCTGCGACGCGCTTCTCATGTCGGGCGGCTGGACGCCGTCGGTGCATCTCTTCTCGCAATCGCGCGGCAAGCTCGACTTCGACGCGACGATCCATGTCTTCAGGCCCGGCGCGCCGGCTCAGCGCGTGCGATCGGCCGGCGCCTGCAATGGCGACTTTCGATTTCGAGGCTGCGCTCGCCGAGGGCGCCGCGGCGGCGAGAAGCGGCTGCCGCCGCGGGCTTCGTCGCGCCTGAACGGCGATCTCGTTTCGTTGTGTCCGCTGCGCTGCCCGCAGGCGGCGGCGCGCTCGGCGCGCCCGAGCGGCTCCGCGGCGATCGACGCGCCAAGGCCTTCGTCGATTTCCAGAACGACGTCTGCGTCAAGGACATCAATCTCGCCGTGCAGGAAGGGCATGCGCTCGATCGAGCACGTCAAGCGCTACACCACGACCGGCATGGCGACCGATCAGGGCAAGCTTCGAACATGAACGCGCTCGCGATCGCGGCGGCCGTGCAGGGCAAATCGATCCCCGAAGTCGGCCTGACGACGTTCAGCCCGCCCTTTACGCCGGTGACGTTCGGCACGTTCGCCGGGCATTCGCGCGGGGAACTGTTCGATCCCGTCCGCCGCACGCCCATGCATGACAAGGCCGCGGCCAGCGGCGCGGTGTTCGAGGACGTAGGCCTATGGAAGCGCGCCTGGTATTTTCCGCAGGTCGGCGAATCGATGCACGAGGCGGTCGATTACGAATGCCGGACGATGCGGGCGGACGCTGGCCTTTTCGACGCGTTCGACGCTCGGCAAGATCGAGGTCGTCGGCCCGGATGCCGCTGAGTTTCTCGAACGCATCTACACCAACCCTTCCGCAAGCTCGCGGTCGGCCGCTGCCGCTACGGCCTGATGCTGAGCGAGGCCGGCTTCCTGATGGACGACGGCGTCGTCGGGCGCCTCGCGCCCGATCGCTTCCATGTGACGACGACGACAGGCGGCGCGCCGAACGTGCTCGCCCATATGGAAGACTATCTGCAGACCGAGTTTCACGATCCTGAAGGTCTGGCTGACCTCGACGACCGAACAATGGGCGGTCGTCGCGGTGCAAGGGCCGAAAGCGCGCGAGATTCTCGCGCCGCTGGTCGAGGGCATCGACATCTTCGAACGCCGCCATGCCGCATATGAGCCTGCGCGAGGCGGGATCTGCCGGCGTTCCCGCGCGCCTCTTTCGCGTCAGCTTCACCGGCGAGCTCGGCTTTGAGGTCAACGTGCCCGCCGATTTCGGCGCCGGCGATCTGGGAGGCGATCCTGCGAGGCCGGCAAAACGCACGGGCTGACGCCTACGGCACCGAGGCGATGCATGTGCTGCGCGCGGAGAAGGGCTACATCATCGTCGGCCAGGAGACCGACGGCACCGTCACGCCCGGCGATCTCGGGCTCGACTGGGCGATCGGCAAGACCAAGAGCGATTTCGTCGGAAAACGCTCGCTCGCGCCGGCCCGACCTGCTGACGCAGGACCGCAAGCAGCTTGTCGGCCTCCTGACCGTCGACCCTGCGCCGTGCTCGAAGAAGGCGCGCAAATCGACGCGCAAACCGCGACGCCCGCGAACGGGAACGCCCGCGCTCGGCCATGTCACGTCGGCCTACTGGAGCGCGACGCTCGGCCGCTCGATTGCGCTGGCGATGGTCGCCGGCGGGCGCGCGCGCCTGGGCGAAACGCTGCTACGTGCCGATGGCGGGCGGACCGATTGCGGTCAAGGTGATCGAGCCCCTCTTCTACGACCAAGCGGAGCGCGGCTCGATGTCTGACGCCAGCGCCGTCGCCGCGCTCGCCGCTCGACGGCCGGCCTCCGTCCGGGCCGGAGTTCGCGCTCGCCGAACGGCGCCCGCGCGGCGCGCTTTCTTGCGCGGCGGCGATGCCGTCGCGCCGCGCGGGACGGCGTTTGGCGCTGATTTGCCCGCGCAGCTGTGGGCAGGCGCGCGAAGGCGCGGGGCGCGCGGCGCTGTGGCTCGGCCCCGACGAATGGCTGCTGATCGCCGAGGACGCCGACCCCGCTTCACTCGGCGAATTGGAGGCGGCGCTCGCGGAACCGCCCCATTCTCGTCGACGTCTCGCATCGCCAGACCGGGCTGATCGTCAGCGGGTCAGCGCCGCGCGGACGCTCAACGCCGGCTGTCCGCTCGACTTTCGCCTCTCCGCGTTCCCCATCGGGATGGCGACCCGAACCCTCTACGACAAGGCGGAGATCGTTCTGTGGCGCCGCGCCGAGGCGGCGTTCCAGGTCGAAGTCTGGCGCTCGTTTGCGCCATACCTCGTCGCGTCGCTCGCAGAGGCCGCCCGTGGCGCGCCGCAGAGTTGAAGCGGCGCCCTACCGACGCGCTCCTGACGCCAATTGTCTACTTGACGTCTACCGAGACTCGTACGCTTGCGGGGCTCGTGCTGCGCGTGCTCGCCCCCGAGATATCAAATGAAAATTCGTCCTGCCCCTTGTACCCTGGCGACGATCTGTACGACACCCCAGGGTAGGCGGTAGAGCCGTTCCAAGATGCCGCGCCGTGATTCGCCTGCTTGGTGATCGCGATCGAATTGATGTTCGACTTCCGACCGTTCGTGAACTTCATCGAACATGGCGCGCCGCTGCTTGCGTGCATCGTCGCTGGAGCTTCGGAACCATGATAATAATTGAAATGGTCGACATGGCACTCCGCTCTGCAAGGCGTCGCCGCCAAGAGCAAAAGTATGGCTGGAGCTCTAATAGACGTCATGGAACGCCTCCCTATTCCCCAATTCTGCCGCGCCCTGCCCCCTTTTGAACGTCGGACGCATCCCCTTCGGGACCGAATATAGCAATTGGGAGATCAAAAGCACAGTTCCCCGAAGGCCAGAGGATCATCTTTCGATACTCTATTCGGATAAGCGCGCCTGCCGACCCCGGGCCTCAAATCCAGCGCCGAACCTCTCCACAATAATCGGCATATTCCTGGCCGAAAGTTTTGTGCAAGCGCGCCTCCTCGAACGGGATGACCACCCAGTTGATGGAGGCCCACGGCAAAATCACGAGGATCAATGGCCAAGCTCGGCCGAGGGCGAGCGCAAGGCCCACATAGATGACGGTCAGCGACAGATACATCGGATTGCGGGTGAAAGCGTGCGCGCCGCTGACAACGAGGCGCGCCGGCTGTCCGGTTGGATGGAGCGTCGTGCGCCGGAATAGGAAGCCTCCCGCCGCGACGACCGCGAGGATAAATCCCGCGACGACGAGCGCTGCGCCCGTCCAATGCACGCCGCGCATCGCCATCCATGCCGGTCGCCACGGCGCGAGCCAATCGATCCCCATTCCGGCCAGGAACGTCGCCGCGAACTGGACCGGCGGGGGGATGATCGCCGCGATTGGAGCGCCGCGCGCGCTCATCCCGAAGCCTCCGCCATCATCCTCGCTCCGCCTTTTCGCGGGCGCTCTGCGCCTGGATCGCCTCGCGCGCGGCTTTCCACTCGGCGTCGCCCCAGCGGCGCAATTCGTAGAAATTGCCGCCGGTGGCGAGCGCCTCCGCGCCGTCCATCACGATCGTCTCGCCGCTCAGCCACTGGCAGCCGTCGGACATCAGGAAGGCGGCGAGATTTTGCAATTCCTCCATCCGCCCGACGCGACCCATCGGATTGCGCGCGGCGGTGGCGGCGCCGGGCTCCATTCCCGGCGAGAGCCGCTTGCTCATGCCTTCGGTCGGGATCTCGCCCGGCGCGATCGCGTTGAGGCGAATGCCGTAACGGCCCCATTCCTGGGCGAGCGACATGGTCATCGCCTGGATCGCCGCCTTGCTCATCGCCGAGGGCGTGACGAACGGCCCGCCGTTGCGCACCCAGGTGACCGCGATCGACACCACGCTGCCCGGGAGCTTGCCGGCGATCCAGCGCTTGCCCACCGCCTGCGTCACATAAAATGTCCCGTGCATCACGATATTGGCGATCGCGTCGAACCCGCGCGGCGACAGGTCCTCGGTGCGGGAAATGAAATTGCCGGCGGCGTTGTTGACGAGGCCGGTGAGCGGGCCTTCGCGGAAGATCGCCTCGACCATCGCATCGACCGCCGCGGCGTCGCGAATGTCGACGCCATAGCTCGCCACGCGCCCGCGGTGGGCCTTCATCAATTCGCTCAGCGGTCGCGTCGCAGACCCCTTTGCGCCGTCCGCAGATCGCGATCTCGGCGCCAAGCCCGAGAAACCGCTCCGCCATCGCCTTGCCGAGCCCGGTGCCGCCGCCGGTGACGAGGATCTTCTTGCCCGCGAACAGGTCATTGGCGAACATGGCGTTCCTCCTTCAGGACCGTATGGACGTTTCGGGCGAGCGTCCAGGCGACCTTGCGCGACATTCGCGGCTATGATGGCGAATCCGCCCGTTGTCAGCCTCCCCGTCCGCGAACCGCCCCGCCCTGCCTTCCATTCCCGCCCTCACCGCCTCGATCTGGTTCGGCGAGCCGATCAGCGCCGCCTGCTCCTTCGATTCGGCGATGAGGATCGCCGCCGCGTCGGCGTCGCTCGCGCCGTTGAGGAGGCGCTTGACCGCGCGCACCGCGTCGGGGCTGCGGCCGGCGATCTCCTTCGCCGTCGCGCGGGCGGCGGCGAGCGGATCGGCGTGCAGGCTGGTCGCAAAGCCGTAGGCGAGCGCTTCGGCGCCGGAGAAAATGCGCCCGGTCAGCGCGAGTTCGCGGATCACGTCGGAGCGCGCCAGTTCGCGCATCAGCGCAATGCCCGACATGTCGGGAACGATGCCCCATTTGATTTCCATGATCGACAGGCGCGCGTCCGGCGCGACGTACCGGATGTCGGCGCCGAGCGCGATCTGGAAGCCGCCGCCGAGCGCGACGCCGTGGATCGCCGCGATCACCGGGACGGGAAGGGTGCGCCAGACGTAAGCGGCCTGCCTGGAAATCATTGGCGATCCCATGGGTGCGCGTCATCAGGTCGCCGAGGCCGGGCGCGGAGCGTCCGCCCAGCATCGAGGCGAATGTCTCCTTGTCGAGGCCGGCGCAAAAGCCGCGGCCCGCGCCGGTCAGCACGACGGCGCGCAGGCCCGCGGCGCGGCTCAGCCGCTCGCCCGCCGCGATGATGGCCGCGATCATCGCCGGATCGAGCGCGTTCAGCTTGTCCGGGCGATTGAGGGTGACCTCGGCGATCCCATCGGCGATGTCGATTGTGACGCGCCCGCCCGGCGGCGAGGTCTCTCCATGCATGCGTCCGCTCCCCGCTATTGTCGTTCGAGCCAAAACGATGGTTACCCTGCGACAGACGCCGAAACAATCATCCCTGGTCGTGGAAGCGACGGGACTGCTGAAGCCGGCCAGCAACCGGCCTGTTCAGTATATAACTTAAATAAAATGTTTTTAAGGTGAAACTGGTCGCGCGGCGCTAAACCGGACTCTAAGTTGCTGAAATTCTGAACCCACGACGCTAAAATGGCGGCAGCGCGACGGGTCCGAAATCCATCAGCCACGTTCATCCCGGCGGCGGGAAGGCCAGCACCTCGCCGGTATAGGTCTCGACGACCTCGCTGAAGGGCTGGCCGTCCGGCAGCGACAACACCGCGCGGTGCTCAAGCACATGATCGGGCACGGCGAGCGCGCCTCCTCCGCCCCCCGGAAGCGCCGCGCCCATTTCCCAGCCCTTCGGCAGCGGCGACCACAGGAACTCCGCCGACAGCGTATGCCGATGGAAATGGAGGGCGGCGACCGCCTTGCCGAACGGCGTGTCGGTCGTGTCGAGCACGCGGTTCATCTCGGGCGTGAGGCGCGACGGGACATACCAGTTGTCGGCGTCGGACAGCACATGATCGCCGCACTTGAGCCTGACCCGCCGATAGCCGAGCGGCTGGTCCGGTCCGACGTCGAGCGCCGCCCGCACCTCGGCGCCCGCTGGCTTTTCGACGCCGCGCACCCGCTCGGCGACGATCAGCGCCGGCTCCGCCAGCTTATGATCGGCGCACCAGCGTTCGAGCGTCGCGGTCGCGCTGTCGTGGCTCAGGAGATCGGCGTTGAGGCTCTCGATCAGCGCCAGCGCCTCCAGCCGCCCAACGAAGCTATCCGGCCAAGGCGCCGGCTCGGCGGCGAGGGCGCAAGCGAGCGTCGCCAGGAGAACCGCGGCCGATGCGATCGCGCGTGCTGCCATCTCACGATCGCTCGTACTGCGCCTGTTCCGACAGTTCCAGCCATGCCGCTTCGCTCGCGGCCAACGCGCGCTCGAGTTCGGCCCGCTTGCCGGCGAGATCGGCGATCTTGACGGCGTCGCCTCCCGACGCGCTTGCTCCCATGAGCGCTTCGTCGACGCGCCGCAGGAGTTCCT
Source organism: uncultured Alphaproteobacteria bacterium (assembly GCA_963839185.1). Classification (GTDB taxonomy): domain Bacteria; phylum Pseudomonadota; class Alphaproteobacteria; order Rhizobiales; family Beijerinckiaceae; genus Roseiarcus. The sequence continues at coordinate 47,271 of CAWIUD010000045.1, read as the reverse complement.
GGAATCGGCCCATCTTGTCCTCAAGCGCCGCGAGTTCGCGCTTCAAGGGCGCCGCTTCGCGCCTGCGGACTGCCGGCGACGCGGGGCGGCTCTGGCTCGCGCTTGCGCCGCTGCGGAGGGCTGAGCGGCCTGACCCAGGACGAAGCGGCCATAGTCGGCGAGGTCGCCGTCGAATGGCTTGACCGTTCCGTTCGCCACCAGCCACAGCCGGTCGACGCAAGCCTCGAGCAGGCGCCGGTCATGCGAGACGAGAATGCAGGCGCCCTCATAGTCGTTGATCGCCTCAATCAGCTCGGCCCGGCTGTCGATATCGAGATGGTTGGTCGGCTCGTCGAGGATGAGGAGCTGCGGCCCCTCGAACGTCGCCAGTCCCATCAGCAGGCGCGCCTTCTCGCCGCCCGACAGGGCCTCGACCTTGGTGTCGGCGCGCGCGGCGGAAAAACCCATCATCGCCGCGCGGGCGCGGATTTTCCGCTCCGGTTCGCCGCGCATGCGCGCCGCGACATGGCTATAGGCGCTGCCGCCCGGCTCGAGCTCGTCGATCTGATGCTGGGCGAAATAGCCGACCGCGAGCCGGTTGGCGCGCGTCATCTTGCCCGCCATCGGCGCAAGGCGCCCGGCCGAGCAGCTTGGCGAAGGTCGATTTGCCGTTGCCGTTGGCGCCCAGAAGCCCGACGCGATCGTCGTTCGCGAGCGTGAGGTCGATGCGCGCCAAAACCGCGCGCCCGTCGTAGCCGGCGCTGACCTTCTCCATCGCGACGATCGGCGGGCTCAGGGGCCTCACGATCGGCGGCCACTTGAACGGCTGCACGGTCTCGTCGACCATTGCGGCGATCGGCTCCATTTTGGCGAGCATCTTGAGGCGCGACTGCGCTTGCGTCGCCTTGGTCGCGCTGGCGCGGAATTGGTCGACGAACGCCTGCAAATGCTTGCGCCGTTCCTCCTGCTTCTTGATCGCCTTGCCCTGCAGCGTCTGGGCCTCGCGGCGCTGGCGCTCGAAACTCGTGAAGCCGCCGCTCCACAGGGTCAGCTTGCCGCGGTCGAGATGCAGAATGCACTCGGCCACGTCGTCGAGCAGGTCGCGGTCATGGCTGATCAGGAGGATGGTCGCGGGGCAGGTCTTGAGATAGTCGGTGAGCCACAGCACGCCTTCGAGATCGAGATAGTTGGTCGGTTCGTCGAGCAGCAGCAGGTCGGGCCCGGAGAACAGCACCGCGGCGAGCGCGACCCGCATCCGCCAGCCGCCGGAATATTCCGAGAGCGGACGGTTCTGCGCGGCATCGTCGAACCCGAGGCCGCTGAGGATTCGCGCCGCCCGCGCCGGCGCGGCATGGGCGTCGATGTCGACGAGGCGCGTCTGGATGTCGGCGATGCGCTCTGGCTCGCGCGCGCTCTCGGCTTCCGCCAGGAGCGCCCCGCGCTCGACGTCGGCCGAAAGAACAAAATCGATGAGGGCCTCGGCGCCGGCCGGCGCCTCCTGCTCGACGCCGCCGATGCGCGCTCCCTTGGGGAACGACACCGCGCCGCTCTCGGGCGAGAGCTCGCCGCGGATGAGGCGGAAGAGCGTCGTCTTGCCCGCGCCGTTGCGGCCGACGAGCCCGACTCGCGTCCCCGCCGGAAGCGCCGCCGTGGCGGCATCGATCAGGAGACGCTCGCCCAGCCGGTAGGTGAGGTCATTGATATGGAGCATGGCGGGCTTTTCGCCCGCCGCGCTCGCGCTTGCAAGGGTCACGGCTCAGCGTTTTTGGGCTTCGATTCGATACTCAAGGCTGCGGACGGTCGGTTGCGGGGGCGCAGATTGCGTCGGCAAGATGTTCGACGCCGAACTTCAGCACGTCCAGTCCCACCAGTTGAGATAGACCGAGCCCCAATGTCAACGATCGAATCGCGGACGACAGTGGAGACGCCGCAATCGACTTCGATCTGCTTCGCGAAGGCCGCCTGGACATCTGGCGTGATCGTCCCAGCGAGGCTGAAGCAGTAGATCGGCAGGCTCAACTTGGCTCTGTCGAAGTCCACTCTCGCCATGAGATCAGCGATCTTGCCGACGTCGCGTTGCTCGATGGGCGGATCGCGCGCGATGAGACTTCCGAGATCCTTTACCGCGCTGCTCAAGACGTGTTCACCCACGACGTTCAGCAGGGCGAGCCCGAGGTTGAGAGTTCGCAATTGATCGGCCATCGGGGTCTCGCCGAGCGCATTGGCCTGGTCGGCGATCGCCTTCTGTTCGTTTGCTCCGACGTTCTGCATCAAGGCGAAACAGTAGGTCGGCAGGGCGATCTTTGCGCGGTCGAAAGAAACGTCTTTCATCAGTTCATGCACTTTGGCGCTGCGCGGCGCCGCGACCTGCCGATCCACGCCGCGATCTGACGCCGCCAGCAGCGTATCGAGCACGATCGCCGGCCCGACCGCAATCTCGCCGTCAGGAGATTTCAGCTTGAAGATCGAGGACCGAAAGATGGCGACCGCGCCGAAACCAGCTGCGAGAATCAAATACAGCTGTTGCAGGTCGGTATCCCCTCCGACAAAGATCCAAGATGGTCTCACCCTTACAAGAATGGTGAGGCACAGAAGACAGGCGACCGCGTTAATCCCCATATAGAAGAGCGCAGGCGCCGTTCGCAAAGCACGACCGGGATTGTCACGATACCGTGCGACCAGTTCGACCACGCCGACCAGAAGACCGATTGCCGGAACCCACAGCCATTCCATGACCCCGGCCTCCAGGCGCTATCGCTGAACTCTTCTTTTAGGGCGGTGCGCTCGACGCGAGCGCGTCTCGCCCGGCGGCGGTCAATTCGAACTTTGTGGCGCCGCCTATCACAACTTGCTGAACCATTCCAATCGACTGTGCGCTCGACAGCGCACTTGTGACAGCGTCAATGCCTAGCTTTGTCGACGAAACGATCGTCGCGACTGATTGTGGCGATCCAGCCTCGGCCATCGTGCGGAGCACGGCCGAAACGGCCCCACCCCCCTCTCTCGACGCCTGGTCGGTTGACCATTGGATGGCCTGCTTCGTTACCCAATCCCAGTCAAGCGAAGGTTTGGACGGTGTCGAGGACACATTATCCAGAAATGTGCCGAAAACATTGGCGCTGGGCTTGGCGGTTGACATGCAATTGACCTTCGTAAGAGCCCGTCGCTACAAATGTAGGCCTCCTACCAGCAAATGCAACCGCGCATCGGTCCTATTGCGCCGATGCCTGGACCGGGAGAGCGCCGTTGGCGATCAGGAGACGCTCGCCCAGCCGGTAGGTGAGGCCATTGATATGGAGCATGGCGGGCTTTTCGCCCGCCGCGCTCGCGCTTGCAAGATCGAAGAAGCGACGCTTCGCTCAGGCCTTCTTGGCGTCCAGAACGGCCGCGGTCCGATAGAGGAGCCCGGCCGCGCCCGCGCCAATGAGCGGAGCGATAATGAACAGCCAGAGCTGCGCGACCGCTCCGGGATTTGAGCCGAACCCGACCAGCGCCGGGCCGATCGAGCGCGCCGGATTGACCGAAGTGCCGGTGATGTTGATGCCGACCAGATGGATGGCGACCAAGGTCAGGCCAATCGCGAGGCCCGCGAAGCCGGTCGGGGCGAACGGGTGGGTGACGCCCAGAATGCAGACGAGGAACAGGAACGTCGCCACGATTTCATAGATCAAGGCCGACACGACATTGTATTCGCCGAGATAACCCGTTCCCCAGCCATTCTGGCCGAGCGAGCCTGTCCAGCCCTGGGCCTTGCCCGACAGGATGATGTAGAGCACCACCGCGGCGACAATCGCGCCGAGCACCTGGGCGATCCAGTAGCTGACCATGTCGCTGACGCTCATCCGTCCGGCGACGTACACCCCGAAACTGACGGCAGGATTGACGTGGCAACCGGAGATCGGCCCGATGCCATAGGCCATTGCGACGATCGCGAAGCCGAAAGCGCTTGATATTCCGAGCAGATCAACCGCCGTGGCCGCCCGACCCCATGCCACCGACAACCGCCGCCCCGCATCCAAAGAACACCAGGGCGAAGGTGCCGATGAACTCCGCGATTTGTTTATTCATGATAACGCGTCCCCTCCCGAACGGGCGCCAAAATTGGCGCAACTGCTTACAACGGGGCCGGGCGTTAACAACAGGTCTTGACGGGCCTGCGCCGTTCCCAGGTCAAAGCGCGGCTTCGCCCACGCGCTGCGGCGTTGCTTTCGCGCGGCCGGGGGCTATATATGCCACGCTTTTCATATGACCTCTTGACGAACGGCGCGGCTTTCGCGTCGCCGGAGTCTCCGCCCTGTGTTGATCACTGCCGCCTACGCCCAAGCCAGCGGCGCCTCGCCCTTTGGGGGACGCGACACGCTGGTTCAACTCGTGCCGATCGTGGCGATGATCGCCATCGTCTATTTCGTGCTTTGGCGGCCACAGCAGCGCCGGGCGAAAGAGCAGCGCGAGATGGTCCAGTCGGCCCGGCGCGGCGATGTCGTCGTCACCTCGGGCGGCCTGATCGGCAAAGTCACCAAATCGGTCGATGACAACGAGGTCGAATTCGAGATCGCCCCGAACGTGCGCGTCCGCCTTGCCCGATCCGGCATCTCGGAAGTGCGCGCCAAGGGCGAACCGGTCAAGGACGCGCCTCCGCCCTCCAAGCCGCCGGCGGCCAAGAAAGACGCGCCCGGCGCGTGATCATCGCCGCAAAGCTCACGCTGCGCGGCGTTGGATCCTCATAGACAGAAAGCCCGATGCTTCGTTTCGCTCCCTGGAAATTGGCTTCCGTCCTGGCGCTCGTGCTCGCTGCGCTCTTGATCGTCGTGCCGAGCTTTCTCTCTGCCGGAACGGTCGAGTTGCTGGCAGCCCGCCTGCCGGGGTTCGTGCCCCTGCGCCAGCTCGTGCTTGGCCTCGATCTGCAGGGCGGCGCGTACATGCTGATGGAAGTCGATAAATCGTCGGTGATCAAGACCCAGGTCGACAGCCTTCGCGACGACGTGCGGCAGAAGATGCGCGACGGCAAGATCGCGATTTCCGGCGGCATCGCGGTCGAGCCGCGCGGCGTGCTGGTGCGGATCGCCGATTCGGCCGAACGCGCGAAGGCCCTCGAACTGCTGCAAACGCTCAGCCAGCCGATCGGCGGCCCTCTCGCGGGCGGAAACGGGCGCACGCTCGACGTCACGGAAACCGACGCCGGCGTCCATCTGGCGCTGACCGACGCCGCCATCGACGACAAGGTGCGCCATGCGGTGGGGCAATCGATCGAGGTGCTGAACCGGCGCATCAATGCGATGGGCACGAAGGAAACCGTCATCCAGCAGCAGGGCCTTAACCGTGTGCTGATCGAGGTGCCCGGGCTTCAGGACACCACCAAGCTCAAGGAGATCATCGGACAGACGGCGAAGCTGGAATTTCGTCTGGTCGCCGATCCGGGCGATCCGCCAAACGAGGTCGAGACGCTGCCGATGCAGAAGGGCGCCGGAACGATCCAGGTGCAAAAGCGCGTGATGGTCGACGGCGGCGATCTGGTTGACGCGCAACAGAGCTTCGACCAGCAGACCGGAGAGCCGGACGTCACCTTCCGCTTCAATCTGCGCGGCGGGCAAAGGTTCGGGCAAGTCACCTCGGAGAATGTCGGCCGGCCGTTCGCCATCGTGCTTGACGGCAAGGTCATTTCCGCTCCGGTCATCCGGTCGCCGATCACCGGCGGGACCGGCCAGATCACCGGCAATTTCACGTCGGAGGAGGCTTCGAGCCTCGCGATTCTTCTGCGCGCGGGCGCGCTTCCGGCAAAACTCACAGTGGTCGAGGAGCGCACCGTGGGGCCGGGCCTCGGACAGGATTCGATCGACGCCGGGAAGCGCGCGGCCTATGTCGGCGCGGCGCTGGTCGTCGTCTATATGATCGCGACTTACGGCATCTTCGGCGTCTTCGCCGACCTCGCGCTCGCCGTACACATCCTGCTCATTTTCGCCTCGATGGTCCTGCTCGGCGCCACGTTGACGCTGCCCGGCATCGCCGGCATCGTCTTCACCATCGGCATGGCGGTCGATTCCAACGTGCTCATTTACGAACGCATCCGCGAGGAGGCGCACCTTGGCCGCTCGGTCATATCCGCCCTCGACGCCGGCTTCCGGCGCGCCTTCGCCACGATCGTCGATTCCAACGTGACGATGTTTGTGGCGGCGCTGATCCTCTACCTTTTCGGCTCGGGTGCGGTCAGAGGCTTCGCGGTTTCGCTCGGGCTCGGCATTCTGACCTCGATCATCACCGCGGTGACCATGACGCGCATGATGATCGCGCTCTGGTTCCATCGCGCGCGGCCGAAGAGGCTGCCGATATGACCGGGTCTGCGCACGTTACGGACACAGCGGCATGAAACTGCTTCGCCTCGCGCCGGAAAACACCAAATTCGGCTTCATGCGCTTCCGGCGCGTGAGCTATCCGCTGTCGGCGGCCCTGTCGATCATATCGGTGCTGATGTTCCTGTTCGTCGGCATGAACTACGGCATCGACTTTGCCGGCGGCACGCAGGTCGACATGCGCGCAAGAGCGGGGCGGCGCAACTTGCCGAACTTCGGTCAAAGGCGGAGAGCCTGAACCTCGGACCGGTCGAGGTGCAACGGATCGGCGGCGAATCCGACGTCATTCTGCGACTCAACCTTCAGCCCGGGGGCGATCAAGGACAGCAGACCGCGATCGCCAAGCTGCGGGACGCATTCTCCGCCGACTATGAATTTCGCAGCGTCGATTCGGTCGGCCCCACGGTTTCGAGCGAGCTCGTGCAGAGCGGCACGCTCGGCGTGGTGGTGGCGATTATCGCGGTGCTGACGTATCTCTGGTTTCGCTTCGAATGGCAGTTTGCGGTCGGCGCCATCATCGGCACCATGCACGATCTTCTGCTGACCGTCGGCTTCTTCTGCGTGACCCAGCTTGAGTTCAACCAGACCTCGATCGCCGCCATCCTGACCATTGTCGGCTATTCCCTCAACGAGACGGTCGTCGTGCTCGACCGCATCCGCGAGGTGATGCGCAAATACAAGCGGCTCTCGACCGCCGAGATCATCGATTTGTCGATCAACGCCGTGCTGCCGCGCACCATCATGACCGCGACGACTGTCTTTCTCGCGTTGCTGGCGCTATTCTTCCTCGGCGGCCATGTCATCCGCTCGTTCTCGGCGGCGATGATCTGGGGCATTTTCGTCGCGACCTATTCGTCGATCTTTATCTGCTCGCCGATGCTGATCTACATGGGCGTGCGCGCCGACACTTTCGACAAGACGAGAGAGCCGGACGCCGCCGACGCGCAACCCAGGCCGCAGGCCAAGGCCAAGGTGTGAGCGCTGCGCCCTCGCCCTTCGCGTTTGCGCCGGGCAGTCATCCGATTACGGCGTATGGCGGCGGCGCATTCGCCTTTGCGGGAATGTCGCATCAAGGCTCGATCCTCGCGACGCCGAAGGGCGTGCGAGCGATAGATGCTGAAACCGTTGACGATCTCGACCTGCGCTCGCTTGCGCCCCTCTTCGCCGAAACCGCCGAGGCGCCCGGATCGATCGAATTTCTGGTCATCGGCTCGGGGGCGCGAATGGCGGCCGCTCCGAAGGCATTGAGGGCCGCGCTGCACGACGCCGGACTGCGCTTTGAAGCGATGGCGACCGGCCCGGCGCTCAGGCTCTACAATGTCATGCGGGCGGAAGATCGCCGTGTCGCCGCGGCGCTGATCGGGGCGCCGTGAGCGCCCATCGTCCGCCGGACGCCAACGCGCTTCGAGACGCTCACAAGCATTGCGCGGCGTTCGCGCGCACACACGCCCGCGACCAATGGCTAGGCGCTCTCTACGCGGATGCCGCCGCCCGCGATCATCTGATGGCCTTGGCGAGTTTCGACGTCGAAATCCGTCAGGCGATCGTTCGGGCGCGAGACCCCAATCTGGCGGCGATCCGCCTCTCTTGGTGGCGTGAGGTCATTTCCGGCCAACGGCGCGAGGAGGCTGCCGGCAGTCCGGTGGCGCTGGCGCTTCGCGCGGCGATCGAGTTTTACGCGCTCCCCGTCGCATGGCTCGAGGCGATGCTCGACGCGCGATTGCAGGAGATCGCGCCGCAGGATGATTTCAACCTCGCCGCTTTTCGGGCTTTCGCCGATGAGAGCGAGGGCGCGAGGCTGCGTCTGGCGGCCCTGATCGCAGCTCAAGGGCGTGAGCTCGACGCCGAAAGCGCGCACGCGCCCGCCGGGATGGCGCTGGCGCTGACACGCCTCCTCTTCGATGTCCCCATGAAAGCCGGGGCGGCGTCGACGCTCATTCCCGCAGACGTCGCCGCGCGCCACGGCGCGGCCTTGGGCGAGTTCGAAGGCCGTCGCGCGACTCCCGGGGCCGTGGCGGCTTGCGCCGAGCTCAGAGACTTGGCGCGCGCGGAGCTGGTTGACGCGGAGCGCCGGCTGACGGCTTCCCCGCCAGAGATTCTGCCGGCGTTCATTCCACTTGGCGCTGTGCGTCTCGATCTCGAACGGCTCGACCGCAACGCCGCGCGTCCGTTCGATCCGATCCGCGAGGCGACGCCGGTCCGCCGGCAATGGGCGATCTGGCGCTGGGCGCGCAGTCGGTGACGTCGACTGCACCCGCCATCGCATGGTAGTCTCGCCGGAATGCGCGTCATGGTTCTCAGGCAGGCCGGCGAGCGGCTTGTGATGGAGGAGCGCCCCGAGCCGGCGCCCGGCCCGGGTCAGATTCGCATCCGCATCGAGGCGTGCGGCGTCTGCCGCACCGATCTGCATGTGGTCGACGGGGAATTGCCCGATCTCAAGGTTCCGATCGTTCCGGGACACGAGATTGTCGGCCGCATCGAGGCGGCGGGCGCGGGCGTCAGCCTCGCCCCCGGATCGCGGGTCGGCGTCGCCTGGCTTGGCCACGCCTGCGGCCATTGTCCCTATTGCGTCAGCGCGCGCGAGAACCTGTGCGACACGCCCCTCTTCACCGGCTACACGCGCGATGGCGGCTTCGCCACCCACACGATCGCCGAGGCGGCCTTCGCCTTTCCGCTCGGCGAAGACCTCGACCCCGTCGCGGCCGCGCCGCTGATGTGCGCCGGCCTCATCGGCTGGCGGTCGCTCAAATTGGCCGGCGACGCGCGGACCATCGGCATCTATGGCTTCGGGGCCGCGGCGCACATCATCGCCCAGGTCTGCCGCTGGCAGGGGCGGCGCGTCTTCGCCTTCACCCGCGCTGGCGACGCGAAGGCGCAACAATTCGCCCGGTCGCTTGGCGCGGAATGGGCGGGCGGTTCGGACGAGACGCCGCCCGCGCCTCTCGACGCCGCGATCCTGTTCGCGCCGGTCGGGGCGCTCGTGCCGCAGGCGCTCGCCGCGGTGCGCAAGGGCGGGCGGGTCGTATGCGGCGGCATCCACATGAGCGACATCCCCTCGTTTCCCTATCGGCTCCTGTGGGAGGAGCGCAGCGTCCTTTCGGTCGCCAATCTGACGCGGGCGGACGGCCGCGAATTCCTGGAGATCGCGCCGCGGGCCAAAGTCCGGACGACGACCACGCGCTATCCGCTCGAGAAGGCCAACGAGGCGCTCGACGACCTGCGCGCCGGGCGGCTTGAAGGCGCGGCGGTGCTCACGCCCTGAGGAGGGTGCAGGCCGGGCAGCGCTGCACGCCGCGCCCTCCTTCTGAAGGCGGGCGCGATCGTCATGATTCCTTGTCCTCCGGCAGATCATCGTCGCTGATCGCCCGCCAGGCGGCGCCTTCGAGATCGTCGAACTGGCCGTTGCGCAACGCCCACAAGAAGGCGGCAAGTCCGAGGCCGCCGAGCGCGAGCGCGAGGGGCACGAGGTAAACGAGGACATTCATCGCCGTCAGCCTTGCGCACGATGCGCCCTCAGGGCGTTCAATGTCACCAAGATCGAGGAGCTCGACATCGCCAACGCCGCGATGAGCGGCGTCACGCAGCCGAGCACGGCGAGCGGCACGGCGATCAGATTGTAGACGACCGACAGCCAAATGTTTTCGATCATCAATCTCCGTGCTTTGGCGGCAAGCTCGAGCGCCTCGGCGACGGGAGCAAGACGCTCGCCGAGGAAGACCGCGTCAGCCTGCGCCTGCGCGATGTGCGCAGCCGAGATCGGCGAGATCGAAACATGCGCCGCCGCGAGCGCGGGAGCGTCATTGAGGCCGTCGCCAACCATCAAGGGACGCTTGCCCGCCGCCTCCAGAGCCTTCAGCGCGCGATTTTGTCTGCGGGTTTCATGTCATGCTCAAAACGAGCGACCCCAAGTTCGCGCGCGACGAGCGCGACTGCAGGCTCGCGATCGCCGGAGAGAATTTCGACTTCGTGCTTGCGCGCGATCCCGGCCACAACGGATCGCGCGTCGGGGCGCAGCTCCTGCCTGACCGCGAACACGACGGCGCGCTCCGGGGTCCGGAATGCGATCAGGAGGCGTCCGGCCACGCAGCCGCAACGCGCGCCGCCTCGGCCTCCGCTTTGCAAAAGGCGACCGAGCCAAGCTTGAGACGACTTCCCCGATAGAGAGCGCTGACGCCCTGACCGGGGAATTCATGGGCGATCATCGGCGTTGTGGCGCCCGCCGCCTCGACGATAGCTCGGGCGAGCGGGTGTCTGCTGGCCAGCGCAAGCGATCCGGCAAGCTCCAGGTCGTCGGCCGCGATGTCGGCGCCATTGGCGAGCGCCGGCTTCGCTTGCGTCAGCGTGCCAGTTTTGTCGAACACGACCGTGTCCGCTTCCGCGAGCCGCTCGAGCGCCTCGCCCGAATTGAGGATAAGCCCGCGGCGAAACATCGCCCCCGCCGCCACGACCTGCACAGCCGGGACCGCGAGTCCGAGCGCGCAAGGACAAGTGATAATCAAAACCGTTATCGCAACGATCGTTGCGCGCTCCCAACCCGCGCCAAGCGCGAGCCAGCCGAGAAACGTCGCGAGAGCCGTGAGATGCACGACCGGCGCGTACCACCGCGCCGCGCGGTCGGCGAGGCGCACGTAGGACGAGCGCTGCTCGACGGCCTTCGCAAGCAGCGCGTTGACCTCATCGAGCAATGTGCCCGTCGCGGCGTTCTTCACCCTCACCCTCAAGCCCCCCGGTCAGACTGAGGGAGCCGGCATAGACCTGTGCGCCGGGCGAAACTTCGACGGGTCGGGTCTCACCGGTGACCAGGCTCTGGTCGACCTCGGAACGGCCGTCCTCCACCGTCCCATCGACGGCGATTCGCTCGCCCGCGCGGACGAGCACAAGATCGCCGGGACGGATCGCGGCGATGGGCGCCTCTCGCGCTTCGCCGTCGTCGTTCAGCTTGGTCGCGCGATCGGCGCGGATCGCCGAGAGGTTGGCCGCGAAGTCGCGCGTGCGCCTGCGCATGCGCCGGTCGAGATAGCGGCCCGCGAGCAGGAACGTCAGCAGCATCACAGCGCTCTCGAAATAGGCGGTGCGCTCGTGGGCGATGGTCTGAAAGAGCGACATGGCCGAGCGAAAGCACGATCGCGACTGAGATTGGCACGTCCATATTGACCGAGCGGGCGCGAAGCGCGCGCCCTGCGCTTTCGAAAAACGGCAGGCCTGCGTATGCCGAGCAAGGCAGAGCAATCAGGGCGGACAGCCAGTGGAAGAGATCGCGGGTCGCCGGATTCGGATCGCTTCGGCGCCCGCCCACAGCGAGATCGAGAGCAGCATGACGTTCATCGAGGCGAAGGCTGCGACGCCGAGCGACCGCAAGAGCCGCTTTTCCGCCTTCGCTTCGTCATCAACGGCCTCCGCCGCCAAGGGATGAGCAGGATAGCCCAGCGTCTCCAACCGTTCGAGGATCGCCGGCGGCTCGAGCGCGCCTTCGCTCCACTCGACCGTGACCCGCTTGCTCGCGAGATTGACCCGCGCGCCCCGCACGCCCGCTTCGCGCTTCAGTCCCTTTTCGATCGCCACGATGCAGGCGCCGCAGTGGACTCCCTCGACGACCAGATCCATCGCCGCGATCCCCTCGACAGGGTGGCGGACGAAAAACGAAAGGTCCTGCGCTTCCGCCATCGTCCCTAGTCCGCTGACGCGCCGGCGACCAAAATCTTGTTTTCGCTGCGGTAGAGGCGCTCCGACCCGCGGCTCGCCTCGATGACAAGCGTCCAGCGGCCCGGCGGGATCGGCGCTGCGACCCCTTCGTAGTCGAGGCCGTCCGAGGCGAGCGTCGCCGAGCGATCGAGCGATGCGTCGAACGGATGCCCGAAGCGCGCCGTCACGAGGAGGTCAGGGATCGGCGCGCCCTCGCGATCGCGAAACTCGACCATGACCCGCTCGCCTTGCTCCTCCGCTCGTGTCGTCACGCCCGCTGTCCATTTCCGGTCGTCCTGCGCCCGCGCCTCCGCGATCCTAGCGTTGTAGGCCTGGCTCGCGTCATAGGGATTCTCGAGCTCGGATCCGTGGAGCGTGTTCAGCGCGAAGTAAATCAGCGCCCCGTTGGCGACGAACATCGCAAGAAAGAATAGCGCCTAGCATGACGAGGACATGCCGTCCGGTCAGTTCTGCATTCATAATTGGCCCGTCTCGCTCCTGCGTCATGGCGCGAAGAAATGGTCGGCGACCATTACATGTTCGCCCGTCCGCGCATCGGTCGCGGTGAAGGCGATCGGCGTCGACTTGTCGAGCTTCGCGTCGGCGGGGGAGCCGACGTAAACCGGCGCCTCGAGCGTCGCGTCCGGATCGATGCGGACGCTCAGGCGCCCGTCGCCGAGCGGCTTGGCGACGACGCTCCTCATCATCGCGCCCTTGACGCCGCTGACTTCGAGCGTGAAGTCGCGCGCTTCGCCGAGCTTGTTGAGAAGCGCAGGGTGTAGCCGTTGCGGATGCCGCCCTCGGCCGTCTCGGTGAACAGCGGCGCGCGCACGTGCAGGACGCTCATGTTCATGCTGGAGCGCGAGATGAGCGCATACAGCATGACGAAGCCTGTGACCGCCATCAGCGCCGCGTAGAGGATCGTGCGCGGCGCGAACGAGGCGATAGACATTGTGCTCGCCGCGCTTCCTGCGCTCGCGATTTTCGTCCGTGTCGTAAGCGATCAGACGCGTCGGCCGTTCCACCTTCGTCCATCACCGCGTCGCAGGCGTCGATGCACAGGCCGCACTGGATGCAGCCGAGCTGCGAGCCCTTACGGATGTCGACTCCGGTCGGGCAGACCGCGACGCATTGCATGCAGTCGATGCAATCGCCGGCGGATTCGCCGTGCGCGCGGGCGCTTGGCCGCTTCCTTCACCGACATGCGCGGCTCGCCGCGGTCGCTTCGATAGGTGACGTTGAGCGCGTCGGCGTCGGTCAGCGCCGCCTGGATGCGCGGCCACGGACACATGTAAAGGCAGACCTGCTCGCGCATATGGCCGGCGAGCGCATAGGTCGTGAAGGTCAGGATGCCCATCCACAGATAGGCGATGAACGGCGCCTGGAACGTGAGCAATCTGCCAGACGAGTGTCGGCGCGTCTTCGAAATAGAGGACCGCCGCGCCGCCTGTGAACAGCGCGATCAAGAGCCAGGCGGCGTGCTTGGCGACGCGCTTGGCGATCTTGCTCGCCGTCCCACGGCGCGGCGTCGAGCTTGATGCGCTCGCGCCGGTCGCCCTCGATGCGCGCTCTCGACCGAAGAGGAACAGATCGGTCCACACCGTCTGCGGGCAGGCGTAGCCGCACCACACCCGGCCAAACAGCGCGTTGGAGAGAAACAGAATCAGCGCGGCCAGGATCAGAAGGCCGGTGAAATAGTACACCTCCTGCGGCCACAGCTCGATGAAGAAGACATAGAAACGCGAATGCGCCATATCGACGAGCACCGCCTGGCCCGGCTCATCCGGCCCGCGGCTCCAACGCATGAATGGAAGGATGTAGTAGACGCTGAGAGCGACGCACAACACGATCCACTTCAGGCGGCGATATGTCCCCCAGATCTTCTGCGGATAGACTTTCTTCGCCGCCGCATACAGTGGACCGTCGTCGTCAATCTCTCGCGCAGGTCGATGCGTCACTGTACCGCCGCCCAGACTGTGGACATATAGCGCGAGCGACTTGATCGTCTCCGGATCGAGACGCCTGCCCCACGCCGGCATCGTGCTGTTGCGGGCATAGGTGATCGTGTAGATGCAGATCCTTCAGGTCCGAGCCATACTGCCACACCTTGGTCGTGAGGTTGGGCGCGCCCATCTCGAGGTTGCCCTTGCCGTCCTCGCCGTGGCAGGCCGCGCAATTATCGGCGAAGATCTTCTTGCCGGCCGCCACGTCGACGCCGGCTCCGGGGTCGAGCTTGGCGAGCGTCCGCACGTAGTTGGCGACCTGCGCTGATTTGCTCCGCCTTCAGGATGCCGTCGCTTGCCGAACGCCGGCATGGCGCTCGTGTGCGTGTCCGGATCGTCGCGCAGCGGATGCCGTGGGTGATCGTCACCTCGATCTGATCCAGCGTGCCGCCCCACAGCCAGCGGCCCGCCGTCAGGTTGGGATAGCCCTTCTGGCCCTGGCCGCCCGAGCCATGGCATGGCGCGCAATTGTCGCCGAACGCCGCCTTGCCGTGCGCGAGCGCGAGCTCCAGCATCTTCGGGATCTGCTGCGATCTCGTCGACGGCTTGCCTTTTCGAGACCCGCCGCCTCCTGCATCGCGCGCCGCCTGCGCCGCGGCGACGTCCGTCGGCGACCTGCGGCGCGATTGGTGTAGCCGAGAACGCCGCCGGTGATAGCCGGTCGCCAGCGGCCAGGCCGGATAAAGGATCCAATAAATGAAACGAAAAAGCGATCGTCAGATAGAACAGCCACAGCCACCAGCGCGGCAGCGGCGTGTTCAGTTCTCGAATGCCGTCCCATTCATGCCCGGTCGTCGTCTGACCGGAGATCTGGTCAACCTGCGCCTGGATCGATGGCCATCGGTCAATCCTCCCGCAACGGCATGCGAGCCGCTTCGTCGAACCGCGCGCGTTCTTGCGGCCACAGCGCATAGACGAGCGTCGCGAGAAAGAACACGAAGAAATACAGGGTGCCGGCGGATTGCGCGAACTCGCGCCAGCCATTTCGTAGGTCGTTGTCATCAGCGTCCCCTATTCGTCAGCGCAGATTGGCTTTGTCGTCGTAGAGCTTGAAGTCGACGAGCGTGCCGAGCATCTGCAAATAGGCGATCGAGCGGCGTCTCCCTCGGTGATGTCCGACGAGGCCGGGATTGAACTTGCGCACCACCGCCTTCGGGTAGCGCTTGACGAGCGCCGCCGCTTCTGGCGAGTCGGGGTTCACCTGAGCCCTGCAGGTCCGCCATGACGTTGGCCATCATGTCGTCGGTATAGGGAACGCCGACTTCGCGGTTGGTCTCGACATTGGCGACAAGTTCGCGCGTGTCGAGCGGCGTGGTCATCAGGAAGCCGTAGGTCGGCATGATCGACTGCGGCACGACCGAGCGCGGGTCGGTCAGATGCGCGACATGCCAGGCGTCGGTGTACTTGCCGCCGACGCGCGCCAGATCCGGTCCCATTGCGCTTGAGCCCCACTGGAACGGATGGTCGTACATGCTCTCGGCCGCCAGCGAATAGTGGCCGTAGCGCTCGACCTCGTCGCGCAGGCGCGGATCATCTGGCTGTGGCAAAGATAGCAGCCTTCGCGCACATAGATGTTGCGGCCCGCGAGTTCGAGCGGCGTATACGGCCGCATCCCCTCGCACCGTCTCGAGCGTGCTCTTCAGATAGAACAGCGGAACGATCTCGACCATGCCGCCGATCGCGACCATGATCGAGAATGCCGATCATGAGGTA
The DNA here is from genome assembly GCA_963839185.1 of uncultured Alphaproteobacteria bacterium. Classification (GTDB taxonomy): domain Bacteria; phylum Pseudomonadota; class Alphaproteobacteria; order Rhizobiales; family Beijerinckiaceae; genus Roseiarcus. Next base: position 31,547 of record CAWIUD010000045.1, on the reverse strand, counting down.
GATCGGGTTCGTCTCCAGGAGTGCGTGCCTGGAGAACAACGACCCGCCATGGTGCGGCTGCCCGGAGCTGCTCATGCTCGCAATCCTCATTCGGCGGGCTGCGAGGGCCGGCTGCGGCGGCCGCGCCGCCTGTTCGCGATGCGGTGATCGTCATGTAGACGTTGTAGAGCATCAAGCAGAAGCCGACGAGGAACAGCGCCCCTCCCATCGCGCGGATGACATAGAAGGGATGCATCGCCGCCACGGTCTCGATGAACGAATATTCGAGATAGCCTTGCGGGTGTAGCTCCGCCACATCAGTCCCTGCAGGATGCCGGAACCCACATCGAGGTGATGTAGAGCACGATGCCGAGGGTCGCGATCCAGAAGTGCCAGGAGACGAGCCGCAGCGAATAGAGCTCGCGCTTGTTCCACAGCCACGGCACCATGCAATAGAGCGCGCCGAAGGAGACAAAGGCGACCCAGCCGAGTGCCCCGAATGCACGTGGCCGATCGTCCCAGTCGGTGTAATGCGACAAGCGAATTCACCGACTTGATCGACATCACCGGCCCTCGAAGGTCGACATGCCGTAAAAGGCGACCGACACGACGAGCATGCGCAGCACCGGATCGGTGCGCAGCTTGTCCCACGCGCCCGACAGCGTCATCAGACCGTTGATCATGCCGCCCCACGAGGCATCCACAGCATGATCGAGAAGGTCATGCCGAGCGTCTGCGTCCAGTCCGGCAGCGCGTGTAGTGGAGGTGATGCGGGCCTGCCCATATGTAGAGGAAGATCAGCGACCAGAAGTGGATGATCGACAGCCGGTAGGAATAGATCGGCCGTTCCGCCCGCTTGGGACGAAATAATACATGATGCCGAGGAAGCCCGCGGTCAGAAAGAAACCCACCGCGTTATGGCCGTACCACCATTGGATCATCGCATCCTGCACGCCCCTCCAGAGGATGTAGGATTTCGACGAGAACATCGACACCGGCACTGCGGCGTTGTTGCCGAGAAGCAGCACGGCGATCGTCATGATGAAGGCCAGATAGAACCAGTTCGCGACGTAGATATGCGGTTCCTTGCGCCGGATGATCGTGCCGAGGAAAACCAGCAGATAGACCACCCAGACGATCATCAGCCAGATATCGGCGTACCATTCGGCTCGGCGTATTCCTTGCTCTGCGGTGATGCCGAGCAGATAGCCGGTGCCGGCGATGACGATGAAGAAGTTGTAGCCTAGCACGACGAACCAGGGTGCGAGATCGCCGGCCAGCCGCGCCCGGCAAGTGCGCTGCACGACATAGAACGACGTCGCGAGCAGCACATTGCCGCCGAAGGCGAAAATCACCGCCGACGTATGCAATGGCCGCAGCCTGCCGAAGTTGAACCAAGGCGCGATGTTCAGATCGGAAAGGCCAGCTCGAAGCGCGATGTAAACGCCCGACCGTCATCCCCGCCAAGCCCCAGAACAGCGCGAACAGCGTGGCAAATTTCACCGGTCCGAAGTTGTAGTTCGGCAGTCCATCGATCTCGAGCGGCGGCGGATCGGCCGGCGGCCGTAAAAGCGCTGGAAGATCGCAAAGATGCCCACGCGACGCAATCGCCCCCAGTCCCATATGGAAGGCGAAAGCGGTTCGATCGTCTTCGCGCGATAAGACGCAAAGCAGCGCGATCAGCTCAGCGCCCCAATGAGCCCAACTTCGCCGCTCCAGAACGACTTTGTTTGTCGCGCAATCGGCATTCGCCCGCCCCTCCTGCGAGGACCAACCCCGCGCGCCGAGCCAGCGCGGCGTGCGGTCGATGTTAAGCTCGCCTCATCGATCGAAACGGCGGCGGCCTAGGATCGTCCCGTGAAACACCCTAGACCTGTCGCGCGGACAGACGATTTGCCGCACCGCGCCTTCCGAAGCGCGCTAGCCTTGACGCGCTTTTCCTTGAAGGCGGGCGCGATCGTCGTCGCTGCTCGACAGGCCGCGGAAAACCTGCCACTTCGTGGCCATGGCCAAGATTCGTTCCTCTTATGTCTGCCAGAACTGCGGGGCGATCACCCAGCGCTGGCAGGGCAGGTGCGAATCGTGCGGCGAGTGGAACACGATCATCGAGGAGGCGGCGGCGCTCGGCGTCGGCGGCGCGGCGGCGCGGCGGGGCGCAGCCGGCCGGCCGTTCCCGCTCGAGGATCTGTCCGGCGCGTCGAAGGCCGATCCGCGCATCGTCACCGGCGTCGCCGAACTCGACCGTGTGGCGGGGGGCGGATTCGTCTCCGGGTCGGCGACGCTGATCGGCGGCGAACCGGGCATCGGCAAGTCGACGCTGCTCATCCAGGCCTGCGCCGCGGTCGCGCGGTCGGGCGGCCGGGTCGTCTATGTCTCCGGCGAGGAATCGACGGCGCAGGTTCGCCTGCGCGCGGCGCGGCTTGGGCTGGCCGATGCGCCGGTCCAGCTAGCCGCGCATACGTTTGTTGAGGATATCGTCGCGACGCTCGGCTCGGGCGACGCGCCGAGATTCGTCGTCGTCGATTCGATTCAGACCATGTGGAGCGACGCGATCGAATCGGCGCCGGGCACAGTGAGCCAGGTCCGCGGCTCGGTGCAGGCGCTGATCCGCTTCGCCAAGGCGAGCGGAGCGGCGCTGATGCTTGTCGGCCACGTCACCAAGGACGGCCAGATCGCGGGCCCGCGAGTGGTCGAGCACATGGTCGACGCGGTGTTTGCTTTCGAAGGGGACGGGGCGCACGCCTTCCGTCTTCTGCGGGCAGTGAAGAACCGCTTCGGCGCGACCGACGAGGTCGGCGTCTTCGAAATGACCGGCGGCGGGCTCAAAGAGGTGCCGAATCCGTCCGCTTTGTTCCTGGCGGAACGCGATGGCGGCGCCCATCCCGGAGCTGCGGTATTCGCCGGCGTCGAAGGCGCCCGCCCGCTGCTGGTCGAGATTCAGGCCCTTGTCGCGCCGACGACGCTCGGCACCCCTCGCCGCGCCGTTGTCGGCTGGGAGCCAAGCCGGCTCGCCATGGTGCTGGCGGTGCTGGAGGCTCATGGCGGCGTGAAGCTCGGGCAATACGACGTCTATCTCAATGTCGCTGGCGGACTGAGGATCGCCGAGCCGGCGGCCGATCTTGCGGCGGCGGCGGCGCTTGTTTCCTCGCTTACCGGCGTCAGCCTGCCGCATGATGCGGTCTATTTCGGCGAAATCGCCCTCTCCGGCGCGGTGCGGGGCGTGGCGCACGCCGGCTTGCGCCTCAAGGAGGCCGCCAAGCTTGGATTTGCGAGCGCTTTCGTGCCGGCTTCGCCGCGCGCGGAGGGCGAGGGCGCCAGAGTCGCCGTGACCCCAATCGGTTCGGTGGCGACCCTCATCGCCCTGATCGCGTCAGCCTCATTTGAGGGGAAATCCGGCCGCGCAAGGGCTATTCCGGCCCGCGGCGGGGTGACGAACTGAGGCGGCTTGGCTATAAGGCGCTCGCGCCGGCCGCCAGATGCGCCCCCTTCGATAGTCGAGCGTCGCGACGAGGTTTGTCGAATACATGCCCTCCTATCTCGATCTAGCGGTTCTCGGCATCGTCCTGGTCTCGGCGCTCCTGTCGATGATGCGCGGTTTTAGCCGCGAGGTTCTCGCCATTGCGTCCTGGGCGGCGGCGGCGGCGGCGGCCTATTATTTCTACCCGGCTGTAATTCCCTATCTTTCGCCCTATATCCACAAGGAAGTCGTTGCGCAGGCGATCGCCGCGGCGATCGTGTTCTTCGCGACCCTCATTGTCGTCTCGGTGATCACCGTACGCTTGTCGGACGCGATTCTGGACAGCAAGATCGGGGCGCTCGACCGCACGCTTGGGTTCCTGTTCGGCGTCGCGCGCGGTTTTCTGCTGGCGGTCGTCGCCTTCGCAATTTTCAATTGGCTGGTGTCGGAAAAACAGCAGCCGGAATGGGTCAGGAACGCGCGGACACGACCGATGCTGACAGAAACCGCTGACCGGATTGTCGCCATGCTGCCTGAGGATGCGGCGACGACCATCGACAGCTGGATCAAGTCGCGGGCGGGCGCGGCGACCAACGAAGCGCCCGTTGACGAGACGCTCGCTCCGAGTCCCAAGGAGGGCGCCGGAGCCCGCGGCCGCCTGCGCCGACTGCGCCAAACAAGGGGAGTTCGTCCTCGGCGTCGGGCGGTTCGGCTCTCGACAAACAAAAGCTGGACGCGCTGATCAACAAGAACGTGCCGGCCCCCGCGCCGTTCGCCCCGGCGCCGAAACAATGACCCGCGAGGTTCGAAACGACGCGGACGAGCGGCCTGGGGCCATCGTCGACCTCGAGGATGACAAACTTCGCGAGGAATGCGGAGTCTTCGGCATATTCGATCATCCCGACGCGGCCGCAATCGTCGCCCTCGGGCTCCACGCCCTCCAGCATCGGGGCCAGGAGGCGGCCGGCATCGTCGCCTTTGACGGCGTGCGGTTCCATTCCGAGCGCCGTCAGGGGCTGGTGGGCGACCATTTCTCCAGCGCCGCGACCATCGACCGCCTGCCTGGGCGCTCGGCCATCGGTCACGTCCGCTATTCGACGACCGGCGAGACGGCGCTGCGCAATGTCCAGCCGCTGTTCGCCGAACTCGAGGCCGGCGGGCTTGCGGTCGCCCATAACGGCAATCTGACCAACGGACTGACGCTCCGCCGGGAACTCATTCGCGGCGGCGCCATCTGCCAGTCGACGACCGACACCGAGGTCGTGCTGCTGCTCGCCGCCCGCTCGCGGAGAACCAGGATCGTCGACCGCTTCGTCGAGGCGCTGGCGGAGATCGAAGGCGCCTACGCTCTGGTCGCGCTGACCAACAAGAAACTGATCGGGGCGCGCGATCCGCTTGGCATCCGTCCGCTTGTGCTCGGCGAACTCGACGGCCGCCCGATCCTGTGCTCGGAAACCTGCGCTCTCGACATCATCGGCGCGAAATTCATCCGCGACGTCGAGAACGGCGAGGTCGTGGTCATCGACGGCGAGGGGGTGAAGAGCTTCTTCCCGCTGCCCAAGCAGCCGGCGCGGCCGTGCATCTTCGAGTACATCTATTTCGCCCGTCCCGATTCGATCGTTCATGGCAGATCGGTCTACGACGCCCGCAAGGCGATGGGCGCCGAACTCGCGCGCGAGGCGCCGGCGGCGGCCGACGTGGTGGTGCCGGTCCCCGATTCGGGCGTTCCCGCCGCGATCGGCTACGCGCGCGCCTGCGGGCTGCCGTTCGAACTCGGCATCATCCGCAACCACTATGTCGGGCGAACCTTCATCCAGCCGAGCCAGTCGATCCGCGAACTGGGCGTGAGGATGAAGCACAACGCCAACCGCGCGGTCGTCGAGGGCAAGCGCATCGTGCTGATCGACGATTCGATCGTGCGCGGCACGACCAGCGTCAAGATCACGCGCATGATGCGCGATGCGGGCGCGCGCGAGGTTCACTTCCGCATTTCGTCGCCGCCGATCGCCTATCCGGACTTCTACGGCATCGACACGCCCGAGCGCGACATGCTGCTTGCGGCGCGGATGGATCTTGAGGGCATGCGGCGTTACGTCGGCGCGGACAGCCTGGCCTTCCTCTCGATCGAGGGGATCTATCGGGCGATGGGTTATGCCGGGCGCAACGCCAGGCAGCCGCAGTTCACCGACCATTGCTTCACCGGCGACTATCCGACCCGACTGGTCGATCAGCTGGGCGAGCCGGGACGCCAGCAATTGTCGCTGTTGGCCGAGGCGAGCTGAGCGCGCGAGGCCGGATGCTCTCTCGCCGCCGCGCTCCCGCTACTGGAAAAGCTTCATCGCGTTGATCAGCGTCCCGTAGATGCCCCATAGCAGCGGGATGCCGACGAAGCCCCAGGCGAGCGCCAACTGAAGCGGCGTCGTGCCGCCATTCTCTTGCAGTGTCCATGTTCGCTCTCTCACCCCACGCCGATCAAATCGTCCGCCGTCTCGAGCTCCATGTGATGCCGGTCGTCGACCGCCTGGATCAGGCGTTGGCGATGAAGCCGACGACGAGAAGACCGGCCATGATGTACATCGTCACATTATAGGCCTGCGCCTTGGGCACGCCGCTGTCGATCTGGTACTGCCGGATGTAGTTGACCAGCACCGGACCCAGCACCCCCGCCACGGACCAGGCGGTGATGAGCCACCCGTGGATCGCGCCGACGTAGCGAGTCCCGAACATGTCCCTGAGATAAGCGGGAACAGTCGCGAAACCCCCGCCATACATGCTGAGAATGATGAGGAAGCACAGGATGAACAGCGGCAGGTTGCCTGCGCCGCCAAAGTAGGGCACGAGCGCGTAAAGCACGAACCCGAGGGCGAAAAACACGAAATAGGTGTTCTTGCGGCCGATGTAATCGGAGGTCGAGGCCCAGAAGAAGCGTCCGGCCATGTTGAAGATGCTCAGCAAGCCGACGAAACCGCCGGCAGCGGCGGCGGTGACGCGGCCCGGAAACATTTCCTGGCTCATCGCCGAGGCTTGGCCGAGCACGCCGATGCCTGCGGTCACGTTCATGCACAGCACCACCCAGATCAGCCAGAACTGCGGCGTCCTCAACGCCTGGTAGACGTAGACGTCGTTTGAGGTGACGAGCTTCTTGGGCTGGACAGGCGGGACATAGCCTTCCGGCTTCCACCCCGGCGGCGGCACGCGCACGATCGCGGCGCCGACCAGCATGAAGCAGGCGTAAGCGATTCCCATAACGACGAAGGTCTCGGCGACACCGACATGGGTCGGCGTCGAGAACTTGCTCATGAGCCACACCGAAAGCGGCGCGGCGATCATCGCTGCGCCGCCGAAGCCCATGATCGCCATGCCGGTCGCCATGCCGGGCCGGTCGGGAAACCACTTGATCAACGTCGACACCGGCGAAATGTAGCCCAGTCCGAGGCCGATGCCGCCGAGGACGCCGTAGCCGAGATAGACGATCCACAGCTGATGGACCGACACCCCGAAGGCGCTGACCAGGAACCCGCCGCCGAAGCACAGGGCGGCAGCGAACATGGTGCGGCGCGGCCCGCCCTCTTCGACCCAGCGGCCGAGCACCGCCGCCGAGAAGCCGAGACAGAAAATCGCAATCGAGAAAATCCAGCCGAGGTCGGTGAGCTTCCAGTCGTCGGGCGCTGACTTCGCGATGCCGATCAGACGCGACATCGGCAGATTGAAGACGCTGAACGCGTAAGCCTGGCCGATGCACAGATGAATGCAGAGCGCCGCCGGGGGAACCATCCAGCGGCTGAAGCCCGGCCCGGCGACCGAATGAGCACGGTCCAAGATTGACATCCAGCGACTCTCCCCTCCCTCGATTTAGGGTGAAAATTGCGCACTTGGCGACATTTGGCAATGCCCGCTGGTTTTCGTCGGTTTTCATGTGGCGCCCGCAGGAGGCGTCAAATCAGGCTGAATCCCGTCCGACGTCCGGGCCCGCTTTCACATTCGCTGTCATGCGCCGGGCCGCGATAGATAGCGCGCCAATTCGTCGCGGGAGCCGGACCCCATGACCGCCGCAACCAATCTGGACACCCGGCTTGCCGGCGCCGGCGGGACGCCGGTGAAGCCGCATCTGGACCAGCCCCTCGATATCCGGCTTGCGCTGATTCTTCTCGCTGTTCTCGCGGGCGGGCTCTTCTACATGGCCTACTCGATTCGCGCCGACGTCTCGGAGGCCGGCGGCGGCCCGACCACGATTGTGCCGTTCCTTCTGCTCGGCGTGGCGATGCTGATTGCGCTTGGATTCGAGTTCGTCAACGGCTTTCACGATACCGCCAACGCCGTCGCGACAGTGATCTACACCCACGCCTTGCCGGCTCAGGTCGCGGTCGTGTGGTCGGGCTGCTGGAACCTCCTCGGCGTGCTCGCTTCGAGCGGAGCCGTCGCCTTCGGCATCGTGTCGCTGCTGCCGGTCGAGCTCATTCTCCAGGTCGGCTCCAGCGCCGGCTATGCGATGGTGTTCGCGCTGCTCATCGCCGCAATCATCTGGAATCTCAGCACCTGGTGGCTTGGCCTGCCGGCGTCGAGCTCGCATACGCTGATCGGATCGATCGTTGGCGTCGGCGTCGCCAACGCGCTCATTCGCGGACAGGACGGCACTGCCGGCGTTGACTGGGACCAGGTGACGAAAATCGGCGAGGCGTTGCTGATGTCGCCTGTGTTCGGCTTCGTCCTCGCCGCGCTGCTTCTGTTGGTCATGAAGGCCGTGGTCCGGGCGCCCGAACTCTATCAGGCGCCGAAGACGAACGCCCCGCCGACCTGGTGGATCCGCGGCCTCCTGATCCTCACCTGCACGCTGGTGTCGTTCTTTCACGGCTCCAACGACGGCCAGAAGGGCATGGGCCTCATCATGCTGATCCTGATCGGCGTCGTGCCGACGGCCTATGCGCTGAATCGCGCGCCGGGCGAAGCCGGCGCCCCTCAATTTGTCGCCGCGGCGCATGCGGCCTCAAAGGTGGTCGAGGCGCATGGCGCCGGATACAGCCGTCATTGGCGACCCGCGTCCCGCGGTGACCGAATACATCCACGCCCACAAGATTTCGGAGGGGACCTATCCGTCGCTCGCCGCGCTCACCAGGCAGATCAGCGACTCGGTCGAGCAATATGGCTCCGTCGCCAAGACGCCGCTGGAAAGGGTGCAGAATCTTCGCAACGACATGTATCTCGACTCGGAGGCTTTGCGGGTTCTGGCGAAGGACAAGGAAAGCGAGCTGACGGCCGAGGACAAGAAAGCCCTGGGCGACTTCAAGAAGCAGCTCGACACTTCGACGAAATTCATCCCGCTCTGGGTCAAGATTTGCGTGGCGATCGCGCTTGGCCTCGGGACGATGGTCGGCTGGAAGCGGATCGTGATCACCGTCGGCGAGAAGATCGGCAAGACCCACCTGACCTACGGCCAGGGCGCGGCTGCGGAACTCGTCGCCGCGGCGACGATCGGCGCCGCCGACGGCCTCGGGCTGCCGGTGTCGACGACCCACGTCCTCTCGTCCGGCGTCGCCGGGACGATGGTCGCCAACGGCTCGGGGATGCAGTGGGGAACGGTGCGCAATCTGGTGCTCGCCTGGGTGCTGACCCTGCCCGTCGCGATGCTGCTGTCCGGCACGCTGTTCGTCATATTCCGTCAAATCTTCTGACGGAATTCGCCCGGACGAAACGAACGGCCCGCGCCGGGCGACGCTCGCCTCGCGGTCGACGGCTCGCAATCCCGATCCCCGATCGTCTCCGCATGCCTCCGATATTCCGCCGCCCGCCTGATTGTGGCGAGACGACGGAGGCCGAGCGGTGTGGTAGAACGCCCAGGCAAATCGAGGCTGCGAAGCGCCAGGAGGGGCGGAGCGCGACATGGCGACCATTGACGATGTTCTTTCCGCGATCGACGCCGATCAGGGCGCGGCGCTCGATCGGCTATTCGCCTTGCTGTCTATTCCGTCGATCTCCGCGATTCCCGCTCATTTCCCGGATTGCGAGCGGGCGGCGGACTGGCTGGTCGGCGAACTCGGCGCGCTCGGCTTCGAGGCCGCAAGGAGCCGACCGGAGGGCGGCCGATGGTCGTCGGCCACATCAAGGCCAATCGCCGCGACGCGCCGCATGTCCTGTTCTACGGCCACTATGACGTCCAGCCGGTCGATCCCCTGAATCTGTGGCGCAACCCGCCATTCGCGCCGAAGCTGGAAGGCGGGCCGCAGGGCGAGCGCATCCTCGGGCGCGGCGCGTCCGATGACAAAGGCCAGCTGATGACCTTTCTCGAGGCCTGCCGGGCGTTCAAGCCGTTCGGCGGACCGCCGTGCGAGGTGACTGCGCTGTTCGAGGGCGAGGAAGAGACCGGGTCGCCGTCGCTCGCGCCATTCCTCGCCAAGAACGCCAAGACGCTCAAGGCCGATATCGCGCTCGTCTGCGACACGGCGATGTGGGGGCGCTCGACGCCGGCGATCACGACGTCGCTGCGCGGCATCGTGGGCGAGGAGGTTATCCTCACCGGCGCCAACCGGGACCTGCACTCGGGCGTCTATGGCGGCTTGGCCATCAACCCGATTCACGTGCTGTCGAGCATTCTCGGCGCGCTGCACGACGACACGGGCGCGGTCGCGCTTCCCGGCTTCTACGACGGCGTCGAGGAGCTTCCGCAGGAGATCGCGGATCAGTGGAGCGCGCTCAATTTCGACGCCGCCGCATTCCTTCGCGACGTCGGCCTGACGACGCCGGCGGGCGAGCGCGACCGCTCGCCGCTCGAGCAGCTCTGGTCGCGGCCGACCTGCGACGTCAACGGGATCGTCGGCGGCTATACGGGAGAGGGGACGAAGACCGTATTGCCCGCCAAGGCGAGCGCCAAGGTGTCTTTCCGCCTGGTCGGCAAGCAGAACCCGGAACGCGTCGTGCAGGCGTTCCGCGCCTTCGTCACCTCGCGCCTGCCGCCGGACGTAAAGGCCGAATTCAACAGCTATTCCGCAAGTCCCGCGCTCTCGCTGCCGGTCAAGAACGAGGCGTTGCGCCGGGCGCGGCGCGCGCTCGAGGCCGAATGGGGGAAGCCCGCGGTGCTGATCGGCTCCGGCGGCTCGATCCCGATCGTCGGCGCCTTCAAACGCGAGCTCGGCATGGACAGCCTGCTGGTCGGATTCGCGCTCGAGGACGACCAGATCCATTCGCCCAACGAGAAATATGAGCGCGTCTCGTTTCACAAAGGCGCCCGCTCCTGGGCGCGCATTCTCACCGCTCTCGCAACCTGAACCGGAACCGGCGCGCCGCGCGCGGGCAAATTGTTCCGAAAAGCGGAAAGCTGTGATAGGCTACCCCTCGCGCGCCTCCTTTGCGGGCGCCGTCCGGCAAGGCGCCCATCGCCCTTGCCGAAAAGCGGCGTAAACCATTGAAATCGCTCACAATGGCAATGGGCCGGCTGTTGTCGACAGTTGGCATGGGTTTGCGGTCGGCGCCACGTCCGCTTGGGTTTGACGCCGCGAGGGCCTGGGGATGACTGCCGATCGCCGCGCGGCTCACCGCGATCAGTTTCTCGCCGCCCTCAGGCAAGGCCCCGTGCTGATGGGCATCCTCAACGTGACGCCGGACTTCCTTCTCCGACGGCGGCCAGCATCTGGAGACGGCCGCCGCAGTCGAGCGCGCGAAAGCGATGATCGCGCAAGGGGCGGCGATCATCGATGTCGGCGGCGAATTCGACCCGTCCCGGCCACGCTGCCGGTCACTGAGCGCGAAGAACTCAGCCGGGTCGTTCCGGCGCTCGCCGCGCTATCCGGGCGGATCGACGCGCCGATCTCCATCGACACCAGCAAGGCGGCTGTAGCGCGCGAGGCGGCTCAGCTTGGCGCCTGCGTCGTCAATGATGTGTGGGGATTGCAGCGCGATCCCGCGATGGCGGACGCGGTCGCCGAGACCGGCTCGGCGGTCGTCATCATGCACAATCGCGACAAGGCCGACGAGGCGATCGACATTCTCGACGACGTCGAACGCTTCTTCGAGCGCTCGCTCAATCTGGCGGCGAGCGCCGGCGTCCCGTTCGGGCGCATCCTGCTCGATCCCGGAGTCGGCTTCGGCAAGACGGCGCGGCAGAACCACGCCTGCATCTGGAATCTCCCGCGTTTCCGGCGACTCGGCGCGCCGATCCTCGTTGGCCTCTCCCGCAAATCCTTCATCGGCAAGATCGTCGGCGCCGAGGTCAACCAGCGCCTTGTCGGCACGATCGCCGCCGATACGATCGCGCTCGTGCAAGGCGCGTCAGTTCTGCGGGTGCATGACGTCGTCGAAAACCGCGTGGCGCTCGAAATCTTCCGGGCCCTCAAGGCTGCGGCGTCGCCTCCGTTGCCGGCCCCAAAGGACGACGGACGCGCGCGGATCGCGCTGTCGCTCGGCGGCAATGTCGGCGACAAGGCCGGGACGCTTCGCAAGGCGTTCCGGGCCCTCGGAGCGACGCCCGGCCTCAAGCTCACCGCCGTCTCGCACCTCTACCGCACCGCGCCCTTGGGGCAAGACGGACCAGGATTGGTTCGTCAACGCCTGCGCGCTGGGCCTCACCGATCTTCCTCCCCATGCGCTGCTCGAACGCCTCAAGGCGCTCGAGGTCGAACTCGGGCGCGTGCCGACCGAGCGCTGGGGGCCGCGAGTGATCGATATCGACCTCATCGCCTACGCCGACGTGTCGCTCCATACCGACCGGCTGACATTGCCTCATCCCGAACTGTTCAGCCGGGCTTTCGTGCTCGTGCCGCTCGCCGAAATCGCGCCGGACCTCGTCGTGGGCGGCAAGCGCGTGGGCGAGGCCGCCGCGAGGTTTGGAGCGGAAGCCGAGGAGGTCATTCCCCTGAACTGACCCGACCAAGTCGCGCGCTGGTCTTGGGCGCTCCCAACCGGCTAGACTCGCGTCGCGAAAACGGCGATTGAGCCTGTCCCGCTGTTCCCAAGTCCGCCCTCCGATGGATCACCCAAAACCATGTCCGCCTGGTCGCAAACCTTCACCTTTCTCGATGGCGAGTGGATCGAGGGCAATCGCCCGATCATTGGAGCGCGCACGCACGCCTTCTGGCTCGGATCGAGCGTGTTCGACGGCGCGCGCGCCTTCGAAGGCGTGACGCCCGACCTCGACAAGCATTGCGCGCGTCTCAACCGTTCGGCGCTCGCGATGTGCCTCAAGCCGACGATGACCGAAGAGGCGATCGTCGATCTCGCGCGTGAAGGGGTGAAGAAATTCGGGCCGGCCGCCGAACTCTATATCCGGCCGATGTACTGGCCGGAACAAGGGGGAGGGGGTTCGGTGCCGCCGGACCCGGATTCGACGCGGTTCTGCCTCAGCGTCTATGAGGCGCCGCTGCCCGAGCCGACCGGGGTCTCGATCACCCGCTCGGGGTTCGCGAAGCCGCTCGCGGTCACGATGCCGATCGACGCCAAGGCCGGCTGCCTCTATCCCAACAACGCGCGCGCTTTGATCGAAGCCCGCTCGCGCGGCTTCGACAATTGCCTGCTCTGCGACATGCTCGGCAACGTCGCCGAGCTGGCGACGGCCAACGTCTTCATGGCCAGGGACGGCGTAGCGATGACCCCGATCGCCAACGGAACCTTCCTCAACGGCGTCACCCGCCAGCGCGTCCTTCAGCTCCTGCGCGCGGACGGCGCGGATATTCGGGAAACGACGCTGCGTTTCGCCGACTTCGACGCCGCAGACGAAATCTTCGTCGTCGGCAACTATGGCAAGGTCACCCCGGTCACGCGTATCGAGGGGCGGGACCTGCAGCCGGGCCCTTTCTTCCGCCGCGCGCGCAAACTCTACTGGGAATTCGCCCATTCGGGCTAAGGCGCTGCTGCGTTCGGGGAGACGCGACCATGTCGACTCGATTGACGATCCGGCTGGATTTCGACTTCGGCCGCCGGTTAGGGGCCGGCAAGATCGCCCTGCTGGAATCGATCGAGAAGACCGGATCGATATCGGCGGCCGGCCGCGCGCACCAGATGTCCTATCGCCGCGCATGGCTCCTGGTCGACGAACTCAATCAGATCTTTGCCGCGCCGCTAGTCGCGGCGCACCATGGCGGCGCGAAAGGCGGCGGCGCAGCGCTGACGGAGCAAGGTCGGCGCGTTGTCGCGCTCTATCGCGGCGCCGAAGCCAAGATGCGGGCGGCCGCCGAAAAGGAAATCGGCGCCATCGAGCATGACCTTGCCGCGGCTCGGGAGCCAATCCGCTGAGAATATCGCCCAAAGCGTCGCGTGTTCCCTTGGCGCCTTTGACAGAGGGCCTGTCTTGGCGGAAAGAGGCGGCGATGACGCCGATCGTCAAAATCTGCGGCCTCTCGACCGCCTCGACCCTGGACGCCGCCCTTGACGCCGGGGCGGACATGGTTGGATTTGTGTTCTTTCCCCCGAGCCCGCGCCATCTCGACTGGGCGACGGCTCGGGCGCTTGGCGAGCGGGCGCGAGGGCGGGCGAAGATCGTCGCCTTGAGCGTCGACGCAGACGACGATCTGCATTTGCGAATCATCGAGGCGCTTTCGCCGGATCTTCTGCAGTTGCACGGACGCGAGAGCCCGGCGCGGGTGAAGGCGATCGGCGCCCTTTGCGCCCGTCCGACGATGAAGGCGATCGGCGTAGCGTCGCCAGCGGACTTCGCCGCGGCGGAGACCTACGAGGGCGCGGCGGATTTCCTGCTGATCGACGCCAAGCCGTCCAGCGGCGCGGCTCTCCCAGGCGGCAACGGCCTCGCGTTCGACTGGTCGCTGGCGCGGGAGTTTCGTCCGCGGCGGCCCTGGTTCCTCTCCGGCGGTCTTGGTCCCGACAACGTCGCCGCGGCGATCCGCCAAGCCGGCGCGCCCGGCGTCGATGTATCGTCCGGCGTCGAAAGCGCGCCCGGAGTCAAGGACGCGGCCAAAATCAGGTCGTTCATCGCCGCCGCACGCACCGCGTTCGCCCGCGCGGCTGAGGGCGTGGTGCGGGAACCGATCGAATGACGAAGCTGGAAAAGCCCAATTCCTATCGCGAGGGGCCGAACGAGCGCGGACGCTTCGGCATCTATGGCGGACGCTTCGTCCCCGAGACGCTGATGCCGCTCATCCTGTCGCTCGAGAAGGCCTACGAGGCCGCCAAAGCCGACCCGGCGTTCCAGGCCGAGCTCGATCATCTCCTCAAGCACTATGTCGGGCGTCCGAGCCCGCTCTATTTCGCCGAGCGGCTGACCGAACGGCTCGGCGGCGCCAAAATCTATTTCAAGCGCGACGAACTCAACCATACCGGCGCGCACAAGATCAACAACGTGCTTGGCCAGATCCTGCTCGCCCGCCGGATGGGCAAGAAGCGCATCATCGCCGAGACCGGCGCCGGCCAGCACGGCGTCGCCACCGCGACGGCCTGCGCGCGATTCGGCCTGGACTGCGTGGTCTACATGGGCGAGGTCGATGTCGAGCGGCAGAAGCCGAACGTGTTCCGCATGAAGATGCTGGGAGCCGAAGTGAGGCCGGTCACCGCTGGCGCGCGAACGCTCAAGGACGCGATGAACGAAGCGCTGCGCGACTGGGTGACCAACGTCTCCGACACCTATTATTGCATCGGGACCGCCGCCGGGCCACATCCCTATCCCGCGATGGTGCGCGATTTCCAGTGCGTGATCGGCAACGAGACCCGGGCTCAGATGCTCGAACTCGAGGGCCGCCTGCCCGACAGCCTGGTCGCATGCATCGGCGGCGGCTCCAACGCGATCGGCCTGTTTCATCCCTTCCTCGACGATGCCGGGGTCGAGATGTTCGGCGTCGAAGCGGCTGGGCACGGGCTCGACAGACCGAACGGCCACGCCGCCTCGATCAACGGCGGGCGCCCGGGGGTCCTGCACGGCAATCGCACCTATCTCCTGATGGACGACGACGGCCAGATCCTGGAAGGCCACTCGATCTCCGCCGGCCTCGACTATCCCGGCGTCGGGCCGGAGCATTCCTGGCTCAACGACGTCGGCCGGGTGACGTACCTTTCCGCGACCGATGAGGAGGCGCTCGGCGCCTTCCAGCTTCTCTCGAAGCTCGAAGGCATCATTCCGGCGCTGGAGCCGGCGCATGCGCTCGCCAAAGTGATTGAGCTCGCGCCAAAGCGCCCGCAAGAACACCTGATGGTGATGAACCTCTGCGGGCGGGGCGACAAGGACATCTTCGCCGTCGCCGAGCGGTTAGGCGGGATGTGAGGATCGGCGCGGTCGCCCAGAATCGGAAGGGGCCGGCGCAAGGCCGGCCCCCCTCGTGATGGCTTTCGGGAAGCCTTCAGCTTCCGCCGCCGACGCAGGTGTCGGCGGTCTTTGGCGTGCAGACGTCGAGACCGGTGTAAGTCGGGTCGGAAGGCGCCGGCTTCCCGTCCTTCATGTCCTTGAGGAAGTACATCGCCTTGTAACCCATCTCGAACGGCCGCTGGCCGACCTGTCCGGCGGAGAGGCCCTGCTTCATCGCGTCGATCTGGATCGGCAGCGTGTCCGCGACCACGAGGGCGAGCGCGCCCGAGGCGATCTTGTCCTTGTACTTGCTGGCGATCTTCGCATAGGCGTCCGGCAGGAACTGCGGGAAGCCGCCGGTCGGGCGTGAACGCGTCGAGGTTCGGATATTTGGCGAGAATATCCTCCATCTGCTGGTTGGCGCGGGCGAAGTCGTCGTCCGTATAGAGCGGGCAGCCGTCCGCTTCCTTCCAGCCGTTCTGACCGGTCAGGCGAACGCCCGGCAACTCGGCGCTCTTCGCGCCAGCGAGCGTGTCGCGGATGCCCTGCATGCGCTCATTGTGGTTGGCCGCCGCCGCGCCGCCCGACTGGATGCAGATCGTGCCGCCCTTGGGCTTGATCTGCATGACAAGCTTGGCGATGTTGACGCCGATGTCATAATTGTGCGTGCCGACATAAGCCGCGCGCAGCCCCTTGTCCTGCGGCAGAAGGTCCGAGTCCCAGGTCAGAACCGGGATCTTGTTCGCAGCAGCGTCCTTCAGCGCGTTGGCCATCGCCGGCGCGTTGGCGGGCGAGACCGCGATGCCGTCGACCTTCTTGGTGATGAGGTCGGCCACGATCTGCGCTTCCTCGTCGCCGCCGCCGTGCTCGCCGGGTCCGATATAGAGGCACTTGACCGCGCCCTTAAGCTCGGCCTCGGCCTTCTTGCAGCCGGCGAGCGCCTGGTCGAAGAACGGGTTGTTGGTATTCTTCGGCACCAGCGCGAACGTATAGGGATCGGCAGCCTGCGCCGAGGCCGAGATGGCCAACAACGCACCGGCGGCGACCGCGCCGGTCAACATAAGCTTCAACATTCATTTCCTCCCATTTGGACATGGCCCACGCGGGCCAGTTAGACGCGGCCCCACACGGGGTCACTCGCGTTTCGATCCCCGGATCTTCCCGAGGTAAACCGCTCCGATAAGGAACAAGCCAACGAACGTGCCCTGCCAGTTCGAATCGACGCCCGCCATCAGAAGCGAATTGCGGATGACAAAGATCAACGCCGCGCCGATGAAGGCGCCATAAGCGCTCGCCTCCCCGCCCATCAGATTGGCGCCGCCGATCACGGCGGCTGAAATCGCGAGCAATTCGTAGCTCGTGCCGAGCGCGTTGATGGCGGAGCCGGACCAGCCGACATTGAGAATCGCCGCCACCGCCGCAGCGAGGCCAGAGACGACGTAGACCTGCACCTTCACCCGATTGACCGGCACGCCCGTGAGGAGCGCGGCCTGCTCGTTGCCGCCGATCGCCAGCACGTGGCGGCCCCAGCTCGTCATCTTGTAGACAACCGCGAGGATCGCCGTGAGCACGATCAGGAACAGAAGCGGGTAAGACAGCGAAAACGAATGGCCGAGCGAGAGTTCGCCTCCGCCCAAATTCTTGAACGCCGGGCCCCCCGGGCCGAACTTGTAGAGCATGCGATTGCCCGACAGCACCACCGCGCATGATCGCGCGATCGCAAGCATACCGAGCGTGGTGACGAACGGCGACAGATCGAGATAGGCGATGATGAGCCCGTTGATGAGGCCCACGACAAATCCCGAGAAGAGGCCGACGGCCACGGCGGCCCACCAGGGATAGCCCGCCTCCAGCGTAAGCCCGCTCGCGACCGCGACAAGGCCCATGATCGATCCGACAGAAAGGTCGATGCCGCCGGTCGCGATCACCGCCGTCATGCCCAGCGCCATGATGCCGATGAACGAGAAATTGCGCGTGATGTTGTAGAAGTTCTCCGGCGTCGCGAACGAGGCCGGCTGCAGAAAGCTCATCACGATGCAAATGATGATCAACGCGATCGTCACCCAGAACGATTGCGCGCCGGCGACCCGCTGCCACAAATTGTGCTGCTGGACGCCGAGGACCGATTCGATCGAAACGTTAGCCTGCGGCGGCCTCGCTTGACATTGGACCTCCTCAGGCCGCGTGGATCGCGCCGGTGATCAGGCCCGTCACTTCCTCAGGACTGGTCGCCTTGATCGGTTTGTCGGCGACCTTGCGTCCACGGCGCATAACCACCACCCGGTCGCAAACCGCGAACACGTCGGGCATGCGGTGGCTGATGAGGATGATCGCCATGCCGGATTCTTTCAGGCGCCGGATCAGATCGAGAACCTCGGCCACCTGTCGAACGGAGATCGCCGCGGTCGGCTCATCCATCAGCACCATGCGCGCCTTCGACAGCCGCGTGCGAGCGATCGCGACCGCCTGCCGCTGTCCGCCCGACATCTGCCGCACGAGGTCGCGCGGCCTGGTTTCAGACTTGAGCTCGCTGAAGAGTTCGCCCGCGCGCTTGGCCATCGCCTTGTGGTCGAGCCAACGCAACGGCCCAGCGCCGCGCTTGATCTCCCGCCCCAGGAACACGTTGGCGGCCGCGGAGAGATTGTTGCACAGCGCGAGGTCCTGATAGACAACCTCGACCCCCTTCTGACGCGCCTCGACCGGCTTGTGGAAATGGACCGGCTCGCCGCCGATGCGGATCTCCCCGTGGGTCGGGGGAAAATTGCCGGCGATGACCTTGACCAGGGTCGACTTTCCGGCGCCGTTGTCGCCCATCAGGCCGAGGACTTCGCCCGACATCCAGCGTGAGATCGACTTCGTTCAGCGCATGAATCGCGCCGAAGTGCTTCGACACCGCATTCAATTCAAGAATCGGCAAGCCGGCTTCCTCCGCTTCCGACACGCTACCCGTCGCGTCCGCGACGCCCGTCGGCTGGTCGTTTCTAGCCTGTCACTCTGGTTCAGATCGGTCCGGCGCGCAAGCGAAAAAGCCCCTGTTTGCTTGGCGCAGCGTCGATTCGGGCCGTCAATTCGTCCGCCGTGGAGGAAGCCTAGTAAAGGTCCGAGTCGCTCCAAACGACCCTTTGAGAGCAGCCCGCGCCCCGCTCAACGCCACATCGCGCGCATGCGTGCAGTCAGGTCTAAGGGTGGGCCGCCCGCCGCAATACGCGCCGGCTCGACTGCCGCGACAGGCCAAGTCTGCCGGTCAAAGTATTTGAGCAGAGTTGGCGGGATGAATCGCGTTCGGCTCGCATAGACGCCGCGGTCGCCATTCTTCGGCTGGCTATGAACGTAGAAGCGCTGCGGAACGATAAGCGTGAGCTCATCTCGCGCGCGGGTCATCGCGACATAAAGGAGCCGCCGCTCCTCCTCGATCTCCTCCGACGAGCCGGTCGCGAGATCGGACGGAATACAGCCGTCGACGCAATTGAGGACGAACACCGAACGCCATTCCTGCCCCTTGGCCGAATGGATCGTCGAGAGGACGAGATAGTCCTCGTCGCGCAGCGGGGGCCCCGCTTCGTCGCTCGTTGCGTCTGGCGGGTCGAGCGCGATCTCGCTTAAAAAACGCTCGCGCGATGCGAACGAGGCCGCGATCCGTTCGAGCGCCTCCAGATCGCCGAGTCGCGCCATCGCGTCGTCGTAGCGTGTTTCGAGCAGCGGCCCGAGCCAGGCGACGGCGTCGGCGATCTCGGCCGGCCAGGGCGCTGCATGCGTAGCGAGGCGTTGCATGAGCTCGGCGAAAGCGGCAAAGCCGGCGCCCGCCCTTGGCGGCGGGGTCAACCCCGCCAGTGCCGCAAATCCGTCATCGGCCGCCGCGGCGGCGACGATCGTCTCGGCGATCTTCGGGCCGACGCCAGGCAGAAGCTGCGCAACCCGAAAGCCCGCAATGCGGTCACGCGGGTTTTCGGCGAAGCGGAGGAGCGCCAGGGCATCCTTGACATGGGCCGCGTCGAGGAACTTGAGGCCGCCGTATTTGACGAACGGCACATTGCGGCGGGTCAGCTCAAGTTCGAGCGCGGCGCTGTGGTGCGAGGCGCGAAACAGAACCGCCTGCGCTTTCAACGCCGCCCCCGCCTCGCGATTCGCGAGCACGCGGGTCGCGACAAAGCGCGCCTGATCGGCGTCGTCCGCGACGGTTGCGAGCGCGGGGAGCGTGCCCGACGCGCGATCCGTCCAAAGCTCCTTGGCGAAGCGTTCCGGCGCCAGCGCAATGACTGCGTTGGCGGCGGCAAGGAGCGGCTGCGTCGAGCGGTAGTTGCGCTCGAGCGTCACGATGCGCGCCGGCGGATCGAAGACGCGCGGAAAATCGAGAATGTTGCGCACTGTCGCGGCGCGAAACGAATAGATCGACTGCGCGTCGTCGCCGACCACCGTAAGACCGGCGCCTCCGGGCCTCAGCGCCAGCACGATCTCGCCCTGAAGGGCGTTGGTGTCCTGATATTCATCGACCAGCAAATGATCGAAACGGGCGGCGATCTCGCCAGCGATCGCCGGCTCGGCCAGCATCTGAGCGAGGTAGAGCAGGAGGTCATCGTAGTCGAGGACGTTCTGCCGTTGCTTGGCGTCGACGTAGGCCCCAAACAGCGCGCGCAAAGCCTCCTCGTGCGACGCAGCCCAAGGGAACCATTTTGCGAGCGTGATTTGAAGTTCGCCGCGCGCATTGACGACGCGCGAGTAGATCGCAAGGCAAGTCCCCTTGGTTGGAAAGCGCTCCCTCGTTTCGGTCAGTCCCGCCTCGTGTCGCGCCCAGTTCATCAGGTCGGCCGAATCTTCGCGGTCATGAATGGTGAAATGCGGATCGAGGCCGAGCCGGGGCGCATATTCGCGCAAGAGCCGCGCACCGATTGCATGGAATGTCCCCGAATAGTCCGGCGTCGCCGCGGCCGCGGCCTCCGGCGTGAGGCGGCGGGCGAGCAACCGTTCAACGCGCCTGCCAAGCTCGGCAGCGGCGCGGCGCGAGAAAGTAGCCAGCATGATCCGCTTTGGGTCGGCGCCGGCAAGAATGAGGGCTGCGACCCGGTGCGCCAGCATCGCCGTCTTGCCCGACCCGGCGCCAGCAATGACCAGCAGAGGTCCCGGACTGGCCGCCTCGCCAATCCCATGTTCGACGGCAAGCCTCTGCTCGGGGTTCAGCTCGATGGCTGGGCTTGAGCGAATCAGGGCGGATGACATGCGCTGACGCAATCATGTTTCGCGCTTTGTTCGCAAGAGCGCGGCAAGATGCGAATGCGGACCCGGTCATCACCGCCGTCGGCGTCGACAGTTCAGTCCCCAAGCGCGATCGTATAAGGCGGCAGGCAAGACCCAGGGAAAGTCGGGGCCGTACTTAGCATTCCCTTAAGCATGTGCTGCGATTGTTGGATGGCGGCCCCTACGGCCGAACGATTCCCGCGGTTGAGCTGAGCTCGTCGCCGCGGTCAGCGCCAGCGTTTGAGGAGAGGTTGCTTGATCGAGGCCCTCGCACGAGTCCGCAACGACCCCGCGATGACATTTGCGGGCAAACCAGGCTCGTCCGGACGAGGACTTATCGGCAATTTGACCAAGCGCGCGAGAGCCTTGAAGCCCCGCGCCTATCTTGGGGCCGCCCTTGCGATGGTTCTTGTGGGCATCGGGATCAACGCGCTGGTCATGCAGCACGGGCGGCACCCCGCTCCATTATTTTCACCGGCGCCCACGCCTCCCCCGATCGCGCAAAACGCCCCAATAGCGGCTGCGCCTCCGGCCCCGCGGGTCGCGGTTGAGTCCCCGCCAACGCCGCCGCCCGCCCGTGCTGCCGAAGTCGTCGTCGACGGCGGCTCGCCTTTGCGAACGTCGGATCCGATTGCGCAACTCCTAAAGGACGAGCCCCGCCCGGACGCCTCCCGTTTGATCCTTGCCGCGCAGACCGCGCTCGCCAAGCTGGGTTATCCGGTCAAGCCGGACGGCGCCGAGGGCGCTGCGACGCAGCAGGCGTTGAGAGAATTTGAACGCGCGCATAACTTGCCCGAATCGACCGAGATCACGCCGCGGCTGGTGAGGCAGCTGGTGCAGGCGGAGCGCGCCGGGACGCGCTAAGCCCAATGCGCCTTCGCTCCGATATGTGGGTCGCCGCTTATTTGCGCCGATGCGGAGTCGAAGGGGCGAGCGCGGTTCTGCGTCGCCGAGGCGCAGCCGAAGCTGGCGCAATATTCGTGAAGATCGACCATCTCGACGGAGGGGCGACTCTATACGGTCCGGCGCCGCAGTCCGTGGCCGCTGCCGCGGACCCTGGGATAGAACGGATATTTACCCGGGCGCACAAAGAGGAGCGGATCGATTCCGCTCGGGCCGACGAGCGGCTGATACGAGAAATCTCCTTTGATCCGGACCTCTGGATCGTCGAGGTCGAAAACCGCGGCGAGGACGCTTGGCTCGACCTCGCACCGTAGCTTTCCGCCGCCTTACCGGCGCGCTTCAATGATTTGAGGCGCTTGCGCCCCGGTTTAGCGTCGCATCGCGCGGGGAAGTCCCGAACCTATAAATAACTGTTTACAACTGTTAAACAGAGGCGACGCATACGCGAATGCTGTCTTGGTTACGTCTGTCGACCGCCAATTCTGAGCCCCGGCGATGCCCGGAAAGCCCCGCTTCGTCTCGACTTATGACGAAGAAACACGGTTGCACCTTTTTGGACAAAGCTAACCATCAGCTTACGTTCGGCCAACCGCCGAGTTTGAGAAGGGTCAAATTAACCTGCCTGAAAGCGGGCAGGTATACTTTCGAGTTGTGTCGGGCGGCAAGGAAATAGAATCCACCGCTGGATAGTTTCTCGGAGCAGGAGCATTCAATGTTCAAGTCCATCAGGAGTTTCGCCGCCAACGACTCAGGCGCGACGGCGATCGAGTATGCCCTGATCGCGTCGCTGATCGCGGTCTTTATCATCACCGCCGTGCAGACTGTCGGTACGAAGGTCAGCACGGTGTTCACCGAAATCGGGAATACGCTCAAATAACACATTTTCCTGATGCAAACTTCCGCGCGCCAGCGGGAAACTCTCTCTGGCGCGCTGATTTGGGAACCGGGCACAACCGGGCTGGGGTGAACGGCCCAAGCGCGGGACGGCGACGATCGGTCGCCAAGGTCCGCTTCTCGTCAACGCAGATGGATGACCCGTCATGGCCTCGGCGCTGGCGTATCCCGCGGTTGTCATTTTCCCGGCGCTCATGGCGCTATCCGCGTCCATGGACTTGTTGACCTATACAATCCCTAATCGAATCTGTGGGCTTGTCGCGCTCGGATATCTGGGCGCGGCGGCCGCGCTCGGCGTTCCGATCGACGATATTCTGCTCAATATCTCCTGCGCGCTCGCGGTCCTGGCGATCGGCTTCGCCATGTTCTCGCTGGGGTGGATTGGCGGCGGAGACGCAAAGCTCGCGACAGCGACGGCCCTTTGGCTCGGTTGGGGCTCGGTCCTCGAATACGCGATCGCAACGGCGATCTACGGCGGAATTCTGACCCTGACGCTGCTCGGCGCCCGGATGATGCCCTTGCCCGCCCTTCTCAATCGGTATGGGTGGATCGTGCGCTTGCACGATCCGAAGGCCGGCGTGCCTTACGGCATCGCGTTGGCGGCTGCCGGCCTGATGCAATATCCGAATACGCACTTCTGGGCGATGGCGGGCGTGTAGTTCGGACAGCGCCCTTTCCCAAAAGAGACTAGGCCGAACAAGTTGGCGGGACTGGAGATTCGCACGGATTAAGTCAAATTTATACTTGAGATTGTGCAGTGTATAATCGCCACAAAATTTGGTCGTTGTTGTTCAAATAATCTATATTTCCGCTACGGAATCTCACGGAGTCGATGTAATTTACTCCCGCCGATGCTCAATTTTGTCGGTGAAGTCGAATTTTGCGCAGCCGGGGAGCAATTGGATACTTGAAATTAACCGTACTTTGACGATTGGAATGTCTTAATCGCCGTAAAGCAGAAGTCCGTGCGCGAAAGGCCGTCGCTTTATGAATTGCAGGCTGATCATTGTCGGGGCGATCGCCGTTCTCGCATTTGGGGCCGCCTACATATTCCTGAGCAACGCCCAAACCTCGACTCCAATTCGTCCGATCATTCAGGCTGCGCCGACCCTCGATGTCGAGCAAGTGCTGGTCGCGAGCCAGGATTTGCCGATGGGAACGGTGGTCAACGAAGGATCGACCGCATGGCAGACGTGGCCGAAGGCCGCGGTCTCCGAATTCATGATCACCAAGTCTGGAAGGCCAGATGCGTTGGACGAAGTCACCGGTTCGATGACCCGCGTTTCGTTCATTCGCGGAGAGCCGATCCGGCGCGACAAGCTGGTGAAGGCTGGAGCGGGCGGTTTCATGTCTGCGGTCCTGCCAAGCGGAATGCGGGCGGTCGCGATCAAGATCGACAACGGCGGCGATTCGTCAGCCGGCGGATTCATTCTTCCGAATGACCGCGTCGACGTTGTTCGTCTCGCCCGCGACGACGAGGCCACAAAGGCTCGCGGAGTCGAAGTGGTGACTGCGCAGTTGATCCTGGCCAATGTTCGCGTGCTGGCGATTGGGCAGAATGTCGAAGAGCAGAACGGCAAAAAAGTGGTGACAGGCGCCAATGCGACCCTCGAGCTCAACCCGGATCAGGTCAATCTCATCATATTGGCCCAGCACGACGGCAATTCGAACCTTCATCTTGTCCTGCGGAGTCTCGTCGACAGCGGCGGGCCGGCCCGGACGGTTGTCGGCTCCGATGGTGGAGAGAAGGGTGGTCTAACCGTCGTCCGCTACGGCGCTGCGCAGCAGGCTGTTCGGTGAGTTGCGCTCGAACCATGACTTGTTCCACAGGAACGGGGCCCCGCCAATGACCCGCACTCGCATTGGCCGCCGGCTCCGCCTGAGCCTCTGCATCGCGACCGCGCTGACGGCGGGCGGCGGCCTCGCGACGGCGCAAGCCGGCGAATCCGACCCTTCCACCCTGATGAGCAGCGTGTCCGGCGGGGCGGTGAAGAACCTGCAGCTTGGCGTCGGCAAATCAGTGATCGTCGACCTGCCGGAGGAAGCGGGAGAAATCTACGTGGGCGATCCCAAGATCGCCAACGCGATCGTCCGATCGGCCAAGCGGGTCTACATCTCCGCGGTCGCCAACGGACAGACGACTATCTTCGCCTTGGCCAAGGATGGGCGAAAAATCGCGATCATCGAGGTCTCGGTCGGGCGCGACGTTGGCGAATTGGCGGCGTTGCTCAACGCCGCCATACCCGGCAACGACATTCACGCGCGCACAGTGTCCGACACGATCATCCTGACCGGATCGGTCGCGTCCGCCGAGGAGGCCCAAAAGGCGCTGGACATCGCGTCCGGATTCCTCAACGAATCGGCGGGCTCGTTTTCCTTTGGCGCGGCCGGCATCTCCGCCTCCGGCGGGTCCCCCGGAAGGGTGATCAACTCGCTCACCATTCGCGGCCTCGATCAGGTGAGCCTTCGCGTGACGATCACCGAGATTCGGCGCGAGATCGTCAAGCAACTCGGCGTCAACATGAGCGGCTCGGGGCCGAATGGAAGCTTCACGCTCAACAACCCTTTCGCCATCAACGGCGCTCTGAGTTCAACAGCGGCCACGTTTGATTGGATTAAGGGTTCGCAGAGTTTTTCCGCAACCCTGGAGGCGTTCGAACGCCAAGGCGTCGCCCACACTCTGGCCGAACCAACTGTCACCGCCGTCTCCGGGGAAAGCGCGAAATTCCTGGCGGGAGGCACGATCCCGATCGCCACCAGTGAGTTCCTGCTCGGCCGGCGTTTGCCAACTGGGCTTCATGCAACAACCCTACGGCGTGACCCTGAATTTCACACCCGTGGTCCTGTCGCAGGGGCGCATCCAACTGCGTATCGCGACCGAGGTTACGGACGTCGACTACTCGACCCAGGTGACCGTGAACGGCATCTCGATTCCCGGGTTCCGCACCCGCAACAACACGACGACCGTCGAGCTGCCCTCCGGCGGATCGGTGGCCTCCGCGGGGTTGATCGCCACCCAGGCCCAACAGGCGGTCAATGGTCTGCCAGCCCTGATGAATCTGCCTGTTCTTGGCGCCCTGTTCCGCTCGCACGACTATTTGCGCAACGAGACCGAACTCCTCATCGTCGTGACGCCCTACATCGTACACGCGGTCGAGCCCAGTCAGGTCGTTCGGCCGGACCAGAATTTTCAGGAGGCGAGCGATCCGCAAGCCTGGTTCCTGGGCCGGGTCAACCGGATCTATTCCGCCTCAAGCTCGCTGCAGCCAATGCCAGGTTACTCGGGGAAGATCGGATTCATCACCCAATAGAACCCGCCGCCGATTGTCAGAATATCCACCAGAATATCCAATAGACCAAGAAGGACAGCATCCATGGCCGCTCTTCCCGATGCGCCGGAAACGCCGCGGATCGGCGTTTTGGCCCTTGGCCTCGCTGCGGCCGCCGCGTGCGGCTTGGCCGGCTGCGGCGTCCACTACGCCTCCTCGGAACCGGCCTTGATGGGGGACTATCGCGAGCGGCACCCGATTGTGGTCGCCTCGGCCCCCACGAGCCTGGACATCTATCCGATTGGATCGGCTCTCGATGAGCGCTCGACCGCAAACATTCGCGCCTTCGCTCAGCGTTATCGACACTTCGGCGCCGGTCGCGATCATGGTCCTCACCCCCAATAGCTTTGGACGCGGGACATATTCGAGAGCGGTCGCCGAGATTCGGAGCGCGCTCGCCAACGCCGGACTGAATGGCAAGGTCGTCTCCGAAGCTTACACCCCGCCGGCCGGGTCGCCCGCGGCGCCCGTTCGCTTGTCGTTCGTGGGCGTGAAGGCGGTTGTGCCCACGCCATGCGGCGACTGGCCCGAGGATCTCGCCTCTGGTTCTTCGCTCGAAGGATGGAAGAACGAGCCTTACGCGAATTTCGGATGCGCGACCCAATCGATGATGGCCGCCCAGGTCGACGATCCGCGCGACTTCGTCCAATCGAGGGCGCTCGACCCCTCCGACGTGGCCATGCGCACGAGGGCCATTGAGGACGTGCGGAAGGGCCAGGACCCAGGAACCGTTTGGACGACCGCGCTGACGCCCATCGGCGGAACCACCAGCACCACCGGAAATTGATCGATGCGGGGGCTGTACACGGGCGAAGCTGACAATGGCGGAACGCGGGAGAATCAACCCGCTGTCCAAATCGATCCCGTGCCGCGCGTGTCGATTCAGGTGTTCTGCAAATCGGCGGAAATCGCGACGATCGTCAACGCGGCGATCGCCGATCGCCGAATGGCGAAGGCGCACGTCAAGCAAAATATGGGCGGCGCGCCGGCGGCGGTCGAGGCTTATAAGAACGCGCCGACCCCCAACGTGGTCGTCCTCGAAGCTCCCTCGAATCGAAGCGCCCTGCTCGAGCAGCTCGAGGAGCTGGCGCAATATTGCGACGCGGGCACCAAGGTCGTCGTTCTGGGACGGCTGAACGACATCATCCTTTATCGGCAACTGATCGCGCGCGGGGTCAGCGAGTATCTGGTCGCCCCGTTCGGCGTCGTCGACTTCGTCCAGGCAATGTCTCTTCTGTTCAGCCTGCCCGGCGCCAAACCGCTCGGACGCACGATCGCAGTCGTCGGCGCCAAGGGCGGGGTCGGCGCTTCGACCGTGGCGCATAATCTGGCCTGGAGCCTGGCTTCTGTGACGCATATGGCGACAATCATCGCCGACTTCGATCTGGCGTTCGGAACGGCGGGGCTGGACTACAATCAGGACCCGCCGCAGGGCGTCGCCGAGGCGGTGTTCGCGCCGGAGCGCGTCGACGCCGTGCTGGTCGATCGGCTGCTCTCGAAATGCGGCGACCATCTGAGTCTGCTCGCGGCCCCAGCCACCCTTGATCGGATTCTCGATTTTACCGAGACCTCCTTCAACTCCCTGCTCGACGCCATGCGGGCGTCGACGCCCTGGATTGTGCTCGATGTGCCGCACGTCTGGTCGGGCTGGTCCCGGCGGACGCTGGTGTCGGCGGACGAGGTGGTCGTGGTCGCGTGTCCGGACCTCGCCAACCTGCGCAACGCGAAAAACCTGATCGACAATATCAAAACCGCTCGCCCGAACGATCGTCCGCCGCGATTGGTGCTGAACGGCCTTGGGATGCTCAAGCGGCCGGAGATTGGAACGGCGGAGTTCGCCAAGGCCGTCGAGACCAGTCCGGCGGCAGTCATTCCGCATGACGCGAAGCTGTTTGGCGCGGCGACCAACAACGGGCAAATGATCGCCGAGATCGAACCGAACGGAAAAACGGCGGAAATCTTCGTCGATCTTGCCTCAGTGATTGCGGGCCAGGGGAACGTTCGCAAGCC
Organism: uncultured Alphaproteobacteria bacterium; assembly: GCA_963839185.1. Lineage (GTDB taxonomy): Bacteria > Pseudomonadota > Alphaproteobacteria > Rhizobiales > Beijerinckiaceae > Roseiarcus. Next base: position 3,529 of record CAWIUD010000045.1, on the reverse strand, counting down.
CAAAAGGGGCCTTCTCGATCCGCTGAGGGCCAAGCTCGCGGGCGCGAGGAGACGGGCGCCATGACTGATGGCGCCCAAAGCTCTTCCCGCTAGCCCGTAGGCGCAAGGCGGAAAGGAACCCGCGGAATGTTCGGTAAGCGTGCGAGCCTCAGCGTCGAACTCGCCCCGTCGCCCGCCGGTCCCCCGCCTGTGGCGCAGGAGCCCCCGAAGCCGCCTGTCGCGGCGAGCGCGCTGGTCCAGACCGAACGGAGGTCCGACACCTACTTTCAGACGAAATCTCTGATCTTCGGCGCCCTGATCGAAGCGATCGATCTTTCAGCGCTCTCCAAGCTTGACCCCGAAAGCGCACGCGAAGAAATCCGGGACATCGTGCACGAGATCGTGACGATCAAGAATCTCGTGCTGTCCATCGCCGAGCAGGAAGACCTTCTCGACGATATCTGCAACGACGTCCTCGGTTTTGGGCCGCTGGAGCCGCTGCTCGCGCGCGACGACATCGCCGACATCATGGTCAATGGTCCGACGCGATGTTTCATCGAGGTCGCCGGCAAGATCCAGCTGACGAATGTTCGATTTCGGGACAACGCGCAGCTGATGAACATCTGCCAGCGGATCGTCAGCCAGGTGGGGCGGCGAGTCGATGAAGCTTCGCCGATCTGCGACGCGCGCCTGCTCGACGGATCGCGGGTCAACGTCATCGCCCCGCCTTTGGCCATCGACGGCGCGGCGCTGACCATCCGCAAATTCAAACGGGACAAGCTGACGCTCGATCAGTTGGTCCGTCTTGGCTCAATTTCGCCGGCCGGCGCGGAAATCCTCAAGATCATTGGCCGCGTCCGTTGCAACGTCATCATTTCCGGTGGAACCGGCTCCGGCAAGACGACGCTCCTGAACTGCATGACGAACTTCATCGAAGTCGACGAGCGCGTCATCACCTGCGAGGACGCGGCCGAACTTCAGCTTCAACAGCCGCATGTGGTGCGTCTTGAGACGCGTCCGCCAAACCTTGAAGGCGTCGGGCAGATCACCATGCGCGACCTGGTCCGGAACTGTTTGCGCATGCGACCGGAGCAAATCATCGTCGGCGAGGTGCGCGGACCGGAAGCTTTCGACCTCCTGCAGGCGATGAACACCGGCCATGACGGGTCGATGGGCACCCTGCACGCGAATTCGCCGCGCGAGGCGCTGAGCCGCATCGAATCCATGATCACGATGGGCGGGTACGCTTTGCCGATGAAGACGATCCGCGAAATGGTCACCTCGTCGGTCGACGTCATCATTCAAGCGGCGCGGCTTCGCGACGGATCGCGCCGGATCACGCACATCACCGAGGTGGTGGGAATGGAAGGCGACGTCGCCATTACGCAAGACCTTTTCGTCTACGAAATTCTTGGCGAAGACGCCCAGGGCAAACTCAAGGGACGACATCGGTCAACCGGAATCGGGCGCCCGCGCTTTTGGGATCGCGCCCGCGTCTATGGCGAAGAAAGGCGTCTCGCTGCAGCGCTGGATATGTCCGAAGTCGTCGCCGCGACCTAGCTCGTCTCGGCGACTCGGGTCAGATTGGAGTCAGTCGGCATGATCAATCCGATGATCGTCGCGGGATGCCTGGCAACCGGGTTCGGCGGCCTGGCTTTTGTTATCTTTGCGGGGGAATCGCGAGCCGAGAAGCGCCGGGCCGCGGTGGCCCGAAGCGACGCCAAAGCGCTCGGCGCTTCCGGGCTCGCCGACAAGGCCGCACGCAAAAAGCAAATCGCCGAAGGCATTCGTGATCTTGAAAAGAAGGGAAAGAAGCGCGTCAGCCTGGCGACCCGGATCGAGCAGGCCGGACTCCCGATCACCGCCCGACAATATCTGATCGGCAGCGGGGTTCTGGGGCTATCTCTGGGACTGTTCGCCTACGTCGAATCGACAAGTCCGTTGCTGACCGTTCTCATTGGCGTCATGGCGACGATCGGGTTGCCGCAACTGACCCTCGCGCGCCTTCGGATTCGGCGGATCAACCGATTCATCGCCAATTTTCCAACCGCAATCGACATCATCGTGCGCGGAATCAAGGCGGGCCTGCCGCTCGGCGATACCGTCCGCATAGCCGCGACGGAAAGCCCCGAACCGGTGAAATCCGAATTTCGCAAGGTGGTCGAGGGGCTGTCGCTCGGCATGACTTTGCCCGAAGCGGTCGAACGGATGGCGCAGCGGGTTCCCATTACCGAAACCAACTTCTTCTCCATTGTGATCGCGATCCAGGGCAAGGCGGGCGGCAACCTTTCCGAAGCCATCGGCAACCTGTCCCGCGTCTTGCGCGAACGCAAGAAGATGAAGGGCAAGATCAGCGCCATGTCGATGGAAGCGAAGGCCTCCGCGGTGATTATCGGCGCGGTGCCGTTTCTGGTGGTCGGGGCGCTCTACGTGTCGTCTCCCCATTACGTTTCGCTGCTGTGGACGACGAGCCACGGGCGGATGATCGCCGAGATCGCGATCTGCTGGATGGCGATCGGCGTGGCGATGATGAAGAAGATGATCGCCTTCGACTTCTGATCGGGCAAGCAACGATGTTGGATGAGATCGTAGCAAGGTTTTCCGACGCCCACTTCCTGGCGATCCTTTTCGCCGCGATCGGCTCTGCGGCGACCGTCCTGACCGCCGCCATGCCCTGGCTTCAGCCCGATACCCTGGAGCGCCGGATCAAGGCGGTCAGCACGGAGCGCGACCGGATTCGCGCCCGGGAGCGCGAGCGGCTGCAGGCGGCGCAAAACAAGACATCGTTACGCGTGAGGCCGAGCGGTCTGGTCAAGCAGCTGGTCGAGACCTTCAACCTTTCGAGCTGGCTCAGCACCGAGAAGGCCAAATCGCAGCTGGCGATGGCCGGGTTTCGAGGGGCCGGGGCGGAATATGCGTTTTTGGCGTTTCGCCTGGTCGCGCCGATCAGCTTTTTCGTCGTTTCGATGACCTATGAGTTTTTGATCCTGCACTGGAATCAGCCGGTCATGATCAAAGTTGGGGTGGCGATCGCGGCGAGCTACCTCGGGATCAAGGCGCCGGAAATCTTCCTGCGGAACAAAACCGCCAAGCGAAAGAAGGAGCTCGAGCGAGCGTTCCCCAACACCCTCGATCTCCTTTTGATCTGCGCCGAATTGGGGATGTCGATCGAACATGCCGTGCGCAAGGTCAGTCAGGAGATCGGGATGGAAAGCGTCGCCATGGCCGAGGAAACGGGGCTTCTGGCGGCGGAGATGTCGTATTTGGCCGAGCGGCGGATCGCCTTTGAAAATCTGAGTATGCGAACGGGCCTGGAATCCATTCGAGCGCTGACGACGGTCCTTTCGCAATCCGAACGTTACGGGACACCGCTCGGGCCTGCGCTCCGCGTTCTCAGCCAGGAAAGTCGCGACCAGCGCATGACCGCGGCTGAGAAAAAAGCGGCAGCCCTGCCGCCGACCTTGACGGTGCCAATGATCCTCTTCTTCCTGCCTGGCCTTTTTGCGGCGATCCTGACTCCGGCCATGATCCAGATCAACGGCTGGAACTA
>CAWIUD010000044.1:0-47368 GCA_963839185.1 uncultured Alphaproteobacteria bacterium | reverse complement strand
GGGGTTTTGGGCCGCCGAGGGCCGGGCGCCGACGGCTTAGGCCGGTCTCAGTTCAGGCGACAACGCATCATTTCCAATGCGTTACGAGAGAGAGTACGCGGTTGCGATTGTCGATGGCGTCGTGGCCGCCTGCAAGCCCCTGAGGGGCCGCGCGCGCAAGACCCCGTTGCGGTTTTGAGGTCTGTCCGTGGCCGGCACGGCGCCCATTTTGGAAAAGTATCTGTCGATAGCGAATTAACTTGTCCGGTTTTGGTAGCACATCATATGTCCGCTTCTTCTGCTTTTGTTCCTCCTGTGGGTGTGGTGGGCGACGCGCGGCGTCGTCCACATTTCCACAGGCGCGCCGCCGAGCGGATTTAGGCGGCGTTTTTGGCGTCCCTGAGACCTCCGTTCTCATCATAGCGGCCGATGCAGCGCGGCCCGTGGAAGAGCGCGTGCGAGCCGTCGGCGTAGACATGGACCCTGACCCGCGCCTTGACGAAGTGCGGCCGCAGCGGACTTTCCGGGATTTGCAGTTTGAGCGTGCGGTAGGACACGCAATTGTCGTTGCCGACCTGGCGCTCTTCCTGCACGCACAGGATCTCGTCGAGGTCGACGCCCGGAATCGGGGTGAAGGCCGAGCCGGGCTGCGCGGCGGGAACGGCGAAGCGGGCGTTGTGGGCGGGAAGGTAGACCTCGCGGATGAACAGGTTGGCCGCCTCGATCGAGGCGACGCCGGCCAGCGCCAACTCGTTGATCAGCCGGTCTTGAAGCGTCCCGAACGCCCGTTCGGAGCGACCCCGGGCCTGCGGCGAATAGGCCCCGATATGCTCGACCCCCAGTTGCTCCAGCGCGCGCCCGACTTGGGTGAGCCGGCTGCGGTCGATCTTGCCGCCGGTCTCGGCGGTGCGAAAATACTGCGCCCCGCGATCGGTGTAGAGGCTCATCGGCAGGCCGTGTTCGCAAAACACCTCTTTCAGCCCCCGGAAGGTTGAGGCCGTGCCCTCCTCCTCGACCAGAAACGCCGAATAGATCGCCCCCGTCGCATCGTCGAGCGTGACGATCAGATCGAGCGCAGGCCGGCCCTCGAGCCACGCGTGCCGCGAGCCGTCCTGATGCAGCATCATTCCCGCCAGCGGACGCCGCTCGCGCTTCCTGCGATGCGCCCCCTTGCGCGGCGCCCTGGGCAACAGCCCCTTCGATTGCAGGTGCAGCTTCGTCCAGGTGTAGCCCCAGGCAAAGCCGTGATCCTTGACCAGATGCTCGTGAAAATGCTTGGCGGTGAAGCCTTGATAGCGCTGCCGGTACAGCGCCTCCACCTCCTGCTCGCAGTCAACCGGAACCCGCCGGCCCGACGCCTTGCCGAGCCGTCGATCCGACAACCCGGCTTCGCCGTCTTCCTCGTAACGATGGCGCCAGCGCCGAAACGTCCGCTCGCTCACTCCGAGCAACTCCGCCGCCTCCTCCTCGTTCAGCTCCGCCGATTCCCAGCGGTGCATGATGTTCAAAAATATCGCCACGCGCACCCCCTGAAGGGCCTCTGTCCGGCGCATCCCAACCCTCCCAAAAGGGCCCGACGCTACCGGACAGATCGTGCGCTACCTAAACCGGACATATCGTCTGCTACACCTGAAATTTGCCAATCGAACCGAGATATTCTATAATTCAGAATACGGACGTCCCGGAACGAGGCGGCATTTCCTGAGAAGACTAATTTACGATAGCACTGAGTTCATTCGTCCCCGTCAGCGTCATACGGAGGCGCCCTTGCGCCCTTGCGCGCCGGCCGGGTTATGGAACAACATGCCCAAAGCCGGATGCGGCCCCTCTTATGTCGGCTCCGCGCATTCTCAGGCTTACGCCAAGGAAGAGCTTCCGATCGACAGCGTTGACAAGCGCCGCCAAGTTGCGGGCGAGATGCGGGGAATCAGGCCGCCCATGCAACATTGTCGAGCAGTGGGGCCATCAAAAATCTCGGCGGTCGCTCCCCTCAACTTTGGCATGACGCAAATGCTTCAGAATTATAAATCCAGATATTTTCATATCATTATATTTTAGAAGGAAGGCGGGCAGCGATGTGGGCGGGCGAAGGCCGACTCCTCTCAGGCGACGAGCGACGCTAAACCGGGTCGCAAGCTTCTGAAAAGACTGACCCCGACCGCTAACTCGGCGGAAACCGCCTGTCGCGCGCCAGCCGGCCTTCGCCAAGCGCGCGCCGCGTGTTACGATTTGATCGGCGGATCGGGGCTGAGCCCGCCGCAACAACAATTTGGGCGCGCGGGTCCCGCGAACGCCAAAGGGAGGTCGCGATGGCGTACAAGGATATTCTCGTCTTTCTCGATCCGACGACCGAGTCCACGAACCGGCTGCAGTTTGCGGCTTCGTTGGCGAAGACCCACGCGGCCCGGCTGATCGGGGTCGACCTCAGCGCGCCGGCGGAGGCCGAGGGCGTCGACCCCTTGTCCTCGACCCGCAAGCCGTTCGAGGACGCGACGCGCGGCGCGGGGATCAGCGGAACTTTCGTGCCGGCGGAGAGCCCGGGCGAGGCCGGCGATTTCATCCATTGCGTGGATTTGATGATCGCGTCCGCGCCGGGTCAGCCCGCGGCCAAGGGCATTCGCAGTGGCGTGCTCGACCGGGCGCTGGTCGAATCCGGCGCGCCGATGCTGATCTTTCCCCCGAGCTGGACGCCCGGGCCGGTCGGCGAGAACATCGTCATCGCATGGAACGCCGGGCGCGAGGCGCTGCGCGCCGTCCACGATGCGATGCCGTTGCTGAAGCGGGCGCGAAAAGTGACGGTCTTTGCGTTCTCGGCGCGGCCGAGCGCTTTGCGCGCCTCCGCGCGGATGCTGGCCCGCCATCTGGAGGCGCACGGCGTCACGACGCAGAATATCTCGGATTGGACCAACACGGGGGACCTGACCGCGGTCGAGGCTTTATTCGCCAGTCTCGACACCCAGGACGCCGATCTGATTGTCGCCGGCGCATTTGGCCATTCGCGGCTCTACGAAGAACTGTTCGGCGGCGTGAGTATCGATCTCATGCGCCAGCAGTCGCTTCCGGTGCTGATGTCGCACTAAGCTCGCAGGGCGGAAACGTGGGGGTCGCCGACCTCGCGCTTTCGATTTCGCCTTGCTGATATCCGTAGCCCGGGGATCCAGAGAGATCCCAGTGCGGCCTCGACCCATGGCCGCGCGTTTGACACGTATAAATTGCACGCGGGCAGGTTGACAATTTCTCGTTACGCATAGTAACGACTCCGTTCATAGTTTCGTCGGCGTGGGAGATTTTTGTTGATGAGAAAGCTTCTGTTTTTGACCGCGGCCATTGCTGCCATGGGGTTTGCACCCGCGGCGAATGCGGGCACGGTGACGATATCGCTCGGGTCGGGGTCTAACTTCGACGCATTCGACAATTGCCCCCTCGGAAACGCGGGATGCACGACAGAAACCTCGGCTGGACCGGCCACCCTCACCCTCACGGGCGGCGCGATGGTTGCCGACGACAAGGTGCCAAACCTTAACGCTATCCCGTTGGGCGATGGCACAAACTATGTCTATGCGCCCGATCGGCCCGACGGGGTCGGCGACGGTCGCGTTTGCGAACACGAACAGCGTCACGATCTACTGGGGGTCGATCGACGGCGACCCGCCCACAACCAACCAAAACACTGTCACCTTGAGCAACGGCGACGTGGTCACCGGGGCTGAACTTGAATCGACGCTCGGGGCGCTCGGAAACGGCAGTCAAACTTCGCCCAAGAACAACCTGTGGGTGAAAATCTCCGATACGGCTTCGTTTGACTGGTTTAAGGCCACCTCGACAGGAAACTCGTTCGAGTTTGACATGGCGGGCGCGGTCATTCCGGAACCGTCAACCTGGGCCATGCTCCTTTTGGGCTTCTCCGGTCTGGGTTACGCAGCGTTTCGCCGCAACGCGAAAGTCCGCTTTGCTCGGGTGCCGATGTGAGCTGATCTCGTCTCGTCGCTTTAGGCGATGGGGAGGCCGCGGAAACGCGGCCTTTTCCTTTTTCAGATTCCCATCCGTTCGCGTCGGGCCCGTTTCCGGCTGTTTTCATTGCGCGCGCGACGAATGGGCGGACACCTTCGATCGCATTGGGTCGGCCCCGCTCTGGCGCGTCGATGCACGATCTTCCAAGACGAACGCGGCTAGTCTATCGCGTTACACGAGCTAAGTTGAGTTTAGTTGTGTTAACATCGATTACCACGGCCGCGCCAGTTGGTTGTTTATCGGGTGTTGCTTTGGAATTACCAGCCGTTCGCCGCCCTTTTTCAAATTCGTGATCGGACTATGGGTTGACTTCGGCGGTGCAGCATAGTAACCAACCGATCAGTCGATAGCCATAGGGGGTTTACCATGCGGAAGGTTTTCTTGCTAACGGCGGCCATGGCCTCTATCGGCTTTGCCGCGAACGCCAACGCTTATACGATCTCGATCTCAACGGCGCCCAATTGGGCGGTGTTTGACGATATCGCGACTGGCAGTTCGAATTTCACCGACGACGGTATTGTGTTCTCCGGTACCGGCATGGTGGAGAATGGAAGCGTTGAAAATAAGTGGGCCGCCCCACTCGGGGATACCAGCAATTATATGGCGGTCTTGAAGGGCGAGGCGGAAACGCTTACGCTTCCGAGCCCGAAGTCCAGCCTTTTGATTTATTGGGGCTCGATCGACGGGAACGTTGGTGAGTTCGAACAACAATGTCCTTACGTTCTCGGACGGCACGGTGATCTCGGGAGCGACGCTGGTCTCCATGGGCCTTGCCCTTGGCAACGGAAGCCAAAAAAGCCCCGAGAACAATGAATGGGTTTTGATTTCCGGTCTGACCCCGTTCTCGTCAGTGACCGCCACATCCACCGGGAATTCGTTCGAATTCGATATGGCCACGGCAGTGCCTGAGCGCTCGACTTGGGCGATGTTGTTGCTCGGTTTTGCTGGACTTGGCTATGCGGCGTTCCGTCGGGGCAGCAAGGATCGGCTGGTCGCTGGCGTCATCTGAACCAAAAAAGATCACACTTGGTTGACCGGTTCTGTGTCGGCCCCGTTAATGGCGCCCCGGGGCGCCATTTCCTTTGCTCAAGCAGGTATAGCCCCGAATCCTCAAGTCGACGCGTCGACGCTAAATCGCTTCGCAAGCATCGGCCTGCGACGCGAAAATGAAAATGGCGGAAAGCGCGAAAGACTATGGTTCTGCCGCCCCGCTAGGGTCGGCCAAATGATGAAGCCGGGCGGCGGCGGCATGGGCGAAACGCAGCAAGAGCGCCCGGCGACGCGCAGGCGCCATAGGCTTTAGGTCCGCTTCGCGCAGGATTTCCGCGCCGTAGGAATCGGCGAGGATCAGACCAGCGTCGTGAGGCATCAGATCAGCCGGGGTGCCGTCCGAGATCGCGAAGTACAGTCGGTCGCAGCAAGCAGCATATTGCCGCCACTTTCGATCGGCGCGAAAGTCTGACGGCGATGACTTTATCTCCACAATCAGCAGTTCCCCCTCGCGATTGACAGCGACAATGTCGGCGCGGCGCCCATCGGTTAGCGGCAGCTCCGTGAGGCTTGAAAATCCGCGCGCCCGCAAGAGCTCGCCGCACGCCGCGTGCAATCATCAGCGCTGTGCCCGATTGCCGCCGGTCCGGGGGAAGAAGGAACCTCTCTTCGTCCATCTTAGCCGTCCTCAACATTGGTCGGTCCATGCAGGAGCGTCAAACGCCTTTTTTACTGATCTGCCGCCAGGACGGCTTCCTTGGCTTTCCAGTTTCATCCGGCGCCCTCCAACAAGCGACGTCCCGCCCCTGTTTGCGCTCGATGGGCGGTTGTTCCACCCGACATCGATCAATGACCAGCGGACAGCGGGGATGGAAAGCGCACCCCGGCGGCGGAGCGAATGGCGAGGGCGGTTCGCCGGAAAGCGGCACACGCTCTCTCTTGGCGCCCGGATCGGCCACAGGCGTGGCCGAGAGGAGGGCACGCGTATAGGGATGCAGCGGATCGTTGAAGATCGCGTCGCGCGCGCCCATTTCAACCGCATGGCCCAGGTAGACCACCAGGACCTCGTCGGCGATGTGACGTACGACAGAAAGATCGTGCGAAACAAACACATAGGCCAATGCGAATTCGTCCTGCAGCGCGGCAAGAAGATTGAGCACTTGGGCGCGTATCGAAACGTCGAGGGCAGATACCGGCTCATCGAGCACAAGGATTTTCGGTCTTAGTACGAGCGCGCGCGGCGATCGCGATGCGTTGCCGCTGGCCGCCCGAGAACATGTGCGGATAGCGATGATAGTATTCGGGCCTGAGGCCGACCTTCGCCATGATGGCCAACGCCTCAACTTTGCGCTCCGATGCGCTCATGGCCGTATTAGCGAGCAGCGGCTCCTCGAGCGCTTTGCCGATCGTCTGGCGAGGATTAAGCGAGCCGTACGGATTCTGGAACACCATTTGAATCTCGCGCCGCAGACGCTTTCGGACTGGAGCCGTGGCGGATGAAACGTCGTTGCCGTCCACGAAGAGCGCCCCAGCGGACGGAGCATCGACGAAGGTCAGGAGGCGGGCGAGCGTCGATTTGCCCGATCCCGACTCGCCAACGACCGCGAGCGTGCGCCCGGCCCGAAGAGAAAACGATACGCCGGACAAAGCCCTGACGATCGCCGCCGGGCGGAACGCTCCGCGCGAGACGGCGTAGTTTCGCGCCAGACCCCTTGCTTCAAGGACGGCGCTCACGAATCCGCCCCGCGCATAGCGCTAGGAACCCCTGAGACTAGCGGCGAATGGCAGCGCGCGTGGCCGAGCTCGACGCCGGCCCTGACAGGCTCGACGCGGCGACACGCATCGAATACGAAACTGCAGCGCGGCGAGAACACGCAGCCTCGCGGCCGGTCAAACTGCCCGGGCACCACGCCCGGAATTGCGGGCAGACGCCGTCGGGTCGCCCGTTCCGGCAACGCGGCAAGCAACGCCGCGGTATAGGGATGATGGGGATTCGCGAATAGTTCGCGCGTGTCGTTGGCCTCGACCTGCTCGCCCGCATATTGGACCACGACGTGGTCGGCAGTTTCGGCGACCACCCCCATGTCGTGAGTAATAAGCACAAGTCCCATCCCGTTGTGCTTGCGCAGTCTCGTCAACAGGTCGAGGATTTGCGCCTGGATGGTCACGTCGAGCGCGGTCGTCGGCTCGTCCGCGATCAAGAGTTTCGGCCTGCATGCGAGCGCCATCGCGATCATCACCCGCTGGCTCATGCCGCCGGAAAGCTGGTGGGGAAGTGCGCCGACCCTGCGCGCGGGATCGGGAATGCCCACTTCGGCCAAGAGTTCGATGATGCGTTTGCGGCGCGCTCTCCGATCGAGGTCAAGGTGCGCTTTCAGCGCCTCTCCGATCTGAAAGCCAACAGTGAAACACGGATTGAGCGAGGACATCGGTTCCTGGAAGATCATCGCCATGTCCTTGCCAGCAAGGCCGCGTCGCTGCTTCGCGGACATTCGGACCAGATCGGCGCCGTCGAAGATCATGGCGTCGGCCTTGACGCTGGCGGCAGGCGGCAACAGCCCCATCACGGCCAGCATCGCCACCGATTTTCCGGAGCCGGATTCCCCGACGATCGCGAGCACCTCGTTGCGGTCGACAGCAATATCAACGCCATCGACCGCCTTGAACGCGCCATTGCGTGTGGCGAAGGAGACGGTCAGATTGCGGACCTCGAGCAGCGACATCGTCAGCTCCGCCGCATCTTTGGGTCGAGCGCGTCTCGCAGGCCGTCGCCGGCGAGATTGATGGCGATGACGGTGACGAGAATAGCGAGGCCCGGCAGGGTTACGATCCATGGGTCGGAGCGAATGAACTCGCGCGAATCTGCGAGCATCGACCCCCATTCCGGCGTCGGCGGCTGGGCGCCTAGGCCGAGAAAACCAAGGCCCGCCGCTTCGAGAATGGCGTCCGAGATACCGAGAGCGGCCATCACGATGAGCGGCGCAAGGCAATTCGGCAGCACCGTAGACCAGGCGAGCCGCAGCGGTCCGACCCCCGCGACCCGCGCGGCGGTCACATAATCCTTGTTGAGTTCGCCGAGCGCGGACGCGCGCACAAGGCGCACGTAGCGCGGCAAATACACGATAGTCACCGCAACGATCGTATTGGCGAGGCTGGGCCCAAGCACCGCGACCACAAGGATCGCGAGAACCAGGCTCGGCACCGCCATGATGAGGTCCATCAGCCGCGTGACGGCGACGTCGACGACCGGGCCGGTCATGGCGGCAGCAAGCCCCACGATTGCGCCGATGACGAAAGAGACGCTCATCACGGCGAAGCCGATGAACAGCGACACCCGCGAGCCGTAAATGAGGCGCGAAAGCATATCGTGCCCGTCGCCATCGGTGCCAAGGACGAACCGCCACGAGCCGCCGTTGTCCCAGACCGGCGGCGCGCGCACCGCCTCGCGGAACTGCTCAACGGGAGAATAGGGGGCCACCAAATTCGCCGTCAGGGCCAGCATCAGAACGAGACTAAAGACCGTGAGGCCGAAGACAGCGCCCTTGTTCTCCCGGAACGCGCCCCAGAAGGCGGCGAGCGGCGAGGGCTGCGCCAGAACCTCAGCCACGCTGTCGTCGCCGGGAGGGGCTTCAGCCGCGGCGGCGAGGTCAGCGGCCATGGCGGATCCTTGGATCGATCGCCCCGTAGATAAGGTCGACGATCAGGTTGACGGAAATGACGACCGCGGAGACGAGCATGACTCCGCCCTGCAACGCCGGATAGTCGCGCCGGCCGATCAATTCGATCAGCCATTTGCCGACGCCCGGCCAGGAGAAGATCGTCTCGGTCAGGACCGCGCCCGCCATCAGGCCCGACACGGACAGTCCGATCACCGTCACCACCGGCAGGAGCGCATTGCGAAGCGCATGGACGCCGATGACCCGGCTCGGGCTCAGCCCCTTGGCGCGGGCGGTGCGAACGTAGTCTTCGCTCAGAACCTCAAGCATCGAGGACCGAGTTCATGCGCGCTATCACTCCAAGCGGCACCGTGCCGAGCACGATCGCGGGCAGGACGAGATGGCGCAGCGCGTCGACAAAAGCGCCTGGCTGATCAGACAGCAGCGCGTCGACAGTCATGAAGCCGGTCGGCTGGTCGAAATAGAAGTTGACCAAGTCGATGCGGCCCGAGACGGGCAGGAGCCCGAGCCTGACCGAGACGAACATGATCAGGAGCAGGCCCCACCAAAAGATCGGCATCGAATAGCCGAACAGCGAGACAGTCATCAGCGCCTGGTCGTAGAGACTGCCGCGGCGGACCGCGGCGATCGCCCCGGCCGGCACGCCGATTCCGACGGCGAACAGCATGGCGAAGAACGACAGCTCGAGCGTTGCTGGAAAGAGCGTGAGGAACTCCGTCAGCACCTTTTGCTGCGTCGCCAGCGACACGCCGAAATCGCCGTGCAGGAGCTTCCAGACATAATCGAAAAACTGCTTCCAGACCGGCTGATCGAGCCCGAGCTCATGACGGAATACTGCTAGCCGTTCCGGCGATATCCCATGCTCTCCAACCCGCACCTCCACCGGATCGCCCGGCACGAGGCGGATCGCAACGAACGTCAGAAACATCAGCGCCAGAAACGTCGGGACTGTCAGCGCAACTCGGCGAAGAAAATAGATGAGCATGGCCGTCCCGAAAACGCCGTGCCCCGCCCATCGGGGCGGAGCGACGAGCCGGCCTTACTGGAGATCGACGCCCTCAAAGGCATGCGTTCCGAGAGGGCTCTGCTTATAGCCTGTCACGTTGGAGCGCATCGTTTCATAGACGGTTGAGTGAGCGACGAGAAGCTCAGGCGCCTCCTCGTGCTCGATTTCCTGCATCCTGGCGTAGAGCTTGGCGCGCTCGGCCTGTTCTGAAATCACCCTCGCCTTGACCAGCAGGTCGTTGTACTCCGCGTTGCACCATTTGGGGATGTTGTTGGACGCAGGCTTGCCGTCGGTGCAGCCGTCGAGAAAGAAGAAGTTGTCGGGATCGCCGTTATCGCCTGTCCAGCCGAGTTGCGCCGTCATGTCCTCGCCGGCCTGCGCCCGCTTGCGGTATTCGCCCCATTCATAAGTGACCAGCTTGGCGTTGACGCCGATCTTGGCGAGGTCGGCCTGCATCATTTCGCCGATGCGCTTGCCGTTTGGATTATAGGGGCGCTGGACCGGCTGATACCAGAGGTCGATGTCGAGCGGCGTCCGCACGCCCGCCGCCGCAAGCATCGCCTTGGCTTTCTCCGGGTCGAAGGGATAATCGGCGATAGCGTCGTTGTAGGACCACATGGTGCGCGGAATGAGCGTCTTGGCCTTCTCGCCAGCGCCGAGATAGACGTCCTTGATGATCGCATCGCGATCGATGGCCATGCTGAGCGCCTGACGGACCTCCTTTTTGTCGAGCGGAGGCTTGTTCACGTTGAAGGCCCAGAAAGCGATGTTGAGGCCCGGAGCGCTGATCACCTTGAGCGACGGATCCTTCTCCATCTCGGCGAGATCAGCCGGACGCGGATAGGCGTTGACGTGGCATTCGCCCGCCTTGAGTTTGGCGTAGCGCGCAGTCGCGTCGGGCGTGATGGCGAAGACGAGATCGTCGACGAGCGGTTTCTCGCCGTAATAGTCCTTGTTCGCCTTGTAGCGGATGACCAAATCCTTCTGATAGGCCACAAAAGAAAACGGGCCGGTGCCGACCGGCGCCTGGTCGAATTGCTCAGGCGCTCCCTTCTTGAGAAGAAAGTCGGCGTATTCGGCCGACCCGATCGCCATGAAGTCCATCGCAAGATTGGCGAGGATGGCGACGTTCGGCGTCTTGAGCTTCATGACGACTGTATAGGCGTCAGTCTTCGTGACCGAGTCAAGCAGGCTGGGCATGTCCATGTCGTTGAAGTAATCATACTTGCCGCCGGATACCTTGTAATACGGGTGGTCGGGCTTCCACTGGCGATCGAACGACCACAACACGTCATCGGCGTTGAAGTCGCGCGTAGGTTTGAAATCCTTGGTCGAATGGAACTTGACGCCCTTGCGCAGATGGAAGGTGATGGTCTTGCCGCCGTCCGCAATCTCCCAGCTCTCGGCGAGGCCGGGCCCAACCTCAGTGGTCCCGCGCTTGAATTCGGTCAACCGATTGTATACTGGCCGCGCTGCGTCGAAGCTGGTGCCGGTCGTGTTGATCGCCGGGGTAAAATTCTCCGGACTGCCCTCGGAACAATAGACCAAAGTCTTGGCTGAGGCGGCGCTCGCCCCGGTGAGCAGCGCCGCCAGTGCGATGCCGGCAAACATCAAGGCTTTCATCATCTCCTCCTGACAGTCGAGCGCTTAAGGCATCGAAGCTCTTTTTCCGCTTGAGCGCAATGGCAGGAAAATGCGGCTGAAGGCCACGAGAGGAATATGCGCTCGGATGACGCGCCCGCTTTCGACGAGCCAATCCCCAGCGGCCATGGCGCCAAGCCCAAACAGACGCGGCGCCAACCCCAAATCCATGCCAACCTTTCGCAAGGGGCGCCCATTGCGGGATTGAGCGATCCCAAGCGCTTAGTCGCCGCCGGATGAGCGCGGCGGGACAATTCGCTCCAACGCTCTCGTGAATTCTCCTTTTTCTGAACGATTGTCCTTTCGAAGTTGACCGTATTCGGAATTATGAAACAGGCTGTCTCGGTCGGCAAGACAATGTTTGGTTTTTTCCCCGAGGGCGCTGGCGACCGGCGGCCAACCTCAAAGCCGATTGCTTCAGACCGGCAAGCGCCGCACGGGAGCCGGAAATCCCAGAGTCTCAGCCGTTTGCCGAAAAAGGGGCTGGCGCCCACGCCCCAGCGCACCGTCCGCTCTGCGAGCGGCGACGACGAGTCTCCTCGAACGCGCTTACTCGCCGCTCTCCTTGTCGTTCAGCGGATGGAGATCGCGGACCATCGCCTTGGCGCGTTCGTCGACCACGTGGGTATAGATTTGCGTTGTCGAAATGTCGGCGTGTCCGAGAAGCTCCTGCACCACTCTCAGATCCGCGCCATTATGCAGGAGGTGACTTGCGAAGGCGTGACGCAGCACATGCGGGCTCACGCGGGCCGCCGCGATTCCGGCCGCCGCCGCGACCCGCTTGAGATCGCGCGCGAAGGCTTGGCGGGTCATGTGGCCGCTCGGCTGTCGGCCGGAAACAGCCACGGCGCCGCCGCCTGCTTGGGGGCGGCCTGATCGAGGAGGGCGCGGAACATCCTGATTGCTGCGGTCGCGCGCCCGGACAGCGGCGCCAGTCGCTCTTTGTTCCCCTTGCCGCGGACCGTCAGCAGCGGCGACTTGCTTATCGCCGCCGACCTGGGGAGGCTCAACGCCTCCGAAACACGCAAGCCCGAAGCGTAGATGAGTTCGATGAGGCAGGCGGTGCGCGCCGCTTCCAGACGCTCGCGCAGAGGGCGCTCTGACGCGTCGATTCCCTCGCGCGCGACCTCGATCAGGCGATCGACCTCCGCGGCGCTCAGCAGCTTCGGCAGAGGCCGAGAGCGGCGGGGACCTTCAATTGCGAGCGTCGGGTCATCGCCCCGCAATCCTTCTGAGTATAGAAACCGATGGAACTGACGGATCGCCGATAGGCGGCGCGCCAGAGACGCGCCGCCCAAGGAACCGGCGCTCCGGTGGGCGAGAAACTCCCGCACAAGGCTCGGGTCGGCGGCAAGAGGTTCCGCGCCCCTACCGCGAAGATAAGCCACGTAATCGGAGAGATCGCGCCGGTAGGCCTCGATCGTGTTGGCGGCCGCGCCGCGCTCGGAGGCCATCGCGTCCAAAAAGCCCACGATAAGAGGAATCGGGCCCCAATTCATTCGCCTGCCTTCGGCATGAGGATTGTCGGAACGAATTCGCAACGCCAGCCCCTTACTCCTCCTCGAACAGGTTCGGTTGTGTCCCTTCGCGTTGCGGCTCCGGGAGGCCGAGATGGCGGAAGGCGTGCGGGGTCATCAATCTTCCGCGCGACGTGCGCTGTACGAGGCCCTGCTGAATCAGATAGGGCTCAATGATGTCCTCAATGGCGTCGCGAGGCTCCGAAAGCGCAGCGGCGATTGTCTCGACACCGACCGGGCCGCCGCCGAATTTCACCGCGATCGCCTCCAAATATCGCCGATCCATCTGGTCGAGGCCGATCGCGTCGACGTCCAGCAGCCGGAGCGCGCCGTCGGCGACGGCTCGCGTCACGGCGCTCGCCCCTTCGACGAGGGCGAAGTCGCGGACGCGGCGCAGGAGTCGCCCGGCAATGCGGGGCGTGCCGCGCGAGCGCTTGGCGATCTCGTTTGCTCCGTCTTCCGCAAGCGCGAGCCCGATCACTCTGGCGCCGCGCGTGACGATGCCTTGCAGTTCCTCGGTCGTATAGAAGTTCAGCCGGATCGGAATGCCGAAACGGTCACGGAGCGGTGTTGTCAGGAGCCCCGCCCGGGTTGTGGCGCCGATAAGGGTGAACCTGGCGAGATCGATCTTGACCGAGCGCGCCGCCGGTCCAGCGCCGATGATCAGGTCGAGCTGGAAATCTTCCATTGCCGGATAAAGGATTTCCTCGACGGCGGGATTGAGACGGTGAATTTCGTCGATGAACAACACGTCCCGCGGCTCAAGATTGGTGAGCTGTGCGGCGAGGTCGCCGGCCTTGGCGATGACCGGCCCCGATGTCGAGCGGAAATTGACGCCAAGTTCGCGCGCCACGATTTGCGCCAGAGTCGTCTTGCCAAGCCCAGGGGGGCCGACGAACAGCACGTGATCGAGCGCCTCGCCCCGCGTTTTCGCGGATTCGATGAAGATCCGAAGGTTCTTGCGCACCGCCTCCTGGCCGGCGAAATCGGCCAAGCCCTGCGGGCGCAGGGTGACGTCGTCCTCGGCGCGTATCTCGGCGGAAACCAGACGGGCGGGGGCGACTGCCACGTCAAAGGCCTTCGCGCGGAGCAGCGGGAGGCCCAAAGGGCGACGTCCCCGACCGCATCGTCAAGCCTAGAAGACTCGCCGCAAGCGCACAGACAAGGCCCGCAGCGGCGCCTGCGGCGACGAATGCTTCACGCAGCGTCGAGCCGACCCCTCCCCAGAACGCCACGCCGGTCCAATGCGCGGTCGAAAGGCCGGCATTGCTATCCACCGTCAGTTCGGCGGAGGCTCCGAGCGAAGCCAGCCGCAGAAGCAGGCCATACGCCATGAGGCCGCCGATCAGGGACGCAACAGCGGCGCGCGGCGCGCGTTCGGGCGCGGCCGCGTCCCAAAGCGCATAGAGAAAGCCGGTCGCCGCAGCCGGACCTAACCCGACCCCATAGGCGAGGATCAATCCCACCACGTGCCCAAGCGCTGCGCCGACGATGAGGAGCGCAATCGCGTTCACCTCGGCTGGCGGCTTGAACATGAGGGCCAATGGAAGGAACAGCGCCCCGCCGACCGCCGGACCGAGCAGACAGAAGAGGAGCACGATCTTGATCGTCGGCGCAAAGAATTGTCGCGTCATTGCGCCAATTCCTTCAGGCCTGCTTTGACAAGTACGGAGGTGTGCGCCTCTTGACCGAGTTGAGCCGAGACCTTGGCGACGGCGGCAACCGCTTGCGGACGGTTGTAGCCGAGACTGACAAGGGCGAGGATCGCGTCAACGGCGGTCTTAGGCAGTCCCTGCGCGCGCTCGGGTTCCGAATCGAAGCCATCGAGCGCGGCGAGGCCAAGCGCCGGCGCCTTGTCCTTCAGTTCCAGGATGAGGCGGGCGGCGAGCTTCGGGCCGACGCCGGGGGCGCGGGCCATCGCCGCTTTGTCTTGCCTCGCGACGGCCGAACTCAAGGCTTCGGGCGACAACACGCCAAGGACTCCCAATGCAACCTTCGCCCCGACGCCCTGCACATTCTGCAAAAGGCGAAACCAGTCGCGTTCGGCGCGGGTGAGGAACCCGTAAAGCTTGATCGCGTCCTCGCGCACATGGGTCTCGATCAGGAGTTCGGTCGTCTCGCCCGCAGCGGGAAGCGCACGCAGGGTGCGGGCGGACGCGGCGACGAGATAGCCCACCCCGTTGACGTCGAGGATCAGGCTCTCTTCGTCGACACTGTCCAGGAGGCCTTTCAGCTTGCCGATCACGCCGCCCCCCTCGCGCGCGCGGCGCGATGCTGGGCGTGGCAGATCGCAACCGCAAGCGCGTCGGCGGCGTCTGGCGTCGCGGCGCTCGACGCCGGCAACAGCACCCTCACCATCATGGCCACCTGACGTTTCTCCGCGTGCCCGGCCCCGACCACGGTTTTCTTGACCAGGTTTGCGGAATATTCGGCGACCGGTAGCCCGCTTAACGCCAGCGAGGCAAGCGCGACGCCCCGAGCCTGTCCCAGCTTTAGCGCGGATTGCGGATCGCGATTGACAAAGGTTTCCTCGATCGCCGCTTCCTGCGGGTCCTCACGGCCGACCAGCTCGCTCAGAGAGCGGTGGATCGACGCGAGACGCTCGGCGAGCGATGTCGTCGCATCCGTGTGGATCGAACCGCAGGCGATGAACCCAAGTCGCGACCCCGCGGCCTCAATCAATCCCCATCCTGTGTTGCGCAGGCCTGGGTCGACGCCAAGAATGCGAATCGCGCCGATGTTCATCGCATGTCACATATACGAATTCCGAACCCTGCGCATTGTCACAAGCCTTTGCTCACCGGCGCCTGCCGTCCCTCGAGCGAGATTCCGATCAATGGGCGCCAGCGCCGCGAGCGCCGCGTCAAGCTCGCCGCCGGCGACCGCGTAGTCGAGCCTACGCGCAATTCAGGCGGCCTAGCTCGCACCACGAGCCTGCGCTAGCCTGCCGACCCAACCTGGCGTGATTCTCTCCATCGGGCGGCGAGGGACAATGCGTGCGCGCGATAAACTCGCTGTTTCTCCACCCCTGCGTCCGGCCGCCAGGAACGCCGCAATGAGCACCCCGCACTTCGAGTTCGAGCGCGAAGCGATGGCGAACGGTCATCGGTGGGTGGCCGGCGTCGACGAGGTGGGGCGTGGTCCGCTCGCGGGCCCGGTCGGCGTCGCGGCAGTCATTCTCGATCCCAACGATCTGCCTGAGGGCCTCGATGATTCCAAGGCCTTGACCGAAGCCCAGCGCGACGAGTTGCGGCCGGTTATTTTCGCCAAAGCGCTGAGCGTCTCGATTGTGTTCGCGAGCGTCGAGGAAATCGACGCGCACAACATCCGCGGCGCAGCGCTGCGCGCCATGGCGCGAGCCGTCGCGGCGCTGAGCCTGCGTCCCGACCTGGCGCTGATCGATGGGCGTGACGAGCCGGACGGACTCATCTGCCGAGCGCGTCCGATCGTCGGCGGGGACGGTCTGTCCATGTCGATCGCCGCCGCGTCGATCATCGCCAAAACGACGCGCGACGCCCTGATGCGCAATCTCGCGCGCGACTATCCGCACTATGGCTTCGCAGAGCACTCCGGCTATGCAACGGCCGTCCATCGACGAGCGCTCGCGGCATCCGGTCCATGCCCGTATCATCGGCGCTCATTTCGACTAACCGCCGAAGAAGCCTGACCGCTTCTCGAAAAAGGTTTCGAAAGTGTTGAGTTCAAGTATCCTTTCGAATGACTTCGGCCGTACGAAAACGACACAGCGGCATGGCCTGCCGAATAACCGGACCTTTACTTACGCCAGAGCATAAACGACCCGCCAGCTCGAACGATCTGGCTGTAGAGTCGAGTGGTTGCGTTGATGCGTATCGCGCGCGCCGGAGCGTCTCGCCTCCCCGCCCAGTTTCAGGTTTTGCGTACTGGCGCCGACGAGGGGAAACGTCCGGCCGCAGTGGTTCGAGCGGACCGCGAGAAGCGGCCGCCGCCGCGCGACGCGATCCTGATCGGGGATTGCCTGGCGGAAATGGAGGCGCTTCCCGAGGCCTGCGTGGACCTCGTGTTCGCCGACCCCCCGTACAACCTGCAACTCGAAGGCCCGCTATCGCGTCCCGATCAAAGCCTCGTCGACGCGGTCAACGAGGAATGGGACAAATTCGCCGGCTTTGCCGAATACGACGAGTTCACCCGCGCCTGGCTCGGCGCCGTCCGCCGGGTGATGAAACCTACCGCCACCATTGTCGTCATTGGCTCCTATCACAACATTTTCCGTGTCGGCGCGGCCCTCCAGGATCTCGGATTCTGGATTCTCAACGATATCGTCTGGCGCAAAACCAATCCGATGCCGAATTTCCGTGGGCGTCGCTTCACCAACGCTCACGAGACCATGATCTGGGCGGCCCGCAGCGCGGACGCCAAGGCCTACACGTTCAATTATGAAACCCTGAAGGCCGGCAACGAGGACTGTCAGGTCCGCTCCGATTGGCTTCTGCCGATCTGTGGCGGGGGGGAACGATTGCGCGACGAGACGGGGCGCAAGACCCACCCAACGCAAAAGCCGGAAGCTCTATTGACCCGGGTGCTCATCGCCGCCTCCAACGCCGGCGATCTGGTGCTGGACCCTTTTTTCGGCTCGGGAACGACGGGAGCCGTGGCGCGCCGCCTGCGCCGTTCGTTCATTGGCATCGAGCGCGACCCCACCTACGCTGAGGCGGCGCGCAGGCGCATTGACGCGGTCCAGCCTCTGGACGCGGAGGCTGTGACGACCGCGCCGACGCGCCGCACCGCGCCGCGCATCGCCTTCGCCAGCGTGGTCGAGGCAGGACTGGTGCGCCCCGGCGAACACTTGGTCGACGCCGCTCGCCGCCACAGCGCCCTCGTCCGGGCCGATGGCGCGCTCGCCGCCGGGCCGGCGGTTGGCTCCATTCACAAGATCGGCGCGCTCGTGCAGGGACTTCCCGCTTGCAACGGGTGGACCTTCTGGCACGTCCAGCGGGCCGGGCGCCTCGTTCTGATCGACGAATTGCGCTCCACCATGCGGGCAACGATGCGCACGGCGGCGGAATAGGTTCAACGCCCGCGTTTCGCCCGACGCACCGGCTGGGGGAAATCGCTGCGGCGCAACAGCAACACCTCCCCGGAGCTTTCTTCGGTGTCGAGCCACACAAACGGCAGTTCCGGGAAGTCGCGGGTCAACTGGTCGCGCCCCCGGCCGATCTCGCAGACGAGCGTCCCCTCCGGCGTCAGACGGTCGCGCACGCTGGTCAGGATTCGCCGCACGATGTCGAGCCCGTCCGCGCCGCCAGCGTGGGCCATCGGCGGTTCGGCGGCATATTCAGGCGGAAACGCCGCCAGCGCCTCCGCGTCGACATAGGGCGGGTTGGCCATAATGAGATCGTAGCGCGCGTTCCCGACCGGTGAGAAGAGATCGCCCTGTCTCAGGACGATGCGATCGCCAAGACCGTGCTCCTCGACATTGCGTTTGGCGACCTCGAGCGCATCTGCGGATAGATCGACCGCCTCGACTTTGGCGTTGGGAAACACGCGCGCGGCCAAAACCGCGAGCGAGCCGCCGCCGGTGCAGAGGTCGAGAACAGTGGAAATCGAGTCCGGGTCGCCGGTCAACGCATTGGGCTCGGCGAAGGCCGTCATCAGGAGTTCGCCGATGAAGCTGCGCGGCACGATAACCCGCTCGTCGACGTAGAACGGGACTCCCTTGATATAGGCCCGGTTGACGAGATACGCGGCCGGCTTTCGCGTCGTGACGCGGGCCTCGATGAGATCGCGGAGGCGCTTGCGCTCCGAACTCAGGAGCCTCGCATCGAGAAACGGCTCAAGCGTGTCGATCGGCAGGCTCAAACCTTCCAGAATGAGAAAGGCCGCCTCGTCGATCGCGGTCGTCGCGCCGTGGCCGAAGGCGAGATCGGCGGCCAGAAAGCGGCCGACCGCGTATCGAAGCCAGTCGCGCGGCGTGAGAAACAAATCGAGGCGATCGTCGCCCGTCTTCTCAGGCAAGGAACCGAGGCTCCGGCTCGATCCTTCTATGGGCGGCAGGGCTCATTCTCCGCTCTTGCAGACGTGCATGAAATGTCGCCGCGGCTTGCCGTGGAGCCCTTGAGCGTCGGCCTTCTGGGAGCATTCGATCGACCTGGCGGACCGTTCCCCGGCGCCCGGCTCGGCGCCTTGAGCGGAACTCGGCTTCATGTCCTCGATGGCCGGGCCGCCGCCGTCCATACCGACAATCGCGTCCGCCGCGGCGTCGAAGGCAAAAGTCGCGCTGGAGTTGAAAAGGGAAAGCGCGCAAACACACATCAGCGTTACCATTCGCATATTCAAAGTTATTCCTGTGGTGCGCCCCAGCCCCCCGTCGCTTATAAGGACCGGGCCTAGAATTTCAAGCGAGGCTCGTCTCTCTCTGAACGAGCAAACCCTGGAATTCCGGGACGATTACGATTCATCTACCGAGCGCCGATGCTCCCTCTATCCATCGAAGATCTCACGGAACGGTTCCCGCATTTCCGCGTGGCGTTCATCGTCGCCGAGCCGCTGGTCGTGGCGTCGCAGCGAGGCCCGCATCTTGCGCAAGAGATCACGTTGGCCGAGGCCGAATGCCGCCGCCGCTGGGGCGGGATGGAGTTATCGGCCATCCCGGAAGTCGCGGCCTGGCGCGGCGCCTACAAAGCCTTCGGGATCAAACGCACGAGCTACCGCTCGTCCGTCGAGCGGCTCATCAAGCGCGTGCTCGCGGGCCAGTCGCTGCCGGCGATCAATGGGCTCGTCGACCTTTACAACATGGTCTCGTTGGAAACCGGGCTTTGCCTCGGTTGCGACGATCTCGACAAGACTTCGGGCGATCTCATGTTCCGCTTCGCCAGGCAGGGCGACACCTTCGTCGACATGGGCGCGGAAGCGGGGGACGATCCGAACGATCCGCCTAAACAGGGCGAGGTCGTTTATGCGGACGGGCGCCACGTGCTCTGCCGGCGCTGGAACTGGCGGCAGGACGCCCGCACCGCGTCGAGCCTCACGACACGACGAGCAGTGCTGACGGCGCAGTCGAACGGGGTCGGCGACGTCGAAGCGGCCGCGGCGCGGCTTGCCGAACTCATCGCCCACGAATGCCGCGCCCAGAGCCGGATCGAGGTCTTAGACCGGCGGCGGCCGACGGCCGGGCTCGCCTGAACGACGCAAATAAAAATCGGCGCCATCGGAACGCGCGCCAGCCTGCCTTGTTTTAACAGCGCGAACGGCTCCCCGCCGGCGCACGATCGGCGAGGCTTCGATGCGATTGGCGGCGATTGTTTCCGGATTAGGCGGCGTGGCTCTGCTGGCGCTTGGCCTCAACATGATCGTCCCGCTCAGCGGGGCCGTGGATAGCCTCTGCAACGTGGCCGGCGTCGCCTCGACTGTCATGTTTTTCGGCCTGGTCGAAGGCGCGTAGCGCGGCGACTTCGCCGCCACATGTCAAATGTGGGAAGCGAGCATCCGTCGCTTGGGCGAACGCTCCTCCCGCTAAAGGGACCCGCCTCTTCCGACAGCGCTCCGCTCCAGGAGACGCTGGACAAACCCGGCGCCGAAGATCAGCGGCGCGGCCATCAGGACGATCGCGGCCGCTAGGCGGGTCCATTCCTCCGCGTCAGAACCTGCCTGTTGCTCACGCACGGACATTTGCGCCGCGAGGTACGGCGGCATGGTCATAGCGTGATTGTCCGCGAGGTAGACGGAAAAGAGATATTCGTTCCAGCACAGGACGAAGATGACAAGTCCAGTGGCGACAAGGCCGCGCGCGGCGAGCGGCGCCACAATCTCGAACACAATTCGGAAGCGCGACGCCCCATCGAGCTGGGCGGCTTCCTCCAGATCGGTCGGGACTTCGCCGAGCACCGCCTGTAGCAACCAGACGGCCACAGGCAGATTGACTGCGGTATAGGTCACGATCAACGCAAAACGCGTGTCCAGCATGCCGGTCATTTGAGCCATGAGGTAGATGGGCAGAACAATCACGACCGGCGGCAGAATGCGCGTCGCCAGCATCGCCATCAGCACGCCCGCGCCGTTCAGCGTCCGCATGGCGGACCGCCGCGTCCGGATCGCCGCGAAAATCGCCGCCACAGCCGCCACAAGAGAAATGAGCCGCAAGCCCAGCGAAGCCGCGAAAAAGCCGTAGGCGGCGAAACCGGCGGCGACGACAACCAACGCAACGGCCAGCCAGGGCGCCGTGTGGCGAAAACGCGTCAGCCCATAAACGGCAAGCGCCGCAAACGCCACGGTGAGCGTTGTCGACGTCAGGCCGACGAAAACCGAATTGAAATACCGGAGTAGTGGGGCGTCGTTCGAATCGAACAGGATGTAGGACCATGCATCGAGTCTCGGCTGATAATCGACGAAGGGCGCATAGACGGGGCCGGAAACGATCTCCAACGGCCCCTTCAGCGACGTGGCCACGACCCAATACATCGGGAACAGGCAAATCGCGGCCCAGCTTCCCAACGCGGCGTAGGTCAGCGCCCGGCCGAGTCTGGATGATATTCGGCTTGGGTGACGGGCGTTGAGCAGCCTGGCATGCCCTGACATGGCCGGCGAAGCCTAGCCGAGACATCCGCAGCCTGACCATCGGAAACATGCGCGGCGGCGAGCGCCCCCGATCGCTCGATTGGGGGCCTCTTCGACCATTGGCCCTTTCGACGTGAAGAATTGTGTGAGCCCGACAATGGCCTCACGTCTAGCCAGGACTTAAAAAGGGGCCGCGCACTTGCGGAACTCAATAGCCGCGCGGGACGTCCGGACGGCGAAAACCGTCAGGACGTGACGCGATCCGAGAACGCAGGCGCTAGGCCGCTTTTCCGCGCGCGAGCGCATGAACGTCCGCGGTGGTGAGCGGGTTGCCCGCGATCCCCCAATCGCCGCTCTCGACCTCTTCGACCACGCACCAAGTCACCTGGCGCATGTTCTCGCCCTCGATCGAGACCATCGCGTCGGTCAGTTTCGAAATAATCTGCTTCTTCTGGTCTTTGCTGAAAACGTCCTTGATCACACGGACCTGGATGAGCGGCATCGAATGTCTCCTTATGATTGGCCGGACTGATCGCCCGTCGGGAAGCTGCAAGCGAAATCCAATGTCCCTTTTCGCTTCCTGCTTGACAGGCGCCCGTACAGTGCCAGACATTTTGCGACATAGGCAGGAACAGATTGCGCGCCACTTCGCGCTCTGTACCGGTTCAGGCGCCAGTACAGTCGCGCTCGCCGAGGGAAGACGCGATGCTCTCACTCAACGTCGGCCCGAATGAGAATCGGCCGCTCACGGATCAGATCGTCGCGGCGATCAAACGGCAGATTGACGATCGGCGCCTGCGCGCCGGCGCTCGCTTACCCTCGATCCGCGATTTCGCTGAGACCCATCGCGTGAGCCGCTTCACCGTCGTCGAAGCCTATGATCGTCTGGTGGCGATGGGCTGTCTGCAATCGCGCAGAGGAGCCGGCTTCTACGTCGCAGCGGCGCGCTCCGCAGGAGCCGTTGCGACCGCTCCGGAATTCCACCGGCATAACGAGCAACTCGTGTGGCTCATCCGCCGGCTTCTGGACGCGGGAGATCAGCCTATGCTTGCCGGCGGTCCGTGGCTGCCGAACTCATGGCAGGATGAAGCCGGCCTGCGGCAAAGCCTTTCCGCGCTCGCGCGGAAGAACGGCGCGCATCTCCTCGACTATGGCAACCCCTTTGGCTACCTGCCGTTGCGCGAACATCTCGCAGTGATGCTCGGCGAGATCGATGTGGCCGCCTCGCCGGGTCAGATCTTGCTCACTCAGGGAACAAGTCAGGCCTTGGATCTGGTCATCCGCTACTTGCTGCAACCGGGCGACTGCGTGCTGGTCGACGATCCCGGCTACTACAACATGTTCGGCAATCTGCGCATGCACGGAGTCGAAATGCTGGCGGTTCCGCGTTGCGCCGATGGCCCGGACCTGGCATCGCTCGAAGCGCTGGCGGCGGCGCGCCGGCCGAAGGTCTACTTCACGCAATCGGCTATGCAGAATCCCACGGGCTCGGATATCAGCCCGCATGTGGCGTTCCGGCTGCTTCAGACCGCCGAGCGCCACGACTTTACGGTGGTCGAGGACGATATTTTCTGCGATCTGCAGTCGACGAAGCCTCCGCGGCTGGCGACGCTCGATCAACTCAATCGCGTGATTTATGTCCGGAGCTTTTCCAAGACCTTGTCGGGAAGCCTGCGCGTCGGGTTCGTCGCCTCGACGCAGGGCGTGATTGACGCGCTCGCGGACATCAAGATGCTGACCTGCATCACGACCTCGCAATTCACTGAACGCCTCCTCTATCTGGTGCTGGTCGACGGGCAGTATCGCAAGCATTTGTCCAGACTGCGTGAGAGACTCGGAGAAGCGCGCGCCAAAGTCGTGCGCGCCTTTGAAAGTTTGGGTCTTGAGATTTTCGTGGAGCCGAGTGACGGCATGTTCGTCTGGGCGCGGCTGCCGAATATCGACGATTCCTTCCCGTTAGCGGAAGCGGCGCGCAGCGAAGGGATTGTGCTCGCGCCCGGCGCAGTTTTTCGTCCCCATCTCGAACCCTCGCCCTGGATGCGATTCAATGTGGCGACCTCTGACGATCCCCGGATTCTGCGCTGGCTCGAGCGGCAGTCGCTCAACGGCGCGGCCCGGACCCTGGAGTCCGTCCGTTTGAAGGGGTTTCTGGCCGAGGCTAGATCAAGAGCGACGAACGCCCGAGCGGTCGAAGCGGTCCTTCACTCGCCGATCCAAGCGGGCGCCAAGTGTCAATTCGAACCACTTCCTCGTCCCGGCGGCGCCCTCCCCTCGGCCCGCGCTTTCTGTATAGTGCCGCGGACATCCGGAGTTGCTTGGTGACCGCTGTGCTTTCGTTTCTTTCCGCCGGGCGCGGCCGCGCCCCGGCGCTCGCGGCGGTCCTTGCGCTTCTCATCGGCGCCTGCGGGCGGATGGGGCCCCTCGAGCCGCCGCCCGACCCGAACGCTCCGCCCAAACCCGCCGCCGCCGCGAACTCGGAGGAGGCGCTGACCCCGATGGTCAAGCCGAAAATTCCGCCGATCGTGGCGCCGAAGCAGCCGTTTGTCCTCGATCCGCTGCTGAACTAGGCGCAATCCGGCGAATGCATCACTTTTCCTATCGCAACGGCGTTCTGCACGCCGAGGAGGTCGCCCTGGAGCGGATCGCTCGCGAGGTCGGCACGCCGTTTTATTGCTATTCGAGCGCGACGATCGAGCGCCACTATCAGGTGTTCTCGGCGCGCCTTTGCCGGACAGAAGGCGTCTGTCTTCTACGCGATGAAGGCCAATTCCAATCAGGCGGTGATCAGAACGCTGGCCAAACTTGGCGCCGGCATGGACGTGGTCAGCGAGGGGGAGCTGAGACGGGCCCGCGCGGCGGGCGTTCCAGGCGAACGGATCATCTTTTCCGGGGTCGGCAAGACGCAGGCTGAAATGAACCTCGGGCTCGACGAGAGGATTCTCTGCTTCAACGTCGAATCGGAGCCTGAACTCGAGGCGCTGTCCGCTGTGGCGTCAGCCCGCGGCGCCGTCGCGCCGGTCGCCATCCGAGTCAACCCGGACGTCGACGCGCGCACCCACGCCAAGATCGCCACCGGCAAGTCGGAGAACAAGTTCGGGGTGCCGATCTCGCGGGCTCGCGAAGTGTACCGGCGCGCCCGCGCGCTGCCGGGCCTCAGCGTCCGAGGCGTCGACATGCATATCGGCTCGCAGATCGTCGATCGTCGAGCCGTTCGACAACGCCTTCGCGCTGCTGGCCGACTTTGTGCGGGCTTTGCGGGCGGACGGGCACACGATCGATCACCTCGATCTCGGCGGGGGACTCGGCATTCCGTATCGGGCCGACAACGAGCCGCCTCCTCTGCCCGAGCGTTATGCCAAGATCGTCGCCCGTCATACGCAGGCGCTCGACTGCACATTGATCCTGGAGCCCGGCCGGCTCATCGTCGGCAATGCGGGCGTGCTGGTCGCGTCGGTGATCTACGTCAAGGCTGGCGAGAGCAAGCGGTTCATCATTGTCGATGCGGCGATGAACGATCTGGTGCGCCCGACGCTCTACGACGCTCATCACGCCATCCTCCCGGTCAAGGCGCCGGCGCCGCGCGCTGCGCGGATGTCCCGCGCCGACGTGGTCGGCCCGGTCTGCGAGAGCGGCGATTATCTGGCGCTGGATCGAGAGATGCCGGAAGTGGCGGCTGGCGACCTCGTCGCGGTAATGAGCGCCGGCGCCTATGGCGCGGTGCAGGCCGGCACCTACAATTCCAGGCTTCTGATCCCGGAGGTGCTGGCCAAGGGCGAGGAATATGCGGTGGTGCGGCGACGCCCGACCTACGACGAATTGATTGGACTCGACACACTTCCGCCTTGGTTGGCGTGAGGGTTGCGAATCGAACGGGCAAGCGCGCGAATCTTGGCCCGAAAATTGCGTTATATTGGGCATCAGCTCCTTTCGGATTCGGAAGCGATTGATCGCGGGATTGCGGTGAACGACACGGAAACCAATCAGCCGGAAGCCCACTCCAGGCTTCGCGCGCTGTCGGCCCTGGCGGCCCGCGTGCTGACGGTCGAACGCGCATGGCCGCCAATTGTCTTTGCGCTGGCCGTCGCGGTCCTGTTTCTCGCGGCCTCATGGCTCGGCGTGTGGCAATTCGCGCCTCGGATGGCCCGCATCGCCGGCGTCGCCGTCTTCGCGCTCGCCGCCCTCGCCGCCCTTTCGCCGCTCATGAGGCTGCGAAGGCCGGCGGCGAGCGACGTTCTGGCGCGCCTCGACCGCGACGCGGGAACGACCCACCGTCCGGCGTCCTCGCTCGCCGACACCCTCGCCAACGACCACGGCGATCCCGGCACCCGCGCCCTGTGGGAGGCCCATCGCGAGCGGCTTGAACGCGCGGTTCAGACGATCCGGGTCGCGCCGCCCACCCCGCGCATGGCCGAGCGCGACCCCTACGCGCTCCGCTTCGGCGTCGCGCTGGTGGCCTTCGCGGCCGCGGTGGCGGCGGGTCCCGAAATGTACGGCCGCTTCGCCAACGCCTTCGACTGGCGCAGCGATACGGCGATCGCCGCCGCGGCGGCCAGCCGCATCGACGCCTGGATCGATCCCCCGCCGTACACAGCGCGTCCGCCCGTGGTCATCGACTTCAAGTCGGCGGAGCCGCAGACGCTGACCGTTCCGGAGGATTCGACCCTTGTCGTTCGCGGCGAGCCGGGCCTCGTGGAAACCCGGGTCGAAGGCGCGATCAGCCCGCCGGAGCAGAAGGGCGAAGCGCCGCCGCCGAAGGACGCAGCCGAGCGGCGCTGGGCGATCCACGGCGCAGGGAAGGCGACGATCCTGCGCGGCGGCGAAAAGGCGGCCGTCGTCGTCCTTGCCGTCACGCCGGCCGGCGTGCCGACGATCAAGCTCACGCAGGAGCCGCGCGCCAATCTCAGCGGGTCTCTCACGCTCGCCTATCGCGTCGACGACCGCTTCGGGCTCGCCGGCGCCCGCGCCGATTTCGCCCGTCCAGCAGGAGGGCGCAGGACCGGCGCGGCGTACGCTTGCGCCGCCCCCGCAGGCCGCCCTGCAACTGCCGCCGACCGCCGACGGCGTCGGCGAAGCGCGCACCACCGCCGACCTCTCCGAACATCCGTGGGCGGGCGCGCGGGTGACGATGACGCTGAGCGCGGTCAGCGTTTCCGGCAAGACGGGGACGAGCGGCCCCATCGAAGTGACGCTCCCCCAGCGGGCGTTCCACAATCCGCTGGCTCGCGCGCTCGTCGAGCAGCGGCGCGATCTCATCCTCGATCCCGACAATGCGCCAAAGCGCATCGAGACGGCGCTGACCGGGCTCACGGTCGCGCCGGAACTGTTCGACACCGCCGCGAACGTCTATCTCGGCTTGAAACAGGTGAACTCCTCGCTGCAGGCGGCGCATACCGACGCCGAACTCCTCGATGTCGCGGCGGCGCTGTGGGCGCTCGCGCAGCAGATCGAGGATGGCGACAGCTCGCAGGCCGAGCGCGACCTGCGAGCGGCCGAGCAGGCTTTGCGCGAAGCCCTGCAACGCGGCGCGAGCGACGAAGAAATCCGCAAGCTGATGCAAAACCTGCGCGAGGCGGCCAAGCGCTTCATGAGCCAAATGGCGCGCAATGACCAATCCAGCGCCAATCCCGACGATCAAGCCATGCAGTCGCAGGACCTCGATAAGCTGCTCGACCGCATGGAGGACACCGCCCGCAATGGCGCGCGCGAAGACGCCGAGGCCATGCTCGATCAAATGCAGGAAATGTTCGAGAACATGCGCAGCGCCGGCGACGCGCAGGAGAGCCCGGCCGAGCGACAAATGCGCAAGCAGATCGGCGAACTCGAGAAGCTTCTGCACGACCAGCAGGCGCTGCGCGACGACACGTTCCGCAGCGATCAGCGCGATCGGGCGCGAAAGCGCGGACAGAACCGTATGGCGCCGGGGCAGGAACCGGGACAAGACCAGTCGCAGCCCGGCGAAGACGGAGCGCAATCCGACCTCGACGAGGGCGACAACGACAGCGACCCCTCGGCCAAACCCGGCCAGGAAGGCGCCAATCCAGACGCTCAGACGCTCGACCAGCGCCAGCGCGCCCTTCGCGACCGCCTCGCCGAGTTGCAGCGCAAGCTGAAGGGCCTGGGGATGAAGGGCGAGAAGGGCTTTGACGACGCGCAAGGGGACATGAAGGAGGCCGAAGGCGATCTTCACGGCGAGCAGGGCTCGCCCGGTCAGCAAGGAAAAGGCGGCAAGGGCGCGGCGGTCGACGCCCAGGGACGCGCCCTGGAAGCGCTGCGCCAGGGCGCGCAAGGCCTGCAGAAGCAGATGCAAAATCAACCGGGCCGCAACGGCAAGGGCGGATATGTGGCGCGCCGGTCCCGTCCGGGCGAACAGCCGGGGGAAGATCCGCTCGGACGCGGGCAGGAAGGCGACAAGGGCCGGGAGGACGGACCGCTCAAGGAGACCGCAGGCGCGGCCGAACGCGCTCGCCGCGTCATGGAGGAATTGCGACGGCGCCTCGCCGATCCCGCCCGGCCGACCGACGAACTCGACTATCTCGAGCGGCTGATGAAGCGCGACTGAACGAACCTTCAAAGACGCGCGGGCTGGCGGGGAGCGAATGGTTCGACTGAACGTCATCTACACGCGCACGGGCGATAAGGGCGAGACCGGCCTCGGCGACGGCTCGCGGCGGCCCAAGGACGATCCCCGCGTCGCCGCGGTCGGCGACGTGGACGAGACGAACTGCGCCGTCGGCCTCGCCCGGCTTGCGACCCGCGCCTCGGCGGACCCGGCTCTTGCGGCGATCGAGCAGGTGCTGGCGCGCATCCAGAACGACCTGTTCGATCTCGGCGCAGACCTCTGCCAGCCGCCGCCCGATGACGAAAAGCCGGGCGCCGTCCTGCGGATCGCGGCGTCGCAGGTCGACGCTCTGGAGCGCGCGATCGATGCGCTGAACGCCGAGCTCGCCCCGCTGCGCTCGTTCGTGCTGCCGGGCGGCTCGCCGGCCGCAGCCGCCCTGCATCAGGCCCGAGCAGTCTGCCGGCGCGCGGAGCGCAGCGTCGTTCAGCTCGCGGCGCGCGAAAAGGTCGGCCCGACGGCGCTCGCCTACGTCAACCGATTGTCCGACTTTCTCTTCGTCGCCGCCCGCTTCGCCAACGATCGCGGCTCGGCGGACGTCCTATGGGCGCCCGGCGCGAACCAGTCCGAATCCCGATGAGCGCGACGGGGAGCGGCCTAACGACCGCGATCGGCGTGATCAGCGGCACCTCGATGGACGGCATCGACGTCGCGCTGATCAGGAGCGACGGGGAAGCGCGAGTCGAGACGGGCGCCGCGGCGACCTTTCCCTATCCTGACGAGGTCGCACGCGCCTTGCGCGCTATAGTCGCGAATCCGGACGATGCGCTGAGGCCGCAAGCGGAGCTCGAGCGGGCAGTCACCGACGCGCATGTCGCCGCGGTCGAGGCTTTTCTTACAGCGGTTTGAGATCGCGCGGGAGACAGTCGCGCTCGCTGGCCTGCACGGCCAAACCACCCTGCATCGGCCCCGCCAAGGGCTGACGCGTCAACTCTGTGACGGCGCGCGGGCGGCGGCCGCGTTGGGGATCGACGTGGTCTGCGACTTCCGCTCAGCCGACGTCGCCGCCGGCGGCGAAGGCGCCCCGCTCGCCCCCATCTATCACGCCGCCATGGCGGAAGGCCTCGCGCGCCCGCTGATGGTCCTCAACTGGGGCGGCGTCGGGAATGTCACCTATCTCGGCGGCGGCGGCGAGATCATCGCCTTCGACACCGGCCCCGCGAACGCGTTGATCGACGATTTCCTCATTCGCCGCCGAGGCGCGGCCTTCGATGCGGACGGCGCGCTGGCGGCGGGCGGCCGCGTCGACCGCCGAGCGCTCGAGACGCTGATGGGCGATCCGTTCTTCGCCCGGCCCGCGCCGAAGTCGCTCGACCGCAATCACTTCAGCGCGCTCGCGGCCTGCGTCGATGGCTTGAGCGATGCGGACGGCGCAGCCACGCTCAGCGCTTTCACGGTTGAAGCGACCGCCGCCGCGCTGAAACATGTTCCGCAAGCGCCCGCGCGCTGGCTGGTCGGCGGCGGAGGGCGGCGCAATCCGACGCTCATGCGCCGGCTCGCCGAGCGTCTTGCGGTCAGCGTCGAGCCGGTCGAGGCGATTGGCTTCGACGGCGACGCGATCGAAGCGCAATGTTTCGCCTATCTCGCCCTGCGTTCCCGGCGCGGCGCGCCGCTTTCCTTCCCGACGACGACCGGCGTTCCGAAGCCGATGACCGGCGGCGCCTTCTGGCCAGCGCCCAAATGAAAAGGGCCTCGCTTGCGACGAGGCCCCTTACTCTGCGCGGTCCGCCTGCGATCACTGGCAGACGTTGACCCACTGCTGGCCGAGGAAGCGGCCGTAGCCGTCGTAGGTCGGCCGATAGGCCCAGCAGCCGTTGTTGTAACCGCCGCCGTACCCATTCCGCCCCAATAGGGGTAGCTCGCGATAGCGGCGCCGGTCAGCACTCCCGCGGCGATCGCCGGGCCCCACCAGCCGTTGTACCAGACGCCGCCGTTCCAATAACCCGGATGCCAGGCGCGGCCGCCGCCCCATCCGCCGCGCCAACCGCCGCCGTGCCAACCCCCGCCGCCGCCGTGCCAGCCGCCACCGCCGCCGTGCCATTGAGCCAAGGCAGGCTCGGTCGGCACGACGACCGCGGCCGAAACTCCGAGCGCCGCCACTCCGGCGACGATCGCTTTGGAAATCGAGTTACGCATTTTCCACCTCCTGGATTCGACCCCTGCTCCAATCGGGCGCGGAAATCAACACCGACGCATCGCAATGCGTCCTATGCCTAATACTTTTCTATCTTCCAATTCTTCGGTCGCATTTTGCTCAAAAGTTGGCGGCCGGGCGGCAAACGTCCATTTATTCAGTAGAACACTCCCTTTTTTATCGTCTCGATGAATAGACGTTCATCGTTGCTAGGTTAGGCATGCGCCGATCACGAACCGCCAGCCGGTCCGGCCGCCGCACGCGCCAACCGCCGCGTAACCTCTGCCTACATGCAGAGGTTGACAAAGCGCCGGCCGAGGTATCGGCCGCTGGCCGACCAAACCGGACGCCGCGCCCAGCATCCGCTGTCGTTGCGGCGTAACCAACGTTCGGTCCCCAACCGCCGCCCCAGCCCCAACCGGGTCCCTAGCCCCAGCCCCAGGCCGGGCCCCAGCCAACGCCCCAGAGCGGAGCGCCCCAGCCGCCGCCAGCCCCATCCGCCGCACCCGCCCCAGCCCCCGCGCCATCCGCCGCCACCCCAGCCGCCGCGCCACCCGCCGCCGCCCAGCCTCCACGCCAGCCGCCGCCCCAGCCGCCGCCTGCCAGCCGCCGCCCCCGCCATGCCATTGCGCGGCGGCTGGCGTCGGCGACAAGGATAATCGGCCGCCGACAAGACTAACGGACATAACCCCAACGACGGCGGACTTGGAAAATGAACGCTTCATCGTCTTCCTCCGGCTCCCGTTTTCTGTTCGGTCTCGACTGGACCCGCGCCGCAAGACGCTACGCCCGCGCGGCCGACGCCATAGCCTATCCCGAACCGCTGATTTCCCCAAAATCGAGACGATCCACCAGGCCTGCTAGGGCAGGGCGCCTCCGCCTCGCAAGAAATTGATCACCCCGGAGAAGTCGTCGCCGCCATGGCCCGCGGCCACGAATAGAGCGTAAAGCTGAGCGGCCTCGGCGCCGAGCGGGGTCGCCGCGCCGACGCTGGCCGCGGCCTCCTGCGCAAGCCGCAGGTCCTTCAGCATCAGGCTGGCCGCAAATCCCGGCTTGTAGCCCCGATTGGCCGGCGAAGCAGGAACCGGTCCGGGAACCGGGCAATAGTTGGTGAGCGACCAGGACTGCCCGGAGGAGGTCGAGGCGACGTCGAACAGCGCCTGGGCCGACAGGCCGAGCTTTTCGGCGAGCGCGAAGGCTTCGGAGGTGACGATCATCGTCGCGCCGAGAATCATGTTGTTGCAGATTTTCGCCGCCTGCCCGGCCCCTGGGCCGCCGCAATGGACGATGCGCTTGCCCATCGCTTCCAGGAGCGGCTTCGCCCCGGCGAAGGCGTCCTCCGAGCCGCCGCACATGAAGGTCAGCGTGCCGGCAGTCGCGCCGCCGACGCCCCCCGACACCGGCGCGTCCAACGTCAGCGCGCCGGCGGCTGCGCCCGCCTCGTGCGCCCGCTTGGCGTTATCGACGTCGATGGTCGAGCAATCGACGACCAGGGCGCCTTTGGGGACGGCGTCGAGGAATTCCGACCAGCTCGCGATGACGTGCCGGCCAGCCGGCAGCATGGTGATTACCGCGTCGGCGCCGGCGACCGCGGCCCGCGCATTCTCGGCGATCGTAACGCCTGATGCGGCAGCCCCCGTCTTCGCCGCATCGACGAGGTCGAAGCCCGCGACCGCGTGCCCCGCCTTGACGAGGTTTGCGGCCATCGGCCCGCCCATGTTGCCGAGGCCTAGAAATGCGACTTTCGACATGTTTCCTCCCCAAGGCTGCAAGCGCCGACGCTCAAGCAATTGTATGGCGCGGTCGCCGACCGCGCCAAGCGGGGCCGACCGCCTTAGCCTATACCGCGTCGCTGCGATCCGTCTTTCGCGTTAGTTTGTCGCGCCGAAGATTTTGGCGAAGCTTCGCAGAGCCGCCGATTTCGTCGCACGGTCCCGGACGCATGCCTCCCATCGAACCTTTCCCCCTCGCCGTCGCAACGTTGACCTTCGTCATCGCCGGCTTTGTGAAAGGCGTGATCGGGCTCGGGCTGCCCACCGTCTCCATGGGCTTGCTCAGCCTCGTCATGCCGCCCGCCAAAGCCGCATCGCTCTTGATCGTGCCTTCGTTCGTCACCAACGTCTGGCAATTGGCGGCCGGCCGGAGTTTCCGCCCCCTGGCGCACCGGCTTTGGCCGATGCTGGCGGGCGTTGTCATCGGCACGCTCGCGGGAACGGGACTGCTGACCGGAAGCCATGCGGGGCAAGCGGCCGTCGCGCTTGGACTTCTGCTGATGCTTTACGCCGCGCTGGGCCTGACGTCTGTGCGCTTTTTCGTAGCCCCTGCGGCCGAATGGTGGCTGGGCCCCGCGGTCGGCGCGCTGACGGGCCTCATCACCGCCGCCACGGGCGTGTTCGCACTTCCCGCCGTGCCGTATATCGGCGCGTTGGGCCTAGCAAGGACGATCTGATCCAGGCGCTTGGCCTTTCCTTCACGGTGTCCACCATCGCGCTGGCGGCGGCGCTCGCGGCAGGCGGCGCTTTTGACCTTGGAGACGTCGGCGTTTCAACGGCCGCGCTTGCGCCCGCGCTCCTCGGCATGGCGGCCGGCGGCGCCGTGCGCGGCCGCTTCAGCGAGCAGACGTTCCGGCGGGTCTTCTTCGGCGGATTGCTCGTGCTCGGCGCGCATCTTGCGTCGAGGGCGGTGATTTGAACTGGCTCAATTCTCGGTCAGGGGTCGTTACAAAGGGCGCGGTGAAATCGTCCCGGGGGACTCGGCGCAACGATGTAGCCGCGCCAGAGCAGCCATGCGGCGACATAGGCCCACAGGCCGAAAATGCGCTCAACCAGGGTCACAAAGCCGAGGTCCGAGGGGAGCTGCTCCGCTCGTGGCCGCCAAAATCGCGCCGATGCCGAGCGCGGACATGCCGAGCACGCCGCACAACGAGATGTCCGACGACGATCATGCTCCGATCCGGAAAAGCGGTGGCAAGCAGCACCGACAGCCCCGACAACTTTCCAAGGCGCGCTGCCGATGCAGGAACGCCGCCGACCAGAGCAACACCGCCACAACGACCGGTACGCGGCGTAGAAGAGGTAGCTAGCCGACCCTGTGACCTCCGTCGCGAGACCGATAGCGCGATCTGGGCGTTTATGCATATGCGCTCGCGATGGCGGGTAATGACGAACGCTGCGCCGACGCTTGAGGGGCTTGGCTCATTCCCATTTCGTCATCACGAACGCGCCCCAGATCAGCGAACGCGTGCTGATGGCGAGCAAGTCAGTAGACTGGAGAGGCGCAATCGCTGCACAGAGAGGTCGAGGTAAGCAGCAGCGTACATCCGAATGGCCGCCGCCGATCGAGCGCGACCGCAGCAGTCCTTGCGTTCGCCGATCAAGGCTGCCGACTGGTGAGATTTCGACATCATTCATGCGTTCGTCCTCATCGTGGTCGCCGAAAGCGCCGCGGTTGCTCGGGTCCGCCGAATTCGACGCTTTCGCCTAATTCTCGATCAGCCCGCGCGCCACGATCACCCGCATGATCTCATTCGCGCCTTCGAGGATCTGGTGCACGCGCAGGTCGCGCACGATCTTCTCGACGCCGTAGTCGGCGAGATAGCCGTAGCCGCCGAACATTTGTAGCGCGTCGTTGGCCGCGTTGAAGCCGGCGTCAGTCGCAATCTGTTTGGCCATGGCGCAAAGGCGCGTCGCCTCGGGCGACTTCTCGTCGAGGGCGCTCGCCGCGCGCCACAGCATCGATCGGGCCGTCTCAAGCGAGGTCGCGATGTCGGCGACGCGAAACTGCAGCGCCTGGAAGTCGGCGAGGCGGCGGCCAAACGCCTTGCGCTCGCGCATATAGGCGATCGCCTTGTCGAGCGCCGCCTGGCCGCCGCCGATCGAGCACGCGCCGATGTTGAGCCGCCCCCCGTCGAGCCCCGCCATCGCGATCTTGAAGCCCACGCCCTCGTCGCCGACGCGATTGGCGGCGGGCACGCGCACGCTCTCCAGAATGACCTGCCGCGTCGGCTGGGCGCGCCAGCCCATCTTCCGTTCGTTGGGGCCGAAGCTTAAGCCCGGCGCGCTCTTGTCGACGAGAAACGCGGAGACGCCGCTCGGCCCGCCTTCGCCGGTGCGGGCCATGACGAGATAGACATCGCTCGCCCCGGCGCCGGAGATGAATTGCTTGACGCCGTCAAGCACGTAGTCCCCGCCATTCAGCCGCGCCTTCGTCGTCAATGCCGCCGCGTCGGAGCCGGCGCCCGGTTCGGTCAGACAATAGCTCGCGATGAGCCGCATGCTGGCGAGGTCGGGCAGATAGCGGGCCTGCAAGTCGGGCGAGCCGAAACGGTCGACGACCCAGGCGACCATGTTGTGGATCGAGAGAAACGAGGCGACGCAGGGGCATCCGGTCGACAGCGCCTCGAAGATCAGCGCAGCGTCCAGCCGCGTCATGCCGCTGCCGCCGTTTTTCTCCGTCACATAGATCGCGGCCATCCCGAGCGCGGCGGCCTCGCGCAGCACGTCGACCGGGAAATGTTCGGCTCGATCCCATTCGAGGGCGTTCGGCGCCATGCGCTCGTCGGCGAAAGTCTTCGCCATATCGCGGACGGCGAGGTGGTCTGCGGTCAGGGAGAACATCGCTCGCCTTCGGCGTTCCTCTTTGACAATTGGCGTCGATTGAGATTGCTATCCCGCGCCGCGTGCGCAATCGGCGCGAAAATGCGACGATGGTTCATGGCTCAGCCGGTGTCAAACGGGCATTCGGGGTCCTTCGCTTCAGCATTCCCTGGATCGCTGGATTGATTTTCGGCGAGGCTCAGGGCAATTGCGGGCTTCGCGCATTGGCTCGAGGACTTTTGAGACGTCTTCGGGCGCTCTCCGTCGGCGAGCAAAGGGCAAACACATGGTTCGTTCGGTTCAGATCGTGGGCGCTCTTTCGCTGGCGCTTGCCGTTGCGGCGTCGACAGCGGCGAGCGCTCAGGACGCCCAGACGATTCCGAACCCGACGCTGCATGCGAGGGCGAAGCACAAACCGGCGAAGCCCAAGCCGGAAGGTCGCCAGATCACGGTCCACAAGGCGACGCCATCCTATTTGACGCTCGGCGGCGTTGCGTCTCCCGCCGTGACCTCGCCAAACAATTATGTGATCGACACCTTCAGTCAACCGACGCCGATCGAGGGAACATTCACCGGCATGCGCGGCCGGGAGCGGCTCACTGACCAGTTCGGCAACGCCGCGCCGGGCTGGACCCTGTTCAAATTCTAGCCGCCGTGCGGGACCCCATCGGTTAAGGGCGGGTCAGGGCGCGGGGAACAGCGCCTCGACCGCGACGTCGAACCCCGGCGGATCGAGCCGCGCGACGCCGTTCGTCAAGACCCGCGTCTCGATCGCTTCGCCCTGCCCGCGCTTGTGATGGATGACGACGCGACGCTCGGGATCGAGAATGAGATAGTGCTCGACGCTCGGCAGCGAAAAATAATCGCTGAGCTTGCGGCCGTGGTCGATCGCCGCCGTGCTCGGAGAGAGAACTTCGACGACGATGATGGGGTCGTCCAGGGCGACCGCGTCGTCCGGCGGCCGGAGACCGCAGATCACCGTCACGTCAGGCTCATAGGTCGCGCGGGCTTTGATCCTGATCGCCATGCCGTCCGGAAAGACTCGACACGACAAACCTGCGCGCTGAATCGCGTTCTTCAAAGCAGCATAGGCTTCGCCTTTGGTAAGGCCGTGCACCACGCGCTCCGGCGACATCATCACCGGGACGCCGTCGTGCAGCTCCCAACGCCCTTCCTTCCCCTCGACCCAGAGGAGGAACTCGTCGGAGGTCATCTGTTTCAGGGCGGTGGACATGGCGAGCTGCGACGTGAGCGTGGGAGGCGAATATACGCCTCTCCGCGCTCCCTGTCGCCCCTCAGTTCATCGTCGGGATCGAGAACTGCGCGCCGTCCTTGATTCCCGACGGCCACCGGGCGGTCACGGTCTTGGTGCGGGTGTAGAAGCGGATCGAATCCGGCCCATGCTGATTGAGGTCGCCGAACCCGGAGCGCTTCCAGCCGCCGAAGGTGTAATAGGCGACCGGCACCGGGATCGGCACGTTGACGCCGATCATCCCAACCTTGACCTTGCTCGCAAAATCACGCGCCGCGTCGCCGTCGCGGGTGAAGATGGCGACGCCGTTGCCGTATTCGTGATCGTTGCAGAGGCCAAGCGCCTCGCCGTAGTCATGCGCGCGCACGACTGACAAGCACGGGACCGAAAATCTCCTCCTTGTAGATGCGCATGTCCTTCGTCACGTCATCGAACAAACATCCGCCCATGTAGAATCCGTTCTCGTAGCCCTGCATCTTGAAATTGCGGCCATCGACGACGAGCTTCGCGCCCTCCTTGACGCCGATGTCGACGTAGCCGCGCACCTTGTCCAGCGCCGCCTTGGTGACCAGCGGACCGTAGTCGGCGCCGGCGTCGGTCGAAGGACCGATCTTCAGCGACTCGACGCGCGGAATGAGGCGGCGCATGAGATCGTCGGCGGTCTTCTGGCCGACCGGAACCGCGACCGAGACCGCCATGCAGCGCTCCCCGGCCGATCCGTAGCCGGCGCCGATCAGCGCATCGACCGTCTGGTCCATGTCCGCGTCGGGCATCACCACCATATGGTTCTTGGCGCCGCCGAAGCACTGCACGCGTTTTCCCGTCGCCGTGCCCCGCGAATAGATGTATTCGGCGATCGGCGTCGATCCGACAAAGCCGATCGCCTGGATGTCGGGATCGTCGAGAATGGCGTCGACCGCTTCCTTGTCGCCGTTGACGACATTGAGAATGCCCGGAGGTCCGCCCGGCCTCGATGAACAGCTCGCCGAGCCGCATCGGCACGCCCGGATCGCGCTCCGACGGCTTCAGGATGAACGCGTTGCCGCAGGCGATCGCCGGGGCGAGTTTCCAGAGCGGGATCATCGCTGGGAAGTTGAACGGCGTGATGCCGGCGACCACGCCGAGCGGCTGGCGCATCGAATAGAGATCGATCCCCGGGCCGGCGCCGTCGGTATATTCGCCCTTCATCAGATGCGGGACGCCGAGCGCGAATTCGACCACTTCGACGCCGCGCTGGATGTCGCCCTTGGCGTCGGCGATCGTCTTGCCATGCTCGCGCGCCAGAATGTCGGCGAGCTCGTCGTTGTGCTTGGCGATGAGATCGAGAAACTTCATCAAAACGCGAGCGCGGCGCTGCGGGTTGACCGCTGCCCAGCCAAGCTGCGCAGCCTTGGCGTTCTCGACCGCGGCGCGAACCTCGGCCTTTGAGGCAAGCGAGACATGGGCGCGCACCGTGCCGTCCATCGGCTGAAATACGTCCGCGGTTCGTCCCGACTTGCCGGCGAGATGCTTGCCGCCGACGAAATGCCCATATTCGATCATGTTCCGCTCCCTGATTGTCTGTCCTGAGCGCTTTATGCGCCACGATTTTGCGCACAGCAATTCGAGAGATCGCGCATCGGCTGTGCGGAAATGTGCTAAGATCGGCCATGGATTGGGACAACATCGGGTTTTCCTCGCCGTTGCGCGCGGCGGCAATCGGCGCCGCGTTCAAACTGCTCAGGCTCGACCATGCGACGGAATTTGCCTTGCGGCGCCCACACGCGAAGTAAGGATTTTCCTTACGTCGTAGCCCAGAAAGCGCCATGATCACCAGCAAACTGACAAGCAAAGCGCAAACGACGATTCCGCAGCCTGTTCGCGCGGCCCTGCATCTCACGGAAGGCGATGAGCTCGCCTATGAAATCGACGTGGGCAGGGTCATTCTGACGAAGGTCAGCGATCGCGCCGGCGAGGACCCCTTCGGCGGCGTTTGCGGAATGGGACAGCGCCGCCGATCGGAAGGCCTATGGGAAGCTTTGAGCAGGGCGATGTCGTTCGCGTCCCTTTCCCTACACGGATCGTTCGACCCGGCAATGCGCCGGCGCTTGTCGTCTCCGAGGCGGCCTAGGTGAGGATAGGCGCCTACTTTGGGTCGCGATGATCACCAGCGCCGAAAACCGGCCCTGGGCAGAAGATGTTCCCTTCGGGGAGGCCTACGCCGAAGCCGGTCTGCCCGCGCCGTCCATCATCCGCCCATGCAAACTCGCGACCATCGAAAGCGGCCATGCGGAAAAGATTGGCAGGGTAGACGCAGGGCCTGTTGGAGAGAGTCGTCGCCTACCTACATCGCTCGATCCGTCGAGCGGTGCTGAAGAATCGCAGACCACCGCGTTTTATGCGCCACGATTTTGCACAGCATTCCCAGAGATCGCGCATCCGCTGTGCAGAAAAGAGGCTAAGCCCGTCAGGTGAGCATGACACGTCCGGGTTTGCCGGCGCGGACAATTGCGGCGAAGCGTACGCGAGTCGAAAATCAATTATGCGGATTCGGATATTCATAACCGCAAAATCGGCAAACAATTGCCTCTTCTTTAATCTCTTCCGCGCACTTCGGACAAATTTTTACCTTTGAAATTGATCGTAATTCGTAGGTTACCGACAAAGTACCGTCTAGCTTTACTATAAGCATATACACAAAGACGAGTATACCGATTACTATAGCACAAAGCAGTAGCGCGACAATAAACGCTCCACACCCTCAGGACCCCTCCGCCCAACTTTGTGAAATCGGAAAATAACCCTCGGCGGCAAAGCGTTGCAGCGTCGGCTTGAAACTGCCTCGTCGCCGCATTTTGGTTTCCTCTATAGTTCTTTACGATCGTTAGCTGCTTCTCGTTCATGTCACTGATTCTCGAAATTACAGACAAGTAGAGTACGGGAAATCTGCTCCGGCGGCTAGAAATGAATAACAATGTTTATCGCCGGTTCGACCGCATGCCGATCCGCGATAGGAGGATGGCATGGATTGGGACAACGTTAGCGTTTTTCTCGCCGTCGCCCGCGGCGGCCAATTCGTCGCCGCGGCCAAGCGGCTCGGCTCGACCACGCAACGGTCAGCCGCCGGATCGCTGCGCTCGAGGCAACGGTCGGCGCCAAGCTGTTTGACCGGCGCACGACGGGCGCGAAGCTGACCAGCGCGGGCGAGCGGTTCATCGGCGCGGCGGAAGAGATGGAAAGCGCCTTCCTGCACGCGCAGGGGGAAATTTCCGGCGTCGACCTCGAACTGACCGGCGATGTGCGCATCGGCGCGCCGGACGGGTTCTCCACCTATTACCTGACCCATGCGCTGCGCGATTTCGCGGAACGCCATCCGGGCGTCCGCGTGCAATTGATGCCGCTGCCGCAGCTGACGCCGCTGGCCCGGCGCGAGGTCGATGTCGTCGTCGGCCTCGACAAGCCGGAAGCCGGACGCTTCGTCGCCCGCAAGCTTACCGACTATACGCTCGGCATTTACGCGAGCGCCGCCTATCTCAAACAGAGCGGCGCGCCGGCGGACGTCGAGGACCTGAAGCGGCGCCGACTGATCGGCTACGTCGAGGAGCACGCGTTCTCCACCGCGCTCGACTATGTGCGCGAGCTTTACGACGGCGCGCCCACGATGTTCGAATGCGCCAGCGCCGTCACCCAGCTTGAGGCGCTGCGTGCGGGCGTCGGCCTTGGCGTCGTGCACGACTTCATCGCCCGCCGGTTCAAGGACCTCGTGCGCGTGCTGCCCGAGCGCCGCGCGGTGCGCGCCTACTGGCTCGTGACCCACGAGGACACCCGCGGCCTCGGACGCATCCGCGCCGTCGCCGACCATCTGGCGCACGCGGTCGCGAGGGACAGGGCTATTTTCATGGCGTAAGCAAATCGCCGCGCTCGATCGGACTCTTGAACGGCGCGTCCTGGCAGGCGCAACTATGTCCTCTCCGAGGCCGGGAGGGCGATCACGTCTGCGCGCCTGGCGGCCTCTGCGAGGTCGCGGTCCAGGGTGAAGAGAGGCAAACGCCGGCGCACGGCGAGTTCAAGATAAGTCGCATGATAGGCTGTGAGGCGCTGGACCCGCGCTAAAGTCAGAATCTCGCGCCAGGCCCTAACCGTTGCCTCCTGATCGACGGAAATCGGGAGTTCCGCGATGAGATCGAGCCGTACGGAGGCATCGGTCGCGCTGATTCGTCCTCGTTTCTCGGCCTGGAGGAGGACATTGCCCAGCTCCAAATGCCACAGCACGGGCACGACAGCGCCCTCGTCGCGAACGCGCTCGAACAGCGCGTCTGTCTCCGGAGAGGCTTCATCCTCGAAACACCACGTCAGGGCGATCGAGGAATCGATGACCGCCGTGGTCACGGACGTCCCTCGTCTCGCAGCGTTTTCCAGGAGAGCCCGCCGAGCGTCGTTTTTTTCCGAAGCGCCTTCAGCGTCTCGACAGCCTCGTTCACCCGCGCCCGGTCGATTTGGGCCGCGCCCACGAGCCGGGCCACCGGCTTACCATGCTTGGTGATGACAACCTCCTCCCCGGCGGCGACCCGATCCAGAAGGGCCGAGAGATGGGTCTTCGCCTCAAAAGCGCCGACGGTGATCATTGGCCGCTTCATCCAGAATTCAATCTAGTTGATAGTTCTGACCAGAACGTGGGGAAGGCCAAGCTCAACGCTTGAGGAACGAGGGATTTTTCTGAATAATCGACAATTTCTTGACAAAGCGAGCGGCTCTGTGGTTCCCTGTTTGTTCAGGTTTGGAAGCGGAAAGGAAGGGAAGGAAAGAAGAGGGAATCAGTGCGCTGTAGCCCTTGCATGCGCCATAGCGCCTTGAAAAGGCTCAA
Organism: uncultured Alphaproteobacteria bacterium; assembly: GCA_963839185.1. Taxonomy (GTDB): domain Bacteria; phylum Pseudomonadota; class Alphaproteobacteria; order Rhizobiales; family Beijerinckiaceae; genus Roseiarcus. The sequence goes on along the minus strand of CAWIUD010000044.1, from coordinate 6,575 downwards.
AACGGCAGTGGGCAGCTCTTCTGAAAAGTTGGCATGGATTTGGGATGGCGGCATATCGACTTGGGTTCGGCGACCACCCAGGCATGGGTTCGCGGGCCATGTCGGCTAGGCGCGCGATGCGCGGGAGAGCGTCACTGCGCCGTCAGGCCGCCGTCGACCATGAATTCCGCCCCGGTCGTAAACGACGACTCGTCGCTCGCCAGAAACAGGATCGTGGCTGCGACTTCCTCGGCGCGCCCCATGCGCCCCATCGGCGCGGCGCGCGCGAGGCCGGCGCGCACCCGCTCCGGGTCTTTCGCCCGCGCGATGCCCTCGAGCACCATCGGCGTCTCGGCGAACGAGGGGTGCACCGAATTGAAGCGGATCTTATAGCCGGCGCGCGCGCAATGGAGCGCGGCGGATTTGGTCAGGAGGCGCACGGCTCCCTTGCTGGCGCAATAGGCCACGGACGAAGCGTCGCCAATGATGCCGGCGACCGAGGAGAGATTGACGATTGAGCCGCCGCCCGTCTCCTTCATGACCCGCACCGCTTCGCGACAGCCGAGAAACGTGCCCTCGACGTTGACGGCGTTGGTCTTGCGCCAGTCGGCGAGCGTCGTCGTCTCGATGCTGCCGAGAGTCCCGACGCCCGCGCTGTTGACGAGAATGTCGAGACGCCCGAACGCGGCAACGACCGCGTCGACCACCTCGCGCCAGCGCGCCTCGTCAGTGACGTCCTGCGGAAGAACAAGATCGGCGTCCGCGCCAAGCTGGGCAAGGCCCGCTTCGTTGCGGTCGGTCGCCGCGACCTTCGCGCCTTCGGCGTGAAACATTGCCGCCGTCGCACGGCCGATGCCAGACGCTGCGCCGGTGATCAGCGCAACCTTGCCGGCGAGACGTCCCGCGCTCATTGTCCCCTCCCCCGATCGCCTCGTGGCTGGCGTCAATCCTCAGCGCGGCGCCATGCGAAGAGCGCCGTCGATGCGGATCGTTTCGCCATTGATGTAGCCGTTCTCGACGATATGCAGCGCTAGCGCCGCGTATTCGGCCGGCGCGCCGAGACGCGCCGGGAACGGCACCGAAGCGCCGAGCGAATCCTGCACCTCTTTCGGCAGGCCGAACAGCATCGGCGTGATGAATATGCCCGGCGCGATCGCGTTGACCCTGACGCCCATCTGCGCCAGCTCGCGGGCGATTGGCAGCGTCATCGCGACGACCCCGCCCTTGGAGGCGGAATAAGCCGCCTGGCCGATCTGGCCGTCATAGGCCGCGACGGAAGCCGTCGACACGATGACGCCGCGTTCGCCCTCGAGCGGCTCGAGCTTGGCCATCGAGGCCGCCGCCAGACGGATCATGTTGAACGTCCCGATGAGATTGACCCGGATCACCTTCTCGAAGTCCTGGAGCGGCTGCGGCCCGTCGCGGCCGACGACCCGCTTGGCCGTGCCCACGCCGGCGCAATTGACCAGGACCCGCGCCGGTCCATGCGCTGCCTCGGCTTTGGCGATCGCGGCGCTGGCTGACGCTGCGTCCGCGACGTCGCAAGCCGCCGCGAAGCCGCCGAGCCGCTTCGCGACCTCGTCGGCCGCGCTCGCGTTGAGGTCGATCACCGCGACCCGGGCGCCCTTCGCGGCGAGGGCCTCCGCCGTCGCCCGGCCCAGCCCCGACCCCCCGCCCGTGACAATCGCGGCAATGCCCGAAATGTTCATCGCGCTTGGCTCCTCAAGCTGTCCTCGCCCGATTGAAGCCCATAGCAATGGCTGGAACTTCACGCCACCGGAACCTGCGCGGGATCAGCACGCTGCTCGCGCCTGCCCTTTAGTCGACTTTGAGCAATATCCTGCCGCCCTCGACCTTCACCGGGTAGGTGACGAGATTGACGCACGCCGGGGCGCCCTTGGCTTCGCCTGTGGTAAAATCGAACCGGCCGTTGTGCATCGGGCATTCGATGATCGTCCCCATCACGAACCCGTCAGCGAGTTCGACCTGCTCGTGAGTGCAAAGGCCATCGGTCGCGAAATAGCGGTCGTCCGCAGTCCGGTAGAGCGCGTACTGGCGGCCGCCATGCTCAAATGGCGCCACATCCTCAAGCGAAATCCGGTCCGCGGCCCCGGCGTCGATCCAATTGTCGCTCACGTCAGTCCCTTTCCTCAGGCGTTTGCAGCCCGAAGGCTGGCTGGCGCGGGTTGCGCGGACTGCGGCAATTCGCGCCGAACAAAGTAGGTCGGCTCTCGAAGCTGCCGGATCACCGTCGGGATAATCTCGCGATAGGCGGCGATCGTGCTCGGATAGGGCGGAGGGCAATCGGCCTTGATTGCCGCGTGCAGCTTCGGCAGCGCGTGATATGGGATCAGCGGAAAGAGGTGATGCTCCACGTGATAGTTCATGTTCCAGTAAAGAAAGCGGAAGATCGGGTTCATGTAGACGGTGCGCGAATTGAGCCGATGGTCGAGCACATCCTCAGCCAGGCCCAGATGCTGGGTCGCTCCGAAAAACAGCACAAGCCAAGCGCCGTAGAAGGACGGCAGACCGATCAGCATGGCCGGGAGGATTGAGCGGGACAACACGCAAGCGAGAATGACGGCCGCATAGATCGCCAGATAAATACGCGCCTTGCGGTAGACCTTAGCCCGCTCGCTCTCGGGAATATAGGTCTGCTCGTCAGCGTCAAGCTGGCCGCCCGCATGCCGAAAGAGCTTGCCGAAGAAGGCAAGGCCGCCTTTCAGAGCGAAAATGTTCAGCATCAGCGAGACGACGTCGGGCGGCCGCGGCGTGATGATTTCGGGATCGCGGCCGACGATGATCGTGTCGGTATGGTGACGCGTGTGGCTCCAGCGCCAGACCTCGGGCTCGCGCATCACCATGAAGCATGCGATCTCGTAGACCGCGTCGTTCATCCATTTCGTCTTGAAGGCGGTGCGGTGGCCGCATTCGTGCCAGCGGCTGTCGGAGGACCCGCCGTAGATCGCGCCATAGACGATGAAGAACGGGACGGCCGCCCAGCTGCCCCAAAAATACCAGCCGAGCCCCCCGCTGACGATCAGCGCGGCGAACCAAATCAGCGTGTCCCGGATTGCGGGACCATCCTCGCGCCGCATCAGTTCCTTGAGCTCCGCCCGCGGGATTGGGGGCGTGTACCACCGCGCCGACACGAGCCCGGCGGCCGCCGCCTTCTGGGCTTCGGGACCCACAAGACTGTAGTCGCGGCTGACGGTCACAGCGGACATGAGCTTCCTCCTCGTTCGGAATTTTGGCCAAGGCCTGCCCGAGAACGGGCCTAACCGCTAACGGCAAAGCGCCGGTCAACACAATGACCCGCTATCATTATCTATCAAAATCCATCATCATGCCGCTGTCGAATATTGCAAAACTTGCATGACCTGGGAGCCCGCATCTGAGCCGCCGGCCCACCATTACCGATCTCGCGCATGCCGCCGACGTCAGCGTCGCAACCGTAGACCGCGTCCTCAACGTGCGGCATCGGGTGCGCGTAGCGACGGCCGAACGAGTGCTGCGCGCCGCCGAAAGCATCGGCTTTCACGCCGCGCCGCTGCTTAAGCAACGGCTGCGTTCGGACGCCGCGGAGCGCACGTTCGCCTTCCTCTTGCAGCGCCCGGACCCATTTTATGCCCAGCTCGGCGCCGACCTCGCCGCAGCGACGCGGGCGCTGACGCAGTTTCGCGGCAAGCCGGTCATCGAATTCATGCCGGACCTATCGCCTGCGGCCGTCGCCGAGCGCCTTCTGCGCCTTGGGGAGAAAGCGCACGCGGCCGGCATCGTCTCGGTCGATCATCCGCGAGTCAGCGATGCTATCGCGATCCTGGAGGGCGCGGCGCGCCGACCTTCCTCGCCATCCTCACTGAGCTCGGCGCAGAGGCCGCGCGCCATCGGGCGCGACAACCGCAAGGAAGGACGCACTGCCGCGTGGCTTATCGCCAAGGCGGCCAAGCGCCCGGGCAAAGTCGGGATCATCGTCGGCAGTCATCGATTTCTCTGCCAGGAGATCGCGGAAATCTCGTTTCGCGCCTATCTGCGGGAAAACGCGCCGGCGTTCGCGCCGCTTGAAGCGTTGGTCAACCTCGAGGTCTACGCATCGCTTATGCGGCGACCCGGTCATGATTGCAACACACCGCGATCTTGTCGGCCTTTACGTCTGCGGCGGCGGCATGGAGGCGCGATCGCCGCTGCGCGAGACGAGAACCAGCGCGGCGAACCCGCCATCGTCTGCAACGAATTGACCGCCAAGACCCGCGCGGGACTGATCGATGGCGTGCTGACCGCCGTCATCTCGACGCCAACAGCGATGCTCGCCGAGCGCGCCCTGACGGCGATGGCCGCAGCGATCTCCGAGCCGCTGGAGGCAGTCCAGAGCCCGATCTTTGTTCCCTTCGAGCTCTATCTGCCCACGAACATCTGAGAAGACGACGTTTCCTTACCCTCTTGCAAATCCTTGCAAATCTGACTTTCGATGGGTTCGCGTCCCGTCGGGGGAATTCGAGTTCGAATGAAAGGCGGTGATCGGGGATCGGACGGCAAGGAGGCGGCTCATGTTGACGCACTGCGCCTAGGGGCGTGCGACGAACGGTGGCGCGCGGACCTATCCCCCGGGGCTCACGATTACTCTGACAAGCGTCGCCATTTTCGACAACGTTCTGAAGATCGTACCGCCAGAATATCAGCGCAGCGCGACGAGTGCGCCGCGGCGGCGTTTTCAACGAGCGACCATCTTGGCGTGCTCGATGCCGTTTGGGCCGCGCGCGCGGCCGTCAGCGCTCGCGCCAGACGCCACTGTCCGGAACGCTGGGCCGCAGCGATGAGTGTCCTGTTGACGATGTCGCGCTGGGCGTGGCTGCCGCCAATGCGATTAGCCTCGGCGCGTACCGGGAGGATCGCCTTGACGGCCCTCGCGTAGTCGCCGCGAGCGAAAGCGAGAACCCCGTCGATGAGCGGACGGCCGATCTCGGCCATGACCTCGTGATTGTCGCCGGCGCCGGAGCGCTGATAGGCGTCGAGCGAAAGGCGCAGGCGCGCAAGGTCATCCGGCTCCCTGGAGCGAGACGCCGCGATCGCCAGATGCAGATCGTTGAAGGCCAGGACGTGGTCGTCGACATGCGCCATCCACTGGCGCGCGACCGGCCCCCAGCGTTCGCCGACGTCGACGCCTGCAAGCTCCAGCCGCCACAATAGCGAAGCCGCGTCAACGCGGTCGAGCGTTGCGTCATCGGAGAGCTTGGGGACGACCAAGCGATCGTAATCGGCGAGGACCTCCGCAAAACGCTGTTGCTCGATCAGATGGAGCGCCAGATGCCATCCGTTATGGCCGGCTATGAAGTGCGCCGAGCTCCAGTCTGGCCGTGTCGCCTTGAGAAAGTCGACCCCTTCGTCGTGGCGGCTGGCGGCCTCCATCACGTGAGCGAGCGCGTGCGCCGCCCAGGCGTCGCGTGGATTGCGCGCTAGCGCCTCGCGGGCCCGATCCTCGGCGCGGTCGAAATCGCCCGTCTCCTCAAGCCCAAAGGCGTAAAGTCCGACGATGAAGCTCGTGAGAGGATTGTCGCGCTCCCACGCCGGCAGAACCCGCGCCGCGCAATCGTGGATGGCGACCGATCGGCCGAGCAGAAAATAGGCGTCCTCCGCAAGGCGGAGGGCGAGCGCGTCGGTCGGATGATCCGACAAAACCGTTTCCCAATGACGGGTCGCCTCTGCTGTCCGGCCTCCAGCCCATGCTTTCGCGGCGGCGAAGTGACGCCCTTCGCGTTCCGAAGCGCAGCCGATCGCAGCTTCAGCCGCCCCAAGGGCGCTGACCACCTCCCGGTGATCGCCGCGGAAACCGCCAATCATGTAGAGCGCAGCGATCGCGACGCCGCCGAGGGCGAATCCTGGGTCGTGCGCGACCGCCTGCCTCAGGATTCCGACCGGGTCGCCGGTCAGACCGTAATAGTCCGCCACAGCGCGATCGAGCGCTTGAGCCGGTACTCGGCGGAACCGGCGAGCGTCAAGCCTTGTTGATCTTTGGCCATCGGCGGACCTCGCGCGCGGCGAGCCGAAGTCTCGCAGCGTTCAGCGACCGCAAGATAACGTGGATTGATCGGCCGCGGAAATCCCCGGGGCCGGGAGCGTAGCGTCGCCGAAGTTGGGCCGCGCGCCTGTTTGGTGATATGGGCGTGGTCGGTTGCCATCGCGGGCTCATGTCCATCAGAGGTCCCTCATGCACGGCAAGACAGTCGTGGCGACCGGCGCCGACGTCAGGCATCGGCGAGGCCGCGGTCCTCGAGCTCGCTCGAAAGGGCGCTCGCATCGTGTTCGTCGCGCGCGACCAGCATCGTGGGGACGCCACGATGCACAAGCTCGAGACGATCGCGCCGCAACTCGGTCATCGGATGCATCTGGCCGATCTTTCTCGCGTAGCGGAGACGCGCCGCGTCGGCGCTGCGATTGCGGAGAGCGAGCCGCGCGTCGATGTCCTGATCAACAACGCCGGCGCCATGTTCTCCGAGCGGCACGAGACGGCCGAGGGCCTCGAGCTGACCTTCGCGCTTAACGACATGGCCTATTTCGTGCTGACGCAAGCATTGATCGCGAGGCTTGGTGCTTCGGGG
>CAWIUD010000043.1:0-31700 GCA_963839185.1 uncultured Alphaproteobacteria bacterium | reverse complement strand
GCGCCCGGAAGAGGTCACGGACATGCAACGCTCGGTTAATGGCGAGGTCGTCTCGTCAACTTTCGACGAACCGGCGGTACGTCACGTCCAGGTGGCCGAGATGGTGATCGAAAAGGCCAAGCGACTGGTTGAACATGGGCGCGATGTCGTCATCCTGCTCAACTCTATCACCAGACTGGGGCGCGCTTACAACACTGTGGTCCCTCGTCAGGCAAAGTGCTGACCGGCGGCGTCGACGCCAACGCCCTGCAACGGCCCAAACGGTTTTTCGGCGCCGCGCGAAACATTGAGGAGGGCGGCTCGCTGACCATTATCGCCACGGCCCTCATCGACACCGGGTCCCGCATGGACGAAGTGATTTTCGAAGAGTTCAAAGGAACCGGCAACTCCGAAATCATCCTCGACCGCAAGGTGGCCGACAAGCGCACCTTCCCGTCGATGGACATCACTCGCTCGGGCACGCGTAAGGAAGAACTGCTCGTCCCGCCCGATATCCTCAAGAAAATGTACGTGCTCCGTCGTATCCTCAATCCGATGGGCACCGTCGACGCCATCGAATTCCTGCTGGGAAAGCTGCGCGAAACCAAGACCAACGCCAACTTCTTCAAATCAATGAACACTTGACAAGCCGCAACCGTGTCTGACCGCGCTGGGAGCTAACGGAATCCGACGAAGGGAGGCAGCAATCTCGTGTCCGAGCCGGAGAAGCCAACACTTGTCGATCTCAGGGTCAAGATCGACCGCATCGACGCGGACATGCATGAACTGCTGATCGAGCGGGGACAACGATCGATCGGCTGATCGAGATCAAAACCCGCCAAGGAGGAGGTTCAGCGTTCCGCCCGGCGCGGGAAGCCTCGATGATGCGCGCCATTGTCGAGCGCCATCGTGGCCTTTTGCCAGTCGACACGGTCGAGAGCATTTGGCGGGTCATTATCTCGACCTTCACCTATGTCCAGGCGCACTATAGCGTCCATGTCGACGTGTCGGGCGGCGACGCGGCGATGCGCAATTCGGCCCGCTTTCATTTCGGCTTTACCGTTCCTTGCGTGCCGCATCTCGGCGCAGCCGAGGTGATCTGCGCCGTCGCCAGATCAGGCGGCGATCTTGGCATGTTCGCCCTGGACGGCGGCCCCGGCGCTGGCGCGTGGTGGACGCGGCTTGTGCTTCCGGAAGCGCCGAAGGTGATCGCTCGACTGCCGTTCGTGGAGCGCCGTGACCACCCGGCAGGCCTGCCGGTATTCGTGATCTCGAAACCTCTGGCCGACGGCGCCGCGCGCGAGGTGGTGCTGGAGTCAGTCACGCTCGACCGGTGGCGTCCGGACTTTCCACACGCCCTGCGCGGGATTGCGGCCGAAGTCATAGGCTCGGCGGCCAATGGAATGGGCTTGGCCCTGCTCATTGCCCGGCCTGGAGCGATCGCGCCGGACGCGGTCAGCGCTGCGTTGCGGGCGGCGGCGCCGCCGACGTTCTCGGGGTCGAGATTGGCGCGCACGCCGACCGGTTTGACGCCTCGGCGTTGCGTGAGCGCGCGGATTGAGGCAATCGAAGCGATCATGACGTCTTCTGCACTGCTCCGCCCCCAGGCGCGCCCGGAGATCCTGGCGATCGACCCCTATGTGCCAGGCAAGAGCCGGGTCCCGGGGATGGCCAAAGTCCATAAGCTTTCGTCCAACAAATCTCCGCTCGGGCCATCTCCCAAGGCTGTCGAAGCTGTGCGCGCCTTAGCGGGTAATCTCGAGCTTTACCCAGACGGCGCGTCGACGGCCCTGCGCGAGGCGATCGGCCGTCGTTACGGGCTCGATCCGTCACGGATCATCTGCGGCAACGGCTCCGACGAACTGCTGGCAATGCTGGCGCAGGTGTTCCTGCGTCCGGGCGACGAAGGCCTCTACAGCGAATATGGCTTTCTTACTTATCCGATTGGCATTCGCGCCGCTGGGGGCGTGCCGGTAGTGGCCCCAGAAACGGACAAAACGGCAAGCGTCGATGCGATGCTCAAGAAAGTCAGCGCCCGAACGAAGATCGTCTATCTCGCCAATCCGAACAATCCGACTGGGACCTATATTCCGTTTTCCGAGGTTAAGCGGCTGCAGTCGGGTCTCCCGCCGGACGCTCTGTTGGTGATCGACGCGGCCTATGCCGAATATGTGACGCGAAACGATTATGCGGCCGGGATCGAACTCGCATCGACCTGCGAGAACGTCATGATGACCCGGACGTTTTCGAAGATTTATGGCCTTGCCGGTTTGCGAATTGGCTGGGCGTACGGCCCGGCTCATGTGCTCGACGCGCTCAATCGGGTGCGCGGCCCGTTCAACCTGAACGCGCCGGCGCAGGCGGCTGGCGTCGCAAGCCTTGGCGATGCCGCCCATATCGAGGCTGCGTTAGCCCATAATTCGCAGTGGCTTCCCTGGCTTAGCCAGGCGATCGCGTCCTTGGGAATTGATGTGACGCCGAGCGTCGGCAATTTCCTCCTCTTGGGCTTTCCGAGGAAGCCGGGGCGAACTGCCGCCGACGCCGATGCATTTTTAAGCGCCCGCGGCTTTATCTTGCGGGCTGTAGCAGCTTATGGCCTGCCGGATTGTCTGCGGCTGACCGTCGGAACCGAAGAGGCCAACGCAGGCGTGGTCGCTGCGCTTGCCGAGTTCATGCGGGGCGATCGTGGTTGAGCGGCTCGGACCACCTCTCGCTGAGCCGATCTTTGAAGAGATGGCGATTATCGGCGTAGGCCTCATCGGGTCCTCCATCGCGAAAGTCGTGCGTCGGCGCAACGCCGCGCGGCGCATAGTTCTAGCCGATCACTCGGTTCAGACCTTGGAGCGCGCCAAAGTCCTAGCGCTGGGCGATATCGTCACTAACGACCTAGCCCGAGCGGTTCGGGGTGCGGATTGCGTCATTCTCTGTGCGCCGGTCGGCGCCAACGAGGCGATCGGGCGCATCATCGCCCCCGCATTGAGGCCAGGAGCGATCGTATCCGATGTTGGGTCGGTCAAAGGCGCTGTGATCTCGGCCCTGGAGCGCGTTCTGCCGACTCACACACGATTAGTGCCGGCTCATCCCGTCGCGGGCACCGAACAGTCAGGGCCGGATGCGGGATTCGCGAGCTTGTTCCTCAATCGCTGGTGCATCCTGACCCCGCCAGAGGGCGCGGACGAAGAAGCGATTGCGAAGGTTCGCGCGCTATGGGAGTCGTCCGGGTCGCACGTCGAGATCATGAGCGCGGCTCATCATGATCTCGTTCTCGCGATCACAAGCCATGTGCCCCATCTCATTGCCTATAACATCGTCGGTACGGCAGCCGACCTTGAGGAAGTCACCCGCACCGAGGTCATCAAGTTCTCTGCGGGCGGCTTTCGCGATTTCACCCGGATCGCAGCGTCGGATCCGACGATGTGGCGGGATGTGTTCCTGTATAACAAGGATGCAGTCCTGGAGATGCTCGGCCGGTTCAACGAAGATCTGACGGCGCTGCAGCGGATGATTCGCCGAGGCGACGGCGAGGGACTCTTTGCCCTGTTCACGCGAACCCGCGCCATCCGTCTTGGCATCGTCGCCGAAGGACAGGAGACGGCGGCGCCAGACTTTGGACGGCGGGCCGCCGAGACGGACGAGCCGGTTTCGTGACGGCCGCTATAGCTGGCGAGTCTGAGTCTCAGGGCGAACTCTGGGTCTTTGGCTACGGTTCGCTGATGTGGCGGCCAGGCTTCGCCTACTCGTTTCAGTGCAGGGCGCTCTTGCGCGGCTGGAGAAGAAGCCTCTGCGTCTTTTCGCACGTCTATCGGGGTTCGCCGGAGCGCCCGGGCCTCGTGCTGGGGCTCGATCGCGGCGGCGCCTGTGCAGGGAGTCGCTTACCGCGTGGACGCGGCGTTGCGTGAGGTGACGATCCGCTACCTGCGCGATCGAGAACAGGCGACAGCCGTCTATGTCGAGCGAATGATGCCGATAACGCTCGACAGCGGGGAACGCGTTATCGCGCTCACCTATGTCGCCGACCGCCTGCATCGCCAATACGCAGGGCGGCTCAGCCGCGACGCGATGCTCGAGCTTGTGCGGGCGGGGAACGGTCAGTCGGGGGACAATGCCGAATACGTTCTCGAGACCCACGACCATCTGCGTGCGATCGGGGTCCGGGATCCCGATCTGGAGTGGCTCAGCGAGAAATTGAGACCGGACGACGACAGGACGCCGCGCTATGTCGGACCTATGGCGAGATCAGCCAGCGCCGCTTCCCGCTCACCCGGGGACGACGCGAGCAGATGGAGATGGAATTCCAAGCTGCGTCCGTAGGCCCCCAACTCTCGCTGCGCTCTCGCGATAATCGGCTCCGGGAACGCGCCGGTGTGGCGCACCGAAACGACGCGGCGATGCCCGGCCCCGTCGCGGGCCGCCGCCAAGAGAATCGCGTCGCAAAATGCAGGGCAATCAGACGGCTGATAGACGGAAAAGACGTATCGGCGCCCGGAAAGTCCAGCCCAACAGCAAAAACGTGAGGCGTATGGCGTTCCGATTAGGGCGGTCAGTCCGACGCCGATTTCGCCGTCCGTCGCGTCGACCGAGGGGTGGGTCCACGCGGGTGGCGGCGGTTCGCTTAGCCCGCACGGGCTTTCGATGGTTTGAGCCGCACCCTCTGGAGATGTCCACATGGCAGGCCCCTCATTCGATCAATTAGGGAACAATAAGAGAACAAAAAGGGACTTATGTCAAGACCTGCTTTCGGACGAGCTCCGGTCAGGGGTAGATTGATCATCGGCGCGGCTACAGCGTTCAGGTCGTTCATCTCGTTGGGTCGCCGACTTGAGGAGGGTGTCCATGCTATCCCGCCGCGCTGTCATCCTGGGCGGTCTCGCGGCCTCGGCCGCCGTTCCGGCGACGGCAGGTGCGCAGACCTCTGCAGCTGAAGGATCGCTCGGCGGCGCGGCGCTGCCGAGCGTCCTTCGGCTTCAGCGCCGCGAAATCGAGGTGAATGGAAAGCCTGCCTCCGTGTTCGGCATCCTTCAGCCAAACGGGGCCTCGGGTTTGGTGACCGATGTGGGCAATCGGTTTCGGGTGCGGGTCGAGAACGGCATCAATGAGGCGAGCTTGATCCACTGGCACGGCCTGACCCCGCCTTGGCGGCAGGACGGTGTCCCAGGGATTTCAGGGCCTCCTATCCCGCCGGGGGGCAGCGCCGATTACGATTTTCCCTTGCGCTTCGGCGGCACGTTCTGGATGCACTCCCATCAGGGTTTGCAGGAACAGCGCCTGATGGCGGCGCCGCTGATCATCCGCGATGCGCGAGACAACCCGGACCAACAGGACGTGGTGATCATGCTTGCGGATTTCAGCTTCACGCCGCCCGAGCAGATTTTCCAGAGCTTGAGAAAGGCCTCGGCCATGGCCAGCATGGGCAAGCCGGCGGGCGCGGCGATGGCCTCGATGTCGAACATGCGGATGGGAGGATCCGCCGCTCCAGACCTGAATGACGTCAAATACGACGCCTTCCTCGCCAACGATCGCACGCTTGCCGATCCCGACCTGATCACCGTCGATCCGGGCGGCCGGGTGCTGTTGCGGATCATCAACAGTTCGTCGATGAGCGCCTATCATCTCGGCCTCGGACAGCTTGATGGCGAGTTGATCGCGGTCGATGGCTTTGAGGTCGAACCGTTGTCTGGGAAGACATTCCCGATCGCGGTCGCGCAACGGCTGGATATCCGGATCACCATCCCGAGCGGGCCCGGCGCCTATCCGGTGCTCGCCCAGCTGGAAGGCGAGCGCGATCGGACCGGCGTCGTGCTGGTCGCCGGGAGCGCGCCGGTGGTCCGCATCCCTGATGTCGCGGAAACGCCCTCGCCCGCGTTGACGCTTGATCTCGAGAGTCGCCTGCGCGCCAAACAGCCGCTGGCGACACGGAAGGCGGACCGGGTCCATGCGCTGAACCTGACCGGCGAAATGGCCGGATATGTCTGGTCCATCAACGGCGTCTCATGGAACACGGATGTTCCGCCTCTGCCCGTTGCGGAAGGCGAGCGAGTCGAGCTCGTCATGGTGAATCGGACTCCGATGCCGCATCCCATGCATCTGCACGGCCACGAATTCCAGGTGGTGGATATCGATGGCCGGCGCTTCGCAGGAGCCGTGCGCGACACGGTTCTGGTTCCTCCAGGCCGGCGGGTGGTGGCGGCGTTCGACGCCGAAGAATCCCGGGGTTATGGGCCTTCCACTGTCACCTGCTCTATCATCTGGATGCGGGCATGTTCACGACGTTCAAATACGTGTGACGGCTCGCTATGAGTCATAGTCTGCCCCTTCCGCCAGAACGGCTATAAGCGACGGGTCCTGTTCGACCGCCTCGGCATTGAGGCGCGCGCACGCCGTCTCGATCGTCGATTGCAGCCTTTCGCTGAATGCCGAGCGGCTTAGGCCGGGCTAAATCACCGGGAGATATTCGATAACGGCGACGCCCGGCCGCCGCAGGAAGCTACGGCGCCGCCAAAAGAGACCCGTGTTGACAGCGACGGGCAGGCAGGGCGCCCCGGTGTCCATGTAGAGCGCTGTGACGCCTTGCTTGTATTTTGGCGGCGCGCCGGGAGGTCGACGCGTGCCCTCGGGGTAGATGAATACCTGTCGTCCAGCGGAGAGCACGGGTTTTGCCGCCGAGGAGATCTGTTGCAACGCCTGCCGCCCGCGCCCGCGGTCAATCGCGATTTGCTGGGAAACGATAAGGTAGAGGCCGAACAGCGGGACGTAGGTCAGTTGCCGCTTGAGGATGATGGCGAAGTCGGGGGAATATTTGAGCAAAGCGAAGGTCTCGAGAAACGACTGATGCTTGACCGCGATCAGGACGCCGCCGGCCGGGATATTCTCGATCCCCCGATATTCGAGCCGCAGGCCGCATACCGCCTGCAAAAGCCAGACCGAAAGCGCGCCCCACAGACGGGCCAGCGCGAATACGCCATGCCGGCCGAACAGCATCGTCGGCAGGCCGGCGACCATGAGAACGACGAGCACGAGGTAGAAGAGGGCGTTGAACAGCAGCGAGCGCGCGGTGATCATTGCGATGCGCGGGGGCGCCGGCGATGGAGGCGTCTGCGGGTCACGGCAGCGTCCGCAAATGGCGAATGACAATCTCGCGTGACAGAAAGCCGGTCAAAAGGGTGACGGCGGCGCAGACCACGGCAAGCGCGCCATAACCGACTGGGGGGAGCGCAAAGGAGCCGAACATCGCGGCGATTTCCTCGCCGCCCGGCGAATGCGCCCACCAGAAGGAAAGCAGCGAAGCAGTCGCAAAGAAAGCGATGGCCGCAAGCCCTCCGATCGTCGCCCCGCGAAGGCCCAACCGTCGGAAATGCGTCTGGAACTCCTTGGCGATGAACGCGTCAGATGCGCCGACGAAATGAAGGACCTCTACGATTTCGCGATTGCCCGCCATTGCGCCGCGTGTGGCGAACCCGATCGCCGTGCCCATCGCCAGAATCATCAGCGCGAAAAGAGCGGCGGCGATGAGGACCACGGCGTCCGCCATCGTCCCGATGCGCGCCGCCCAGATGCGATGATCGTCGAGGCTCGCCTGCGGCGCCTCGGACGCGAGTGCGGTCCGGAGCGCCGTAAGGCCCGCTTCGCGCTCCCCCCGCAAACGCACGACGATGAGCCGAGGGATCGGCAGTTGGCTCAGATCGAGTCCATTGCCAAGCCAGGGCTCGAGGAGCTTCTCGGTCTCGGCCTTTGAATAGGGATGGGCATATTCGACTCCCGGAACCCGCGAGGCGATGGAAGCAGCTTTGGCGACGAGGCTTTCGACATCGTCGCCCGGCCTTGGCTTCACCTGAATCGTAGCGTCGCGCAGCACGTCCGCGCGCCAGCCTTGGGAAGCGTCGGCCACCAGCAGCGCCCCACCGGCGGTGAAACAGGCGAGGAAAGTCATGATGGCGATGACGACCACCAGCGCGCGTCCCGCGACGGAGTCCTCGGGAATGAGCGGCATATTGTTCTTTGGCGCCGCTTCCGCATCCAGCGACGAGAACTCGTCGACGAGCGGTTCGTTCATGTCGGAGCGCCGTCAAAGATCGCAAGTTTGCCGTCGCCTACCACGAGCCGGCGCGCAAAGCTGAACTGATCCATGAGTTGGAGATCATGTGTGGCGATGACAACCGCCGTGCCGAGGCGGTGAAGTTCGACGAACAGTCTCAGGAGCCGACGAGCAAGGCCAGGATCGACATTGCCGGTTGGCTCATCGGCGAGCAGCAATTCGGGGCGGACGATGAGCGCGCGGGCGATCGCCGCCCGCTGTTTTTCGCCGCCGGAAAGGACCGGCGGTGAAGCGTTCATGCGGTCCCCGAGGCCCACCCAGCGCAACAATTCGACGACCTCCGCCCGGTAAGCCGATTCCTCGCGGCCCATGGCGCGCAGCGGCAGGGCGACATTCTCATAGGTCGTCAAATGGTCGAGGAGACGAAAATCCTGGAAGACAACGCCGATGCGTCGTCCTCAGCGCCGTCAGATCATCTTTGCTCAACGCCGATGCGTCTCGACCAAAGACACGGACCGTTCCCCGCGTCGGGCGCAAGGCGAGCAGCATGAGCCGCATAAGCGTCGTCTTCCCGGCCCCGGACGGGCCGGTCAGGAATTGAAAGCTTTGCGGGGCAATGGAAAAATTGAGGTCGCCGACGACCTCCGGCCCCATGCCGTAGCGCAACCCGACGTTTTCAAACCGTAGCAACGGGATCCCCGGAGTGGCGGAGGGAGCCGCTTAACGCGGCTTTAACCGTGTTTGCAGCCAAATGCCAGCCGCCCGCGCTCCATCTAAACAACAAGCCCAATCGCCATGATCATCGATTGCCAGTCCTGCTCCAATCGCTATGCGATTCCTGATGAAATTGTCGGTCGCCGGCCACGAAGCTTTTCCTGCGTCGGCTGTGGCGAAAGCTGGACCGTTTGGGCTGCGCCAATGCTGACAGAGGCGACGCCTCCGCTCTTGTCCGACCCTGGGTTACGCTCGCCGAAAAAGCGCCGGGCGCGAGCGGTGGCGGTTGGCGGGCGAATGAAGAGCATATCAGCCAGGATCGCGCCGGCGTTAGGCTTGGTCGCGCTGATGGCGGCAACGAGCATCGCGATCGGTTCGCGGGCCGCCATCGTCTCGACGGCCCCAGCGACCGCGGTCGCCTACGCCGAACTCGGTATTCCGGTCAATCTTCGCGGGCTGGCGATCGATAGCGTTCGCGCAACGGTCACGCCGGATTCCGACGACGGTCGAGCGCTGCTTGTCATGGGCGAAATTGTGAACCTGCGAGGGAGCCAAACGGCAGCGCCGGATCTGCGAATTGCGCTGCGCGCCGACGATGGACAGGAACTCTATGCCTGGACGCTCAATGCCCCGAAGAGACGGTTTGCGCCTGGCGAGCGTGTGGCGTTCAAAGCGCGATTGGCCTCGCCCCCGAGCGGCGTTCATGACGTGCTGGTAAAATTCCGCGCGGCGGGAGATAAGGGGAGGTTCACAGAGACAAGGTTATGAGCGGCCAAAGGCAGGTCAAGGTTCTTTTTGACGAAAGGACGATCGCTGATCGCACCGACGCGCTGGCCCGGGAGATCGCGGCGGCGAAGCCGAAAGACTTGCTCGTCGTTGCGATCCTCAAGGGGTCGTTCATGTTTGCGGCGGACCTTTTGCGCGCCCTTCATCGAGTGGGCCTCGAGCCGCAGGTCGAGTTCTTTCATTTATCGAGTTACCTTGACGGGACCGTGTCGAGCGGCACGGTGAGGATTCTGCGCGACATCGAATCCTCGGTGCGTGATCGCGATGTGCTTTTGGTCGACGACATTCTCGAGTCAGGCCGCACGCTGGCCTTCGCCAAGGATTTGCTGGCGGCGCGTGGAGCTCGGCGAGTTCTCGTCTGTACGATGCTGGAGAAGCCGGGCAAGCGCGCTGTCGAGATCGGTGCGGATTTCGTCGGTTTTGTCTGCCCTGACGTTTTTGTCGTCGGCTATGGCATGGACGTCGCCCATTCCTATCGGGAACTGCCGTTCATCGGGCGGGTCGTCACCGCGCAGGATGCTGCCTGACGCCTCCCGTTTTGCGAGCAGTCACCCCATGTTTGAAAGTCGCTTTCAATCCTTCGCTGAACTCGGTGGGCGTTCGCAGGGAGCCGCGCGCGTCGCGGAATTGCGCAAGGAGCTCGAACGGGCAGGCGTTGCGGGGTTCATCGTTCCGCGCGCCGACGAGCATCAGAACGAATATGTCCCTCCGAATGCCGAACGGTTGAGGTGGCTGACGGGGTTCGCCGGCTCCGCCGGCCTCGCCATCGTCTTGAAAGACAAGGCGGCGCTGTTCGTCGATGGCCGTTATACGGTGCAAGTGAGGGAGCAAACGGACCCGTCTGTTTTCGAATCGCGTCACGTCCTGGACGACCCGCCGAGCGGATGGATCGTGCGCAATCTCACGCGGGGCGACAAGCTCGGCTATGATCCGCGCCTTCACACCCCCGATGCCGTCGCTCGATTTTCAGCGGCGTGCGAAAAGGCTGGCGGAGCGCTCGTTGCGCTTGACGCCAACCCGATCGACGCGATCTGGCGCGATCGGCCGGCGCCGCCGGTAGGCCCGATCACGCAGCACAAAATGCGCTTCGCCGGCGAAAGCGCCGCAAGGAAGATTGAGCGGGCGCGGCAGGCTATCACAGGATCTGACGGCCTCCTTGTCAGCGATCCACACAATCTGGCGTGGTTATTCAATATCCGGGGCGCCGATGTCGCATACACCCCTCTGCCGATCGGGTTTGCGTATCTGCCTGCCGAGGGACGCCCCGTGGTGTTTCTCGATGCGAGAAAGCCAACGCCGGCGACCCGGGAGAGTCTCGATCAACATGCCAAGCTTCTGGACCCGGACGCCCTTCGCGTCTTTATCGAGAATCTTGGGAAACAGGGTTCACGCATCCTGTTCGACGGCGCCACGGCGCCGGCCTACCTGACCCAGGCGCTTCGAACGCGCGGGCGGCAAGGCCGAGATCGGAGCGGATCCGATCACCCTGATGAAGGCGGCAAAGAACAAGGCGGAGCTTGCCGGAACGAGGGCCGCGCATGAGCGAGACGGCGCGGCCTTGGCGCGCTTTCTCGCGTGGTTCGACCCCGAAGCGCCGGGCGGCCGTCTCACCGAGATCGACGCCGTGGAAGCGCTGGAGACCTTTCGTCGCGCGACTGGCGCTTTGAAGGATATTTCGTTCCCGACAATCGCGGGCGGCGGGCCGAACTCCGCGATCCCGCATTACCGGGTGACCGAGGCGTCCAACCGCAGGATCACGCGCGGCATTTTCCTCATCGATAGCGGCGGGCAGTACGAGGATGGGACCACGGACATCACCCGCACGATCGCCGTGGGACAACCGACGCGCCTCATGTGCGACCGGTTTACGCGGGTGCTCAAAGGGCACGTCGCAATCGCGCGCGCCGTCTTTCCAGTCGGAACCAGCGGCGCGCAAATCGACTCCATGGCGCGGCTCGCCCTGTGGCGAGCGGGGCTCGATTTCGACCACGGCACGGGGCACGGCGTCGGGTCTTACCTCTCGGTTCATGAAGGACCCCAGCGCATCGCGAAGACGGGGACGACCCCGCTAGCGTCAGGGATGATCGTGTCCAACGAGCCCGGCTATTATTCGGCCGGCGCATTCGGCATCCGCACCGAAAACCTTGTGGCGGTCGAAGAGCGCGCCATCGCCGGCGGCGAACGGCGGATGCTCGGCTTCGAAACTTTGACGCTTGCGCCCATCGATCTGAGGCTTGTCGAACCGAAATTATTGGACGCCGAGGAAATTGCGTGGCTCGACGCGTATCACGCGCGCGTGCGCAAAGTATTGTCGCCGCTCGTCGACACTCCGACCCGCCGCTGGCTTGCGCGGGCAACCCGGCGATTGTCCTCGCTGCCGCGAAAGCGGCAGGTCTAGCGCCGTTCCCTGTCTCAGGCGGTGAGCATAACTGAAAGTGACATTCGGACGCAGAACTAAAACTGTGGATAGCCCGGCGTAGGGGGCGATCGTTAGCGCCGCGTCGCGCGCAATTCGCGCAAGTGCGCGACCAGCCCGGCGGTCGACGGATCGAGCGATGCTGCGCTCGAAGCAGGATCGGCGACGATTGGGGCGAGGCTCGACGCCAGCTCCTTGCCCAATTCGACGCCCCACTGATCGAAGGAGTTGATGTTCCAGACCGCGCCTTCAGTGAAAACCTTGTGCTCATAGAGGGCGATCAGCCGCCCGAGCATGCGGGGATCGAGGCGGCGGTAGAGAAACGTGCTCGTCGGACGGCTGCCGGAGAAGCTCTTGTGAGGCGCAAGCCGAGCCGCATCAGCCTCGCTCGCGCCCTGGCGCCGGGTAAGCGCCTCGGCCTCTTCCGGGGTGCGGCCGCGCATCAGGGCCTGTCCCTGCGCGAAGCAATTGGCGACCAGAAGATCATGATGGTGCGCGTCGGCTTCGGTCGGCGTCGCCGCGACAAGCAGGTCTAACGGAATGATTTCCGTTCCCTGATGGATGAGCTGGAAAAAGGCGTGCTGACCATTGGTCCCAGGTTCGCCCCACACGACCGCGCCAGTCGCCGTATTGGCGGGCGAACCGTCGAGCTGGACGTGCTTGCCGTTGCTCTCCATCTGCAATTGCTGGAGATAGGCGGGAAAGCGCTGGAGTCGCTCGTCGTACGGGATCACCCCATGGGTGGCGTGGCCGAGGATATTGCGGTTCCAGACGCTGAGAAGCCCCATCAGGATCGGGATGTTCCGCTCGATTGGCGCTTCGCGGAAGTGCTGGTCGACCTCGTAGCCGCCGTGGAGAAATTCATTGAAGCGATCAGGCCCGATCGCGATCGCGAGCGGCAGGCCGATGCTCGACCAGATCGAATAGCGGCCGCCGACCCAATCCCAGAAGCCGAAGACTCGGGACGATTGGATGCCGAATTGCGCCACCTTGTCGAGCTGGGTCGATACGGCGGCGAAATGGTCCCCGACCGCCGCTTCGCCGACCCCCTGGACGACCCAGGCACGGGCGGTCGCCGCATTGGTCATCGTCTCCTGAGTTGTGAAGGTCTTCGATGAGACGATGAACAGCGTCCGCGACGGATCGAGGCCGCGCAACGTGTCGCCAATATCCGCGCCATCAACATTGGAGACAAAGTGACTGCGCAGCAGAGGCGGCGCGAACGGCGACAATGCGCGCGTCGCCATTGCAGGGCCGAGGTCGGACCCGCCAATGCCGATATTGATGACGTCGGTCATCGGCTGGCCAAGGGCGCCTCGCACCCGTCCGTCGCGAACGTCGGCGGCGAAGCTGAGCATTCTTTCCCGCGTGCCGACGACGTCCGGCATCACATCGTGGCCATCCACCAGGACCGGCTTGCCGGAGAAATTGCGCAATGCGGTATGCAGGACGGCGCGCTTCTCGGTGATATTTATTTTCTCCCCGGCGAACATCGCGTCGCGCTTAGCTTCGACCCCGCAGGCTTTGGCGAGGTCGACCAGCAGCAGCGAGAACGGCGGCGTCAATGCGCTGCTTGGAGAAATCGAACAGGAGATCGTCGAGGGTGACGCTGAACGTCTTAAATCGCGCTGGGTCGTCAGCGAAATCCGCTCTTGCCGTCCGCGCGATCACGCCGTCGCGCGTTTCCGTCAGTTTCGCCAATGCCGCTAGAGTCGCCTTGGTCGCCATAGGCCTTTTCCTTTCGCCCGCTTGCCGCTAAGCGTGACGCCGCCCGCCGGACCTATTCATATGCCGCCCCTGTTACAATTGCGAGATATTGTCGTGACGTTCGGCGGCACGCCGCTCCTGGACGGCGTCGAACTGTCGATTTCTCCGGGCGACCGAATTGCTCTCGTCGGGCGAAACGGGTCGGGCAAATCTGCGCTGTTCCGGGTCGCGGCGGGGCAGGCGGCGCCAGACCGAGGATCGCGGTTCGTGCAGCCCTCGGCGAGTCTCGTCTACTTGCCGCAGGAGCCGGACGTATCCGGCTTCGCGACGACGCTCCATTATGTGCTTGCTGGGCTTGGCGAATACGATGACCCCTATGCGGCGCGTGCGATGATGGCCGAGCTCGGGCTCGACCCCAATGCACATCCCTCGCGCCTTTCCGGCGGCGAAGCCCGGCGCGCGGCGCTGGTCAGGGCGTTGAGCCCCGAACCGGACATCTTGCTGCTCGACGAGCCGACAAACCATCTCGACGTGATCGCAATCGAATGGCTGGAATCGCATCTCGCCGGATGTCGGTCTGCGATTGCCCTGATCAGTCACGATAAGCGCCTGCTCGCCGCCTTGACCCGTACGACGATCTGGCTCGATCGCGGCCGGACGCGCCGCCTCGACCAGGGCTTCAGCGTGTTCGAGGCTTGGCGCGACGCGAAGCTGGAAGAGGAAGAGCTGGAGGGGCGCAAGCTCGATCAGCGGATCGCCAACGAAGAGCACTGGATGCGCTACGGCGTGACCGCTCGCCGCAAGCGGAACATGCGGCGGGTGGGCGAGCTCGCTGACCTGCGTCGTGAACGTCGCGAAGCTCGCCGATCGGTTGGCCTCGCTTCGATGTCTGCACAGGACGCCAAGGTCTCGGGCGTGCTGGTGGTTGAGGCCGAGCGGATTGCCAAGACCTACAACGGAAGGCCGATCGTGCGCGACTTGTCGGTCCGGATCATGCGCGGCGACAGGATTGGCGTCGTCGGCGCGAACGGCGCGGGTAAGACGACCCTGGTCAATCTGCTGACTGGCGTCCTCGCGCCGGACTCGGGATCGGTGAGGCTGGGCGCGAATGTTCTGATCGCAAATCTCGATCAAAGCCGCTCCTCGTTGGAGCCAACCGTTACGCTCGTCGATGCGTTGACCGGCGACGGGAGCGATTATGTGACGATCAACAGTGAGCGACGGCACGTCGTCGGCTACATGAAGGACTTCCTATTCGCGCCGGAACAGGCCCGGACGCCAATTGGAAGATTGTCGGGCGGCGAGCGCGGGCGTCTGATGCTCGCTCGGGCTTTGGCGACGCCATCCAATTTGATGGTTCTCGACGAGCCGACCAATGACCTCGACATCGAAACTCTTGACCTATTGCAAGAGCTGCTGAGCGACTATGCCGGAACAATTCTCATCGTCAGTCACGATCGCGATTTTCTCGACCGGGTCGCAACCTCGGTGCTGGTCGCTGAGGGCGCCGGACGATGGGTCGAATATGCCGGCGGCTATTCGGACATGATCGCCCAGCGCGGGGGCGGCCTCGCTGCTCCGCTGGTTGCTGCGGGCCGAAAAAGCGGAAAGGCCGAACAAGGCGCCGGTTGATCGGGCCAGGGTGAAGCGCAAGCTCAGTTTCAGCGAAAAGCGCGCGCTGGAAACGCTGCCGCACCGTATCGACGAACTGCGCGCCGGGCTCGATGCTTTGGAGCGCCAGCTCGCCGATGCCGATCTCGCGGTCAGCGACCCGGCCACGTTTCTCAACGCGACGAAGACATACGCGGAATTGCGCGAGGAGCTGGCCGAAGCTGAGGACGACTGGCTCGGACTGGAGATTCTCCGCGAGGAGCTCGAGCGGCAATAAGCGCCTGGAGCAAACATGGCCAAGATAGAGGAAGACGTTCTATTCTCGAACCTGCGCGACAAGCTGTTCACCGCGGTTGTGGGCGACGTGTTGGACAAGATGGGTTTGCGGCGGCAATTTTTGCCGCAGGCCATCGGACCGCTCAAGCCTGACATGAAGTTGGTCGGCCGCACCATGCCTGTCCTCGAGGCAGACATCTTCGAGGAGAGCTTTCGCTCGCCTGGCAGCGTCGGCGCCAAGCCGTTTGGGCTTATGTTGGAGGCGCTCGACGATCTTCGTCCTGACGAGGTCTACGTCGCCACCGGGGGCTCTTTTCGCTATGCGCTTTGGGGCGAACTGATGTCCACTCGCGCGCGCCACCTGGGCGCCGCAGGAGCTGTGCTCAATGGCTTCATCCGCGATGCCGCCGGGATCGAGGCGCTCGGCTTTCCCACGTTCTGCCGCGGGCTGTATGCGCAAGACCAGGGCCCGCGCGGCAAAGTGATCGACTTTCGCACGGTCGTGGAGATCGAGGGGGTGCGGATCGCGCCTGGCGATCTCGTCTTCGGCGATCGCGAGGGCGTCCTTGTCATTCCCGCGGAAGTCGAGGTCGAAGCGGTCGAGGCGGCCCTCGCAAAGGCCTCGACTGAGAACAGAGTTGCGACCGCCATTCGAGGGGGCATGGGCGCGCGCGAAGCGTTCGAAACCTTCGGCGTCCTCTGATCGTGGCTCCGGGACAACTCTGAGCACTTCGAGCCCGTCAGGCGGCGCGCCCCCGTCCGCGCTTGTTCCCCGCCCGCGAGCCGCCCGTGTTTCTCGAGCGGAAGGAGGGCTTTAAGCCGAATGCTCGACGCGCTGGCCAGTCGCCGAGGACGAGCGATTCGGACTGAAAATCCTCCGTGAGGAGCTGAAGCGGCAATAGCTGCGTCGCAACGCGCTAGGCTGCGAGCGCCGTCTCGACCAGCTCCAACCAATAGCTGATCCCGTAAGGCAGAGCCGCATCGTTGAAATCATAAGCCGGGTGGTGGAGCTTGGCGCTGTCGCCGTTGCCGACAAAGATGAACGCGCCGGGCCGCGCTTCTAGCATGAAAGAAAAGTCCTCGGCGCCCATCACCGGGGCCATATTGGAAAGAACCTGTTCCCCCGCGACCTTGCGGGCAATATCTGTCGCGAACCTGGTCTGGGCGGGATGATTGACCGTCGTCGGATAGCCCCGACGATATTCAACGTTCGCCGTCGCTCCCGACGCTGCAGCGAGACCTGCGACGATCTCGTGAATTCGTTTCTCCGCATAGTCTCTTGTGTCAGCCTTAAGGGTGCGGACGGTCCCGTTCAGTCGCGCCGACTGTGGAATGATGTTGTTGGCCGAGCCGGCGTCGAAGCGGGTGACGGAGACGACGCAGGAGTCCAGCGGGTCGATGTTGCGCGAGGCGATGGTTTGCAACGCCATCACGATCTGGGCGCCCAATACGATTGGGTCAACGCTTTGATGCGGCATCGCCGCATGGCCGCCACGCCCCTCGACGGTGATCGTGATTTCATCGGCCGCCGCCATCATCGGGCCCTCGCGCAGCATGAACGCCCCGACTGGCAGCGTCGGCCAGTTGTGCATGCCGTATATTTCCTCGATGCGAACCGCTCCATCAGGCCGTCATCGACCATCGCCATTGCGCCCGCCCCGCCCTCCTCCGCGGGTTGAAAGATGACGACGGCGGTTCCGGCGAAATTGCGGGTCTGCGCGAGGCCGCGCGCGGCGCCGAGCAGCATCGCAGTATGCCCGTCGTGGCCGCAGGCGTGCATCCTTCCTGGAACCTTCGAGCGGTACGGCAGGTTTGTGGCTTCCTCGATCGGCAGCGCGTCCATATCGGCGCGAAGCCCGATCGTGCGCGAGCTCGATCCTTTCGCGCCGCGAATGACCCCAACCACTCCGGTGCGGCCGATTGAGGTCTTCACCTCGTCGCAGCCGAACGCGGAGAGCCGATCCGCCACAAATTTGGCGGTGATCTTTACGTCGTACAGGAGCTCTGGATTTTGGTGAATTTCGCGACGCCAGACCGCGGGCGTCGGAAACAATATCCGCTTACGGCGGAGTGGATCGGCATCGGCGACGAACGCTCGCTCTGAACGTTTCTGACATTGACGGCGTAGCCACGGCGCTGTCAACAGAAGACGTCGATTTCACCGTTTCCTGTGGAGGAGAAAAATCGCCTGCTCACCAATAAGGTTCCAGGTCCACTTCGGCCAAATTGGACCCAGCGACCCGGCCGTGTCGGTCGAGCGCCGCGCTTTTGTCGATGGATGCGCCGACTTCTTGGGCCAGCGCGATGAAATCGGCTATCGTGCAGAAGTGGATGTTCGGCGTGTCGTACCATGAATGGACGAGGCTTTGGGTCACCGGCATGCGGCCGAAAAAGGCGAGCTGAGTCCGAACCGCCCAGTGGCCGAAATTCGGAACCGAAACGATCGCCCGCAAGCCAATCCGCAGCATGTGTTCGAGCACAACGCGCGGGCTGCGCGTCGCCTGCAAAGTCTGCGACAGGATAACGTAGTCGAATGCGTCGTTCGGGTAATCGGCGAGATCGGCGTCCGCGTCGCCTTGAATGACGGAAAGCCCTTTGGCGACGCAGTCGTTGACGCCCTGTTGCGAAAGCTCGATTCCGCGTCCGTCAACATTTCGGTCCTCGACGAGCAGCCGCAGCAACTCTCCGTCGCCACAGCCGACGTCAAGAACCCGCGAGCCCGGCGCAACAAGGTCCGCGACGCGCAGAAGGTCGTCGCGCAGCGGAGCGGGGGAATGCGCCAGGCTCAACCGAGACCCCTCGCGCGCGCCGCGGCGTCGATGAAACCTCTCGTCGTGTCAATCAGTTCGGGGAGATCGAGCAGAAAGGCGTCATGCCCGCGATCGGTCTGGATTTCGACGAAAGAAACGGAAGCGCCGCCAGCATTGAGAGCACGCACGATCGCGCGCGAGTCGCTGGTCGGAAACAGCCAGTCGGAGGTGAAGGAGACGGCGCAAAAGCGGGTGCGTGAGCCCTTGAAAGCGTTTGCAAGCGATCCGCCGTAGTCCGCCGCGAGATCGAAATAGTCCATGGCGCGCGTCATGTACAGATAGGAGTTGGGATCAAAGCGCTCGACGAAGATCTCGCCCTGATGACGCAAATACGATTCAACCTGGAAATCCGCATCGAATGAGAAGGTCCGCGCCGACCGGTCTTGCAGATTGCGGCCGAAGCGGCGATGCAGCGCGCTCTCTGAAAGATAGGTGATGTGGGCCGCCATGCGGGCGACAGCGAGGCCCTTCGCAGGCCTCGTCCCTTCGACCAGATAGCGTCCGCCGCGCCAATCCGGGTCGGCCATGACAGCCTGGCGGCCAACCTCATGGAAGGCGATGTTCTGCGAGGAATGGCGCGCGGCAGTCGCGATGGGAAGGGCGGAGAAAACTCGATCGGGATAACTCGCGGCCCATTGGAGGACCTGCATGCCGCCCATCGAGCCGCCGGCCACGCAAAATAGCGTATCGATGCCGAGATGGTCGACTAACAACGCCTGCGCGCGCACCATGTCGGCGATAGTGACGACCGGAAAGTCCAGCCCGTAAGGCTCGCCCGTCTCCTGATTGATCGAAGCGGGACCGGTGGTCCCCATGCAGCCGCCAAGCACGTTTGGACAGATCACGAAAAACCGGTCGGTGTCGAACGGCCGACCGGGGCCGACCATTGTCTCCCACCAGCCCGGCCGGCCAGTGACCGGGTGCCGGTTCGCGACGTGCTGGTCGCCCGTTAACGCGTGACAGACCAGGATGGCGTTGGACTTGCTCGCGTCGAGTTCGCCGTAGGTCTGATAGGCGATCATGAGCGGCGCCAGCGCCGCGCCCGCATCCATGTTGAGGGGCGAGTTCGGGCCAAGCCGCAGCGTCAGACTGTCCGGCGAAACGGATTGCGCGATGCCGCCCTTCGTCAGTGTCGCCAAATCAGCCAAGGAACGACCCTTTCTGTCCCAGACCAGCTGTTCGCTTTGTCGAACAGAACGTTTGTTATACAGGAAACATCGGTCTGATGCAAGCGCGATGCATGTGCTCGCGCTTGGGCCTGTCTCTAGCTCGCAGCGAACCTGACCCCGCCAAAGAGGTTAGGCGGTCTTCCGGGCGAGCTCCGCGACGATCGCATCCCCCATTTCGGCCGTCGAAACGAGACGCGTGTCAGGGCCCTGGATGTCGGCAGTCCGCAGACCATTGGCCAGCACCCGCGCGATCGCGGCGTCGAGGCGGCCAGCCGCCTCGTCGAGCCCGAAAGAGTACCTCAAGGCCATGCCGAATGATCCGATCATCGCGATGGGATTGGCGAGGCCTTTCCCGGCGATGTCCGGCGCCGAGCCATGAACCGGTTCGTAGAGCGCCCTCCGCTTCTTGCTCTTCGGATCAATGTCGCCGAGGGAAGCCGAGGGCAGCATGCCGAGCGAGCCGGTAAGCATCGCCGCGACATCCGACAACATGTCGCCGAACAGATTGTCTGTGACGATGACATCGAATTGCTTGGGCCAGCGCACGAGTTGCATCCCGAGCGCGTCGGCAAGTTGATGTTCGAGTGCGACGTCCCCGAACTCCCGCTTTTGCAGGGCGGAGATGACGCCGTGCCACAGGACGCCGGACTTCATCACATTGCGCTTCTCGGCAGAGGTGACCTTATTGCGGCGCTTGCGCGCGAGGTCAAAAGCAACCCTGCCGATACGCTCAATTTCATAGGTGTCGTAGACTTGGGTGTCGATCGCCCGCTGTTGTCCGTTGCCGAGATCGATGATCTGCTTGGGCTCGCCGAAATAAACGCCGCCGGTCAGTTCGCGCACGATCATGATATCCAGCCCCTCGACGACCTCGCGCTTCAGCGACGAGGCCGAGGCAAGCGCGGGGTAGCAGATGGCCGGACGCAAATTGGCGTATAGGCCCAGATCTTTGCGCAATCGCAGCAGGCCCGCTTCCGGCCGAACTTCATAAGGGACGCCGTCCCATTTCGGACCGCCGACCGCCGCGAGCAGGACCGCGTCCGCGTCGGCGGCGAGCGCCATGTCCGCGTCGCTGATCGCCTTGCCATGCGCGTCAAAGGCGCAACCGCCGACCAACCCTTTTTCGCATTCGAATTTGGCGACGCCTTCGAGAGCAAAGTGCCCGATGACCTTTTCGACTTCGGCCATAACCTCGGGACCGATGCCGTCGCCGGGGAGGAGAAAGAGCTTAAAGGTCGTCATGATCGCCCATGGTGGGGAGGAAAACAGGGCCAAGTGCTAGACGATTTCCTCCTAGCGCGAAAGGCTGAGCAGTTTGCCTATGACTCCGAGCACGGCGTGCGCTTGACGGCCGATCGCCGATATGGCCCAAGGCTTATGACTATTGCGATCGGAACGTCCGCTAATTTCCTTCTGCGAAAGAGACGCTTTGAGCACGGTCAACGACGCCGCCGCGGACGGCTTCATTCGTCGCCTCCCGAAGGAGGTCCGCTTCTATCTGGTGCACGGCGCCGATGAGGGGCTCGTTCATGAGCGCGCGAAGACAATCCTGGGCCAACTTATCGACGGCGACCCAGATCCTCTCCGGCTCGTGCGTCTTGACGGGGACGCGGTGGCGCGTGAGCCGGGTGCGCTGGCGGACGAGGCTTACGCGATCTCGATGTTTGGCGGCGCCCGGGCGATCTGGATCGACGCTCAGGGGCGAGAGCTCCTGCCGGCGCTTGAGCCCTTGTTCGTCCGGCCGCCGACCGACTGCGCGATTGTCATCAAGGCGGGGCAGCTGAAAAAGGGAACCGGACTGCGCAGCGCCTTCGAGAAATTGCCCAACGCCGCAGCAATCGAATGCTTTTCCGATGAGGCCAGGGCGCTCGAGGGGCTAATCGATGCGGAAAGCCGGGCGGCAGGGCTATCCATCGCTCCGGACGCGCGCGCGGCGCTTGTCGCGCTTCTCGGCGCAGACCGGCGAACGACGCGGGGCGAAATTGCAAAGCTAATGCTTTACGCATCGGGAAAAGGACAAGTCGGCGCAGAGGATGTCGAAGCGATCGTCTCCAACGCTTCTCCTTCAAGCCTTGATGAGGTGATCGACCATGCGCTACTCGGCGATCTCGCGGCGGTTGAGCGCGCGGCGTCCCGTTACTTCAGGGAGGGAGGAGGCGACGCCGACTATTTGATGATGCGGCTCGTCGCGCGGTTGATGCTCCTGCATCGGCTTCGGCTGGAGATGGACCAGGGCCGTCCTTTTGAGGCCGCTTGCCAGGCGCTCTTTGTCAGATTGCCGCTTTCGGCGCGACACGCGCTCGCCAAGCAGGCCGAACATTGGACCTCGGAGTCGATCGCCCGTCGGCTGCCCCAGGCGCGCGCCGCAAGCGCCCGTGTCCGAGGCGAACCGCGCCTGGCCGAGGCCTTGGCCACACGGGCGCTGTGGGGGCTTGCGTCGGGGGTCCGTGGCGGCAGGAGATGATGTTCGAGTAGATCGCGGGTGAGGCCCCAGCGCCAAATCTTTCGGTACTGGCTTCCGCGAAATCCTCGGCGGGGGGATTCATTCGGCTCTCCGTTCCAGAATTTTCTCAGCGAGGGTAAGATCCTCCGGCGTGTTAATATTGAAGAAGGGATCGATCGGCTCGCTCGGCCAATCGACGAATGCGAGGCGAAAACTCGACGAGAAGCTTTGCACCTTGCGGAGGCCATCGTCGACAAGCGCCCGGCGAAGATCGGCTGCGATCGAGACTGGCCACAGCGCGGCGACCCAATGGAGCCGTCCGCCTGAGCTGGCGACGGCGACCTCCGCGCCTTTGTCGCGCCTCGCCCTGTGCAATCGGGCGATAAAGTCGAGTGGAAGGAACGGCGTATCAGCCGGGATGGTCGCGACATGCGTCAGGCGCGGCAGAACGTAGCCGGCGGCCAGCTCGAGCCCGGCCAAAAGCCCGGCGAGCGGACCCGCGAAGCTCTGCGGATCGTCGGCGAGAACGGCAAGGCCGAAATCGGCGAAGCGGGCCGGGTCGCCATTGGCGCTGAGCGCGAGCGCCTCGCATTGCGGGCGCATGCGCTCGATGACGTGCCCGAGCATCCGCTTGCCGCCTAGCCAAATCAGCCCCTTATCCACACCTCCCATGCGCCTGGCGAGGCCCCCGTCGAGGATGAGGCCGAGCGTCGAATCCGGATCCGTCATCGCTTGGCGCTGTCCTCAGCATCGGGCGGCGAATGACGAATTGATCCGACGTCTTTCCGAATGGCAAGACGATTGTATCGACTGCGCGCCGACCGCCGGCTGGATGTCGGCCCGGCTTGCGCTATTTCGCAGAAAGCGAGGCGCCCGGTTGGGCTCGCGGCAGTCGTTTGCGCCTCAGCGACCAAACGAATCGCTCGACAGTCGCTTGAGCACGATCTGCCGCGGCAAGCGCCCTCATCTTGCGACTCAAGATCGGGTGCTCGACGCAAGTCCAGGACAGCCATGCGCAGGCGAGAGTCGGCGGCAAAGCCATCAGCGTCAGCAGCCACCAGCACGCGACGCGGGGAAAGAGGTGCATGATCGACTGCTCGATCGGGAAGTGGAACAAATAAACGCCATAGGAAAGGTCGCCGAACGGGATCTTCGGCGGGCGCATGAGGCCAAGCCAGACAGTCAGGTAGGCGACGGGAAGGGGGGCGAGATACGAGGCGT
Organism: uncultured Alphaproteobacteria bacterium; assembly: GCA_963839185.1. Classification (GTDB taxonomy): domain Bacteria; phylum Pseudomonadota; class Alphaproteobacteria; order Rhizobiales; family Beijerinckiaceae; genus Roseiarcus. The sequence goes on along the minus strand of CAWIUD010000043.1, from coordinate 8,536 downwards.
TGGGGATCTGCAACAGCACCGCGCTCGCGAACGCCGCGCCGGCGCCGAGAACGGGGGAGTATGGGATCTTGTCCCGGTACAGATGCAGACCGACCGCCGCGAGGAATGAGAGGACCAGAACCCTTCCCGGCACGTGATCGACGGGGCTGACCGGAGACACAAGAAGCGCGAAAGCCGTCGCGCCGAGCGATAGGAGAGCGATCGCCTCGATGAACGCGCGTGGATTGCGCAGCAGGTTCGCGAGCGAGAGTATGACGAGAGCCGCGTAGCATTCGAGCTCGAACGGAATCGTCCAAAGCTGAAAGTTGACAAGGCCGGGGACCGGATTGTTCTGGAATACCCCCGGCAGAGTGAAGTGCACGAGGCCTACGATATTCCCGAAATACCGCCAAAGCTCCGGGCTCAGCAGATATTCGCGGAGCGGCAGGGTGGTGAAGGCGGCGCCGAGGAGGAGCGCGGAAAGCGTAACCTCGACTGCAAGGGCCGGAACCAGGCGCAGGACGCGGAGCGCTATGAACTGATGCGTGCGGGTTCGCGTTAGGCTGCCGGCGACGAGGAACCCCGACAACGCAAAGAACATGGGTAGAATTGCCGCGGGCAGGAAGCGAAACGGTCCGCTCCAGAGGGACTGGTCGAGCGCCGCCGAGCCCGTGCTGATGATGACGCTGTGCCAAATGAGCACGGCGAGCGCGAGCCCGATGCGGAGATAGTCGAACCCCGCCGTCGTGGGGCCGGCATTCCGCATCTCGTCGAATATTGTACGATCCTTCGCCACACACGCCTCGGAATGCAATTGCGGAGCGGCCCCCGCGACCAGTGTCGTCGTCCTCGCGTTCCTGTGGCAAAGACGAACCTCTCGACACAAACTCCGACAATCCGATTACCGGTGTCTTAGTCCCAAGCATCGAAAGAGCTCGGAGCGAGATGATTGGCGAGCGCGCCGGCGAATTGCCGCAGCGTGATGTCGCGCCGTAGGCAAAATGCCGCTCGCGGGAATAGGATCAGTCGCCGTCGATCCGCGCCAGCGCGCAGCCGGCGTTTGTCTGGAGGAGTCTTGACATGAGCGACGCCGTCGACGTCTTTGCCGATTTCCGCGCCGAGGTCGTGAGCCAGACGCCTCTGAGGGCCGCGATCACGTCAGCTTACCGGCGCCCGGAGCCCGAGTGCGTGATCCCGCTTCTCGATCTCGCCGCGTCGAAGAAAGATGAAGCGAAACGCATCGAGAAGCTGACGCGCGATTTGGTCGTTCGGCTCAGAGCCAAGACGAGATCAACCGGCGTCGAAGGCCTGATCTACGAATATTCGCTCTCGAGCCAGGAGGGCGTTGCGCTCATGTGCCTCGCCGAGGCGCTGTTGCGCATTCCGGACGTCGCTACGCGCGATGCGCTGATCCGGGATAAGCTGTCCCCTGGCGACTGGCGCGCTCACTTGGGGCACAGCCCTTCGCTCTTCGTCAACGCCGCCACGTGGGGGCTCGTGCTGACCGGGCGTCTGGTGACGACGAGCAGCGAGCAGAGCCTTTCGGCAGCGCTGACCCGCCTGATCGCCCGAGGCGGCGAGCCGATCGTGCGCCGCGGCGTCGACGTCGCCATGCGGCTGATGGGCGAGCAGTTCGTCGCGGGCCGCACGATCGAAGAAGCAATCGCCGCCAGCCGCGACCGGGAGGCGCGAGGGTTCACGTTCTCCTACGACATGCTTGGCGAGTCGGCGACAACAGCGGAGGACGCGGCGCGCTATCTTGTCGAATACGAGCGCGCCATTCATGCCATCGGCAAGGCCTCGCGTCGTCGCGGCATTTACGAAGGGCCGGGCATTTCGATCAAGCTGTCCGCTCTCCACCCCCGCTATCAGCGCATTAAGCGGGCGCGCGTTATGAACGAGTTGCTGCCGCGCGTGAAATCGCTCGCCGGGCTCGCGAAATCCTATGATATCGGTTTCAACATTGACGCCGAGGAGGCGGATCGCCTCGACCTGTCTCTCGATCTATTCGAGTTGCTTTGTTTTGATCCGGATCTCGAAGGCTGGAACGGCCTCGGCTTCGTGATCCAGGCCTACGGCAAGCGCTGCGCCGTGGTCATCGACTGGCTGATTGACTGCGCGCGACGCGCGGGCCGCCGATTGATGATTCGCCTCGTCAAGGGCGCGTACTGGGATTCCGAGATCAAGCGTGCGCAGGTCGACGGGCTGGACGATTTCCCGGTCTTCACCCGCAAGGCCCACACCGACCTCAGCTACCTGGCTTGCGCGCGGAAGCTGCTAGCGTCGCCCGACGCGATCTATCCGCAATTCGCGACCCACAATGCCCAAACGCTTGCCTCGGCATTCGTCTTTGCCGGTCCCAATTTTTATCGCGGCCAATATGAATTCCAATGCCTTCACGGCATGGGCGAGCCGCTCTATGAGGAGGTCGTAGGTCGCGACAAGTTGGATCGGCCGTGCCGTGTGTATGCGCCGGTCGGGTCGCATGAGACGCTGCTCGCCTACTTGGTCCGCCGCTTGCTGGAAAACGGGGCCAACACTTCCTTCGTCAATCGCATTGCCGACCCGAGCGTGCCGATCGAAGACCTTGTCGCCGATCCAGTCGTGGTTGCCCGGGCGATCCGGCCGGTGGGGGCGCCGCACGAAAAGATCGCGTCGCCGCGCGACATTTATGAGCCCGAGCGTGCGAACTCGCGCGGACTGGACCTCACCGATGAACAGCGGCTCGCAAAGCTTGAACGTGGGTTGTCCATGAGCGGACGAATCTCTTGGCGGGCGCTCCCGCCGGGTGCGTCGGGAGACGAAGGAGGCGAATGGGTCAGGAACCCCGCCGATCGCGAGGATGTCGTTGGTGTTGTGCGCCACGCCCGCGTCTCCGAAATCGCCCAAGCGCTGGCCATTGGCGAGCGCGTCGCTCCCGCCTGGTCTGCGACGTCGCCGAACGAGCGCGCGGCCATGCTGCGCCGCGCCGCCGACGCGCTGGAGGCAAGGAACGACGTGCTCGTCGGCCTCGTCGTACGCGAAGCGGGGAAGTCCTACGCCAACGCCGTCGCCGAGGTGCGCGAGGCGGTCGACTTTTTGCGCTACTACGCGCAGGAGGCGACGCGCACGCTTGTTCCAGGGTCCGCCGCCCCGCTCGGCCTGATCGTTTGCATCAGCCCGTGGAATTTTCCGCTCGCCATCTTCACCGGACAGGTCGCAGCCGCCCTCGCCGCGGGCAACGCAGTGATCGCCAAACCCGCCGAGGAGACGCCGCTGATCGCCTCGGAAGCTGTGCGTCTTCTACAAGAGGCGGGAATTCCGCGAGACGTGATCCAACTCTTGCCTGGCGCAGGAGAAGTCGGCGCCGCTCTTGTCGCGGACCCGCGGGTGCAGGGCGTCGTATTCACCGGCTCGACGCAGGTGGCCCGCCTCATCGAGAAAGAGCTTGCCGGGCGCCTCACCCGGCGCGGCGCGCCCGCCCCGCTGATTGCAGAAACCGGCGGCCTCAACGCCATGGTCGTCGATTCCTCGGCGCTGGCCGAGCAAGTCGTCGGCGACGTGCTGTCGTCGGCCTTCGATTCAGCGGGGCAGCGCTGTTCCGCATTGCGCATCCTTTGCCTGCAGGACGATGTGGCGGATCGGATACTGGCAATGCTGAAGGGCGCGATGGCCGAGCTTGAGGTTGGCGATCCGCGGAGGCTTTCGGTCGACGTCGGTCCAATCATCACCGCTGAAGCGCGAGACGCGATCAACACCCATATCGAGACGATGCGGGACCGCGGACACAACGTCACGCAAAGCCCGCTTAGCGAATCCGCGCGCTAGAGGCACATTCGTTCCGCCGACGTCTTATCGAGGTCGGCCATGTCTCGGACGTCGAGCGTGAAGTGTTCGGGCCCGTGCTGCATGTGCTACGCTTCAGGCGCGAGCACCTCGACAGGCTGATCGACGATATCAACAACACCGGCTACGGCCTCACTTTCGGCCTGCACACACGGATCGACGAGACGATCGCGCGCGTGGTCGAACGCATCGAAGCGGGCAACATTTACATCAATCGCAACATCATCGGCGCAACTGTCGGCGTGCAGCCATTCGGGGGCTCGCGGCTCTCAGGGACAGGTCCGAAGGCAGGCGGTCCGCTCTACTTATCGCGTCTCGTCGCCGAGCCGCCGCCGAGCGCGCTCGACGGAATGGAAGGCGCGGGAGCCGCGCTCGGCGCTCTACGGACCTACGCCGACTGGCTCCGCGCCGCAGGGCATACGGCCGAAGCCGAGCGGTGCATCGGCCTGATGTCACGCTCGCCGCTCGGCGCGCGCCTGGAGCTCAACGGACCGGTGGGCGAGCGCAACGTTTATGAGTTCAGGCGGCGCGGGAGAATCGCGGCGGTCGCGGCAAGCGAAAGCGGGTTTCTCATCCAGCTTGGCGCGATCCTCGCGACTGGAAACGACGCGATTGTCGGCGCTCATCTAGCGAAGCACGCTCTTGGCGGCCTACCGGCCCAACTCGCTCATCGAGTCGTGTCTGTCGATCATCCTCTGGATGCGCCCGACCTAGCCGGCGCCGTATTCGAAGGCGAAGCGAAAGCTCTGGGTCGCGCGCTGCGAAGCCTTGCCGCCCGCGCAGGCTCAATCGTTCGCCTGCAAGCGCTGTCGAGTTCGCGTCTTGCCGCCGGTGAGGACTACAACCTTGCCGAATTGGTCGAGGAATGCTCGATCGCCACCAACGTGGCCGCGGCCGGCGGGAACGCGAGCCTGATGGCGATCGGGTGACTGTTGCACACTGGGAGGAAGACGGCAGGCGGTTCGACGTCCGCGCGGCGGATCTCTGCGCCGCCGAAATCGACCAGCGGCTCATGCATCGCGCGCGACCACCCGACTGTCGCAGGCCGGATGCGGAAAATCGGACATTAACTTGCCAAGTCGACCAATATATTGTAAAGATCAGAAAAACCGCGAGGCGTGCCGGCGCGCAACGTTGTGTTGGAGAGCGTCGGGAAGCGAGCGAATGCCAAGGGTCGTCGAACCATCGAACCTGGAACCCTGTCAAGCGATTGAAATCGCTTAAAAGGGCAATGAGGCGCCCTTGCGGAGAGTTGGCATGGATTTGGGGTTGGCGCCACGGCCACTCGGGATCCGCTTGGCTTTCTGCAACGACAATGAATGCGTTATGCGCTTTGATCGTGAGCGAATCGGTCCACAGACAAAGGGCGAGAGCGGAGGCCGCGGTTCATGTCGCCTCGATCGCCAGACCCCGCGCGAACCGCGCCACCCGCAGCCGCTCTCTTCGGATCATAAAATTCACATGCGCCAGAGCCTCGCTGAAAGCGAAAACCAGTTGATGGGGATCGTCGATCGAGCGGCCGAAGATCACAGGCACGAGTTCAGCCACCGTCCGAGGCCCCTTCTTGCAGGCCTCGACGATGGCCTCGCAACGCGCGTTGTGGTGGGCGATCAGCTCGTCGGCCCGAGTTCGTAATCCGACGAACGGCAGGTTGTGTCCGGGCAGGACGAGTACGTCCGGCGGCAGCGTCCATTTGAGTTTTTCGAGCGAGCGCAGATAGGCCCCGAGCGGGTCGCCCTCAGGGTCCATAGCCTCGACGCTGACGTTGGGCGAGATTTTGGCCAGCACCTGATCGCCGCAGAGGAGCAGATTGTCCTCCGCGGAATAAAGCATCACTTGTTCGGGCGAATGTCCGGCCCCAGTCATCAGTTCGAAATCGCGCCCGCCAATCTTTAGCCGATCCTCGGCGACGAGGCGCAGAAAGGTCCTCGGAGGCGTTGAGACCATCCTCAAATACTGAAGTCCGTTGCCGAGCAAAAGCTCCGTCGCCTCCTCGCCCAAGCCGTGCGAGCGATAAAATCCCCGATAGGGCTCGGATTTGAGGCCGGCCGGATCGAGGCGGATATTAAGCGCGATCAGGTACTCCGTTTGGCTCATCGCGAGTTGAAGATCAAAACGCTCGCAAAGCCATCCTGCCAGACCCACGTGATCGGGATGGAAGTGGGTGGCGATCACCCTGGTCAATCGGCGCCCCGCCAGCAGTCCCGCGAGAAGCGTCTCCCAGGCGGCGCGTGAATTGGCGTTGTCGATTCCGGCGTCGACGAGAGCCAGTCCGTCGCCATCCTCGATTAGATAGACGTTGACGTGGTCGAGGCGAAACGGGAGAGCGAAGCGCGCCCAGAAAATGCCACGCCGGATTTCCACCGCGTCGCCGAGGCTCGGCGGGATCGTGCAGGGAAAGACGAGCGATTCTGGCGTTGCGCGACTCGGACTCGACATCGTCCTTTTCATCCTTTGATTGTTGGTCTGCGCTCTGCTTCATGCGAGCGGGAAGAAGCGCGGCGCGGCAGCAGGTTCCAATTGACCGTCGGAGTCAAATCGATAGATGCCGCGCGCCGCATTATGGGGATGTCTCGCGGCTTCCTCGAGGCTCAGCACCGGCGCGAAGCACGCGTCACTGCCTTCGAGAAGAGCACACCAATCCGCGCTCGGACGGCTCGCAAAGAGCTCACGGAAGCGCGCCCTCAACGCCGGCCAAGCGGCCGTATCGTATTGGGCTTTGGGATCGACGTCCCCAAGGCCCAGCTTTTCGACAAGCAGAGCATAAAACTGCGGCTCCAGCGCCCCGACTGCGACGTACCGCCCGTCCGCGCATAGGTAGACGTCGTAAAAGGGCGAGTCGTAAAAGAGGCTCGGTCCCGGCGTGTCCAACATACCCGAGGCCCGCGCCCAGAGCGCAATGCCGGCAAGGCTCGCGACGACGTCAACGATCGAGCAATCAACGACGGAGCCGCGTCCGGTTCGCGCTGCGGCCAGTATCCCGCTAAGCACGCCGAAGGCGAGGCCGAGAGCGCCGCCGGCGTCGCCAAGAACCGTGGGCGGCGCAATGGGCGGCTCTCCGCGGCGAGCTGTGAGCGACAGGACTCCGCTAAGAGCGAGATAGTTGATATCATGTCCGGCAGCTTGCGCGAGGGGCCCATCCTGGCCCCAACCGGTCATGCGGCCGTAAACTAGCCGCGGATTGCGCAATGCGCAGTCAGCAGGGCCAAGGCCGAGGCGCTCCATCACGCCGGGCCGGTTGGCCTCGATGAGAGCGTCGGCAGTCTCGATATGGAGCATCGCCCGCTCGACATCTTCCGGGCGCTTGAGGTCGAGGATCACGATGCGTTTGCCGCGACGAAGCGGGTCGTCGAGGAGCGGACGGTCCGGATTGCCAAGTACGGCCTTCGCCGGCCGGGCGATCGCCAGGACGTCTGCGCCCAGATCTGCGAGCATGCGGCCGGCGAGCGGGCCCGGACCAATGCCCTCGAACTCGATCAGCGATAGGCCGGCAAGCGGACGAAATCATGGAAAAGGCCCCAGGGGCAAATGCGCAAGCGATGACGCCGCGATGAGGTTCGTTACGCCGCCATGCGCCACGGCCGTCTACGCTCGCTCCGGGAACAATGCCCTGAGCCCTGGATGCGATGCGTCTGCGACGCCGCGTTCGGTGATGAGTCCGGTCACGAGACGAGCTGGAGTGACGTCAAACGCGGGGTTGGCGGTTGAACCGCCTTCCGGCGAAATTCGTACTCGCGTTGTTCCGCCTCGCTCGTCGCGGCCCTGAACGAAGTTGACTTCATCGGGGCTGCGTTCCTCAATGGGGATCTCCTTCACGCCGTCGCAAACCGTCCAGTCTATGGTCGGCGAGGGGAGCGCGACATAAAAAGGAACTCCGTTGTCCCAGCCGCGAGCGCCTTCAGATACGTGCCGATCTTGTTGCACACATCGCCGTTGGCAGTCGTCCGGTCCGAGCCGACGATACCATGTTCCACGTGGCCGTGCTGCATGAGGTGACCTCCCGCGTTGTCGACGACGAGTGTATACGGCGCGCCGTGATCTGGCGAACTCCAGGCCGTCAAATGGGCGCCCTGATTGCGCGGGCGGGTCTCGTCGACATAGACATGGACAGCGATGCCTTCTTCGAGGGCGAGATAGATCGGAGCGGTGGCGGTGCCGTAATCGACCGTCGCCAGCCAGCCAGCGTTGCAGTGGGTCAGGATGTTGACCGGCTCCCCCGCTCTCTTTCGCGCGGCGAGACCACGAATAACATTAGGCCGTTGTGGCCGATCGCGCGGTTATCTCGACGTCCTCATCGGCGATGCGCGCGGCCTCGGCATAAGCGGCCTCGAGACGTTGTTCGGCTCAGACGACGCAGGCGCTCGCGCGCGGTGTCCAGCGCCGAGCGGAATTGATCGCCGTCGGCCTCGTGGCGCTGAGCGTATCCGACGCAGCGTCAAGCGACGTATTGCTAGAATTCTCGCACATGGCGAGCGCCACGCCGTAGGCCGCCGTCGCTCCGATCAGCGGCGCGCCGCGCACCCACATGTCGCGGATCGCGGTCGCCGCGTCCGCGACGCTATCAGGGTCGCGATCCGAAATTCATGCGGCAGCCAACGTTGGTCGATGACGTCGACCGAGCGGCCGTCCGAGTTCAGCCATATGTGCGAAACGGCTGTCCGTCGACTTTCACTGCATGCTCTCCTCATTGAGTGGGCAGCGATACTGGTCTCACGGGGTCCTAGCACAGTCG
>CAWIUD010000042.1:0-26860 GCA_963839185.1 uncultured Alphaproteobacteria bacterium | reverse complement strand
CGCTGCCGCGCGCCCAGGTCCACATCAGGATGAACATGGCCGTGCCCAGCAACAGGGGCACCCAGCCGCCGTCGACGACCTTGTAAAGGTTGGCGATGAAGAAGCCGAGGTCGATGATCAAAAACGAGCAAATCAGCGTGAGCGCTGCCCACAGCGGCCAATGCCAGAGCTTCCAGACAACGAAGAAGGCGAGCGCCGTCGTCGCAACCATCGTGCCGGAGACAGCGATGCCGTAGGCGTTGGCGAGCGCGTCGGACCAGCGGAACAGCAGCACCAACGCCAGCACGCCGACGAGCAGGATGCGGTTCACCCGGGGGATGAAAATCTGTGTCCTTCCTCGGTATCGGAGGTGTGGACAATCTCAAGACGCGGCAACAGGCCAAGCTGAAATCGCCTGACTGGCGAGCGAAAACGCTCCCGTGATGACGGCCTGGCTGGCGATGACCGTGGCGGCGGTCGACAGAAGGATCAGCGGCCGAGTCCCCAGCTGGAGCGCCATCAGATAGAACGGATTCTCGACAGCTCGCGGATCGTGCAGGATCAATGCGCCTTGCCCGAGGTAGTTGCAGATGAGCGCCAGGGAGCACCAGGAACAGCCAGGCGGCCTGGATCGGCCGGCGTCCCGAAATGGCCCATGTCCGCATAAAGCGCCTCGGCGCCGGTCACCGCCAGGGAAACGCTGCCGAGCGCGATCATCCCGACCAACCCGTGCGACCGCATGAAAGTCAGGCCCGGGATCGGGCTTCACGCCCCTGCAAAATGCCCCAGGCCGCGGAGATATGGATCAGACCCAGCGCCGCGTTGACCGCAAAGAACACGACCATGATCGGGCTGAAGAAGGTCGCGACGCCGGCGGTTCCCCGGCTCTGGGCGGCGAACAGCAAAACAAGAATGACGATCGTGGCCGGAAACGCGTGGGGCGCGAGACCTATATTGACCTGCTTCAGCCCTTCGAGCGCGGAGAGGACGGAGATCGCCGGCGTGATCATCGCGTCGCCGGAAAAGAGCGCCGAGCCCGCGAGGCCGAGCAGAAACGCGAGCGTCGTGCGTCTGCCGAGCGCGCGCTGCGCGAGCGCGGTCAAGGACAGGATGCCGCCCTCGCCCTTGTTGTCAGCCTGCATGAGGAACAGCACGTATTTCGCCGTCACCACGATCAGCAAGGCCCATATGATGAGCGAGACGACGCCGATAACCTCAGCCGGTCCGAGCCCGGGAATTCTGCCAACTGGCTGAGCGCTGTCTGCAGCGCATTGGGGGGGCTCGTGCCGATGTCGCCAAATACGACCCCAATCGAGCCGAGCGCGAGGAGTGGGTAATGTCCGGTCGAATGCGCGGCGGTTTCTCCGCCGCCGGTTGAGGCCGGGGGCGGGGCGACGTCCTTCGAAATCGGTTGGGACATGCGGATAAAGGGGCCCGAGGCGCCGGCTCCGGCCAAGCCGTCAAACGGGCGCGTCTATACTCTCTCACGCGCCGCACGGAAAGGGCAGGTTTTGCGCTTGCCCTTCTGGCGACAACCGTCATCGCCGCGGAGCCGCGCTCACGAGCGCGCGCTACCTCAGTGCTTTTCTGGCGTGCTCGGCGATCAATCCTGCCAGAACCTCCGGCTGCTCGATATTCGGCAGATGTCCGGCTCCTTCGATCACCTCGAACCGCGAACCCTTGATCAGACCCGCCAATTCGCGGACGATGGCCGGCGAATCGAGCCATCCTCGTCGCCGACCAGGCAAAGGGTCGGCGCGGCGATCACGCCGGCGGTTGGACGAAGATCGGCACGCTTCAGGGCGCCGCAAGCGGCGATATATCCCTGTTCGGTCGTGCGCGTCAGCATGGCCCGCAAACCGGCCAGTTCGTCCGAGGGCGACGGGAGCGGAATCCCGCGGTGAACCAGCGCTCAAGCACCGTGTCCGCAATCAACTCGATGCCGCCGCGCTTCACGTCGGCGATCCGCAAGTCCCAGGATTCGTCGGTTCCGACCTTGGCGCCGGTGTCGCAAAGCACGAGCGCGGCGATAAGGCCCGGCTGCTGGCGGTAAACCTCCTGGGCGATGAGGCCGCCGATCGAGAGCCCGACAATCGTCGCCTTGCCGGCGTCGAGCATCTCCAGCAGCGCGCAGAGGGTCACGCGCGTAGTCGGCGATGTCATTGAGGTCGGGACCGGACTCGGAAAGCCCGTGACCGCGCTTGTCGTAGCGGATGATGCGAAAGTCGCGCCCGAGAATGCGCGAAGCGTCCATGCCGAAATTCTGAAGTCGCAGCCGAGCGAGTTGATGAAGGCGAGCGCCGGCGCGTCGCGCGGCCCCTCGTCGACAAAATGGACAACGCGGCCGTTAGACTCTGGCGAAACGCATGCCGCAGCACCCCTCTCCGTCGCGTGGAGCGGTCAGCGGCGCGGCGCGACCGCCGGTTTTCCCTCGGCCATTCTGATGTCGCGAAAGAACGTCCACCAATACCAGAGGAGCGCGATCGGCGCGCCGATGTCGATCACGGCGTCGAGGCCAGGGATCGGCGTCGCTGGAATCGCGATCATGCCCGCCGCGGCCGTCGCGCCAACGCGGTAGCTGAGCGCGACCATCATCCGCTTCAGCGGGTTTTCGTCAGGCATCCGCGAGACGACAATCAACAGCGCCGCGAGCAGGGCGCTCATCGCGACGACGAAGATCAAGAGGTCCCGGATGATCGCCTCGAACGCGGATCAGTGCTTCATGCCGGCATCCGCCTCCTTCGAGCGGCGGCACGCAATATGGGCGCTGGCCGGCGGGTTGCAAGCGCGAGGCCAGCCCGCCGATCGCGGGCGGGGCCGACGCGAACAATCATTTGTCGCTTTCCGCCGCCTTAGCGTCGGGGATAAATGATTTCAGGCGCTTCCGACCCGGTTTAGCGTCGCCTGGAGGAGAGAGCCGAGATCAAGCGTTTCGAGGGCCCGAACCGGCGATCGGCGTCGCGCCTAATAAGCTGTTACAAAATGTAAAATTGATGCAAACGCCTACCGAATTTCGCGCTGGCGCTTCCGATACTTTTCGCCTGAGGCAGTGGGCGATTGTTGAGAGCCTCGGAAACTCTCATCGCCGGCGACTATAGCCCCAATAACCGCCGCCTCCGAAGAGCAGAAAAAGAACGACAATGATCAGAATGAGTTCCATATTCTCTTCATCCACATGTGATGAGTCAATCTTTGACTTGGAATTCTTATACATAATCGTTGCATAATATTTCAACAGCCTCGGAAACTTACGCACACTGAAGCAATTGCCCCCCGGCAAGCCGATCGGCCACCGGACCTCAAACTTGGCGCGGCCGTCCTGAGGCTCGCGACGCGCTCTTGTGAATGGGTAGATTCCCATTCTTTCGCCGTCCTCGTCGCCCGGTAAAGTCTGGTCATCAGGTCTTCGTCGCTCCGCCGGAGCCGGGGACCGACGGTATCCCGAACGGTGAGCGAGAAAGACGATGACGAAACCGGCGACTTCTGAGCTTGGCGCCCTGACACGATCGGACGTCCTCGCCTGCATCTCTCATCTACGCGCCTTTGCTGTCGTGCTCGCTGGCGATCCTCGGCGCGCCGACGAACTTGTCTGTGACACGATCGAGCTGACCTTCACCAAGGGGGAACGGCCTCGCGCCGGGGCGAAACTCCAGGTTCACATGTTCGCCGTCCTGCATAAGCTGCACTACGGCGCGCCGCGCTTGCCGGCGCAACTGCAGGACGCGCCATCGGGCAAGGAGGACGGTCTTGAACCAGACGATCTCCTGCGAATTTTCGGCCGCCTCCGCGACGAGCAGCGGGAAGTTCCATCCTGACGGTCGCGAGCGGTCTGTCACCCCAGCAAGCGGCCGAGGTCTGCGACTGCGAGATTTCCATGATCGAGAGCCGGGTATCGGCGGCCTGGCGCGAGATGTCGCGGGCTTTGCGGGAGACTTCCCCGGGACGCAGGACCAGTTTCGCAGAGTCCTCAGGGGCGCGCGCGTATACCGATCCTCCGGCGATTGGATATGCCCCGCGTAGAATTCCAATTCTTGATTGCGCGAGCATATCGCAGGTGGTCCTCATGGACTCGGATCGAATCCGGGCAAGTTGGAAGCAGCTCATAGAGAAGGTCGCCTTTCATCGGGGACGGCGGCGACGTGGCGACCGCAACAGCGTTGATTTGATCGGCGCGGCGTCATCAACAGAGAGTTCAAGCGCCGATACACAAACGACCCCCCTTCCGCTCCCACCACCGCTTCAAGACGGAGAGAGTTTCCCTTTCACATTGGCTGCTAGCCGACGGCCAATTGAGGTTGCGGTGGCCCGCCCCGTGGCGGCGAAGTCGCCGGTCCTGTGGCATCGGCCTATTGCAATCGGCGCACACCCGCTCAAGCCCATCCGGCGCGCTGCGGGCTATGCGGTACGCGTTGACGCGCCCCCCAGGGCATGACCCGTTTTGGCGGAACCCTCATCGCGAGGAGCGAAGCGACGCGGCGATACAGGGGATCGAGCGCTGCGGCGGCGGCCACTGGATCGTCGCGCTTCGCTCGCGATGATGACCTTGTCGCCGTCTATTCGAGTTCCGGCTGTAGACGCCGAGCCTGCCTAGCGTGAGCCGATCGATTTTGCCGGTCGGGGCTCCGGTTCCGCGTCGTCCGCCAACGCCGGAGACCGGCGCCGCGTCTTCCTCGACATCTCAACCAGTTGCGGCGGCTCAATTCGCTCAAGGATTTCGCCGACAAGAAGGTGAACCTCGGCTGCGGTCAGTCGCTGCGCGATGACAGTCGCATCAAGGATCAGTCGGAACATCGTCTAGAATCTCCGGGCGACTCGGCCTCGATGATTATTTGCCGGACCATTGTTATTCCTTAACAACGCGGTGGATCATCAGACGATAACTTGCTCACGCCACTTCTGTTCCTGAAGAGGCAATGAACTCAACCTGACATATCTGTAGGGGCTGGATTGCTGGCGATTGAAACGACAATCCCCGGCGGCCAACAATTAGCAGGGGAATGTGAAGGCCGACTGTTCAAGAATGAACACATCGATGGAAAAATCTCCGCGAGAGCCCTGCAACCTAGTCGCGCAAAACGACGCTCAACAACGAACTGTGGACCCTCAGCTCCCCATTGTAGTCGATGAAGCCTAGCTTCCTGAACTTGTTCATGAAGAAGCTGACGCGCGGCCGGGTCGTCCCCACCATCTCGGCAAGGGTCCCCTGGCTGATCTTTGTCGTGATCGGCTTCGGCCTCCCTTCCTTGCCGAAATTCGCCAACAGCAGAAGAGTGCGGGCCAGGCGCTTTTCGCTCGAATTGAACAGGTGGTCCACGAGGTCCGCTTCAACCCGGCTGTTGCGGGTCAACAGATGAGCTGTGAAGGCCGCGGCAAAGGCGGGCTCGGCGCGAAGGAGGCGAACCATTTCGGCCTTCTCGAAGCGCATCACCGTTGCCGTCGGTTATGGAAGCGGCGTTTCCCAGACGCAAAGGTTGCGTAATCAGGCAGCCTTCGCCGAAAAAGTCGCCCTCGCCGAGCAGGGCGACGACCGCTTCCCGTCCTTGCTCGGAGATGACGAAGATTTTGATCTTTCCGCCCACGATGTAGAAAACGGAATTCGGCGGCGTCTCCCTGCGAGAAGATCGCCTGCCCGGTCCGATATTCAACGACGGTCCGGCCGCGGCGCACAGAAGCGAGGAACACGCTCGGGTTAGACGAGACGCTTTTGGCTTTCCTTGCCATGATCCAGTTCCTCGATCCCTAAGCTTGAACTTTTGAGCTCGTTGCTTTTGGATGGAAGCCAGCGTCATCAGCGCGACCCAGTAGGCCGAAGCGATCGGGGTGCCCTCAGGCGACGCCGCCGCCTGATCGCCGCGCACTTCCGCTCTCGGGTTGTGACCCAGGTCGCGACGCCAATGCTAGGCAATTGCAATGCTTTTGCAGTACTCGCATCCTACCATCGGCCGATCGAACCGCCAAGGCGCGCCGCCGCTTTCGAGCAGCGCAACGAATGGTCGGGGTGAAGAGGAGCCCGCAATCCCGAACCTTGAGAGAAAGGCTGAACAGGTCGATCGCGCCGGAGCCGCCGGCCTCGGCGATGAGGCTCGTCAGCTTTCGGGGCGCTCGCGAGCCGAGGGGCTGCCGACCTTTATCGCGCGCAAACCGGAAAACAGGCGCGCGCGTCTCCCCTTTTTTGTCAGTTGGCGCCGTGCTGCCGCAAGGTCAGGATGCAAGGAGCCACGCGTCCTGGCCCTCCCAGCAATCCCGGTGCGCGAGGTGGCCCCGCGCCTGCGACCTCTGGCGCGGGGTCTTTTTAGGCTGGCCGTCGAGCGATAAGCGCTGAGGCGTGTCCCCTTCGCCTTTGCTGCGCCGCGTGGCGGCGCGCGGTCGTCCAGCGACCGATATCAGGCGGCGGACAGCGCGGTTCGCGAGCTCTTCGTCTTGCGATAGCCGAAAAACCCAAGGCCTGCGAAACCTAGCGTCATCATCGCCCAGGTGGAGGGCTCGGGCACCGAACTGGCGGTCACCGTGATCCTCGCGATCCCCTGACCCGGCTGGGCGGAACCCGGGAAGTCGAACACGTATCGCTCGTCCACCAGGTACGCGCCCATAGCGTCAATCATTTTGGACTCGATCAGAGAACCCACGCCGGAAAATTGGCCCGATCCTAGCGTGATGGCCGGTCCGGTCGGCGGACCATAATTCGCGATCTCGGACACGGTCCAACCCGGCGGGAGCTCTAGCGAGCCTAGCGAGGTGTTGAAATTCAATGGGCCTACCGGCATGGAGATCCCGGTCTCCAGCACATCGATGGTGAGCGAGGAAGCGAGCGGCGCCAACAGCGTCAATGACACCGAGCCGAAGTACAGGTTGCTCGCAGTGGACCCGGCGGCAACCAGAATCTCGGGGATGCCGAACGAGCCATAGGCGCCGCTCCATGTCAGATTGGTCCCAGAGGGGCCGGAGGCCACGGTCGTCGGCGCGCCACCGTTCACGCTGGGGTCGGTCAAGACGACGTAGACGGTTGCGGCGCCGGCCGGCGTTGCACCCGCTCCACCCAACGCCAGCGCAAGCGAGGCGGCAAGAAATTTGGCGTTCATGATCAACCCCCACGGGCCTCGCGCACGAAGCTTTATAATTATTTAATAGTCACTTATCGGCGGATTTGTCAAATCGATTGTGGATTACACCCAACAATTAATTTGGGGGGGCGGATTTGCTAGTCAGACAAATACGACGGCCTCAAGCATTTGTCCGCGCGCAGCCGGGCGGCCCGGCAGCTGGCGTCTCGACATACGGGCCGCAGGCAAGCGGTTCACAGGGCTTGGCGCCGGGGGAAGCGTGCATTCCGGAGGCGGCCTCGAGCAAACGGCGCGGTACGTTCGGCGCCGGAAATGCCCATGGGCACAAAAATGCTCATGGGCACGAGAAGGCGCGGCCTCGAAGATCGCGCCGATCCGCTGCCCGGGGGCGCCGTGGCTCGACCACATAGGAGAAACCGGCGTGCTCGCAGGCCGCGACGATTTCCGCGTCACGCGATCGACTTCCGCAGGCGCGCCGCCTGGAAAGCGGCGATCCTTGCGATCCGCCGCCGGACAGGCTCCTGGAGGGGAGCCTGGTCAATCACGCGGCATAGGCCGCGAAGCCAACCGGGCCGGCGTCGCAGCGCGCGCCCAGGCGTGCGACCGCTATTTCAGCGAATTGCCGACCTCGGTGAATACCGTGCTGACCTGCGTCCCGACAAACTGAACCGCCGTGATGATAAACACCGCGATCAGGCTTGCGATCAGCGCATATTCGATTGCGGTCACGCCGTCTTCGTTGTTGACGAAGTTCGAGAGTACGGACATGCTAATGTCTCCTGCCATAGTATTGATCTGCCATCTGTCGCATTCGTTAACGCGATGCCCGCATAGAATTGAAACAAGCGAGCTCCGCGTTATGTATCCATAAAATCCGTCCCGGAAATTACTAAGGGCTTAACAGGCCGTTGAAAAATCGTGGGCGTCCTTGCGAATCCATTGCATCGGCGAACCTTGCCTGATTCATAATAAATCTTAAGGCGTCGGCTTGGAGTTTGCTTCTTTCGCCGGCGATTCGGGAACAGCCTCAGGCCGTTGAATGCGTCTTGCGGCCGAGCGCGGCCTGGGCGGCCGCAAGGCGGGCGATCGGGATCCGGAACGGCGAGCAGGACACATAGTCGAGACCCACCTTCTCGCAGAAAGCGATCGAAGCCGGGTCCCCGCCGTGCTCGCCGCAGACCCCGAGTTTAATGTCGGGGCGGGTCGCCCTGCCGCGCTGAACCGCGATCTCAATAAGTTCGCCGACGCCCTCCGTGTCGAGCGTTACGAATGGATCGGCGGGCAGGAGTCCCTTGACCGCGTACATGCCGAGAAACGAGCCGGCGTCGTCGCGCGAGACGCCGAGCGTCGTCTGCGTGAGGTCGTTGGTGCCGAAGGAGAAAAATTCGGCGCTCTTTGCAATGTCGCCTGCACGCAGCGCCGCGCGCGGCAGTTCGATCATCGTGCCGACATGATAGGGCACCGCGACGCCCGTTTCCTTGGCGACTGTCTCGGCCATGGCGTCGACGACCGCCTTGACCAAGTCGAGTTCGGGCCGCGCCAGAACGAGCGGGATCATGATCTCGGCGGTCACCGGCGCGCCGGTCCGGCGCCCCGCCTCGACCGCACCCTCGAAAATCGCCCGCGCCTGCATTTCAGCGATTTCCGGATAGCGGATGGCGAGTCTCACGCCGCGAAAGCCGAGCATCGGATTGAACTCGTGCAGTTCGGCGGCGCGGGCGCGCAGCTTGTCGGCCGGCACCCGCATGGCCTTGGCGACCTCGTCGATCTCCTCATCGGTCTTCGGCAGAAACTCGTGCAGCGGCGGGTCGAGCAGACGGATCGTGACCGGCAGGCCGGTCATGATCTCGAACAGGTCGGCGAAATCCTGACGTTGGATCGGCAACAGCTTGGCGAGCGCGGCGCGCCGGCCGTCCTCGGTTTCCGAGAGGATCATTTCGCGCACAGCGAGGATGCGCTCGCCTTCGAAGAACATGTGCTCGGTGCGGCAAAGGCCGATGCCCTCGGCGCCGAACGAACGCGCCGCGCGCGCGTCCGCTGCGGTTTCGGCGTTGGCGCGCACTTTCATGCGCCTTGCGGCGTCCGCCCAACTCATCAGCGTCGCGAAATCGCCGGTCAGCTCGGGCTTCACCATCGCCACCGCGCCCTGCATGATCTCGCCTGAGGCGCCGTCGATGGTCAGAATGTCGCCCTTCTTCAACGTCACCCCGCCAACCGTCATCGTCTGCGCGGCATAGTCGATGCGGATTGAGCCCGCGCCCGAGACGCAAGGCTTGCCCATTCCGCGCGCGACGACCGCCGCATGCGAGGTCATGCCGCCGCGCGTCGTCACCACGCCCTCGGCGGCGTGCATGCCGTGAATATCTTCCGGCGAGGTCTCGACCCTGACCAGGATCGACTTCCGGCCGACTCCGCGCAGCGTCTCGGCCTCGTCGGCCGAAAAGACGATCCCCCCGCTTGCTGCGCCCGGCGAAGCAGGGAGGCCGGTCGCCAGCGGCGCCGGCTTCGCCTTGGGATCGAGAGTTGGGTGCAGCAGCTGGTCGAGCGCGCTGGGCTCGACGCGCATGATCGCATCCTCGCGCGAAATGAGGCCTTCGTTCGCCATGTCGACCGCGCAGCGCAGCGCGGCGTTCGCCGTGCGCTTGCCGTTGCGTGTTTGCAGCATCCACAGTTTGCCGCGCTCGACGGTGAACTCGAGATCCTGCATGTCGCGGTAATGCTTTTCGAGGAGCTGGGTTGTCGCCACGAATTGCCTGAAGACCTCGGGCATCACGGATTCGAGCGAAGGCGCGCTGGAATGGGCCGCCTTGCGGGCCGCCTCGGTGATGTTCTGAGGCGTGCGAATGCCCGCCACCACGTCCTCGCCCTGGGCGTTGACAAGGAACTCTCCGTAGAGCTCGTTGGCGCCGGTCGACGGATTGCGGGTAAAGGCGACGCCCGTCGCGGACGTCTCGCCCATGTTGCCGAACACCATCGCCTGCACATTAACCGCGGTGCCCCAGTTGGCGGGAATGCCGTTGAGTTCGCGATATTTGATGGCGCGCTGGTTCATCCACGACGAGAACACGGCGCCGATCGCCCCCCAGAGCTGGTCACGCGGGTCTTGCGGGAATGGCTTGCCGGTCGCCTCGGCGACCTTCGCCTTGTAGTCGGCGATGATGCCGCGCCAGTCGTCCGCGCCGAGGTCGGTGTCGAGCTCGTAGCCTCGGCTGTCCTTGAAGTGTTCGAGGATGTCCTCGAACTGGTGCACGTCGACGTCGAGCACGACGTTCGAGTACATCTGGATGAAGCGCCGATAGCTGTCGTAGGCGAAACGCTCGTCGCCCGACGACTTGGCCAACAACTCGGCGGAAGCATCGTTGAGCCCGAGATTGAGGACAGTGTCCATCATCCCCGGCATCGACGCGCGTGCGCCGGATCGCACTGAGAGCAGGAGCGGATTGGACGCGTCGCCGAAGACGTGTCCTGTCTGGCGCCCGACCTCGGCGACGGCCGCATCGACCTGGGCCGCAAGATCGCGGGGATAAGTCTTGCCGTTGGCGTAGAAATAGGTGCAGACCTCGGTGGTGATGGTAAATCCCGGCGGGACCGGCAGGCCGAGCGAAGCCATCTCATGCAGGTTCCCGCCCTTTCCGCCGAGAAGGTTGCGCATTTCCCCCTTGCCCTCGGCGCGCTCGGCGCTGAAGGAGTAAACCCACTTCGTCATCGTTCGCTCCTATTTGCCTGCGGAAGCAAGAGCGCGTCAGGCCTGCGAATGCAACCCCATGCCGAAGCTGACCCAGCCGACCCCGTGAAAGAGCAAGGACGTCTCGATGTCCGACACGTTCGACATTGCATTACTCCAACGGATGGATCGGCCGCTGCGCTTACCGCGGGCGCTTGAGCTCGCCGAGCACGTGCGCGGCGTATTCGACCATCGGCACGATGCGCCCGTAGTTGAGCCGCGTCGGCCCGATCACGCCAAGGACGCCCGCGAGCCGATGATCGCTGTCCTTGAGCGGCGCCGCGATCATCGATGAGCCGGATAACGAGAATAGCTTGTTCTCGGAGCCGATGAAAATCTTGACCCCGTCGCCGGTCTCTGCGCGATGCAAGAGATCGATGACGTCGGTCTTCGTCTCGAGATCGGCGAACAGCGTGCGAATGCGCTCGAGGTCCTCCGTGGCGCGCAAATCCCCAAGCAGATTGGCCTGGCCGCGGACGATCAGCTGGTCGCGCGATCCCGCTGCTCCCGACCATGAGGCGAGGCCGGCTTCGACCAGACGCGCCGCGATTTCGTCGAGTTCCTCACGCGCGGTCTCTCGCGCCGCCTCAATTTCCGCCATGGCCTCGGCCAGAGTGCGGCCCCGGACGCGCGCATTGAGGAAGTTGGTGGCCTCGACGAACGCCGACGCCGGCATGCCGGCCGGCGTTGCCACCACTCGATTCTCGATCGAGCCGTCCTCTGCGACGAGGATGGCGAGCGCCTGATTGGCCTCGAGGCGCACGAATTCGACATGCTTCAGTCGCGCGTCGGTCTTGGAGGTCAGCACGACGCCCGCGCTCCGAGTCAATTCCGAGAGCAGGGTCGTCGTCTCGGCCAGCGCCCCTTCGAATCCGCCTTCCTCCGCCGCCGCGCGCACCTGGCTGTCGATACGCGCACGCTCCTCGCGCCCCAAATCTCCGAATTCGAGCAACGCATCGACAAAGAGCCTCAGGCCCTGTTGCGTCGGCAGGCGTCCCGCGCTCGCGTGCGGAGCATAGATGAGCCCAAGCTCCTCCAGGTCTTGCATCACGTTGCGAACGGAGGCCGGCGACAGCGAAATCGGCAGCAGGCGCGAAAGATGACGCGATCCCACCGGCTCTCCGGTGGACAGATAGGAGTCGACGATGTTGCGGAATATTTCGCGTGAACGAGCGTTGAGATTCGTCAGCAGGCTCAATTCCTCAGGGCGTTCTATAGAGGGCATGGGCAAAGAATGTCCCGACCTTTGTCGATGCGCAAGGCGACGATGAAAGCCCACGCCAATTGAAAATAATACCACGAACTGACAAAACATGGCTAAAAGGACGGAGCGCGAACGGCATGGTTTCCCAGACTTTACGCTCGGGCGGACAGATTCTGATCGACCAGCTCGTGGCGCAGGGGGTGAAGCGGGTTTACTGCGTTCCGGGCGAATCTTACCTGGCGGCGCTTGACGCGCTGCGTGACGCCGCAATCGAAACCACCGTCTGCCGGCAGGAAGCGGGGGCGGCGATGATGGCCCTCACAGAGGGTCGGCTCACCGGGCGGCCGGGAATTTGTTTTGTCACCCGCGGCCCCGGCGCCACCAACGCGGCGCATGGCGTGCATATCGCGGAGCACGATTCCGCGCCGATGATCTTGTTTATCGGTCAGGTTGAGCGGGCGATGCTCGGGCGCGGCGCTTTTCAGGAGATGGATTACCGCGCCCTCTTCGCATCGACCGCAAAGTTGGCGACGCAGATCGAGTCTGCGGCTCGCATCCCGGAAATCATCCAGCGCGCGTTTCATATTGCCATGCAGGGGCGGCCGGGCCCGGTCGTCATCGCGTTGCCAGAAGACATGCTCGTCGAAGAAGGCGGCGGTCGCGGACGCGCCGTGCGTGACGCCGGCGCCGATCTGGCCGGGCCTCGCGCAGATGGCCGAACTGCAGAAGATGTTGTGGAGCGCCGAGCGGCCGATCGCTATCCTCGGGGGAGCGGGATGGACCGAACGAGCCAGCGCCTCCTTCGGACGGTTCGCCGAACGGTTTGACATGCCCGTCGCTGGCTCATTCCGCCGTGCAAGCGTGTTTGACGGCGAGCACCACAACTTTGCCGGCGAAATCGGACTCTCGGTCAACCCGAAGCTGAAGGCGCGCATAGAGGCAGCCGATCTCGTGATGCTGGTCGGCGGACGGATGTCGGAGGCGGCGGCGCAGGGCTATACGCTGTTCGAGATTCCCGCGCCGCGCCAGCGGTTCGTGCATGTCCATGCCGACGCGCACGAGGTTGGGCGGAACTATCACCCGACGCTTGGGATCATCGCGACGGTGACTGAGTTCTGCTCGGCGCTGGAAGGCGTTCAGCCGCCGGCGACGATCCCATGGTCGGCCGAGACGCGCGCGGCGCGGGCCGAATATCTCGCCTGGAGCGACAAAGCCCCTCCAAATCCGGGCCGCGTGCAAATGGGCGAGATCATGTTTGCGCTGAGACGACGCGCGCCTGATGCCATCTTCACCAACGGCGCCGGGAATTTTTCGATCTGGGTTGGCCGTTTTCTGCGGTTTCGCCGGATCGAACAGCAATTGGGCCCCACGTCCGGCTCGATGGGCTTCGGCTTGCCCGCCGCGATCGGAGCGGCGCGGGTGTTCCCCAAGCGGACCGTGGTCTGCTTCGCCGGCGACGGCGATTTTCTGATGAACGGGCAGGAATTCGCCACCGCTGTTCAATACGAACTGCCAATCGTGGTCGTGCTGATCGATAACGGCATGTACGGGACGATCCGGATGCATCAGGAGCGCGAGTTTCCCGGGCGCGAGGTTGCCACGCGACTGCGCAATCCTGACTTCGCCGCTTACGCGCGCGCGTTCGGCGGCCACGGCGAGACCGTTGAGGAGACGGCCGAGTTCCTTCCCGCCTTCGAGCGCGCCTTGGCCTCGGGCCTCCCTTCGATCATCCATGTGAAGATCGATCCGGAAGCGATCACGCCAACAACGACGCTGACGGCAATCCGCACCCGCGCGCTCGGCGCCTGACGACCGTGGCGACGGCACGTCCGACGCGGAGTTAGGCGGCAATGCGCTCAGTGCTTCCCGGGATTGTCGGCCGTCCGCGGCGCGTAGGACGCCGGATCGAGGCTCGCGGGCCTCCCCTTGAGCGACAGCTCCGCCAGGCGGGCAGGCGTGCGGGCGATCACTTCGCCGCGCCGAATGACCAGCAGTCGCGTTGCCCGCAGCCTTACCGCTTCGATAGGATCCGCCGCCTGCAACAGCACCATGTCCGCATGGTTTCCAACCGCGAGCCCATAGCTTTTGAGCCCGAGAATTCGCGCCGGGATTTCCGTGACCGCGTCGAACGTCCACCGGATCGCTTCGCGGCTCGTCATCGGCGCGCCATGCACGGCCATATGCGCCACGTCGAGCATATCCGCGCCGCCGAGCCCATACCAAGGGTCCATCACGCAATCCTGCCCAAGCCCAACCGGAATGCCGTGCGCGCGCATCTCCGTGATCCGCGTCAACCCGCGCCGGCGCGGATAGGCATCGTGACGTCCCTGCAAGGTCAGGTTGATGAGTGGATTGGCGATCGCGCAGATGCCGGATTCGGCGATCAACGGCAAAAGCTTCGAGACATAATAATTGTCCATCGAATGCATCGAGGTCAGATGCGATCCCGTCGCTCGCGAGCCGAGGCCAAGCCTCTGCGCCTCGCAGGCGAGCGTCTCGATGTGGCGCGACATCGGATCGTCGGATTCGTCGCAGTGCAAGTCGATCATCAGCCCGCGCTTCGCCGCGATCTCGCACAGGGTTTTAACGGACGCCGCGCCATCGGACATCGTGCGTTCGAAATGAGGAATGCCGCCGACAACGTCGACGCCGAGGTCGAGCGCGCGCTCCAGGTTTCGGGCTGCGGTCGGCGAGCGGAAGTAGCCGTCCTGAGGAAATGCGACAAGCTGCAAGTCGAGATAGGGCTTCACTGTCTTCTTGACGTCGAGCAGCGCTTCAACCGCAAGCAGCCGGTCATCGCAGACGTCGACATGGCTGCGTACGGCGAGGAGCCCCTGCGAGACGGCGAGATCGCAATAGCGCAGCGCGCGCTCGGCCACGGCTTCGTGGGTGAGTTGGGGTTTCAGTTCGCCCCAGAGCGCGATTCCCTCGAGGAGCGTGCCTGAGACGTTCAGTCTTGGCAGACCAAGCGAAAGCGTCGCGTCCAGATGAAAATGGCAATCGACGAAGGGCGGGGAGATGAGACGCCCGCCGGCGTCGATAATTTGGCCCGCCTCAGCCTCGATTCCGTGCTCGATCGCGGCGATGCGGCCGCCGGCGATCGCAACGTCCATGCTCTTGCGCCCGTCGGGCAGCGTCGCATCGCGCAAGATCAGGTCGAAGGCCATCCTGCGTTCCCGCCATCATTTTCGACCATTGCGAACCGTTAGCCGACCCGATCTCAAGAGGACCTTCCGGCCGCCCAGTCGAGGCCCTGTTCCAATCGGTCGTTGCCCCAGAACACTTCGCCGTCCTCGGTCACGAGGCAGGGCGCGTCCGACAATGCCGATTTCGGCGGCGTGAGCGGTCTCCGATTTCAGCAACGCTTTGTTCGCATCGCTTTCCGCCCGCGCCAACGTCGCTGTCGGGATCGACTCCCCGCATGCGGCGAGCAGGTCGGAGAGAACGGCCCGATCGCCGATCGGCGCCCCTTCGCCGAATTCGGCCCTGTAGACCTGACGCGAGAAATTCACGCGCCGCTCGCCCTCAAGCGCAAGCGCGATCCGCGCGGCGAGCAGGCTCGGCTGGGGAAAAGGGTCGGGCCGCTTCAGCGGCAATCCGAGCGCCTCGCAGGTCCGTTGCAAGTCGCGCCACATGTATCGGCCCTTGGCCGGGTCGATGTTGAACGGCAAATCGCGCCAGCCTCGGGCGGCGAAAATCGGCCCGAGAAGAAACGGCCGCCATGAAAGGCTCACGCCTCGCGCCTCGGCGAGCGACGCGACCCGCATCGCCGCCGGATAGGAATAGGTGCTGGCGAATTCGTACCAGAATTCCGCGCCGGCCATTTATGCGCTCCGCATTTCGCGGGCGAATTTGGCACGCCGCCGTGACACGGGAAAGCGGCGAATGGGGGCAGCAAAAAGAAAGCCGCCCCACCGGACAGATGGGGCGGCTGACCGAGATAAAACGGAAATCCGGGAATTAGCTCTTGGGCGCTTCGGCCGGGGCCGGCTCCATGCTCTTGTCCATTTTCTTGCTCATGTGCTTCTTGTGCATGGGCTTCTTGTGCATGGGCTTCTTCGCCATCGTGTCGGCGCCGGCGGCGGGAGCGGCGGCCGGGGCCGTCGTATCGGTCTGGGCAAGGGCGGCGAGAGGCGCGAAGGCGATAGCGGCGCTGACGCCAATCGCGGCAAACTTTTTCAGCATCATATGTTGTTTCTCCTTGAGCAAGTCGTGCAACTCGTCATTTGCGGCACGGCGGATGCAAATGCGCCCGGCAAGATGAATTGAGAATGAACGCTCCCGCTGTCGCATCGTCAGGGCCAAATCGAGGTCGTTGCGCGGTTTGACGGGCCGAGCGTGTGTCCCGTATGTACGCCGCGCCAGGTCCTCATGTCGCACAATAGCTTCGGGCATCTTTTTCGCGTCACCACGTTTGGCGAGAGCCATGGCGTCGGGATCGGATGCGTCGTCGACGGCTGTCCGCCGCGCATACCGCTGGACGCGGCGGACATCCAGGCCGAGCTCGACAAACGGCGGCCGGGAACGTCGCGTTTCGCCACTCAGCGCCGCGAACCGGACGAGGCGCGCATCCTCTCCGGCGTCATGGTCGACGACGCTTCGGGCCGCCAGGTCACGACCGGAACGCCGATCGGCGTCTTCATTGAGAATGTCGACCAGCGCTCGAAGGACTACAGCGAGATCAAGGACAAGTATCGGCCCGGCCACGCCGACTACACCTATGACGCGAAATACGGCCTTCGCGACTATCGGGGCGGCGGGCGGTCCTCGGCGCGCGAGACGGCGGCGCGCGTCGCCGCCGGGGCGGTCGCCCGAAAGGTGACGCCATGGGTGCGGATCCGCGGCGCGTTGGTGCAGATGGGGAAATTGAAGATCGACAGGACGCCGATGGGACTGGGAGGAGGTCGGCAGGAATCCGTTCTTCTGTCCGGACGCCGCCGCCGCCGAGCGGTTCGCGGACTATCTCGACGACATCCGCAAAGCGGGCTCGTCGATCGGCGCGGTCATCGAGGTTGTCGCGGAGGGAGTTCCGGCCGGCTGGGGCGCGCCGATCTACGGCAAGCTCAACTCCGAGCTCGCCGCCGCGCTGATGGGCGTCAATGCGGTGAAGGGCGTCGAGATTGGCGACGGCTTCGCCGCAGCCGAGCTTTCCGGCGAGGAGAATTCCGACGAAATGCGGCGGGGCAACGACGGCCAGCCGCGCTTCCTTTCCAATCACGCGGGCGGCATTCTCGGCGGCATCTCGACCGGCCAGCCGATCGTCGCCCGCTTCGCGGTCAAACCCACGTCCTCGATCCTTTCGCCTCGCCGCACGGTCACGCGCGCGATCGAGGATACGGAGATCGTCACCAAGGGGCGCCACGACCCTTGCGTCGGCATCCGCGCGGTTCCGGTCGGCGAAGCCATGGTGGCCTGTGTGTTGGCGGACGCGTTTTTGCGCCACAGGGGCCAGATGGGCGGCGTGAGGCGGAGAAAGCGTCGTTTCCGCTGAACTCCCAGGAGTCGCCGGCCTTCCGAACGGCGCTTCATGATCGCGTCATCGCTTCGTAATCTTCTGGAGCGCGGAATTCGGAGGCGCGAACATGTCAGGAAATCAAATCACGGGCTTCACGCGGCGCGAGGTGCTGGCCGGCGGCGCGGCTGGCTTGGCCTTCGCGGCGGTCGATTCTCGGCGGGCGGAGGCGCAGGAGGCGCAGGTCACGGGCCTGGTGTTCGAGGATCGGGACGGATCGGGCGCGGCGAGCGCCGCCAATCCGGGGTTGCCCGGCGTGCTCGTCTCCAACGGCCGCGAGGTCGCGGTCACCGGCGCCGATGGCCGGTACACGCTGCCCTTGCCCGAGGAAGCGACGATCTTCGTCATCAAGCCGGCGGGCTACATGCCCCCGGTCGACGCGTCGACCGGGCTTCCCCGATTCTACCGCCATCACCAGCCGAATGGGTCGCCGGCCAACCTCAATCTGACCTTCGAAGGCCTGGCGCCGACCGGGCCTCTGCCCGAATCGGTCGACTTCGCGCTCAAGTCCCAGGACGAAGCGAAGACGTTCGACGTCGTGATGCTTACCGACCCGCAGCCCGAGACCGAGGCCGAGGTCGACTACATCCGCGAGGACCTCATCCAGGCGCTGGCCGGGGTCGACGCCAAATTCGGCCTCACCGCCGGCGACATCATGTTCGACGATCTTTCCCTCTATCCGCGCTCGAACGCGATTATCGGGACGATCGGCCTGCCATGGTGGAACATTGGCGGGAACCACGATCTCAATTTCGAGGCGCCGGACCGCACGTACAGCCGCGAGACCTACAAGCGCTTTTTCGGTCCAAACTATTACGCGTTCTTCTACGCCCAGACCCTTTTTCTGATGCTCGACGACGTCGACTATCTCGGCTTCGACGCGCGCGAAGCCGCGGGGCGGGGGAAAGTACGAGGGCCGGCTCGACGCCCGGCAGCTCGAGTTCGTCCGGGGCGTCCTGGCCCACACGCCCGAGGACGCGCTGGTCATCGCCGTGCTGCACATCCCCTTGCGGACCTATCTCGGGCGAGGAGACCTGGCAGAACCTCGTCAACAAGGACGAGTTCCTGAAGCTCCTCGAAGGGCGCCGTTACACGGTCAGCTTCGCCGGCCACACTCACACGACCGAGCACCATTATTTTGGGGCGGCGGACGGTTGGAGCGGCGCCGAACCCCATCACCATCATGTTCTGACGGCCTTCTCGGGCTCGTGGTGGAGCGGGCCCCTCGACCATCGCGGCGTCGCCTCCGCCGACAGCCGCGACGGCACGCCGAACGGCTTCCACATCCTCTCGGTCGACGGCGTCGCCTACCGGACGCGCTACCTGCCGGCCAAGGAGCCGAACGGGCGGCAGATGCGGCTTTCGATCGACAGCCGCTTTCACGGGACCAGCAAGGAGGCGGATCGCGACTTCCGCCAGCCGCAAGTGCTGGGCTCGCCGATCCCGCGCGCGAGCCTTGCCGCCTCGACCCTGATCGCCAATGTGTTCGACGGCGGCGAGAAGACCAGGGTCGCGATGCGGATCGGCGACCGGACGCCGGTCGCCATGATCCGCTCGGCCCGGCCCGACCCGTTTGTCGAGGAAGTGTTCCTGCGCCACGAGGCGACCAAGAAACCCTGGGTCACTGCGGATAAATCGTCCCACGTTTGGACCGCCCGGCTGCCTGGCGATCTGGAGCCCGGCGCGCATCGGCTGGTGGTCGAGGCGATCGACGAATATGGGAGGACGCTGACCGGCCGCCTCGCCCTCGAGGTGACAGGGTAGGCCGTTTGCGTCAGCGGCTGCGTTTTCCCCGAACGCTAAAGCCTGCTCGACAAGGCGCCGGAGCCAAGCCGGCGTGGCGCCGATCCCAAGTCCATGCCAACTTCCCGCAAGGGCCGTCTCATTGCCGTTCCGAGCGGAATTGAGAGGGTTGCCAAGGATATGGAAAGGGCGCGGCGCGCTTGGCCCTGGCCGTTCCTCAGGCTTCTGAAAGGTCAAACAAGCATAACCCCTTCTTTCTAAAAATCAAGATTTTATCACTGCGTTCAATAGTCCACAGCTCCGGCCTGCAAACCACGACTATGGAGAGCTATTTAGGCCGAAAATGGTCAAGATCCCAGCGCCGGAGCCAGCGGCGCCCGTGCCGCTCGCGACGTAGACCTTCCCATTGGCGACCACCGGGATGATATTCGCGTTGTGTATATCAGTCCAGGTACCCGCTGCGTACTGACCAAGCAATGGCAGTGTTCCATTAACGGGAACAGCGTTGAACGCGTAAAGAGTGACGGTACCTGTACTATCGGTTGGACGTCCAACCGCCCAAATGACGCGGGAAGGATTTGAGCCGTCGCCGTTGGATGAAACGCTCGTGAAGAAACCTGGATCTTGGATGGTGGTGGGCGATATCTGACCGACACCGTCCTGGACGAATTCCGGCGTTGTCGACGGCGGGACTATCTCAACTTTCCAGGTCGTAACGGAATTGCCGCCGCTGCTGACGACCCTCACGACTTCCATCCGGGCCAGGGAAGAATGAAGGCGCGCACCAGCAACCGCCAATATTTTGCATATCGAGTACGTTGTCCGGACCCCCCGCTGTGTAGCCGCCAAGATTGGCGCTATTGAGAAGGAACATTCTTCCGTCTTTGCCTCCAGCCACAACCATCGGTGTCGTATGAGCCGGAATGCACCGCAACTCCCCCTGACCCAATTTCATTGTCCGCGGCGTCCAAAGCCGCATAGTTCGATGGCGTGAATATACTCGTAGGTTTGAGACTCTGGTTAACCTTGACCACGCTCTCCTCGATGTTATTGGGAAAACTGTAGGACGTGCCAGAAGGATCAGAGTTTCCGGTCGCGAAGTATAGGCTTGTCCCATCGGACGCAATGCCAGAACCCGACATCCAGATCGACGACAGGAAATAGCTGTTGGTCGAGGTTGCCTGCAAATTAGTCAGCAGGGGCGGGAGAGGCGCAAGGGTGGCGGCGTTCCACCCTATAAGCCAACCTCGCGTGGCCCGCTTCCAGTCGGCAGTTCATTGCCGCGGAATCCCTCGTAAATGTTGCCCCCAAGCGAGAGCAATGCAGTTCTTGGACAAGTTCCGTCAACATCGAAGCTATAGGCTGTGCCATCGCGTCAGAGCGTGAAACGTATTCGTTGGGGTAACGGTATAAGGCGTGATCGCATTGGTCAAAGTCCCGACGTGGATCGCGTTCATCGTTGTGACATCATGACCGCTTACAGCTGTGACAGTGATAACATATAATGTATTATTGAAGATGACAGGCGTCGTTCTGATCCCGCGACAATGTCCTTCAGGCCCGAAGTTTCGTTGGAGCAGAATTTGTCCATTGGCTGCGTTGATCGCATAAATTGTGTTTGCGGCCGCCACATAGGCAACTTCGTACTGGCCGGACGACAGACCGCTCTGACATGTAACAATTGTCTGGTTGATCAGACAAGTAATTTGCACGTTCGGTAGAACAAGCGGCGGAACCTCGACGATGTCGGCGAGATTATTGACTGTCGCGATCACGCCGAAGTTGTCGGACGAAATTGACGAGGGAGTGAGGATTGTTTCGGCGGAATTCGAACCCGATCGCCAATAATCGTAATGCTGCGTCAAAACCCCTACTGTTGGCGTAGATTGAGCAAAGGCCGCGACCGAAACTCCCGAAAGACAAACCGCTATTGCGATGATCTTTGCCGCGATCGAAATTATCTTCATGAAGTCCCCCTAGCCAATTGGCTTTGCGCCAAATGCACGTAATGCATCTCCTCAAGGCTGCCGGACGGGGCCCGCTGCAAGCCACAGCCCGCTTGCCGTCGAGGGCATGGCGAAAACACCATCCCGCGCGGCTCGGCGCTAAGGTCCCTCGCTCTCATACCTGAATGTTAAAGGGCGTCATCTGCGGAGTCAATTTACCAGGCTTTCGCGGACGACTGCATTTTCGCCGGATTCGCATCATTCCGGAGCAGTTCTAACCTTACGCGCGTTTCATCTTGTGCGCGTTCCCTTGGCCCCACCAGGCCTCGCCCTTGGCGTTCCGATCACAACGCCGTCACCCACCGCGCCTGCCGGCGGCGGCCCGATCTTCCTCTGACCGCGCCGACAGTCCCGGATGAGGAAGGTGTCGCGTATCTCCGGCGGGCGATTGTCAATAGAGAGCGGAAAAACATGACCGACACAGCGACCTTGGAGCCGGACGCGCGCCATTCGACGTATTCGTCGATTGCCCGCTGTGCGGGTCTCCGGACTCTCAGTTTCTGTTCGCCCACAAGGAAGCGGGAAACGTCGTTCGCTGCACCGGGTGCGGCCTCAAATACACCCGCAGCCGTTGGACCAAGTCGATGCCAGAACTGCGTCAAAAGAACCCGGGGCCGCTGCCCGACATGGTTCTGCAGAAGGAGGATAGCCAGACCGACGATTTCATGGACATCCTCAACCGGATCAAGCGCTATCAGCCAAGCGGAAAACTGCTTGAGCTCGGATGTCTAACCGGCCATTTTCTCGCGCTCGCGCGCACAGCCGGATACGAGGGGATCGGCATTGAGCCAGACCCGTGGGCGGCGGATTATGCGCGGCGCAAGTTCGGTCTCACCGTGCATGAGACCGTGATCCCCGAACTGCACTTCGATGACCAGACGTTTGATGTGATCGCCATGTTCCACGTCATGGAGCATTTCACCCGGCCGATGGAAACGCTCCTGGATCTGCGACGAATTCTCAAGGACAAGGGCGTGCTGGCGATCGAGATTCCAATCGTTGACACGCTGTTCCCGATGGCAATGGGCCAGCGTCACCGACACTACGTGTTCGACCACACGCTGTTTCTGTCCCGCGCGAAAGCCATTGAGTTCTTGGAGAAAGCGGGTTTCAAGATCCTGCACACCGAACTCACCGGCCGTCGCATCCGGCTCGAACGGCTGGCCTGGGCTCAGCGTAAAACGATCGATTTCCCTCGGACGATTCCTGGAGGGCGCATTCAAGACGCTGCGTATCCAGGACCGGACCGTGCATGTCAACCTGAGGGACAACTTCCGAATTTACTGCCATAAGGCTTTGTAATCGCGGCACATACGCATTGCGGCGGACTACGCGGATTGGCCGCAACAGGCCGCTTCCGTCTGGCTGGCGGTATCGACAAAAAGAGCGTTCTGACTTGATGTCGCGGGCGAGGGGCGCCCCCCATCGCCATGCGTTCCTGAGAAGACGACCAACAGCCGCTCGGCGGGCTGTCGCGGAGACGCGCCGCCGTTATCGCGCGCTTCCTCGCCGAAAAATACCTGCGGGATCCCCGTGATGCGCCTTCAGGGAGAGCGCATCGTTTCATTCATCTGCGGGACGCGCTAGTCATCCGGACGCGCGCCGGGAGCGGGGAGGGGAAGATGAGCACGTCAAGCGCCGAAATAGCGAACAGCCGCCCGATCGAAATCTCCGGCTACGCCATCGTCTCCGACGACGACAAGATCGCCGGTCCGGATGGGCTCGTCCCGCCGTCCCTGCGCAATCCGAAGGACTGGGACTATTATCAGCGCGCGCTGGCAGGCTCGGACATCATTGTGTTCGGCCGTCGCAGCCACGAACTCGAGCCGAACGTCAGGGGCGACCGGCGGCTCGTGGTTTCGCGGGAGACGGCCGGGCTCGAGCAACGCGGCGACGACTGGTGGTGGAACCCGGCGGGAATGAGCTGGGCGAGAGTCGTCAAGCAGATGCTGCCGCGCGGCGGGACGGTGGCGGCGCCGGGCGGCCAGGTCGTGTTCGATCTCTTCCTCACGATTGGCTACGACGCGTTTCACCTGTCGCGCGCGCATGGCGTAAAACTGCCCGGAGGCCGGGCGATCTTCTCCGCATGCGATCCTGGGCTCACGGCGGAAGCGGTGCTCGCCAGAGCGGGCTTGCGGATCAGCGAGAAAATCCCCCTTGATCCGCCGCGTGGCGTCGAAATGAACATCTGGCGGGCGGTCGACCAGCCGAAGCCTGTTGGAAACCGCGCAGCCGGCGCGTTGATGAACAGCCAGGGCCGACGGGGAAGCTAGGTGGACGTTTTCGCGGACGCCCCGCTCACGGCGATTTTCCTCGCCGGCCTCGTCGTTCTGTCGGCGGCCGCCGAAATTGGCCATCGCCTCGGCTTGCGCGCCATCGGGGAAGCCAATGTCCTGACGCTGGAGGCCGCGATGCTCGGCTTGCTGGCGTTGATGCTAAGCTTCACCTTCGCCATGGCGGCGGCGCGCTTCGACGCGCGGCGCGATGCGCTCCTCAGAGAGGCGAACGCCATCGGAACCGCGGCGTTGCGCGCGCGGCTTCTTCCGGCCCCGCACGACGCCCAGAGCGTCATGCTCCTGCGGGATTACGTGCAGATTCGCCTGGGCGTCGCGCGGACGTTCGACGCGGGAGGAATTGGAGGCGGCGATTGATCGCTCGAACGCGATTCAGGAACGCCTGTGGGTCGAGCTCAAAGCCGTCGCCGCGAACAACGACGCCATGGTTCCGACCGGCCTCTACATCCAGGCGCTCAACGCCATGTTCGACCTTCAAGCAAAGCCGCGTGACCGCCTTCGCGAACGGGTGCCGGATGTCATCCTGTGGGCGCTGTACGGCATCGCCGCCGTCAGCGTCGGTTATGCGGGATTTGCGAGCGGCGTCGAAAGACGGCGCTGGCGGCTGCCGGTGTACTCGATCATCGTGCTGGCGATCTCGGTCATCCTCCTGATTGAGGACCTCGACCGCCCGGCCTCGGGATTCATTGTCGTTGACCGGCGGCCGATGATCGACGCCGCCAAAGCGGTCGCAGGCTATGCGGCGCGTATTGAGGCGCGCGCCGCCGCCATAGCGCTGGGCGTTATGCGGGACCGGGCCCAACAGCGCGTCGAGAAGACCCCGACCAGCCACAGAACGAGCAGCACCACCAGCACCAGGCCGAGCACGCCGCCCAATCCGGCGCCGCCATACCGGCCGTGGGCGTAGTAGCCGCCCCCGCCGCCCAGAAGAATTATCAAAAGGACAATCACCAGAATTGTCAGCATTATCGATCTCCCCGCTTCCTCAGTTGATGCGCCGCTCGAACGCTCAGGCGGCCAGCGCCGCGCTGTCCTCGACCTCCTCGGTGACGACCGTGAACCGGGTCAGCGCATGCGAGCCGAAGGTGGTGATCATCGGAATGTCGGCGGCGTCCCGGCCGCGGGCGATCAAGATCCGGCCGATCCGCGGGCGATTGTGCCGGGGATCGAAGGTGAACCAGCGGCCGCCGAGATAGGCCTCGAACCACGCGTTGAAATCCATTGGCGCCGGATCGGGCGGAACGCCAATATCGCCGAGATAGCCGTTGCAATAGCGCGCCGGGATGTTGAGGCAGCGGCAGAGCGCGACCGCAAGATGGGTGAAGTCGCGGCAGACGCCGACGCCTTCAGCCAGGGCCTCGCCTGCGGTCCGTGTCGGGCGCGCGTCGGCGTAGTTGAACGCGAGGCGCTGATGGACGAAATCGCAGATCGCCTGCACCTTGGCCCAGCCGCCGGGAATGGCGCCGAAGTTCGCCCAGGCGAAATCGGAGAGAAGATCGGTCTCGCAATAGCGGCTAGGCAAAAGGAATTGCAGCGCATCGGGCGGCAGTTCCGAGACCGGCGCGGCGTCAGCGGTTCGGTCGACCGGATCCTCTCGCCCTTCGGTGTGAAACACGCCCTCAAGGCGCAGCGATAGCGGCCCGGCGTCCGCCGACATTCGTCGCAGGACATTGCCATGACGATCGATGATCCTCGCTGCAGGAATCGACGGCGACAGTTGCAGTTCGGTCTCCTCGACGATCCCGCCGCGATGTTCCGAGTGGACGTCCATCAGGGTGAGAATTGTCGTTGGCTGCGCCAGAGACAGCGCAATGTTAAAACCGTAGCGAATATGCATGTTGAGTTCCCTGAAGGAGTGGCGGGCAGGAATGGGCGGCGTTCCCGGGCTAAACGGCGGAAGGCCGCATTGGTTCCGGCCGGAACCGATCAATGCCATCGCGGGCTCGGCCTGGATGAGCTGTCGGCAGTGGTCGGTGGAGTTACGGCTTAAGAGCTTCGCCGAAGCGGCCGCCAGAAGCTCAATAACTTTGGCGATCTTATGTTCGGCCCCTTACGATCGGGGATGAAATTCCTCGTCGACTGCAATCGCCATGGCGTCCCGCGCGCCGTCCGGGGGGCCGAAGCGGTCATAGGTACTTCACTTGCGCCCGCCTACCCGCCGACGATCGGTACGCAAGCGAGGGCTTTTCGATATAGGTCCAACTCACGTAGTCACAGCAGCCGACGACAGTCGCGACAAACAGACATGCGAGGAACGAAGCACTCATAGAATGATCGAAATAGGCGATCGTATTTTTGAAATCGGCCAAGCATAAAGGTATATACCGTAAGATAAATCTGTCTTGTTTGTGAATATACTGATCGATAAGACCCTATATTTAAACGCAAACCAGAAGACGATATAGCCCCCCAGAATTGTCAACGCAAATTCGGCGGTGTGTGTGTTGTACATCAGTGGAATAAGGAGTGAACCTGCAACAGAGACAAACTTACCCTCGTAGACGATATGCTCTCGGAGCAAATAAAATAACATACCGGCACCAAAAATGGCGGAAAAACGAACAATTCGCGGAGGATCACCAAAAATGGCGGTCATCGCGCCTGCCGTCTCAGGTAGGATTTGAAGTGCGTTCAATAGAAGGCAGATCAATACACAAACTAGCACCGTAACGCGGAATTTTCTCTGGAAAGCTCCTATAGAGCCCAGGATTGCCGCCATAATGTAGCATTTGAACTCATAGGAAATTGTCCAGGCGGAGCCATTTAAACCGGAGAAGGGTCTATCCGGAAAAGTCCCTACCGCCTCGGGCAACGCCAAGCGCAGCATTCGCAGTAACGCGAAGAGGAGCGCGTGGGGATGAAAAACGGAAAGTCCTGCGCCAACAAACGGCGCAACTAAGAAGATGCATACTATGGAGTTTACAATGTATCCTGGAAAAATCCGCAGGGATTCTTTTCCTGAAGTATTCAATAACGCTCTCTGAAGTAACGAAGCTTTTGGTGACGAGATAGCCACTGACGAGAAAAAAACCATCAACCGCAATCGTACCAAACTTAAGATACCCAATTATTGGTCCCTTGCCGGAGCCTAAGATCACAGGTGAATGCGAGACGATAACCAGCGACGCAAAAAGCAAGCGTAACGCGCCAAAATTGTTGTGTTTTCTGGGCGCAGGTTCACCTTGCATGATCGTACCTTACCCATACTATGCGGATAACCCATACTATGCGGATAAAATTCCTACGGATTGGCGTGCCATCCCCCAGAGTCCACCCGCGGTTGTCAGGAAGAGGCCGCGCTTCGCGGCGATTGTGGGCCGTTTCTAACTCGCCAATC
>CAWIUD010000041.1:0-38324 GCA_963839185.1 uncultured Alphaproteobacteria bacterium | reverse complement strand
GGTTTCCCCCTCGCAGCTTGAGTTCGCCCGGGACCTCGTCGTCTCTCGTGGCTGCGCGGCGAAAGTCGATCTGCGCCTGCAGGACTTCCGAGACGTCGAGGGCCGTTTCGATCGGGTAGCGTCGATTGAAATGGTCGAGGCGGTGGCGCGAGATGGTGGCCGACCTATTTCGGGAAGATCGACGCTGCCTCAAACCCGGCGGAACAGCGGTTCTCCCGGTGATCACCATCGCGGATGATCAGTTCGAGGATTACCGGAGGACGGTCGACTTCATTCAACGCTATATATTCCCTGGGGGCTGCTTGCCTTCGCGGGGCGCGCTTTGCCGCGAGTTTGAGCGCGCTGGGCTGCGGCTCGTCGGCAGCGAGACTTTCGGCGCTTCGTATGCCCGCAGCTAGCGGAGTGGCGCCGGCGGTTCCACAACGGATGGCCCGAAATCGCCCCCCGGGATTCGACCATCGGTTTCGCCGAATGTGGGATTACTATCTGAGCTATTGCACGGCTGGTTTCCTCGAGGGCGTCATTGACGTCGGTCTCTATCGCGTGGAGCTGGAACCGCAACCCGCCCGCCGCCGATTGTACGCGTAGAGATCCATTGCATTGAAGCTGCGCGCCCATGACCCGAAATATTGCATGGTTGATCGGTCTCATTCTGCTGCTCTCGGCCGGAAGCGCGGCGGCTGCGACTGGAACGTCTTTTTTTGGCCGCTGGGCGCGCGGCGACGGCAGGGCGCGAATTCGTATTGAGCCCTGCGGGGCGGCCGCCTGCGCGATCAACACCTGGATAAGACCCGGCACGCCTCACGAAAAGACCGGCGACCGGCTCAACCTCAACGTCAAGCCGGTTCGGCCGAAGGAATGGACAGGTGAAGCCTTCGATCCGCAGCGCAACCTGACCTACACGGTCAAAATCACCGTCGCCGACCGGCACATGATGACCAAAGGCTGCATGCTGGCCGGCCTCTTTGTCAAGCGGATCAGTTGGACGCGCATCGGTCCGTCGAACTAGATCGAGCTTGCGCTCGCGATGCCCTTTGGCCGCGGGCCGCCGGTAGGCCGGCGCTTGCGACCCGGTTTCGCGCTCTCCTGTCCTTTTCGTGTTTTCGCTACGCGAGATGGTATCAGATATAGCCGGACCGCCCCGCGATTCCATCCCGCAACGCCCCAGGCGCCGTGCGCCTGTCATCCTTGACCCCACGCCACAAACAGCAGCGCGGCGGCAGCCACGATCGTCGCCATGGAGATGAGATACGCCAGCTGCAGCGTGATCGTTTTCCAGTAGAGAATCCGTGACAGGAGCGCGCACCGGTTGGGCAGATCCTCAATTTCGAGCGCCGGATCGCTGACGAAGTCGAAGTCCTCCGGCTTGGAGTTGCGAATGATTGGGAACCGTCCCCGTCCCGCGCGTGGAAACCGAGGATAAACGGACGCGAGCAGGCAGAAGAAGATGACGATGAACGGCGCGAGCAGCACCGGCAGACTGAGGTAGGGCGGGTAGGAATTGCGAAAGCCAACAACCGTGCCCATCATGATCGCCACAAAGAGCACCGCGATATTCGCCTTGATGTCGCTAAGCCGGATGGAATCGCCATAACCGGTGATCAGATTGCGCAGCTGAGCGTTACGGTCTTTCGCCATCAGCGCCCCTTCGCGAAACGCGGCCAGAGGCTCCCGCTCCCGATCGCGAGGGGGTGCTCGCGCGAAGCGTACAAGCGGATCACTCGCCGTCGCCTCTCTTCAAGTATACCAGACGTATATCAGCAAGAAAATGGTCAGCCAATATGCTGATCATCGACAGCAACGAAACTGATCCTGATGTATAACGTTTTCCACCACAGCAATTCGGATAGGACCGCGCAGCGTAGTTTCAACTGCTCGATTTCGTCTTCGGTTTCGGCGACGTTGACGAAATCGTCGGCGGTCGCTGTACGCGAGACCAGGAAATTCTTGCTGCCACGGCGGGGATAGCGAGGGATCAGGACCGCAAACAGCAAAGGTACACGATCAGAAAAGGCAGCAGGACAAACGGAATTGGCAAATAATGCGGGAACCGCGTGTAATTGCCGAGAATCGGGCCCATCATGAAGGCGACGAACAGGATCGCGATGTTGGCTTTGAAGTCGCTCGCCCGGATCGCGTCGGTGTATCCGGCGATCAGGCTGCGGTAAGGCTGAGAAGGCTCGGCCGGGCTCTTGTTCATCCGACGGTCGGACGCTCCCCGCGGCTGCCGGCGCACGGGCCCGCCCGCCTCGAATATCGGCCTGCCCGCTTCGCGCCCGACTTCGCGTGAACTTGGACGCCCTGTCAAGATCGGTTGAATTTCTTGCTTTCAGAGGGCGCTCGCTCACAATGGCGCGAATTCGTTGACCCGGCTGCGCGTGAAGCGCGCGCCATCGACCCCGGGCTCTCAGACCTCCCTTTCCACTGGCGGCGGCCAGGGTCCGATCGGCTGTAGTCGGCGTTCGAACCGCCAGGGCCGCCAGAAGCAAGACGATATTCGCCGCCATGACATAGTAGGTCGAGGCGAGCGGATCGCCCGTCACGCCGACCAGCCAGGTGACGATATAGGTCGCCGTCCCGCCGAAGACCGCCACGGCGAGCGAATAGGTTATGGAGAGGCCGGTTGCGCGCACGGCGCGGGGAAAGATCAACGGGACCAGCATTACCGCGACTGCGACGCTCGCGGCATGCAGAAGGCT
Organism: uncultured Alphaproteobacteria bacterium; assembly: GCA_963839185.1. Taxonomy (GTDB): domain Bacteria; phylum Pseudomonadota; class Alphaproteobacteria; order Rhizobiales; family Beijerinckiaceae; genus Roseiarcus. The sequence continues at coordinate 35,625 of CAWIUD010000041.1, read as the reverse complement.
GAGGATCGCGATCGCCAGGACCAGCGTCGCGGCGCTCGGACTGGCGATGAGAAACTTCATCACCGGAAACAGCAGGAGCATCAACAGAATGCGCGGCGCAACGACGACCACGCGGATGCCCCAGCGGTCGGCCAGGAAGCCCCCGGCCAGCGCCCCGAGACCGCCGGTGATCCCCAGCGTCAGCGTGCCGAGCATGGCGGCGAATTCGGGCAGATGGAGCGTCCTGATCGCATAAGGCGTCATCGTGATCAGAAAATATTGGGTGATCGTCCCGCCGCTGATGACTGCGAGACCGAGCAGGATGCCAATCCAATTCGAACGAACGACCGTCAGAGGATCGCGCCGGTTTTCTCAGGACCGCTTATCGCCGCGCCTTCTCGAGAGTCTCATCGAGCTGGCTTCGTATGTACACGCCGACCGGGGCGATCAAGACGCCGATGGCGAAAGGGACTCGCCAGCCCCAGTCATTGAAGCTTGATTTGGACAGCGCCAGCGCCAGCACGACGCCGATCAGCCCGCTCGCCAGGCTGCCGAGGTTCTGGCTCGCGAGCTGCCAGCTCGCGTAGAGCATCCGCCGGGTCGGCGGCGCGGCCTCGAGCAGGAACATCGTCGCCGGCCCAACCTCGCCACCGACCGCGAAGCCCTGCAGCAACCGCGCGACAATCAGCAGATCGGCGCCCACACGCCGATCGCCGCAAAGCCGGGCGTGACCGCGATCATGCCGCTGCCGATCGCCATCAGTGCGATGCGAAAGCGCCATTGCCGGCTTGCGTCCGGCGCGGTCGCCGTAGGCGCCGATCATGGCCCCGCCGAGCGGCCGGGCGATGAAGCCGACGCCGAACGTGGCGGCCGAAGCCAGATCGCTGACCAAGGGGTTGTCGGAGGGAAAGAACGCCTGACCGATCATTCCCAGATAGGTCGCGTAGACGGTGAAATCGAAGAACTCGAAGCCGTTTCCCAATACGGCGGCGAAAACTCCTTTCGCGCCAATCGCCCGCCTCGCGACTCCAGGCGCCGCATCCGCTTTGGCGGCCAAAGGCTTGCCTCTCGCTCCGTTTTAGACGTCGCGGCGAACGTGCGCTCAGGAGGAAGCGGACCCTTGTCGATCTGAAGCGGCGATCCGCGCGACGTTCGAGAAGGGATCAAAAGCCGAAGAGATTCGCGACGCAGCGCGTCCTCATAGTGCTTCTTGCCGGCGAGATACGGCGTTGCGCTTCTCGTCTTCGCGGAAATGCGCGGCTTCCCACAGGTCCAGCTTGGCGACCGAATGATCGACCGAGGCGAGCGCCTCCTCCTCGCGGATCGCCGCCACCCATTCTTCGACCGCGGCCTTGTAAGCCGCCTGCAATGCGTCCAGGTCCTGCTGATCGACCGCCATATGCGCTCCCTGTCTGGCTTCGCTTACAGCGGCGTTGTGAACATGAGACGACAGCCGATGCCATCGGCGGGCGCCGCTCAACGTCGCCCCCGCTACTCCTCGAACCTTTCGCTCGCGCCCAGGGATTTCAGCGGCGCGATCGACTCGTCGGGCGCTTTCGCGGGCAGGCCGGGATCGCGGAAGCGATTGACGATCGGATAGCGGCGGTCGCGGCCGAAATTCTTCGGGCCCACCTTCACCCCCGGCGCCGACTGACGGCGCTTGTATTCGGCGAGATAGAGCAGGCGCTCGACCCTGCGCACCGTATCGGGATCGCAGCCGGCTGCGATGAGGTCGGCGATCCGCATTTCCTTCTCGACGAGCCCGTGCAGGATTTCGTCGAGCACCGGATAGGGCGGCAGCGAATCCTCGTCTTTCTGGTTCTCGCGCAGTTCGGCGCTCGGCGGCTTCACGAGAATGTTCTCCGGGATCACTTCGCCCTCTGGCCCCAGCGCGCCGAACGGCTTCCAGCGATTGCGGAGCGCCGAGAGCCGGAATACCTCCATCTTGTAGAGGTCCTTGATCGGGTTGAAGCCGCCGTTCATGTCGCCGTAAAGCGTCGCGTAGCCGACCGACATTTCCGACTTGTTGCCGGTCGTCACCACCATCGCGCCGGTCTTGTTGGAGATCGCCATCAAGATCAGCCCTCGCGCGCGGCTCTGAATGTTCTCCTCGGTGATGTCCCGGGCGCGGCCGGCGAACATTCTCGCCAGCACATGCTCCACGCCCTCGACCGGCTCGGCGATCGGCACGATGTCGTAGCGAATCCCCAGGGCTTTCGCGCAAGCGGCGGCGTCGGACAGCGACTCGTTCGAAGTGAAGCGATAGGGCAGCATGACCGCATGGACGCGGGCCGCCCCGAGCGCGTCGACCGCCATCGCCGCGCAGAGCGCCGAATCGACGCCGCCCGAAAGCCCAAGCACCACGCCCGGAAAGCGGTTGTTGTCGACATAGTCGCGAAGGCCGATGACGCAGGCCGCATAATCGGCCTCGTCGCCCTCCTCGACGATTGCGCGCTCGCCCTCGACGCAGCGCCAGCCCCCGTCGCTCCGCTCCCAGACCGTGCGCGCGACCAGGGGACGAAAGGCGGGCAGTTGCACGGCGAGGCTGCGGTCGGCGTTGAGCGCGAACGAGGCGCCTTCGAACACGAGTTCGTCCTGTCCGCCGACCTGGTTCAGATAGATCAGCGGCAGGCCGCTTTCGACCACCCGGGCCACCGCGACGCTTTGCGCGGACGGCGACCTTGTCGCGCTCATAAGGGGACGCGTTGGCGACCAGCAGAATTTCGCCGCCCGTCTCGGCGATGCATTCCACCGGCTCGGGGCCCCAGATGTCCTCGCAGATCGGCACGCCGACGCGCACCCGCGAAACGACGATCGGCCCGGCGACGGACCCGGCGAGAACACCCGCTTCTCGTCGAACACGCCGTAGTTGGGCAGATCGACCTTGAACCGCACCGCCTCGATCCGGCCGCCGTCGAGGAGCGCCATCGCATTGTAGAGTTTGCCGTTTTCGACCCAGGGCAGGCCGACCAGCGTAGCCGGGCCGCCGTCCGCCGTGTCCCGCGCGCAGGTCCTCGAAAGCCGTGCGGCACGCCTCCTGAAACGCCGGCTTCAGCACCAGATCCTCGGGCGGATAGCCGGCGAGGAACAGTTCCGGCGCCATCACCATGTCGGCGCCGAACGCCGCAGCCTCGGCGCGCGCCTTCCGCAAGCGGTCGCGGTTGCCCGCGATGTCGCCGACAATCGAGGCGATTTGGGCAAGCGCAATGACGAGGCGGTTGGCGGGGGTGGACATGGGCGAGATTTAGCGCGGGGGGCGAGAGGCGCGCAATCGGTGCTGGCTCTCCCTTCTCCCGTTCGGGAGAAGGGTCGGGGATGAGGGGAGAGGCGGGCGAGCGACCGGCTGACGGGAAGCGCATGCGCCTCGCGGCGCCGCCTTGACGCAAATCGCTTCGGCTCCCGACCCTCAACCCTGTCCCTTCTCCCGAATGGGAGAAGGGAACGCGCGCCGTGTGCCGAGCCTCACAATCGCTCGCGCGCTCGATAAAGCGTAACCGACGCCAGGCTCAATCGTCGTCATCGAGATGCTTCATGAACTTGGCGAGATCGTCGCCCTTGAGGGCGCCTTCCGCGATTGTGTTCCAAACCGCCTTGGCGTCATGGCGGGAGATCTGGTCATCGGCGGGCCGGAGGGGAAAAACCAGGTCATAAGGGTTGGTGATATTCCGGGTGGTCGATGTCCAGCCGAAGACCGTGAACGTCTTCAGATTTGGATCCACCGCGGCTGGGGCCTGGGCAATCGTGTTGTCTTTCGAGGATTTCTTGCTGCCAGCGCGAATGGCGGCGAGAACCTGATCGATCCGGTCCTTGTCGCCTTGCAGGCTCACCTTCACCGTTCCGTCCGGATTGTTGCGGGCGGCCCCGGCGAGATTGAACATGATCGCCTCCTTCTGGATCATGGCCCGGAAGCCGACCTTCTGGATCGCAGCGCCAGTGACTGTGGCGGTGATGGCTTGCTGCTGAGCGCTGGCGGCGCCGACGGTCAACAGGCTGCTTGCGCTGGCGAGAACTGCGGCAAGCAGCAGAGCGATAGGATATCCGGCCGTCCTCATACCGCGCTCCTCTCGTTCGAGTTGGCGCAACGGATCACGCCATTGGGTTGTCTGGCGTGACTAACGTGCCGACGCGATCGCCTCTCATTTTTTCTTCCCGGGGAACTTGGGCGGCTTTGCCGGCAGGAGATCGCTTTCCGGCGGCGGCGCTCCGCCCGGCCGGGATAGAATCTCATCAAGTGCGGAAAGATCGCCGCGAGCGGCGCGTCTTCGGAAGTAGTCCGCCGTATTCTGCGCGGAAAGCTTCTCAGCGACCGCCGTTACGATGAACTGGTTGAGCGTTGCGCCATCCTGCCTCGCAACCTGTTCTGCCGCCTTTTTCAGAGAGGCGGGAAGGCGGAGCGCGTAGTTGCTTGGGCTCCTCACCGGCGGATCCTTTCCAAGATTTCCAGTGGCCGTGCGATCATCAAGCCGAATTGCGACGCCGGGGCGAAGTCGCGCTGATTGTACGTGACCAAGGCGTCAGCGCCACCATTGCCAGCCGTCTCGAGCACCATGTCGTCATCCGCGTCGCGTAACTGGGGTCGCCATAGGAAGAAGAGTTCGACGGGCGTCACCAATGACGCGAGGGCGTCAAGCGCTGTCGCAATGTCCTCGCGAGTCAATTGCGCCGCGGCCAAGTGTTCAGGTCGAGACAACACGTCTTCGTATTCGACAAACAAGGGAACCGACGCCAGCATCTTCGCACGCCCGTGTCTAATCTGCCGCAACAGCTCTGCTGAAGCGCCTGTGCGGCTCCGGAAGCCGGTCAGCACGACATTGGTGTCGAGCACCAGTTTCATATCGCGCGCAATATTAGACTTTCAAGCTCGGTCGGCAAGCCCCGCGCCTCCCGCGCGTCTCACCCTCACGTTCCCCTTCGCTCCGCAGTTCGGACACTGGTACCGCGTCGTTCGCCCAGGAGCCGGCGGCGAAACCGCGATGAGTTCGCCGCACGATGGGCAGGGGCATCGCACGGATGGCGGCGGGGCGCGACGGCGGCGCATGCGCTCGATCTCGACCGCGAGGGGCTCCAGCCCCACAGCCTCGCGGCGCCGATCGACCTCGCGCGGCGCGCGCAAGCTCGCTGGCCTGTAGCGTCCGGCGTGGGCGACGAGCTGGGCGCCGTATTCCTGGCGCCGTCCGCCCGCCAGCAGCACGCGGTCGGTCAGGCGGGCGAGATCGGCGGCCGCAGCCTGCCCGCGCGCGGCCGCTTCGGCCATCGCCGCCGCGAAACCGCTCGAACCCCGTGAACCGCATAGGCGCCGCCCTCGCGAAGAGGCTCAGGTCTTGGGAGCCGGCGGCTGTCCGTCGACCTTCGGCAGGGTCGGATCGAAGCACGCCCATCCCGGCGCGGACCTGGTCCAGATGGTGGCGGTGGGAGCCGCCAGATCGGGATCGTCAAGCGTTCCGGCGCGCACGAAGACGAATTGTGGCCGCTGTTCGGCCTCACTGAAGATAGGCGTGCCGCATCGGGCGCAGAACCGCCGGTGCATGGTCGCGCCGCTGTCGGCATGGCATATGTAGCCGGTCAGCGGACCGGATACTGCGACATCCTCCGTTCGGAACAGCGGCCGACCGCCCCGCTTCCCTCGCCGAGATACTGGCATACGCGGCGCCAGCACTGACGCACCCCAAGCGGCGCGTCGGCTGCAATCGCGAACCGCACTGCTCCGCAAAGACACCCGCCGGCAATCGTCATTGTCGCGCCCTTTCCGCTGAAATCGCTGCGACAATGATGGGCGAGATCGGAAGCCCAAGCCAGAATAGGCCATTGCGCTTCCGTTCCGGCGGGACTATTGTAGGGAGCGAGGTGAGGCGCAGAAGACCCGCGGTCGGGGGTGCGGCCGCTTTGGGCTTGGGTGCAATTTGCCATGGATATGAAACCAATTCCAAACATGCCGGCCAACGACATTCCCCTTCGCTCCAAGCTCGAGGCGGCGGGCGTGCGGCCGACGCGCCAGAGGCTCGATCTCGGCAGGGTGATTTTTGGCTACGGCGACCGGCATTTCACCGCCGAGATGATCTATCACGAGACGCGCGCGATCCGTTTCGCGCCGACGCTTGGCACGATCTACAATACGCTCAACGAATTCGCGCGCTGCGGGCTTCTGCGCGAGATCGCTATCTACGACGCGAAGCTGTGGTACGACACCAAGACCGGGCCGCATTTCCACTTCTATCGCGAGGACACCGAGGAACTGTCCGACATCCCGGATTTCATTTTGCCGACGTTGGACATCGCGGCCCCCGAGGGCATGTGCGTCGCGGCGGTCGACGTGATCGTGCGGCTGAAGAAGGCCTGACGGCCGAGCGGCGCGCCCCGCCCCGCTTCACCCCAGATTGAGCTCCTTGAAGAAGTCGTTGCCTTTGTCGTCGATGACGATGAAGGCCGGGAAGTTCTCGACCTCGATCCGCCAGACGGCCTCCATCCCGAGCTCGGGATATTCGAGGACTTCGACCTTCTTGATGCAGTCTTGCGCCAGCCGCGCCGCCGGGCCGCCGATCGAACCGAGATAGAAGCCGCCGTGCTTGGCGCAGGCCTTGCGGACCTCCGCCGACCGGTTGCCCTTGGCCAGCATCACCTTCGATCCGCCCGCAGCCTGGAACTGGTCGACAAAGGAATCCATGCGCCCCGCGGTCGTCGGGCCGAACGACCCGGACGGCAGGCCTTCCGGCCTCTTCGCCGGGCCAGCATAGTAAACCGGATGGTCGCGCATGTAGTCCGGCATCGGCTCGCCGCGGTCCAGCCGCTCCGCGGATCTTGCCGTGCGCCGCGTCGCGGGCGACGATCATCGGGCCGGTCAGCGCGAGGCGGGTGCGAATCGGGTGCTTGCTCAGTTCGCCGAGGATGTCCGCCATCGGCCGCCTGAGGTCGAGATCGACGACCGCGCCGCCGAGCCTGGCCTCGTCGAGCAGCGGAAGAAAGCGCGCCGGGTCGTGCTCCAGCTCCTCGACGAACACGCCTTCGCGCGTGATCTTGCCCAGGGCCTGCCGGTCGGCTGAACACGAGACCCCAAGGCCGATCGGCAGCGAAGCGCCATGCCGGGGCAGGCGGATGATGCGAACGTCGTGGCAGAAATATTTGCCGCCGAACTGCGCGCCGACGCCGAGCGATTGGGTCAGCCGGTGAATCTCGTCTTCGAGCGCAAGGTCGCGAAATGCGCGGCCGTCCGCCGCGCCGCTTGTCGGCAAAGAGTCGAGATAGCGGGCGGAGGCGAGCTTGACGGTTTTGAGCGTCATTTCGGCGCTCAAGCCGCCGATGACAATCGCGAGGTGGTAGGGCGGGCAGGCGGCGGTGCCGAGCGTGAGGATCTTCTCCTTCAGGAAGGCGATCATCCGCTCGTGGGTCAGTATCGAAGGCGTCGCCTGATAGAGGAAGGTCTTGTTGGCCGAGCCGCCGCCCTTGGCCATGAACAGGAACTTATAGGCGTCCTCGCCCTCGGCGTAGATATCGATCTGCGCGGGCAGATTGTGGCCGGTGTTCCTCTCCTCGAACATGGTGAGCGGCGCGACCTGGCTGTAGCGCAGGTTGTTCTTTTCGATAAGCGTCGCGGATTCCCTCGGCGATCGCCGCCTCGTCCCCGCCGTCGGTCCAAACATTGCGGCCCTTCTTCGCGCACGACGATCGCGGTGCCGGTGTCCTGGCACATCGGCAAGACGCCGCCGGCGGCGATATTGGCGTTCTTCAGGAGATCATAGGCGACGAACTTGTCGTTCGCGGTCGCTTCCGGATCGTCGAGAATTCTGGCGAGCTGGGCGAGATGGCCGGGTCGCAGCAAATGATTGATGTCGAACATCGCCTGCTCGGCCAGTCGTCGCAAAGCTTGCGGCTCGACCGCCAGGATCTCGCGGCCGAACGCCGTTTCGATCCGCACGCCCTCGCTTGTCAGCTTGCGGTAAGGCGTCTCGTCGGGTCCGAGCTGAAACCGAGAGTGAAGCTCCGCGCTCATGACGCCGTCCTCATGCCGCCTGCCGGCTCAACGTGGCGATGCCCTCGGCGATAGCGAGCGTCCGGCGGGCCATATCGGCGTGCAGCAGTTCGACCATTTTGCCGTTGAGCTGGATTGCGCCCTTGCCGGCGTTTTCGGGCAGCGCGAAGGCCTCGATGATGGCGCGGGCGTTGTCGATCTCCGGCCCGGTCGGGGCGAACGTCTCATTGCAGATGTCGATCTGGGTCGGATGGATGAGCGTCTTGCCGTCGAGTCCCATATCGCGCCCTTGCTGGCACTCGAGGCGGAACCCTTCGAGGTCCTGGATATCGTTGTAGACGCCATCGATGATGTCGACGCCGTGGGCGCGCGCGGCGATCGCGCAACTGGCGAGCCAGGCGATCATCGTCGGACGGCCGGGGGTCAGCCGGGCGCGGGTTTCCTTGGCGAGATCGTTGAGGCCCATGATCAGCGCTTCCAGGCGTGAGGCGGGATCGGCGGCGACCGCAGCGATCGAACCGGCGTTCAGGATGGCGTTCGGCGTCTCCATCATCGCCCAGAGACGGGTTTTTTCCGGCGCGCGCCCCTCGCGCAAGCGCGCGGGCGGCGACCATGATCGCTCCTGGACCGTCGACTTTCGGCAACAGGATGGCGTCAGGGCCGGCGGCGACGGCGGCGTCAAGATCGTCCGGCCCCCAGGGCGTGTGCGGCCCGTTGACGCGGATGACAACCTCGCGCCGGCCGAAGCCGCCCATGCGCACGGCCTCGACGACCTGTTCGCGGCGCGGAGACTTTCTGCGTCGGGCGCAACCGAATCCTCAAGATCAAGGATCAGCGCGTCGGCGGGCAACGTCGCGGCCTTCGCCAAGGCCTTGGCGTTGGAGGCGGGCATATAGAGGACGCTTCGACGCGGGCGAGCTATCATGAACAACTCCCGACCTGAACTCCTCGCATTTAGCGACAAGCTTGCTGCGGCGCCAGAGGGCGTTCGCCGTGACAGCATAGTATTTTACGTCGCCCCGTTCGGCGATCTCTCGACTTAAACGAAAGGTGCGTCCGCGCGAAAGTGAAATGAATTTTCACAGGACATCGACCGCGACGGCGCTAATGTGCTCATAGTGAGGTGGCAGACCAAAAGGACAATTCTGGGCGAGGAAACGGCAATGTCGGAGGCCCTGAAAGCGACGCCGCGGGTGAGATCGATCCAGCGGGCGGCGCTCGCCATGCTGGTCATGGCCGGCGTGATCAACTACATCGACCGCGCGACGCTCGCGGTGGCCAATCTGCTGATTCGCCAGGATCTCGGCCTGTCGATCGCGGATATGGGCTACCTGCTTTCCGCCTTCCTCTGGGCCTACGCGTTCGCGCAATTGCCGACAGGCGCGATGGTCGACAAGCTCGGGCCCCGCCTCCTGCTCGCCTGCGGCCTCAGTCTCTGGTCTTTCGCCCAGCTTCTCGGCGGACTTGTGCAGGGCTTTGGCCAGTTCTTCGGCGCGCGGGTCCTGTTGGGCATTGGCGAAGCGCCGCAATTTCCGACCTGCGCGCGCGTGGTCCGCGACTGGTTCAATCCGCGCGACCGCGGGCTTGCGACCGGAATCTTCAATTGCGCCTCGTCCCTCGGCACCGCAATCGCCGTGCCGCTCCTGACCTTCCTGATGCTGAGCTTCGGCTGGCGCACGATGTTCTTGATCATGGGCGTCGCCGGTCTTGGAATGGCGGCGATCTGGTATCTCGCCTATCGCAATCCGACCGACGTCGCGCTCACGCGCGGAGGAAAACGTCTATCGCACCCAGGGCGATCCGCCCGGCCAACGGACCAAGGTGACGCTGAGAGAATGGAAGCAATTGTTCCGCTTCCGGACCACCTGGGGCATGATCCTCGGTTATTTCGGCTGCATCTATTTGACCTGGATCTATACCGCCTGGCTCCCCGGCTATCTCGAGATCGAGCGTCACATGAGCGTCAAGTCCACCGGGTTTGCCGCCGCTATCCCGTTCGTTTGTGGGGTCGTAGGCGGGGTGCTGGGCGGCTATCTCACGGACATTCTCGTGCGCCGCGGCGTGCCGCCGCTGAAGAGCCGCAGGTTTCCGGCCGCGATCGCCTTGTGCGGCACCGCGGCCTGCACGGTCGCCGCGGCTTTCGTCACTAGCAACGCGCTTGCCATCGCCTTCATTTCAGCCTCGCTGTTCCTCGTCTATGTCACCAGCACCTGCGCCTGGGCGCTGACCTCAGTCGCCGCGCCGACGAACTGCACGGCCTCGATCGGCGCGATGCAGAACTTCGGCGGTTACCTCGGCGGCGCGCTAGCGCCCACGGTGACTGGGCTCATCGTTCAGCAAACCGGCTCGTTCGTTCCGGCGCTGGTCGTGGGCGCGCTGATCGGCGTGGCTTCGGCGGGATCGTATCTCTTCATCGTCGATCAGCCGATCACCGCGGCGGATATCGACGCTGTCTCGCAACACGGCGCAGCTCCATTGCCGGCAAGCGGGGGGTAGCGTTGCGACGTCAGGCCGGTCGCGCGAGCGCGAACCGCAAATGGAGTGCGTAACGAGCGCCTCAGAAAGCTCGACACGCTACGATCCCTCCGGCCCGGCCGCGGATTGTCCCCTTCCGGCCGCCGCCTTCGACAGGAACGGCAGCGTGAGGCTGATGAGAAAAAATCTCGCCAGATGATGCGCGCCGACGAACAGCGGATCGAGCCCGAGCGCGAAGGCCATCATGGTCATCGCCTCGAGGCCGCCGGGCGCGAACGCGACGAGAACCTGAACGAAGGAGGCCTTGATCAGCGACGCGGTCGCCGCCGCGAACAAAGTCGCCGCCGCCAGCGCGGCGAGGAAGGCGGCGGTGGCCGATACGATCAGACGTCTCAGCAAATGCCAGTCAAAGCCGATGAAACGCGTGCCGACCCAGGCGCCGACCAGCGCCTGAGCCGCCACTTGAATCGCCGGGAGGGGCCGCCCGGGCGCGAGCCCGAAGCCGTGGGCGAGCACCGACACGCCGATCGCCGCGTAGAGCACGCCGGACGCAACGCCAAGCCGCGCCAAGCCGTAGGCTGCGGCGCCCGCAATCGCCACGAGCGCGAGCGTGACCAGCGCCGGATCGAAGCGCACACCCGAGATCGGCGCGAGGGCGCCGATCCGCCCCGCCATCAGCGGGACGATCGCCATCAGCACGAAGATGCGGAAGACCTGCGCGACGGCAATGCGAGGCATATCGGCGCCCGTCCCCTGGGCGGCGACGAATACATAGGAGAGCGCCCCGGGGATCGCCGCGTAGAGCGCCGTCTGGCGCGAGAAGCCGGGGCTGCGCACCAGCACCGCGTAGGAGCTTAGCGTCATCGCTGCGACAGCGACGACCATCATGGTCAGCGAAAGCGGGTAATGGGCGAGTGCGCCCAGCGCCTGCGGACTTGCGCCGGAACCCATAGAGACGCCCGCGAGCACGATCACGAAATTGCGCAGCGGCGCGGAGAAGGGCGGCGCGAGGCCCGCAGCCGCGAGCGCCGTCATCGCGATCATCGCCCCAGACATCCATCCGGCCGGCGTCCCGATCGCCACCGCCGCCCATCCGCCGGAGAAGGAGACCGCGAGCGCGGCGGCTTGGGCGAGAACCGAGCGCAGCGGGACGGCGAACTCCAGCCGCGCGAGGGACTCGAAACGCCAGCCGCGCCATGCTCCGTCATCTAGCCTCTCAGCCAGCGCGCCATGCGGCGCGTCGCCTCGGCGATTTGCGCCGGGTCGCGGGCGAAGCACAGACGTAAGTGACCCTCGCCGCCCGGCCCGAAGGCGCCGCCGGGCGCGGCGCCGACGCCGGCTTCGTCAATCAGTCTCAGCGCGAGGGCACGCGAATTGGGAAAGCCATCGACGGCGCAGAACAGATAGAAAGCCGCTTCGGGCGCAAAGAAGCTGACCCGCCCGGTCGCCTTCAGTCCTTCGCAAAGCGTGTCGCGCGAATGGCGGCAGCGCTCGATCTGCGAAGCAAGGAACGCCTCGCCGCCTTCCAGCGCCGCAATCGCCGCCCGCTGGGTGAAAACAGGCACGCCCGACGTCGTATACTGGACGAGGTTTTCGATCACCTCGCCAAGCGCCGCCGGCGGCCTCGAGCCAGCCGACGCGAAAGCCGGTCATCGCCCAATTCTTGGACAACGTCTGGACGAACATGATCTTGTCGTCGGGGGCCATCACGTCGTGGAACGACGGCGCGCGGCCGCCGTCGTAGGTGATGCGCCCGTAGATCTCGTCGGCGATGATCCAAAGGCCATAGCGGCGCGCAATCGCCAGCGTCGCCGCGATCTCCTCGCGGGTCGCGATGAACCCGGTTGGGTTGGCGGGGGAATTGAGGAAAATGAGGCGCGTCGCCGGCGTGACCGCGCTTGCGAGCTTCTCCGGATCGAGGCTCCAGCGGCCGGCGCGGTCGAGCGGGACCGGCACGGGGCGCGCGCCAGAGATTTCCAGCGCGCCGACAAAATTGGGCCAGGCCGGCGAGGGGATCAGCGCCTCGGCGCCGGGCCCGGCGATCAACCGGGTCGCGATCTCGATCGCATGCATGCCGCCGATGGTTACGAAGAAATTCTCGGGCGAAAAGTCGCCGCCCCCCGGCGCTGTTCCGTAGACCCGCGTCATGTAAGCGGCGATCGCCGCGCGCAGTTCGGGGATGCCGCGCTGGGCGGTGTAGAAAGTCTCGCCCCGGTCGAGAGAAACCTTGGCCGCCTCGCTGATGAACGGCGGCGTCGGCAGGTCGCCTTCGCCGACCCACAGCGGGATCAGCCCCTGCCGGCCGCGGCCGTAGTTGAACACTTCGACGATCCCGCTCGATGCGACATCCCGCATCGCAGGGCGGATTTCATCAGTCCAGTTGCGTTCCGACGACGAGGCGACGTTCATGGGGCTGCGTCATGGGGCGCCTCGCCGCCGCCGGCAAGGGGCAAATCGGGCCAGACTAATGCCATGCCTGCGATTGACATTTTCCTGCGGCGTCCGGCTCGAATCGCGGATCAACGCGGCCGATAGCCCCGGGATGGGCGAGGCGCGCCCACGGCCGGAGTCGACATCGAGCGCTCATCAAGGATCAGGGCGGCGGGTGTCGCAAGTCACGATCCTAACTTCATAGTTGCGCCCGTTCCAGACCCCTGTGTCTTGCTCGCGCCAGGTGAAGACGATGCTCTGGCCAGCCGACACATCTGCAGTGGAAATTTCGGCGACGTGTATGCCGAGGCCTGTGTCGCGCGTGGCGATTTCGGCTTCGGTCCGCCAACCGTCGCGCGTATTCCGGACGATCGCCGCTTGCGGCAGATCGAGGCGCAGGTTTTGTCCGGCGGGAATTTCGTAGACCGGACAGTCCGGGCGCCAAGGTCGACAACGGGCGCGCTTCTTGCCCTTGATATAGCGATGGACGGTTTGCGGCGGCATGTCGAATACGGCGCCGTCGACCAGCGACCGCAGGAGCTTGATATATTCTGAGTGCGCCCAGACAAGGGGCATGGCCGAACCGGTCGGCTTGCCGGGCGCAAGTTCAGCACCCGGGATCGCCGGACCATCCCAAACTTGCTCGGGAAATAACCCGCCCGGGCTTGTCTGGGCTTCGATCGTGGCTAGTAGCGTCTCGGCTTCTTCACGCCGCCCCGCAGCCAAAGCGTAGTGAGCCCGCTCGCCGGCGAGCAACGGCCAGACTCGGCCGACGCCGACGCCGTCGAACGGTCTTCCGTCTTCTTTTTCGCCATAGCCGTCAAGATTGTATCGGCGCCAGCCAGGACCCTGAGGGAGATCGACTTTGAGCAGCCGGTCGATGACGGCAATCGTATTCAGGATTCGCGGGTCGTCCGGCGCCCGGAGGCCGAAACGCACGAGCGCAAGGGCATCCGTGCTGACGAGGGCGTCCGCCGGAACGGAACCCGTGCCAGCTTCATGATTGCGCACCTGGACTTGCGCATGAAGGTCAGGCCCTTCGGTCTGCGGCGATTCTGGCGCGATCCGAATGTAATAGCCAGGCACGCCCGCTTGGCGAGCGAGCGGCGTGTCCTGGACATAGGTCCAGTCCTCGATCTGCTCGTTCCAGGCGTCGGCGGTGTCGCGAAGCAGGTCGCTTATCCCGTCAACCTCGCAAACCTCCGCCAATTCAGCTGCAGCGAGCAATGCGGCGATAGCGACGGCGACCGTGAACGGCGTGTAACCGGCGTTCTCTTCCCACCGATCTTGCTTCGTGCGCGGTCCGTTTCGCAGCACGAACCCGGCCGCCCGCTGCAACATCGGCCAGAACGCTCGCATATCCTGCCGTCGAATAGCCCCCTCGCGCCACGCGATATCCAACAGCAACATCGGGAAAGCGCATTCGTCCAATTGTATGCCCCGCCAATATGGCGAGCCGTCGAGCCAGCAGTTTTGAGGCCAGGACCCGTCAGCTTCCTGGGACGTCCGCAGGTACCGGAGGATTCGCCGCACGGCCGTATGCCCACCGCTTGCGAGGAGGGCTCCCGCCGTCTCGCAGAGGTCGCGCGGCCACACGACATGATAGCCCCCCAAGTCATCGTCGCCCTTGCTCGATCCCCAAGGAATTGAAAGGCTGGCGATGAAGCCGCCGGGGAACATCGGGGTCTCATGGCTATGGAGGACCGCGGTGCTGACCCGATAGAGGTTGCGACCGCGCGTTTGCCGATCCAACGAGCGCAGCCCAGCTTGCCAGGTGCGCCAGCCCACCGCGTAATCGTTGAGGATCGTGTCGAACGGCGTCTCGAGAGAGCAGAGCGCATGAAAGCCCGCTTCGGCGGAGCTCTGGCCAAAACCAAGCGCGAGGACTGAGAGGCCGTCGGCGTCCATCGGCCAGCTCTGCGGTGAGAGCGATGTTGCCATCTTTGGCGGAGTCGAACTGATCGGTCAGTCGGAAGTTGCGCGAAAGCTGCTGCCAGCCGTCGGAGACCCCGACGAAGCCGACCGAACTTGCAAGGAAAGGTCTGTCGGCGGCCATCGCCAAATGCGTTCCGTCGCCCTCCGCGAACAGCATCTCATGACCCTTGTATTCCGCCCGCCAGCCATTGTTATTGGCGCCTCCGTTAACCAGATGCGGGGCCAGCAGGGCAAACACGCGCAATCCCGATTTGCCGAGGTCTTCGAGACGGATCTGCTGCAGGACCGTGTCGCTGCGTGGGTCGGAGATGACCCGCTTCAATATTCGGAAGCGGCCTCCACGATGGGTGCTCGTCATCAGGAACGCTGGAACGCCGTCCTCCAGCGTTTCGACAACGACGGCGCAATCGCGTTTCTCCTCGGCAAAGAAGCCGCGTCCATCAGTAACGATCAGACCGAGATCGCGGGTGCAAGCCTGGTCGACTTGCGGGTAGTAGACTTCGTTGAGGATCCCATGGCTGAGGGTGAACCAGATGCGGCTGTTCGGCGACAGCGCGGTGCCAATTCCGCTCTTGGCGCTTGATGTCCAACGCGCGGGCATCCCAGGCCAACCGGGCGCACTCGTCATGGCGCTTCCCTCCTTGATCAGTCGCGTCCGCCGCTGGCGACGCAAGGTCGATTCAGGCGCGAGCTTGGCGCGAGAGCTGATATTCCCGGCTGAATCCCCTGGCGTCTAGACGGCCCTGGCTAACGCCGGCTCGGTGCGATGCGCGCCGACGTCCCTTACTCCGCTCGCCCCGCATCGGCAGCCTTTGGGTCGCGCCATGGACCGTCAGCGCCGATCAGCGCCTCAGCCGCACTTGGTCCCCAGGTCCCCGGCGCATATTCCTGGCACATGGGCGGATCCGCCAAAATTGGGGCCACTATCCGCCACTGCGCGTCGACGACGTCTGCCCGCCCGAACAATTCATCGTTGCCCCGCATCGCATCTCCGAGCAGCCGCTGATACGGAGGCATTTCCGACCCGGCTTGTTCCGTCAGCATCAACTCGACATTGTCGCCGACCATGAGATCTCCGGGATGCTTCACCCGCAAACCCACCGCGATCGAGACATCCGGACTCAGTCTCATGCGCATATAGTCTGCCGAAGCGTCGATCCGCTCCTGGAACGTGGCGCGGGGGGGAGGCTTGAGTTCGACGGTCACCTCGACGGCCGTCAAGGGCAAGCACTTGCCGGCGCGAATATAGATCGGCACGCCCGCCCAGCGCCAACTGTCCACGAATAGCCTCAACGCCACATACGTCTCGACAGTCGAATCCGGCCGAACCCCTGGGACCGCTCTGTAACCGCGATACTGCCCGCGCACGATGCTCGCAGAATCCAGCGGGCGGACCGCTTTCAGGAGGGCCGCCTTCTGGTCCCGCATAGCTTCGTGATCGCTCCCTGAGGGCGGCTCCATCATAAGATTGGCGAGAACCTGCAGCATATGGTTTTGGACGACATCGCGCAGCGCTCCCGTCGCGTCATAAAAGGCTCCGCGATCCTGAACGCCAAAGGATTCCGCCATGGTGATCTGAATATTGCGGATGTAATGGCGGTTCCAAAGCGGCTCGAACATTGCGTTCGCGAACCGCGTGTAGACAATATTTTGCACGGGCTCCTTGCCCAGATAGTGGTCGATACGAAAGATCGCCTGCTCCGGAAAATGCTCCAGCAATGTCTTATTGAGCGCCTGTGCGGACGCCAGGTCGTGACCGAACGGCTTCTCAATGACCAGGCGGGCGTTTTGATTGAGTCCGCTCTGTGCGAGCGCTGAGACGACCACCCCGAACAGGACTGGCGGGATGGCCAAATAGTGCAGGGGCCGCTTCGAGCCTGAAAGCGTCTCCCGCAATTTGGCAAATGTCTGCGGATCGTTGTAGTCGCCATCGACGTAGCGAAGCAGGTTCAGCAACCGCGCCAGGCCCTCGGCGTTTGGTTTGGCGTGATGTTCGACGCTATCCTTGGCGCGCGCCCGCAACTGCTCGACTGTCCAGCCGGCTTTGGCGACGCCGACGATCGGGAGATTGACCCCTTCGTCCGCCACGAGCCCGAGCAAAGCCGGGAAGATCTGCTTAAAGGCAAGATCGCCGGAGGCGCCGAAGAAGACCAGGGCGTCGGACGCAGCTTTATCCATCGAACCCCTCGTGAGCCTCCCGCTCGAATGTTGTCCGGCTTCGCCTTCTCGACGGCGGGAGCCGGGCCGGCGCGGAACAACGATTTTTGACTCCTAATCCATCAGGCTGACATCTGTCGAGCGAACGAAGGCGACGCCAAATCTCACCGGCGCCGAACGCGAATCCGCGCCAACTCGCGACAAGGGCTGGCCCATTGTCGTTTTGAGCGTTTTCAATGGGCTGGCGGCGGCCGGATGGCGTTTTCGCCCTGTGCGCCCTAGGCTTTGGCTTGAGTCCCGGTCCGAGAGTTCGCGAAAACCTTACCACGAAATCGGATCAATCGAAAGACTGATTCCTATAAGCTATTGAACTCATTACCGAAACGCTGGAAGCGTCGCGCGACGCCGGTCGCGAAAGCGGCCCCTCTTGCCAAATCGCCAAAATAGACATAAAGATATGTTTATGTCTCAAGAGCGACCGGCCCCGCCGCTCAGCTTTCCGTCCCTGCTCGTCGGCCTTGAGGCGGCGGGCGAGGAAACGCGGCTGCGCATTCTTTGCCTCATTGAGGCGGCGGAGCTGACGGTCAGCGAACTCGTCGCCATTCTCGGACAGTCGCAGCCTCGGGTCTCGCGCCATCTGAAGCTGCTCGTCGAAGCGGGCCTCGCCACGCGGCAGCGCGAAGGCGCCTGGGCTTTCTTCCGTCTCGCCGAACCCAGCGGCGCGTTGGCGCGCGATCTCGTCCGCCGACTCGATCCCGCCGACCCAACGCTGATTGCCGATCGCGCCCGCCTCGAAGTCGTGCGCGAGGCGCGGCGAAAGCAGGCGGCGGCCTATTTCGCCGAACGGGCGGCGGATTGGGATTCGATCCGCGCGCTGCACGCGCCGGAGGAACGGGTCGAGGCGGCGCTGATCGCGATGATCGGCGAGAAGCCGTTCCGCAACCTGCTCGATCTCGGAACCGGCACCGGCCGGATGCTCGAACTTCTGGCGCCCCGCGCGGCGCGCGCGGTCGGCCTCGACCAGAGCGCGGCGATGCTGGCCATCGCCCGCAGTCGCATCGATCAGGCGGGCCTCCGCAACGTCCATCTGCGTCAGGGCGATATCTACGCCCCGCCGATCGAGCGCAATTCCTACGACCTGGTCGTCATCCACCAGGTGCTGCACTTCCTCGACGATCCCGCGCGGGCGTTGAACGAGGCGGCCCGGGCGCTTCAGCCCGGCGGCCGGCTCGCGGTCGTCGATTTCGACCTCCACGACGAGGAGTACCTGCGCGCCGACTTCGCCCATCGCCGTCTCGGCTTCGCGGTTCAGGAGATCGAGCGCTATCTCGCCGAGGCTGGGCTCACCGCCATCCGCAGCCAGCGCGTCCCCCCGGCGAAAGGGGAATCCGGCAAGCTGACGGTTGCGATCTGGATTGCCGAAGACCCGAAAGTCATTTCCGACTCTGTCCCGAAAAGCGATGTGGAGTTTGCCTGATGGCCGCCAAACCGATCCCGCTCAGCCGGTCCGGCGCGCAAGTTCGCGTCTCGTTCGAGTTCTTTCCGCCGAAGACGGCGGAGATGGAGGCCAATCTTTGGGAGGCGGCGACCCGGCTCGAGCCGCTGAACCCCGCCTTCGTTTCAGTGACCTACGGCGCCGGCGGTTCGACCCGCGAGCGCACCCACGCGACAGTGGCCCGGATCGTGCGCGAGACGACGATGAAGCCCGCGGCGCATCTGACCTGCGTCGGCGCGTCCAGGGACGAAATCCGTCACACGATCGGCGCCTATCATGGGGCGGGCGTGCGCCACCTCGTGGCCCTGCGCGGCGATCCGCCGACCGGCCTCGACGCGCCCTATGAGCCGCATCCCGACGGCTACGGGACGACCGCCGAACTGGTCGCCGACGCCAAGCGGATCGGCAATTTCGAGGTGTCGGTCGGGACCTACCCGGAACGGCATCCGCAAAGCCCGACGCTGCTGCATGACATCGAGGTCCTGAAGCGCAAGGTCGACGCCGGGCGCGGACCGGGCGATCACCCAGTTCTTCTTCGACAACAGCTGCTATTTCCGCTTTCTCGACGTGGCGGAAGCGGCGGGTATCCCGATTCCCATCGTGCCCGGCATCTTTCCGGTGCAGAATTTCAAGCAGACCGCGAATTTCGCTCGCCGCGCCGGAACCAGCGTGCCGCAATGGCTCGCCGACCGCTTCGCGGGCCTCGAGGATGATCCGGCGACGCGCCGGCTCGTCGCCGCGGCGGTCTGCGCCGAGCAGGTGATCGACCTCATCGACCACGGCGTCGAGGAATTGCACTTCTATACGATGAACCGCGCCGACCTCGTGTTCGCGATCTGCCACCTGATCGGACTGAGGCCGCAGCCGAAGGTTGAGGCGGCGGCGGCGTAAAGGGTTTGGGCCCGCGCGAACGCCTTTCCTCCGATCAAGGACACCGAGGTTGTAGCCGCGGTCGCTGACCGCGGCAGCCGCGCTCACCGAGCGCGGCTACAAAGCGCTTCGTTTCGCTGGCCTCGCGCTTCGCGGAGGCAATCTCAACACATCGAGCGCGTGAGATTTTGGCCTGAAACTTGCGCGTAGGATTTTGGCCTTACCCTGAGCGCGGCGATTCGAGGGCCGCCAGTTCCTGTCCGGGCCTTGCTTGAGCCGACCGACCGCAATGCACTATTGTCGCGAGCCACGCCTCGGCTTGACGTGACGCGAGGGCCGTTCGATGGACGACTTTACGGGCGAATGGTTCACCTACCGGCAGGCCGCCGAAATGTTGAACCTATCGACTGGCGCGGTCCGGCAGCGGGCCAGGCGCGCCCACTGGCAAAGGACGCTCGGAAACGACAAGCGGGCGCGGGTCCGGCTGCCCGAGGACTGGAAGGTCTTCGTCCGGCCCGCGGGCGACCGGCCGAACAAGCCCCGCAGACTGCGGGAGCACGTTCCCGCGAAGCGGGTCATCGAGGCGCTCCGGTCCCATGTGGAGACCCTGAAGTCCAATATCGATACGCTGAAGTCCCATGTGGAAGTCCTTCAGGCGCAACTCGGCGCGGCCGAGGCGCGGGTCGACAAGCAGGCCGCCGACTTCGCGCTGCGCGAGGCGCGGCTCACGGCCGACCTCTCGGTCGAGCACACCCTCGCCGAGCAGATGTCGGTGCGGGTGGACCAGATCAAGGTCGATCTTGCGGTCGAACAGGCGCGGCGAATCAAGCTCGAACACGAGTTGGAGTACGAACTCGCGCGCCGATGGTGGAGGCCGCGCACTTAACGCGCGCCGCAGAGTCAGTCATATGGCGCAAGCGCACGATCGCCTCGACGATCACGATCATCACGCGCACGACCATGACCATCATGGCGCGACCGGCCACGTTCACGCGCCCGCCAGTTTCGGCAAGGCGTTCGCCATCGGCATCGCCCTCAACGCCGGCTTCGTGGTTCTGGAGGCGGTCTACGGCGTGCTCAGCAATTCCGTCGCGCTGCTGGCCGACGCGGGACACAACATGAGCGACGTCCTGGGCCTTGGCGTCGCCTGGTCGGCGTCCGTGCTCGCCGCCCGCGCGCCGACCCGACGCTTCACCTACGGCCTCGGCGGCACGTCGATCCTGGCCGCGCTGTTCAATGCGGTTTTCCTGTTGGTGATCATCGGCGGACTGAGCTGGGAAGCGATCGGGCGCTTCTGGAAACCCCAGCCGGTCGCGGCGGAAACGGTGATGATCGTGGCCGGCGTCGGAATTTTGGTCAACGGCGCCTGCGCTTGGCTGTTTGCTTCCGGCCGCAAGGGCGATCTCAACATCCGCGGCGCCTTCACGCATATGGCAGGCGACGCGCTCGTCTCGGTCGGCGTCGTCGTGGCGGGTCTTGCAATCCTGCTGACCGGCTGGCTCTGGCTCGATCCCGCAGTGAGCCTGATCGTCAACGCCGTCATCGTGTGGGGAACCTGGGGCCTGTTGCGCGACAGCGTCGCGATGTCCTTAAACGCGGTTCCGCCGGGCCTGGACGCGGGAAAAGTCGAGGCGTTCCTCTCGGCGGCGCCAGGGGTGCAGCAGGTTCACGATCTCCACATCTGGCCGATGAGCACGACGGAGACCGCGCTCACCGCGCATCTGGTGATGCCGGAGGGCCATCCGGGCGATGCGTTTCTGGTCGATTTGTGCGGAAAGCTTGTCGTGCGTTTCGGGATCGGTCACGCGACGTTCCAAATCGAGACCGATCCCCACACCGCCTGTCCGCTTGAGCCCAATCGTGTGGTCTGACTTTCGGAGTCCTACGCCGCCGGACTGATCCCGATCCGGGCGGCTTCTTCGCGCCCGGCTCGACCAGCCGACGCCGAACCTTCGTCCCGCGGAGCGACGCTGAGCATCGCCTCCGGAGGACGAGGCAAGGGCCTCACCCAAGGTGCTTGTGCAGGAACTCCATCGTTCGCGTCCAGGCGAGCGCCGCGCTCGGCGCGTCGTAACTTTCGCGGTGATCGCAGTTGAAGCCGTGGTCGGCAGGATAAGTATAAACCGGGATGTCCGGATAGAGCGCCGCGACCTCGCGCACGCCAGCGATCGGGATGTGCTCGTCCTTCTCGCCGAAATGCAGCATCGTCGGAATGGAGGGTTTGCGGTCTTTCATGGCGAGGACTCCGCCGCCGTAATAGGCGACGGCGGCGCTCAGGCCCGGCTGACGGCCCGCCGCCGCCCAGGCGAGCGTGCCGCCCCTGCAAAAGCCGACGATCGCCACCTTGCCGCCCGCCTTTGCGACCTCGATCGCCGCGGCGACGTCCCGCGCCTCCTGCTCCCGGTCCACCTTGCCCGCAACCGCCATGCCGCGCGTTCGCGATTCCGCGTCGTAGCCGACGTCGAATCCCTTCTCGACGCGTTCGAAGATCGCCGGGGCGACCGCCAGATAGCCCTCGGAGGCGAATTTGTCGGTCACCTCCCGGATATGGGCGTTGACGCCGAATATCTCCTGCAGAACCACCACCCCGCCGCGCGGGCGTCCCGCGGGGTCGGCCCGCCAGGCCCGAAGCGGTCCCGCCCCTTCCGGCTTCAGTTCAATCCAAGCGCCCATATCGGTCTCCTCACAGTTTGGTGTCTCTCAGCGCGCAGGCGCGCCTGAACCTTTTTGCGCAATCGCAATTCCGCCGACCACCAGCGCCAGCGCGACGATGTGATAGGCGGAAAACGGCTCGCCCAAAAGGGCGACCGCCATGATCGCCCCGAACACCGGGACGAGATTGATGAAAACCCCCGCCCTCCCCGGTCCAATGATTTCAACCCCGCGCATATAAAGGATCTGCGCGGAAAAGGCGGGACCGAGCGCGGCGAAGACCAGGACCGCAAGCCCCAAAGCCGTCGGCCACACGAACCCGCCGGCGGCGATTTCCCACCCCATCAAGGGCACGGATGTGACAAACGCC
Organism: uncultured Alphaproteobacteria bacterium; assembly: GCA_963839185.1. Lineage (GTDB taxonomy): Bacteria > Pseudomonadota > Alphaproteobacteria > Rhizobiales > Beijerinckiaceae > Roseiarcus. The sequence continues at coordinate 13,299 of CAWIUD010000041.1, read as the reverse complement.
GCGAGGGCCATCCCGGCGAGCAGGCTCATGCCGGAGACGGGCGGCCGTTCGCGCAGCCCGATCGTAAAGCCCGCATAGAGGACGGCAGCGACCACCATCATCACGTCGCCCGAGTTGAAGGCGAGCGCGGCGAGCTTGGCCGGGTCGCCCTGCGCGGCGATCGTGATGACGCCGACCATCGTCGTCAGCGCGCCAAGCGCCTGGAGCGCGCTGAACCGGGCGCCGAGCGCGACGCGAGCGCCGATGAACACCAGGGCCGGGATCGCGCCCTGGATGATCGACAGATTGAGCGCGCTGGTGCGATGCGCGGCAGCGTAGAAAAGCGCGTTGAAGGCCGTATAGCCGCACGCGCCCATCGCCGCCACATAGACCCAATGGGCGCGCAGCGCCGGCCAGTCCCGCCGCAACGATGGGCGCGCCACGGCGAGCACGGGGACGAGGGCCACGCCCCAACGCATGCACGTCAAAGTCATCGGCCCGATCTGGCCGACGGCCAGCCGGCCCACGATCGCATGGGCGGCCCAGATCAGGGTCGTGAGCACCAGGAGCAGGATCGGGTTGGCCCAGGCGGACGCAATAAGCCCGCCCCTCGCCGCAGTCGCGTCGGTCATGAAACTCTTCGGCAGCCTCGAGCGCTTCCATCGACCTCGAAAGCGCCCGGCCTAAAGCGGCGGGCGGACTTCGGGAAGACAAGCGCGGGACGACATAGGCCCGGCGGCCCCGGAAGGCAACCGCCGACGGCCTCGGCTCATGGTCAAAATCGCTTGGCCACGGCGGGGTCGCAACGACATTTCAGTCTTGCCACAGACTTGCTTTCGGGGCAGCGTGCACGTGGCTGTCATCTGGGTTGGCTGAGTGGGAGCGACCGCTAGTCAGATGAACAAAATCCTTTCCAATCCAACCCAACCTTATCGCGGTCTGATCGCCGGATACACCGACGCGATCCGAGCGAGCGATTTCAAGGCGAACATCGCGTTCCTGTTCGTTGCGTTCATGATGGGTTCGGTCCTCTGGAACTACACCTCCTTTCCCAGTTACCTCTCGGTCCAACTGGTGCTGCTGCCTTTCCTGGTCGTCTACCTCTTTATGTTCATGGTGCTCTTCCCGCGCTATCCCAAGCGCGGCGCCAAGAACTTCCGCGTGGCGCGCAATCTGACGGCTGCAGACTTCGACTACGTCGCCGAGAGTGTCGACGACATCGAACAGCTGAAGCTGACTTGCGCAGTGCTCTGTGGCATTCTTTGGTGGAAGACCCAGTATATTCGTATCGGCTTCTTGCTGTCGATCGTTTGCGTGCTCCTGACCATGGTTCTGCTTCTGTACGTGTCGCTCACCTGATGCTGGGCGAGCCTCGGGCGACTCGGAACGTTTGATGGCCAAAGACCAAGACGCCCAGTTGCGCAATCTCATCGCCGGCTATGGCGACTCAATGCGTCTTAGCGACATCAAGGCGCTCATCGCGACCCTATTCGTGGCGATCATGATGGGAACGGTTCTCCAATACCGAGAACATTATCCTTGGTATCTGAGCGCCCCGGTCATCCTGGCGCCGTTCTTGATCATTTATCTGAATTTGCTGATTTCGGTTTATCCGCGATATCCCCGCGCCGGGCGGAAGCGCTTCCCACTCTGGCGCAATCCGGATCCGGAGGATTTCGACTTCATCGCCGACACCGAGGCGGAGCTCGAGGCCCTTCCCATGCTCTGTGCGACTCTGTCGCGCATCCTGTGGTGGAAGAACATCACGCTACTGACAGCCGATATCCTCACGATGGTCTGCCTCGCAGCGGCCGTGATCCTCCTGTTCGTCGGATGGCTCTGAACGCGCCGCCGGCTCCGATGCGTCCGGGGGCCGTCCCCCACGACCGTTTAACGTCCGCTGGGACCGGTTGGCGTAAGAACCAAGTTCACTGAGCGGGCCCGGGTTAGTAGCGGGTGACGATCGGCGCGGCGGCCGACGGCGCCTCGCCGATCATGTAGATCAGGCCGAGGCGGAAGTCGTTTGAAGCCAGCGTGTTGTGCGAGGAGATATGATTCGCAACGCCGCCGCTGCAGCTGCTGACCGAGAAGACACCGCCGTTGTCGCCCGCAAGACAGTTGGACGCCCCGGTCGTGATCGAACCGTAATTGAGGTAGCGGTAGCCGAGCTCAAGCTTCAGATTCGGGGTGATGTTGAAGTCGAGCCCGGCCATCAGCGCCCAAGCGAAGCTGGTTCTCGAGCCGTCAGAGAAATAGCCGCCCGTCGAACCGAGCGAAGTGAAGTCCGCGTAGCCGAAGCCCTGATCAGTGAGGCCGGACACATGGTTGTCGGCGAGACCGACCCCCGCGCCGACGAAGGGCGATATCCCGTACCAGGTCCCGACATTCACGTAGCCGTTGATGAGACCGATGAACGACGCCACGTCGCCGCGGAAGAAGTCGGCAGATTGCAGCGGTCCGCCGAAGGTCGGGGACGCGGGATCGGTCAGCGTGTAGAGCGACTGGAGGCCGGCGCCGCCGCGGTATTCGAACGTTCCGTCCATGCGGAACCAGTCGTTGAACTGGTAGCCGGCGCCGACATCGATCATGCCGAATGGCGACAGCGTCGTGTTGTTGAAGTTCTGGACCGCGGCGGTGGAAAGAAAGCCGCTCGCTACGCCGTTCGCGATCGGATCGGGCGTGTCTTGAAGCTGAGGGGCGGCCGAGCTGACCCCGAGCCCGACGTCGCCGCGCAAATACCAGCCGCTGAACTCGGCGGCGGGGGGCGGCGACGCTGGCAGCGTCGGGGCCGGAGGCAGGTCCGCGGCGTTCGCCCACCCCAACGAAGCGAGGGCCGCAGCGGCAATCGCGAGGGGCCGCAACTTCGCCATGACAATAATCCCTCCGTTCGACGCTGGAGCGACCCCGCTCGCGCGCCTGCAAACCAGGGAAAACCTGTCACGCTCGACTTAATGGGGACTTAACCCTAAAATTTAACCTTGCCCGAGGCCAACTCAGCCGCGCGCCGGCTCAGGCGGCCTGACGCGCCGGAACGCCGACTGCGCCGCGGATCGCCTCAGCGAGAGCCGAGGCCTCCTCGGTCGGGATTCCGGGAGCATGGATGAGACCCATCCGCGTCAGCGCCAAATCGGGCAGTCCTTCACTGCGCCCAAGAACGCGCATGCCATCCCCAACCATCGAGGCCGGCAACGGCGTCGCCGCCAGCCGGCCCGCACGACGGTGCCGATGGCGCTGAAGTTTTTGGAGAAGAAGAGCCCGCGAGTCGCGCGAGGCGCGACGGCCAGCGCATCCTCCGCGGCGCGGCGCCAGATGCAGACGCTGCTGCCGAGCGCGAGCGGAATCGGCGCGCCGTCCACCACCCGGAACCGCTCAGCGGCGGCCCAGACCAGAGGCTCCTCGCGCAGGAGCTCGAAGCCGTGGAGGCTCGGGTGGTCGGTGACCAGCGCCAGTTCAAGGGCGCCGGCGGAGACCTGCGCCGCAAGGTCGAGCGAGGCCTCACAGACGACCGAGACCTCGACCAAAGGATGCCGGCGATTGAAGCGGGAGAGAATATCCGCGAGGAACGAATTCGGCATAGTCGTCGGGAATTCCGAGCCTTACCGCGCCCCGCAGTCCCTTGCGCGAGAGGGCGGCGAGCGCCCCGGCCTCGACCTGGATGATCCGCCTCGCGAACTCGATCAAGCCTTCGCCCTCGACGGTGAGCCGCGCGCCGCGCCCATGCTTGACGAACAGCGCGCAGCCCAATTGCTCCTCAAGCCTGCGAATATGCATCGAGACCGCCGACTGGGTCTTGTGCACGCGCTCAGCCGCCTTGGTGAAAGAGCCGGTATCGACGATGGCGAGGAAGGAGCGAAGCTGGTCGGTGTCGAGCATGGAACCCATCCGAAATTTTGATCGGTTACCCTACAAACATTCGTTGGACCGATCAATGGTCGGCACTATATTAAGTTCACGATCCTGAGATTGGACGGGCTCTCCCGGCGCCGCTTGGCGCCGGACGGGGGGCCGTCACTTCAAAGAGGAGGCGAACATGGTTGCTTCATTCACAGACAGGGCCTCCCAAGCGGCCAACGCCTTGTGGCGCATTCTCACTTGGCCGGCCCGGGTCAGCGCTGCGCGTCGGACGATGGGCGAACTCGCCCGCATGTCGGAATATGAGCTGCGCGACATCGGTCTGACGCGGTCCGACGTCAACGACGCCACGGCGCTGCCCCTCGACGCCGACCCGTCAGGGCTGTTCGCCAAAAGGCGGGCGTCGCGCGCGCGGCCGGGCGCCGGGCGCGCGCGACTCTGGCGGCTTGATCAAAACCGCCGGACCCGCTGCTCAGCGCCAGGTTTGGGCTTCCCCAGAGGCGACGAAACGGTCTAGGAGGAATCCTCAGAGGCCGCCAACATCCTTCTGGAGGAAGCTCATGACCGCGCACTCGGCTCCCGCAGGCATCGATATTCACGCCAAGCCGGGCGGCCGCCAAGCCGAAATCCTCAATTCCGAGGCGCTCGCTTTTCTCGCCGGGTTGCACCGCCGGTTCAATCGACGGCGGCTCGAACTTTTGATGCTTCGCGGGGAGCGCCAAAAGGAGTTTGACGCCGGGCTGCTGCCGGACTTCCTCCCGGAGACGAAATCGATTCGCGACGGTGAATGGAAGGTCGGGGCAATTCCCGCCGATCTCCTTGACCGCCGGGTCGAAATCACCGGCCCCGTCGACCGCAAGATGATCGTCAACGCGCTGAACTCGGGCGCCAAGGTCTTCATGGCCGACTTCGAGGATGCTTCCTCGCCGATGTTCGCCAACATGATCGAGGGCCAGGCCAATCTGAAGGACCGCTGGGCCGGAAAGATCGACTTCACCGATCCGGCGACAGGCAAGGCCTATGCGCTCAAGAGCGATCCAGCGGTTCTGATGGTGCGCCCGCGCGGCTGGCATCTCCCGGAACGGCATGTGGCAGTCGATGGCCAGGAAATGTCCGGCTCGCTGTTCGACTTCGGCCTTTACGTCTTCCATTGCGCCAAGACGCAAATCTCTCAGGGCGCGACGCCTGCCTTCTATCTTCCGAAGCTCGAGAGCCGTCTCGAAGCGAGGCTATGGGACGAGGTGTTCACCCATGCAGAGCGCGAGCTCGGCGTGAAGGAAGGTTCGTTCAAGGCGACCGTGCTGATCGAGACGCTCCCGGCGGCGTTTGAGATGGACGAGATTCTCTATGAGCTGCGCGAGCATATCGTCGGGCTCAATTGCGGGCGCTGGGATTACATTTTTTCCTTCATCAAGCGGCTCCGCGCGAACCGCGCCTTCCTCACCCCCGACCGCTCGGTGATGACGATGGACAAGGCGTTCCTCAACGCCTATTCGCTGCTGTTGATCAAGACCTGCCACCGCCGCGGCGCCTTTGCGATGGGTGGAATGGCGGCGCAGATTCCGGTCAAGGGCGACGCCAGCGCCAACGAGGCGGCCTTCGCCAAAGTGCGCGCCGACAAGGAGCGGGAGGCGGGCGCCGGCCACGACGGCACCTGGGTCGCGCATCCCGATCTCGTGCCGGTCGCCCGCGAGGTGTTCGACCGGCTGATGCCTCAACCGAATCAGCTTTCCGTCAAGCGCGACGACGTTCACGTCACCGCCGCCGATCTCCTGCGCGTCCACGAGGGCAAGCGCACCGAGGAGGGTCTGCGCGAAAACCTCCGCGTCGGCGTGCAATATATCGAGGCCTGGCTGCGCGGCCGGGGCGCGGTGCCGATCTACAATCTGATGGAGGACGCGGCGACAGCGGAAATCTCCCGCGCCCAGGTGTGGCAATGGCTGCACTTGCGGGCGAAGCTCGACAACGGCCGCGAGGCGACGCCCGCCCTGTTCCGGGATGCGCTCGCGGGCGAGATGGAGCGGGTGCGCGGCGAGATCGGCGCGCCCGCTTTCGAGGGCGGCCGCTTCAAGGAGGCGATCGCGCTCTTTTCCGACATGTCGCTCAGCGACGATTTCCAGGAATTCCTGACCCTGCCTGCTTACAAGCTGATCGATTGAGGCTCACATCCCGTAGCCGCGCGCCATTGCCGCGGCGCAGAGCGGGATCAGGGCGAAGAGGCCTGCCTCTACATAGAGCGCCTGCCGCACTTGGGCGATCTCGTCGGCCGGCGGGCGGAACAAAGCGTCAGCGCGGACCTTCCTGCGCCAGACGATGTAGAGATAGGTCGGCATGACCGACAGCAGTCCGACCCCGGCGAACAGAGCCATCTTGGCCCAGAAGAATATGTTGACAAGATAGTACTCGTAGCCCTTCGCGCCGAAGAAGACCCGCAAAACCCCTGCCGCCAGCGCAATCGCCGCCATGATCCCGAACCACGCGTCGATGCGCGCCAGCCTCAACGCCGTCCGGTCGTCGATGGCGGCGCCGGTCAGAGCGACTTCGGCCGCCAAGATCGCGGCGAGCGAAAAAACCGCGAGGTGATGGAAGCTCGCCAGAAGCCAGTCGACGAACATTGAGCGGCGCTCCAGCTTTGGCGACGGCGTCCGCCATCCAGACGCGGCGCGAGTTTAGCGGCGCGTCGCGGGCGTCGCCAGCCGCGTTTCGCCGACCATCGTCTTGGCGGTGAAAGCGTTTGACTTCTGCGGGCGGCCCTCCTATAGGCTTTGCCTCGCTCGAGCGCGGCCAAAAAGCCGCGCTTTTGGTTTTGGGTGCCCTCAAATCCGAGCGGTAAGCCCGCGGTTCCGCAAGAGCCGCGATTTGGATCACAACTGTCAAGAAGCCGGCCTGCGCGAATTCCTCGCGTAACGAGCCGGGCGGAACACGGAAAGAAAACGATGTTCGCAGTCATCAAGACCGGCGGCAAGCAATATACGGTCGCCGCCGAAAAGAAGATTACGGTCATGGCGCTGCCGGGCGAAGCCGGCGCGCGAGTTGTATTCGACGAGGTGCTGGCGCTGTTCGACGGCGCGGCCAATCATGTCGGCGCCCCGCGCGTGGCCGGGGCGAGCGTCGTCGGCGAGATCATCGAGCAGACCCGCGGCGCCAAGGTGATCGCATTCAAGAAGCGGCGCCGCAAGAATTCGAAGCGCAAGCGCGGGCACCGGCAGGATCTGACGATCGTCAAGGTGACCGATATCGTGACCGGCGCGGCGCCGCCTCCTCCGGCCGCCGCCGAGGGGTAGCGCGACCGAACGGACGAAGGATTCCCTCGCCCGCTCGAATGTAATAGGGATGGATCAAATTCGCCGCGCCGTGAGGGCGGCGTCTTAAAGTTTCGGAGCAAGGACTGTGGCCCACAAAAAGGCAGGCGGCTCGTCGCGCAACGGCCGTGATTTGCAAGGCAGGCGTCTCGGCGTCAAAAAGTTCGGCGGCGAGCGCGTCGTCAGCGGCATGATTCTTGTACGCCAGCGTGGCACCAAGTTTCACGCCGGTCACAATGTCGGCATGGGGACAGACCATACTCTGTTCGCCACCACGGCCGGCGAAGTGGCCTTCGAGTGCAAAGGCGACGGACGACAATATGTAACGGTGCGCGCGCTCAGCGCGGCAGAATAAGCGGGGGGCAAGACGAGAACCCCGCTTCGGCGACAAGCCCCGCGGACGTTCTCGAAATCAAAGCTTCGAGATGAGATTTTAGGCCAAGAGCCTGCTCATACGTCCGGTAAGCCAAAGCTTACGAAGGGGATGCGGTCGCCGCATCTCCTTCGTCGTTTCGGCCCTTTTTTCAGGGCCGCTGACCGGAAGTCATCATGTTCCCCGATCTGGCAAGAGACGATGTGTTCCAGCTGGAAACGCCCCGACTTTGGCTGCGCTGGCCGCGCATTCCGGACGCCCAGGCGATCGCCCGGTTCTGCGGCAAGTGGGAGGTCGCCCGTTACACCGCCCGGATCCCCCATCCGTATCCGCCGGGCTCCGCCGAGCGGTTCATTTACGCCGCGCGCCAAGCCAACGCGTCCGGACGAAACCTCACGCTGGCGATGACGCCGATCAAGGGTAGGCGCGATGCGATCGGCTCGATCAGTCTCGAAACCCGGGGAGCTGACCGCCTGGCGCTCGGCTATGTTCTTGCGCCGGACGCCTGGGGCAAGGGCCTGGCCACGGAAGCCGCTCGGATGATCGTCGACGCCGGTTTCGGGCTCACGTCGGCGGTCGAGATCATGGCGAGCGTGAGGGTGGAGAACAAGGCGTCGCGCTGCGTGCTCGAAAAGTGCGGGTTCACGCTCGCTGGCGTCGGGCTGCAGGGCGCGCCGGCCCGCGGCGGCATGGTCGAGTGCTACAGTTTCCGGCTCAGCCGCGCGGCTTGGGCCGACGGAAACGCGCTTCGCCGTGGGGCGCCGGCCAGCCTGGCGCGGGCGTCGTGATGGGCTCGCGGCGATGAAATTTCTCGACCAGGCGCGCGTCTACGTCCGCTCCGGGAACGGGGGCGCGGGCTCGGTCTCGTTCCGGCGGGAGAAATTCATCGAGTTCGGCGGCCCTGATGGCGGCGATGGCGGACGGGGCGGCGACGTCGTCGTCGAATGCGCCGCGGGTCTCAACACGCTCATCGACTTCCGCTACCAGCAGCATTTCAAGGCCAAGACCGGCGTGCATGGCATGGGCAAGAATCGGGCCGGGGGACGCGGGGCCGATGCGGTGTTGAAGGCGCCGGTCGGAACCCAGGTGTTCGACGAGGAAAGCGGCGCGATGCTCGCCGACCTGACGCGCGAAGGGGAGCGCGTCGTCGTCGCCAAGGGCGGCAACGGCGGCTTCGGCAACGCCCACTTCACGACCTCGACCAACCGCGCGCCTCGCCGGGCCAATCCCGGGCAGGAGGGAATTGAGCGAACGCTGATCCTGCGGCTGAAGCTGATCGCCGATGCCGGGCTGATCGGCCTGCCCAACGCCGGGAAATCGACCTTTCTCGCCGCGGTGTCGGCGGCCAAGCCGAAGATCGCCGACTATCCGTTCACCACGCTTCATCCGGGTCTCGGCGTCGTCCGCATTGACGGGCGCGAGTTCGTGCTCGCCGACATTCCCGGCCTGATCGAGGGCGCGCACGAGGGCCATGGGCTCGGCGATCGCTTCCTCGGCCATGTCGAGCGCTGCGGGGCGCTGGTGCATCTTGTCGATGCGACCGGCGCGAACGCCGGCGCCGACTACCGCACGGTCCGGCGCGAGCTCGCCGCTTACGGCGAAGGGCTCGACGGCAAGGCCGAAATCGTCGCGATGTCGAAGGTCGACGCGGTCGATGAGGAAATGCTGAACAAGCAGACCGAGCGCCTGAAGCGGGCGATGCGCAGCTTCGGGCCGCCCTTGGGCGAAGGCGAGAAGCGCGCCGGGCCTTTAGCGCTTTCGACAGCGACCAAGCGCGGCGTAACCGAGGTTCTGCGCGCGACGATGGGGAAGATCGAGGCGAGGCGCGCGCAAGACGCCGCCAGCCCTTCAGTCCCGGCGCAATGGGCGCCGTCGCGATGACAGAAGCCGCTGGCGCACCCGGAGAGTGCTTGAACTCCCTACCCTCGGTTTCGAAGCCCTATTGGCCTCTTCTGCTTTTGCCAGGAGCAAGGCGCGATCGGCATCGGCGCGGAAAAACGCCCATCTTTCGACAAGCCAACGCCAAGCCGCCATGGCGCCGAGCCCAAACAGATGCGGCGCCGACCCCAAATCCATGCCAACTCCTGGCAAGGGGGCACCCATTGCGGCATTGAGCGATCCCGGGCGTTTAGGAGCGTCCGGATGACCTCTTGCGCGACAAATCGCTCCTCAACGTTATCATTTTGTTAATTAACCTTTTCCGCGAACTGGCGCCCCCTTGGCGACAGCGCTTCGTTCTGAATTATAGAATAATCCGGCTCGATTGGCAACAAAATGTTATTTTTTCCGAAATCGAGCGCCAAGCGACCGCCGGATCAACCTCAAAGCAAATTGCGTTTGACATTTCAGGTGCTAAGCCAACCTGCGTTTGGCGGCGAACCGCTCCATGCCGTTGCCTTCGACATATCCGCATCCTGGCCAGGTCGGTCTGCTTACGAATTCTGCGACTGCTGTCGCCCCGAGAGCTTCAGCCAAGCACGTAGCGTGAAAACGCCAAAGCTTGTCGCGCGGCTTCGTCCATCTTGGCTTCGTCGGCGTTGTCGCTCAGATCGCGCCAAACCTTGATGTCGTTGCCGACCCCGCCGCCCATCTTGACAAAGGGCTCCATGACCACCGCGCCGCCGTAACCGATCTCGCGCAGCGCCGTCCCGATTTCGTGCCAGGGCAGCCGGCCTTTGCCCGGAACGCGGCGATTGTTCTCGCCGGTATGGAAATGGCCGAGCGAGGAGCCGGCGGTGCGAATCGCTTTGCTGAAGCTATCCTCCTCGATGTTCATATGGAACGTATCGAGCATAACCTTGACGTTGGGCTTGCCGACCTCGCGAACGAAGGCCACCCCCTCCTCGGCGGTGTTCAGGACATGGTTCTCAAACCGGTTGAGCACTTCCAGACAGAGGGTGACGCCGTGATCTGCTGCGAAATCGGCGAGGCTGTAAACGCCCTCCAGGCCTCGCGCCCGGTCCGCCGCTTTGTCGACCGGCTTGGAATAGTCGATCGGCCAGTAGGAATGGAGGGCGCCGCCGATCACGTGAATATCGAGCTTGGCGAGATTGATCAGCGTCTCTTCGAAGAAGGCTCGCCCCGCTTTTCTGATCGCCGGATCGGCGGAAGACAAGTTCTTCCGGGCGGACGGACCGAGCCCGGCGGTGATTGTGATCCCGTTGTCTCGCGCCGCGCGGCCGACGTCGTCGATATGCGCCGGGCTATAGCTGTTCAGGTGATGAGCGGCGATTTCGATGACGTCGAAACCGAGCCTCGCAACTTTCTCGACGTATTTCAGGCAGTCGGCGCTCCACTCCTGTTCCCAGTACGAGTAATAAATGCCGAACTTCATTCATGCCTCCAGTTTTGGTGAAAAGCGTTATAGGCGCTCGCGAGAATAGGCGTCATGCCCCCCCCGACCGGCTTGCCGATCTTTCTCGACCCCGAGCAGCACGGAATTGGACGAGAGGTCGCGACGAGCCCTGAGTTCGCACGACATGGTGTTCGCGGATTGATTTTTGCGCGCTCTCAACCCGTCGACCCGCGGAGTATGGATTCACACGAAAGGCGCACAGCGCGAGGCGGCAACGACGGGTTTCTGAGGCGAGCCATCAGCGCAACCCAGGAATGTTCAGCCATCTCGGAGATCGGCTGGCGGACAGTCGAGATCGCGGGGCTGGTGACGGTCATCCAGTCGTAGTCGTCGAAACCCAGCAACGCCATCTCATCCGGAATTAAAATCCCTCTCTCCTTGAGGACGCTGAAGGATCCGTAAGTCGCGAGGTTTGTCAGCGAGAAAATGGCGGTCGTATTGGTCATTCGATTTATCCAACCAGAAATAATTGGCCGCATGTCATCCGACCTCGACCCAACCTCCAGCACTGATGTCTCAACCCCCGACCCGAAGGTTTTCGCCGCCGCCTGATACCGGCGTAGCGCTCGCTGATATTGGTTATCCGCAGATCCGAAGCAACGACCAGAATGGACCGGTGTCCCTTCCGGAACAGCATCATCGCCCCGTCAAATGCTGCCTTGCTGTTATCGACGGCGACAGTGTCCGGCGGCGGATCCTTGGGAATACGATCGACGACGACGAGGGGAACTGACGATCCGATCACATGGAGCCGGGCGCCAAAGACGGCGTCGCATGGAACGGCGATGATTCCAATTGGACGCCACCCCACGAGCGCCTTGACCCGCAATTCCTCAAGCACCGGATCCTCCCCGCTGCTGACGACGAGGAGATCAAAACCGCTTCGGAGGGCCGCCTTCTCGAGCGCCGCTACGAACAAAGCGAAGAACGGGTTTGCGAGATCCGGAACCAGCACGCCGGCGATCGTCGACGGATTCGATCGCATCCGGCGCGCGGAGAGATCGGCAACGTAGCCTAGGCTGTCGATCGCCGAACGCACACGTTCGGTGAGATCGGCTGCGACGTTCCGTCGTCCGGAAAGCACGTTTGATACCGTGGCGATCGAGACCTGAGCTCGCACAGCGACGTCGCGGATGGACGGCGATTTCCGCTGAAACAAGTTCTAATCCTGTCCGCCTCGTTGTCGTTTAGAACTGCCCTCGACAGCGGCTTCCATCAAGAGACTTCAGGAACCTTGCTCCGCGAGTTCGACCAACCTCGGATCGTGAAGTCCGACATCGCCGCCAGCGAGCCATTAATCGCGGGCTCGATCATGGCGAGCGGCCTCGAACTTTGCCGTCGGCGGACGGTGAGTGCATGGGCGAAACTGACCTCTCGCGACCTAGGCGGCGCCCGCCATGTCTATTGCACGCCGGGCGCTCGCCATGCCCGATTTAAGGTAATCCAAGGCACGGCGCGCCACGTCTTCGCCATCCTCGTACACGCTGCGCCAGATCGCCGCTTTGCCGGCGACCACGGAGTTGCAAGTGGAGGACGAGAAGGCCTCGAACGAAATGGCGCCAGCGTACTTTGCCACGACAAGCGCACGAAATACGGGAGAAAAGGCGATGCTTCCCGCGTCGAGGTAGCCCCGGTGATTTTCGTTGACGTGGAAGTATCGCAGACGAGATTCGCACGCGCGGATCGCCGCCGCAGCGTCCGGTTCCTCGATATGCATGTGAAACGTGTCGAGGTGGATGCCCACATTGTCCTCGCCAACCGCGTCGACGAAGCGGATCGCCTGCGCGGCCGTGTTAAGGAGGTTCGACTCAAAGCGGTTCACGACCTCGACCGCGAGGGTTACTCCCTTTGCGCGCGCATGCTGCGCCACCTCGCGCATTCCGGAGACCGCATTTTTGTAGCCCGCATCGGTGGTGGGGGCGAGGTACTTCTGCCACGCAGAGCCGATGACGCCGGCAACTGTGCTTCCGCCAATGAAGGCTGTCGCGTCCACGATCTTGTTAAGTTGAGCGATACCCGCGTTCGAAACGGCTCGCTCGGGGCTCGATATGTCTGTCTCAGCGGTCAGGCCCAAGCTGACAGACGGACTTAATCGGTGCTGCTGCAGCAGGTCTCGAGTGCGCTTGAGATCGACCAACTCCGGATCGAAGAGCGGCACCTCGATCATGTCGTAGCCGATCGCGGCCGCCGACCGGATCGCCTTCTCGGCCCCAGCTTCATCCCAATCGCTGACCAGAACCATGGCATGTACGCCAAACGGGTTCATCTCTCTCTCCTATGGTCCGGGGCGGCGTTGCGGCCTCGGTAGTCGCCCAGGGCATGACCGAGAAGCGCCTACCCGTTCATCCGCCGCCGATAATCGACCGTCTCTTCCTTGGGTCTGGTCAGGCGATCGTCGCTTCGATGATCGAAGGTCACAAATCCAAAGCGTTCGGTGG